>JBJORF010000039.1:0-36314 GCA_046049545.1 Cyanobacteriota bacterium | reverse complement strand
ATATTGTTCACAAATATTGCACAGCAATCGCCATATGGTTATAAAATCTATCTCATTTGAGATTTGGATTAACTAGAAATCTATTAATCGAGGTGCCCAATAGTATATACCGATTAATTGAACCAGTTGCACGAACAATCGGCGACATTCGCAACAGAAAAGCTGCAGAGATTAGTGAGAACTTATTTTTACTTCCTGGAGATTTGCATCTTAGTACATTTGAAGACCGCCTTGGTGATACTTGGAATAGTGCAAAGGGTGGAAGTGAAGCTGACTTAAGAGCACAATCAGCCATATTTAGAGCTATTCAAAATGTTGCTGAAAAAGCGGAGGCCGACATAATATTTATTGACCTTGGCCCAAATCTTGGTGCTTTAAATCGCTCAGTTCTAGGCGGAACTGACTATATGATAGTGCCCATATCACCTGATCTTTTCTCGATCCGTGGCACGGAGAACTTGGGAAATAAACTTGAGCTTTGGCAAAAAGAATGGGATCAGTGTAATACAGCTTGGGTCGGAACCGATTTATCAATTCCTCAAGGCAAGCCTAAATTTCTTGGGTATGTTACACAGCAGCATAACATGCGAAACAACGAGGCTGGAATGACACAGGGTTGGCAAATCTTCGGAAACCGTGTGGAAGAAGCCGTGAAAAATAATATTGTCAACAAACTGAAACCACTTGGGCAAGTCGTTGTTCGCCCAAATAGTGACTATTGTATTGGTCAGATTCCAAACCTTCATAGTTTAATACCCTATTCATTAGAAGCTGGATTGCCCGTATACAAGTGCACTTCTACGGATGGATTGCGTGGTGCCCATATCACTCGTGCGCGGGAGAGTATTGATCTCTTTACGCCTTTTGTAAGGATAATTCACAATCTTCTTAGTGAGGAAGAAGCAAGTTAATTTTCAACATCTGCACGATGCGTTTTGCATTCTCAGAAACACATCCTGTGCAGCAAAAAGCGGAGCCAAATGACTCCGCTTTCTGTTTCAGAATCTGCAACTCTAAATTACACAGCCGTCAATAGGCTCACTGCCGCTGCCTTCAATGCATCCGCCTATCCGTCTGCTCCCAAGGCAATTCCAAATCCGACCTCTCAAAGTGACCATAGACTGCCACATCTTGGCAGAACCGCCCACTTAATCATCTATTCGCCCCAATCAAATTTGCGCTGTGTCGCTAACTGGGCATTCGATTTCATCCAGGCTCTGACCTTGCCGGATCGTGTATGCAGGCGCGATCGATTCAACCCCTCAATTAGGCGATTTCGCAAAATGGCTACGGACTCGATACAAATCAACCCCAGCCGCGATCGCCACACCCATAATCGCAACACTAATTACAGCCGTAATGAGGCCAAAGATAAAGCGGCCCCCTGATATTGATAAAATGGATACTAGCAGCATCACACCGCCGATTAATAACCATGCAACAATCAGAAAATAAGCCAACCAAAAGCCCGATCGTTTCATCTTTCTGAGACTGAAACTGGATAAAATCGTCAATAAGCCCGTAAAACCAACAACAAAACTAATAACAATAAATATCATACTGAAAGCCAAAAGTGCACGCGCACCGACATTCTCGATTTGATATCGCCATATATGATTAATAATCAATGCGAATACGATCGAAATCATCAGTGCGATCATCCCGCCTACCACCCCCACCTGAGAAATCAGTCGTACTCCGCGAGGAACATTGCGGCTTTGATCATTGGTTCGGTGTTGTTTCATTGATTAATTAAAATAATCGTAGGATGTGTTTCTCGCAACGCGAAAACGCATCACCGGAATTATCGCATAAACCGATCGAATTCAAAAACCACGATCGTGCAGACAAATCAATCTGACCATAGGCTGCCACATCTTGCTAGAACCGACCACCCCGATCGACCATTAGGCAAACGGATTGATGTGGTTAAGTCCTATGATCGCGGTGAAGTCGCTGGTATTACGAGTAATGATTGTCAATTGGTGAGCTATTGCAGTGGCAGCAATCACCGCATCCGGCAGTTTAATTCGGTGCAATTTCCTAATTCGTATCGTTTCCTCAGCAATCGTGGTGCTCAATGGGAACTCTTGGAGCCTAGAAAGTAGCAATCTGGCTTGGCTTTCTTGCACTGGATTTTGATTAAATCCCAACAATTCGATTTTGGTGATCACAGAATAAGCTCCGAATCCGGCCAGCCCCTCGGCGATTAAGTCTCCACCGCGTTGGTTGAGTTGACCATTGAGGTGATAGATCAAAACATTGCTATCGAACAAATACTTCATATGAATCGTCTATTCGCCCCAGTCGAATTGGCGCTGTGACGCTAACTGGGCATCAATTTCATCCAGGCTCCGATTCCCCCAACTCCCACAAGTGGCCGCGAAAACCGCTTGTGGCGACAACTCCGGCTGGGGCATTGTCATGACTGTGGAAAGCGTTTCTTGCGCCTCGGCTGATCCTTTGAGTTGCGTGATCAGATATTCAACGACCTGCCAACGCTCGATCGGTGTGATCGCATTAAGGTCGCGATAGATTTGCTGCAACTGTGGGGTCATGATCACGGCTCCAAAGTGGGAGGATCGCCTACACACTCATCATAGTCTACGCCATAAAAAAGCGGAGCCAGATGACTCCGCTTCCCAATCCAGAGTTTACAACTCTAAATTAAACCGCCGCTGCACTCGCTGCTGCACTCTTCAGCGCATCAACCTTATCCAACGCTTCCCAAGGCAATTCCAAATCCGTCCGACCGAAGTGACCATAAGCCGCCACATCTTGGTAGAATCGACCACCCCGATCGCTCGGCAAAGTCCGCAGACCAAAGTTCTGGATAATCCCAGCAGGACGCAATTCAAAGTGCTGGTTCACCAACTCAGTTAACGCATCTTCCGCGATTTTCCCAGTGCCAAAGGTTTCCACCAACAAGCTGCAAGGCCGCGCCACGCCGATCGCGTAGCTCAACTGCACTTCGCACTTATCCGCCAAGCCCGCCGCAACGATATTCTTCGCCACGTGACGCGCTGCATAAGCCGCCGATCGGTCAACTTTTGTGGGATCCTTGCCGGAGAATGCACCGCCGCCGTGACGGGAGTAACCGCCGTAGGTATCGACGATGATTTTCCGCCCGGTCAGACCCGCATCACCCTGCGGTCCACCGATGACAAATTTACCCGTCGGGTTGAACAGGAATTTGGTGTTGGCATCCGGCTTCAGGGCGATGTCCGCGAAGCAAGGCTCCACGACGTTTTTCCACAGTTCTTGCTTGAGCTGTTCTTGATCCGCATCCGCATCATGCTGCGTCGAAATCAAGATCGTATCGATCCCCACAGGCTTGTCGTTTTCGTACAGCACCGTCACCTGGGTTTTACCATCGGGGCGCAGCTTCTTCACTTGACCCGTCTTGCGCACCGCCGCTAATTTGCGGGAAATCCGGTTGGCCAAGCTGATCGGCAACGGCATCAATTCCGGCGTTTCGTTACAAGCAAATCCAAACATAATCCCTTGGTCGCCTGCACCGATCTTGTCCAGTTCTTCCGAACTCATTTGTTCACGGGCTTCCTGGGCAGCATCCACACCTTGAGCAATGTCCGGCGACTGCTTATCCAAAGCCACCAAAACCGCACAGCTATCAGCGGAGAAGCCGTTATCCTGCATCGTGTAGCCGATTTCCGCAATCTTGCGACGCGCCAAATCAATGAAGTCGATCTGCGCGTGGGTCGTGATTTCCCCGGTCAACAACACCAAACCTGTATTGACCACCACTTCCGCCGCAACGCGGCTCTTCGGATCTTGGGCCAGCACCGCATCCAAAATCGTATCCGAAATCTGATCACACACCTTGTCCGGATGCCCTTCAGTCACCGACTCCGACGTAAAGAAATAGCGACGAGACAATACAGTACCCTCTCTTGCATTACAGGATGTTCGTAATTCTACGATGACAATATAGTTGTTTTCATACAAGTTCACTGTCCGGCTTATTTTATCAAGTCACGGGCCAACTTTTGACCTAATTCTTTGATTCCCTAAACGGGATTCATTGATTCTTTGCACAGTGGCTGCATTTGGTGCTAGCGAGACTGCTGGTGCAGCCAGACGGCGGCTTGGGTGCGATCGCGCAGGCCCAAGCGACTCAGCAGACTGGTAATGTGATTTTTGACGGTTTTTTCGGCGATGTAGAGCTGCTGGGCGATTTCGCGATTGCTGGCACCTTGGGCAATGAGCTGAAGAATCTCCTGTTCGCGAGGCGTGAGTTCAGGCAGTTTGGGGAGGGACGGAGCGGCTTGCTGGGTTAGCAGTTTTTGGGCCAGGCCGGGGGCCAGCTGGGTGTAGCCTTTCTGGACGAGCTGAATCGCTTGGATCAGTTCTTCGGCGGGGGTGTCTTTGAGCAGGTAGCCGGATGCGCCGTTTTGCAGTGCTTGGGTGACGTATTCCCGATCGTCAAAGGTCGTCAGAATCAGGATTTTGATTGTGGGGAATGCGTCGCTGATTGCCTGGGTGGCAGCAACGCCGTCCATCTCGGGCATTCTGATGTCCATTAAGATGACATCGGGTAATCGATCGGCCGATCCCAGCCAAGCCAGGGCTTCCTGACCATTGCCCGCTTCTCCGAGAATTTCCAACTCCGGTTCCGGTTTGAGCAGTGCTTTGAGGCCGCGCCGGATCAGCATTTGGTCATCGACAAGTAAGAGACGAATCATTGCGGTTACACCATCTCATCTTCCGGGGCGATCGAGCCGGGAGCCAACACCTTAGTCGCGCTCAGACCCAAGCTCTTACGGGCGATCGGCAGCGAGAACTGGAAAAAACTGCCCCGTCCCAGCTCGCTTTCGACTTGAATTGTCCCCTTTTGCAGTTCGACTAACCGCCGGGAAATCGCCAGTCCGATCCCCGTGCCGCCGGAATGGCGATCGCGCGATCGGTCCGATCGCCAAAATCGCTCAAACACGTGGGGTAAGTCTTCCTCGGCAATTCCTTGCCCCGTATCCTTCACCCCGATCCAGAGAAACTGCTTCGATTCGTCCACCCAGGCTTTGAGCAACACGTAGCCTGTGGGTGTGTAGCGCAGGGCATTGCCGATGAGGTTTACCAAAATCTGCTCGACCCGTTCCACATCGGCCATTACGAGGGGCAGGCTTTCCGGGCAGTCCAGCTTGAGTAAGGTCGAACTATCCAGCAACTGATCGCCGAACCGCTGCACAAGGCCATTCATCAGCGGATAAACATCGATCGGTTTCGCTTGAATCGGCAGATAGCCGGCTTCGGCTTTGGAGAGTTCCTGTAGGTCATTGACGAGCCGCTTGAGCCGACTGGTTTCGCGGCCCAGGTTACTGTAGATTTCGGGGGTGGCGGCGATCGTCCCGTCGGCTAATCCTTCTAAGTAGCCTTCGACCACGGTGAGCGGTGTTCGCAGTTCATGGGTCAGGTCACTCACCAGTTCCCGCCGCCGCTGTTCGACATCTTCCAGGGCAAAGGCCATGCGGTTAAAGCTGTCGGCCAATCGGTTCAACTCCGGAATTTCGTTCGCGGGCATCCGTTCTGACCAGTTGCCCGCTGCGAACTTGCGGGTGATCTTCTGCATCTGGTTCAGCGGTTGCATGATCCGTTTGGATACCAGATAGCTGAGGAAGCCCGCCAGAGAGCCGCCGATAATCATTGACCAGAAGGCCCCGCGACTCCAGGCCGATTCAAATCCATCCACCAACTGTCGCTTGACTAAGACCAGATTCATCCCACTGATCTCCAGCCGTTGCAGATGCTCCACAAACAGTCGCGGCGAATAAAATTTTCCCACGGCCAATAGGGTCGCGATGCCCACGGTCATGACGATCATGTGGGACAAAAACAGTCGCGTTTTCAAGTCAATCTGGCGCATGGGCTTGTGTCTAATCCGCCGTCTAAGCAGCCGTGTCTTCGAACTTATAGCCCACGCCGATGACGGTTTTGACGAAGGTGGGGTTAGCCGGGTCGGGTTCAATTTTCTTGCGCAGGCGGGCAATGTGGGTATCGACGACCCGCTCATCGCCAAAAAAGTCGCTGCCCCACAGTTTATCAATCAGTTGCGATCGATTCCAGACGCGCCCCGGATAGCTCAAGAAAGTCGAGAGTAGGTCAAATTCTAAGGTCGTGAGATCGAGGCTTTGGGGCGGGTTGGGTTCTAAGTGGCGCTGGGCCGATCGTTGATCGACATCGACGGTGAAGCTGGCGGTTTGATACACCTGGCTTTGGCCGCCTTGGCGCATCGATCGGCGCAGCAAGGCCCGGACGCGCGCGACCAGTTCCTTGGGGCTGAAGGGTTTGACCATATAGTCATCGGCTCCGGTGGAGAGACCAATGATCCGATCGATCTCTTCGCCTTTCGCGGTCACCATCATGATGTAGGGATCCTTAGCCCCCGGTTTTTGGCGAATCCGGGCGCAGACTTCGAGGCCATCGATGCCGGGGATCATCAGATCGAGAATGATTAAGTCCGGTTGTTGCTCTTGGAAGACTTGCAAGGCCGAAACCCCATCGCGGCAATGGCGACAGCTGAAGCCTTCTCTTTCGAGATAGAGCTGGATGAGTTGGGCGATTTCCGCCTCGTCTTCAATGATTAAGATCTGCATAGAACCCGGTGCAAACAGACAGCAGGTGAAGGCAGTGGGCACAATCGCCGATCCACTGCTTTCACCTAGTCTAATCTTCAGAACCGAAAACGGGGGTTCCGCACGATGCCCAAAAATAAATTTGCAATCTCTGATACTTTCTGGTTATAGTAGCTAAGCGCAACGGAAACAAACCTAAAGCGCAGAAGCGACGCGGGGTAGAGCAGTCTGGTAGCTCGTCGGGCTCATAACCCGAAGGTCCATGGTTCAAATCCATGCCCCGCCACCAAATATCTTTTAAGATCCTGATTGTCTTTGACGGTCAGGATTTTGAGTTATGGCGAATGCTGTTAATTGATGTCAATGTTAGGTTTCACGCTGTTTCACCCAATCTACCGATCGCGCATCGATCGCCGTTGTTCCACGCTAAACCCCACATCCCGCAAATTCGCCCCGCGTAAATTGGCTCCGGTGAAATTGGCCCCAGTAATCTCGGCTCCGCGCAGATTGGTCTGCTGAAGATTGGCTCCGGCAAAATTTGCTTGTGTCAAATTGGCCCAACTTAAGTCTGTTTCGGCCAAGTCCGCGCCCGCAAAGTTCGCTCGTCGTAAATCGGCTTTGACGAGGTGCGATCGCAACAACTTGGCCTGCCGAAAATCCGCCCGATACCCCTGCAATCCTTGCCCTTCCATTTCATTCAAAATGGCGCTGCTTAACCCCGCCTCAATCAGCATCGTATCCATTAAGTTCGCGCCAGCCAAACAGGCCCGATGCAGTTGCCCATCACTGAGATCGATCGCTTGCAGATTCGCCCGACCGAGCTGGGTTCCGATGAGATTGGTCGCCCCATCGAACTGCGCCCCGCTAAAGTCCGCCTCCCGTAAGTCCGACCCAATCAAATTCGTCCCGCGCAAATCCGCCTGGGCAAAGTTCGTCCCCCGCCCACTCACATCGATCAATGTCGCCCCGCGCAAATCCGCCTGCCAAAAATCCGCAAAATCAATGCAAGCGCCATTTAGCACCATATCCCGCAAGTCCATGCCATGGAACCGTTCCCCCCGCAGAATGCTGCCTGTGAGATCAGGGAATGTCGTTTGCAACGATCGCCATTCTTGCCAGGAAGCCTGTCCCTGACGCAACCAGCGGATATGCTCTAGCACCGCTCCCATTATTCTTTGCGCGGCGACCCGCCAAAGTCGCGTCCCGGTAGGCTTTCCAGTGCGGCAAGAATCCCCTGTTCGGCGGCTTTAATGTCGCGCTCCGCACCGCCCAGATACAGCCGCCCAAATGCGCCCACGGCAGAGATTTGCAGAATGTTGATATTTGCGGACTTTTCGGCTTCATTCGCGGCTAATGCCGCGTAGGCAGCGGGTTCGACTTCAAGGACGTACAATGTCTGACCCGCCAAAATCATGTTGCCCCGGCGCGATCGGTTGATGAGCTGGGTATGGTGGGCATCGATGTTGCGAATAATCTGACTGGAGACGATGCGGGGCTTGTAGGCATCCCGCTCCGTCGCGCTGATGTAATCGAGAATCGCTCGCCCGGAGGCTTTGACTTCGCCTTGGCTGCTCGCGTGGATCTCCATCAGGCCGTAGAGCCGTTCGACGATTTGGACTCCGGGACGGACAACCGCCGCCTTGAGCGCGATGTCCATCATCTGGTTAATCTCAATTCCCGGTGAAATCTCGACCCACAGGGAACAGTCCCCCGGCAATGGCAGAAAGCCCTGGGACTCGGTGCCCAAGTAGGCGGCATGCTGCGATTGCAGACGATCGATATAAACGTAGCTTCGCAGTTCAACGCCCAAGGAGAAGACCACCAAGTAGAGAAAATAAATCTTTACCAGTATAAGCTGTGGCCTGTCCCCTTCGCGATTGATCCAGTCTGGATCGATCTTTGCAATTGGTTATTGCGGCGTTAGGCTCAGGTTATCGATCGGGTTTGCAGCGGTCGTAACTTCTTCAGGAATTGACATCTATCTGGCTGTATATCTCGTAGAACTATCCAAAATGAATCTCTTGGGCGATGTGGCTTGGCTAATTTATCGGGAGAATGGAATGCGGCGATCGTGGGGGCGAGTTTTGGGGTTAGTTGGGGTGCCAGTTTTGGCAGCGGCGGGGCTGGACAATAATTTGCCCTATATGTTGCTGAGCCATGCTAATCGGCCTGTGCCCGATCGGCCCGCAATTTTGCAGCAATCGGCGGTGCAGTCAGAGGTGGTACGGTTTCCCAGTCGGGATGGATTGACGATCGCGGGTTGGTTTATTGGTGCGCCGCCGCGTAATCCTGGTTCGCAGTCGAATCGAACGCTGATTGTCTTACATGGGTTAGGCGGAACGCGGGAGGATGTACTGCCTTTTGTGTTGCCGTTGCAGCAGCAGGGGATCAATTTACTGGTGCTGGATTTGCGAGAGCATGGGCAGAGTGAGGGTGAATTTTTTACCTATGGCTTTCATGAGGGGAAGGATGTTGCGGGGGCGATCGATTATTTGACGCAGCGGCAGGATGGTTCGGCCAATTATGTCACGCTTTTGGGGGTTTCGGCGGGGGCAACGGTGGCGATCGCGGGGGCGGCTGATCCTCGGGTGAAGGGGGTGATTACGATGGCGGGGTTTGCGGATTTGGCCCAGACGATCGCACGGCAGTCGTCATGGTTGCCAGCGGCATGGCGACAACGGGCGATCGCCCGGGCTGAAGCAATGGCAAAATTTAAAGTGGCGGAGGCTTCGTCTTTAACCAAAGTGAAAACGCTGAAATGCCCAAAGCTGATTATGCATGGGACATTGGATGATTATATTCCCTATGCCGATGGCGAGGCGTTGTTCAAGGCCGCAGCGGAACCGAAACAGTTTTTCCCGATCGCAAATGCTAGTCACGCGAATATTTTCTCGATGAATGCTGATCAGAGCCGCGATCGGATTGCACAATTTATCATGCAGTAGTGGATCAATTTATCCCCCCAATTTGAGTTATCCCCCAATTTGCGACATCGTGCGGGCGTACATTCCAGTGGTGCCAGATTCGCGCATTTTATAATTAATCTCCGGTTTGGCGGCGAGTAGTGCCGCCACTTGCGCGCGGAGTTCACTTAAAGGAACGCCCGATCGGAGTTGGGAGCGCAGATCAATTTGCCCGGTTTCATTTAATAAACAAGGCCGCAGCCAACCATCGGCTGATAACCGGAGTCGGTTGCAACGATCGCAAAAACATTCGGACATTTGACTGATGAATCCGATGGTGCCTTTGGCGTTAGCGATTTGAAAAATATCCGCAGGGCCGTTACCTAAAACTGTACTTGCTTCGAGATTCCAGCGTTGTCGAATTTGTTCGCGAATTGATTCCGAGGCAATCCAGCCGTGATGGCGAAATAAATTTTCATTGCCGATCGGCATAAATTCAATAAACCGGATATGCCATTCGCGATCGATGCTCAGGGCGGCTAAATCAACAACTTCATGCTCATTCACGCCAGGAATCACAACTACGTTTAATTTGAGCGGACTGAAGCCAACTTGGTGCGCTTTCTGGATGCCATTCCAGACCTGTTGCCAGCGCGATCGGCCCTGGTTGCCAATGATCTGATCAAAAATACTGGGTTCGAGGGAGTCGAGGCTGATATTGATTCTCCGCAGGCCATTGTTGTAGAGATCTTGGGCCAACTTTTCGAGTAAAAAGCCGTTGGTGGTCATGGATAAATCTACGGTTTCGGGTAATGCCGCGATCGCGCCGACAATTTCCACGACTTCGGGATGCACGAGGGGTTCGCCGCCTGTCAGACGAAATCGGCTAAATCCCACTGGGATAAAAACTTCACGCAATAAGCTGAGTAACTCCGATCGCGTTAAAAAATCCTGCTGCAAAACATACTGCAAATCTGTACCTTCTGGCATACAGTAGGTGCAACGAAAATTGCAGCGATCGATTAAGCTAATTCGTAAATAATCAATGGGATTCATAGGGTGATTGTATTAGATCATGCCGAAGGCTTCCAGATAGGCATCATAGATTTCATCACTGAAACAAACAAAACTTACACCCGCGATCGCGCTGCCATCCTGTTCCAAAAAATCCGCTACGGTGCGCACCGCGACGATCGCGGCTTGCTCAACGGGATAGCCGTAGATACCACAGCTAATCGCGGGGAATGCAATGGTTTGAAGCTGATGTTTGACCGCAAGTTTGAGACTTGCGCGGTAGCAGGAGGCGAGTAATTCGGCTTCATCGGCGCTGCCGCCTTGCCAGACGGGGCCGACGGTGTGGATGATATGGCGGGCGGGGAGACGATAGCCTTGGGTGATTTTGGCTTGGCCAGTTTTGCAGCCTTGGAGTCGGCGACATTCCTGCATCAGCTCTGGCCCAGCGTCGCGGTGAATGGCACCATCAACGCCGCCGCCGCCCAGGAGTGATGAATTAGCGGCATTGACGATCGCGTCAACAGCCAGTTGGGTGATGTCGCCCTGGAGAATCCCGATTTTGCCTTCCATGGGTGTTTAGGGTTTGGGTTTGGGGGTAGCGGCGGGCTTTGTGATCGTTACGTCAACAGGGGTGACTTTACCGAGATCGCTAAGCGGCGGTTTGATTTCGGTGCTGTTGCCAACGACGATCGTTACGAGCTTTTCAGGTTTCAGATACTCCTTGGCAACGCGCTGGATATCTTTCACCGTCGTTTGTTCAATGCCTTTTTGGTATTTGAAAATAAAGTCGGCGGGGAAGCCAAAATATTCATAGCGCATTAGGCGCGAGAGGGTTTGGGCAGGGTCTTCAAAGTTGAAGATGAAGGAGTTCAGCACGGCATCTTTGGCGGCTTGTAGTTCCTTGGTGCTGATCGGTTCGTTGCGAATGCGATCGATTTCCCGCTTTAGGGACTGGATAAAGGGCACCGTCGCTTCCGATCGGGTTTCACCGCCCGCAACGAACAGACCCGGAAAGTCGAACTGGGGACTCCAAGCGGCATAGACCGAGTAGGCGAGACCCTGGCGCGATCGAATTTCATTAAACAGCCTTCCCCCAAAGCTACTCAGGACTTCATTCATCACCGAAAGCGCCGGATAATCCGGGCTACCGACAAGTCCGCCGAGATGACCGATGCGGATGGAGCTTTGGTTGAGTTGGGGCTGGTTGACGAAGTAAACGCCGTTGGGGCTTTGTTGGGTGACGGTGGGCAGGGCGGGTGCTTTGGGAGCGGCGGTCGTGGGTCGCCATTGGCCGAAGCGATCGGCAATCTGCTGCTTCAGGGCCTTCGCGTCAAAGTCACCGACAATGCCGAGAATCATGTTCTCCGGGCGATACCAGGTTTGGTAAAAGTCCTGCAAATCCTGGCGGCTCACGGCTTGGATGGTGGCGTATTCCTCGGTGCGTGCATAGGGGCTGGTGCTGCCGTAGATCAGTTTGCGGAATTCACGACCCATGATGTCGCCGGGGTCGTCGTTGCGCCGATCGATACCGCCTTGCAGTTGAAGTTTAGCAAGATTCAGCTTATCTTCCGGGAAGGCGGGTTGTTGCAGCACTTCCGCGAGTAAATCCAACACCTGCGGCAAGTCTTCACTCAGGGCACTGAACCCAGCACTGCCGGAATTTACGGCCATGCCAGTTTCGATCGAGGCGGCTTTCTGTTCGAGGATTTCGTTGAGCTGGGCGGCGGGGTGAACGTTGGTGCCCCCAGCGCGCATGACAGTGGCCATCAGATCGGCGAGTCCCACCTTAGCAGCGGGTTCGAGCCGATCGCCCGTGCGAATCATCAGGCTACCGCTGACGAGGGGCAATTCCCGATCGGGCATGAGGAAGACGACCATGCCGTTGCCGAGTTTGAGCCGTTCGTATGGGGGCAGTTGGATTTGCGGTAGGGGGGGGAAGCGCAGTTCGGTGTAGTGTTTGGGTTGGCCGCTGTCGCCGCTGGCGGGCTGCATTGATAGCCCGAAGAGGAGGAGGGGGATCAGCAGGAGGGTAAGGGTGACGGTGATGATTTTGACCCAACGCTGGGGTTGGGGGCTGGGATTTGTGGCCATTTATGATTGCTCCGAACTCGACTTGCTGGTTGTTTTGCCTGGGTGGGTGGTGCGTTTTCACGTTGCGAGAAACGCACCCTTCGCGGGGGTTGGTTTATGGGGGGATTTGCTTATTGCGGGAGGATGCGTCCGATCGTCCGATTTTCCGGTTTGAAGGTGGCTTTGGCAACGCGCTGGATGTCGGCGGGGGTGATCGCGGCGATGCGATCGATCTGTTTGAATAGGTTCCGCCAGTCCCCGGTTTTGTTTTCATATTCCAGCAATGCCCCAGCCATGCCGGAGTTGGAATCGAGGGATCGCAGGAGTCCGGCGCGGGCATTGGTTTTGATCCGATCGAGTTCGGCCGTGGTGACCGGTTCTCGCACCAAACGGGTGATCTCCGCTTGAATCAACTGCTGTACCTCATCGATGTTCCGCCCCGGCGCGGTGAGGGCATAGAACATGATTAAGTTCGGAAACTTATCGCCGGGGAAGCCGTTGAAGCTCTCGGCACTGAGCGCGACTTTGCTATCCTGAATGAGCTTTTGGTAGAGCCGGGAGGTGCGTCCATCGCTCAAGATACTGGCGATCGCGTCATAAATCACGCTATCCGGGTGACTGATTGCGGGACGATGGTAGCCCTCCAGGTAGATCGGCTGGCTGGGCAGCTTTAAGGTCACTTCCTTGGGCGCTTTCTGCGGGGGCTCGACCTTGGCGACGGTCGGTGGTGTGGGCTGCTTCGCGAAACGGCCAAAGTAGGTTTGGGCCAATTGTTTGACTTGGGTGGGATTGACATCGCCGACGATCGCGATCGTTAGGTTGCTCGGGCCGTAGTAAGTCTTGAAAAATTGCTGCACATCGGCGCTGGTAATCCGCTGGATGTCTTCGCGGGAGCCGATCACCGCCCGGCCATAGGGATGCTGGCTAAAGGATTGGCGCAGGAAGGCTTCGACCAATTGCCCGATCGGGGAGTTTTCTGTCCGCATTCGGCGCTCTTCGAGAATCACTTGCTTCTCTTTATAAAACTCGCGAAACACAGGTTCGAGAAAGCGCTCGGACTCCAGTGACATCCAGAGTTCCAGCTTATTGGCCGGGAAGCTGTAGAAATAGCGGGTGGCATCACTGGAAGTTGTGGCATTCAGGCCCGATCCCCCGGCTTGCTCCACAATTTGGCCGTACTCGTTTTGGTTAACGTACTGTAGGGCTTCGGTTTCCAGTTGCTCGGCCTGGGTGGTCAGGGTGGCAATTTTGGCGCGAATTGCTTTGACCGAGGGATGCTCGGGCTGGAGTGCCGCAGTGAGTTTTGTCGCTTCTGCATTGGCTTGCTGCAAGGCCGACTGCACAGTGTCAATCCGCTGGAGAACGACTTGTTCTTTGGCGTAGTCCTTGGTCCCAATTCGCTGGGTGCCTTTGAAGGCCAAATGCTCCAGGTAATGGGCGATTCCGGTGTAGCCATCGGGTTCATCGGCTCCGCCGACATCCGCGTAGGTCATGAACGAAACGACGGGGGCTTGGTGGCGCTCCAGCACCACGAACTTCAGCCCGTTCTCCAGGGTGAACTCCGTCACCTGTCCCATGACCCGATCGAGGTAAGGCTGGATCGAACTCGCTGCCTGCGCAGGTAACACCCCCCAACACCAAAAGCCACTGCTCAGAATTAGTAGCAGTGTCAGTAGTCCTGTAATTGTCCACCGAGTTGCCCACCGTCGAGCTGCGCGCCAAAGCACCATAAGTCTCCTTCCTGTTGACGATCGATCCAGTCCCGCTGCCGTTACTGAACCTCTTTTCAGGATAGTGGTTCGGTCGATATCTTGCACAGCTGGCTTAGACAGGCTGCGCGATCGGCGCGTTCAACGGAAAGACCACGGTGGCGAGTTCGGCGACGGCGCGATCGAGGTCGTCATTCACGATTTGAATATCAAATTCCCCAGCGGCGGCAATTTCTTCTTTAGCGCGGCGCATCCGTTTCGCGACGACTTCATCGGTTTCCGTACCGCGTCCGCGCAGTCGGCTTTCCAATTCTTCAAACGAGGGCGGCAGGATGAAGATGCGGTAGGCTTCGGGAAAGCTCTCCCGCACCTGCCGCGCCCCTTCCAGTTCAATCTCCAGAATCACGATCGTCCCGGCATTGATTTGCGCTTCCACGGGCTGACGGGGTGTGCCGTAGCAGTTGCCCGCAAACTCGGCCCACTCCAGGAAGTTCCCTGCGCTCACCATCTGGTCAAATTCTGCTCGGTCAAGGAAAAAGTAATGCTGGCCATGGACTTCGCCGGGGCGGGCCGATCGGGTCGTCGCGGAGATTGATACGTAGAGTTCGGGATGGTCTGCTAACAAGGCTTTGAGCAAGGTGCCTTTGCCGGCACCGCTGGGGCCAGTCAGAACGATCAGTTTGCCAGCGGTCGGGCTGGTCGGGGTGGCAATCGTCATAGCAGGCCGATAGTTCATGCGCGTAGTTGGTCTATTCATAGTGCCCCGGAACGGAGCGTCTGACAAGGGTAGGTCTGAGTAGGGGTAGGTCTGAGTAGGGGCAACTCTGAGTAGGGCTAGTCTGATTCAGGCTAGTCTGCGGTGCCCTAGAAAAATCGGTGCGCGATCGTGGACGATCACGCACCGATTCCTTACCAAATATTGTTACGGCACATTGCGATCGGTCACGGCACAGGGGTCAGGGTATTGCGCGTCACAGGGCAACCGATCGCTGGCGACTGCGTTGAGCTTCAGACAGGTGACTGAATGGGCTCAAACTTCGCTTGCAGGAGATGATTGCTATGCATCAGCGAGATTCTCTTTGCTGACAACGAAGCGATTGGCTACCGTTTCTGGCTGAATTGCCGATAGCACCACATGTCCGGAATCTGTGACAATCACCGCACGGGTGCGGCGACCATAGGTTGCATCGATGAGTTCGCCCCGTTCGCGCGCTTCAGTGATGATGCGCTTGATGGGAGCGGACTCCGGACTGACGATCGCGATGACGCGATTGGCCGAGACAATATTGCCAAAGCCGATATTGATTAATTTAATGTCCATTATTTGGTTCTGGTTCAGAAAGATGAAAGATGCTAGAGCACGCACAAGTTTAGCTAGTGCAAACCATTGTCATTGGCGAAGATAAAATTCTTGGGAACCCAATCAGTGATTTAGCGCAGGGGAACTTCGACAAATTCAATCCAAACAATTAGGCTAGATTTTGACGAAATTGCCCAGATAGCCGCATACACTCTACCCGCCGGGAATCGTTGGTGCAAAGAACGAAAATCCGATGATTCTTGCGATTCTCCCGAGGAGATAGCCCCTAGGCGACAGCATCCTCTCAAGCACGCAATTTTGCATTTTTCTTGGCCGTAAGCTCGATAATATTGCCGATCGACTGAAGTTAAGTCATCACCAAATTTGCGTAGATACGCCCTCCGTTGAGGAGGATGGAGACGCTCACCGGATATGCTGATTACACTGATTTGATTTGGCTGAAGCGATCGTGCAACCTGTTGATTTCACTACTTTATTGGCTATGGTGGCGGATTTGCAGCCGGTGCTGGTGCCTGCGCGCTTGGAGCAGGTTTATCAGCGCGACCGCACGACGATTTGCTTGGCCCTACGGGGGCTGTCGGGGCGGCGGTGGCTGGGGCTGTCCTGGCATCGTCAAGCAGCGGGGATCGCGTTGCTTGAGCCGCCGCCGAAACAGCCGGATACCTTTACCTTCAGCCAGCAAATCTGGCATCAACTGGGTGGACTGGCATTGGTGGAGATTGCCATGGTGCTTCCTTGGGAGCGGTTAGTTGCCTTGCGATTTGCCAAACGTCCCGGTGACCCGATCGTGGGGCAAATCTATCTTGAAGTGATGGGTCAGTACAGCAATGTCATTCTCGTTAATCAAGAGGGGCTGATTGTCTCGGCGGCGCATCAGGTGAATGAGCGACAATCACGATTGCGCACGATCCAAACTGGGGCAAATTATGAACCACCGCCCGCGTTAATTGCGGATACTCCCAGTTTAAGTGAGGATTTCACGAGTTGGCAGGCAAAAGTCAGTCTGATTCCTGGGGATTTGGCAAAAAATCTGTTGTCGCTCTATCGAGGATTGAGTTCGGCCTTGGTCCGATCGTTGATGCTAGCGGCGGGGATCGCACCGCGCACCACCACGGAACAATTGACGGAAACGCAATGGCGAGCGTTATTTAGAGTTTGGCAGCGCTGGCTAACAGCGCTAGCGCACCAGGATTTTCAGCCGCATTGGTTGGATGACGGGGGCTACGGTTTGGTTAACCTTGGCGCAGAACCCAAGCCCACGATCGCCTTGCAATTGCTGCTGCACCAATATTATGGCGATCGCCTGACGGCCCAAACCAACCAAGAACTGCGGCATCAACTGACCCAGCGGCTTCAGGGGCTGCTGCAACGCTTACAGCGCAAACGTCAGGACTTCGATGAGCGGCTAGTTGCGGCGACGCAAGTGGATGCGATCAAGCAGCAGGCGGATTTGTTGATGGCGCATCTGCATTGTTGGGAACCGGGGATGACGCAAATTGTGTTGTTGGATTTTGAAAGTCAGGAACCCGTGACAATTCCCCTGAGTCCCGATCGCAATGCGGTCCAAAATGCGCAGGTTTTCTATAAAAAACATCAAAAATTGAAGCGATCGCGGGGCGCGATTGATCCGCTGCGGGCTGCGGTGCAGGCCGAAATTGATTATCTTGAGCAGGTGCAAACGGCGATCGCGCAATTGGATGGTCGGGAGCCTGCCACCGATCGGATTACGTTGGAAGAAATTCGTGAGGAACTCGTTGGCGCGGGTTATGTCCAGGCTTCCGCCTACCAGCGACCGACGGCGAATGCCGACTCGGCAGCCCAGCCGCATCGCTTCCGCAGTCCTAGCGGCGATGAAATCCTCATTGGCCGCAACAATCGCCAAAATGACCAACTTACCTTCCGCACGGCAACGGATTATGACCTCTGGTTCCACACCCAGCAGATTCCGGGCAGTCATCTTCTCCTGCGCTTAGCCGCAGGCAGTAAACCCAGTGATGCGGACTTGCAATTGGCGGCAGATTTAGCGGCTTACTTTAGTCAAGCGCGGGAAAGTGAATCAGCCCCGATCGTCTACACGCAGCGCAAACATCTCCATCGTCCGAAGGGGGCGAAGTTGGGTATGGTGATTTATCAGCAGGAGACGGTGATCTGGGGCAAGCCGCAACGGGCGAAGGCTTGGATTGAGGCCCAAGACGCGTAATTTTGAAGTTGTGAGGGCAAGCGTTATGTCGATCAGCGTACAAATTTTATCCAGTTTCCGTAAACTTTCTCAAAGAAATGTCTGTTTCTTCTGTTACAATTCACCCAGCTTGGGAAGGTCAACCTTCCGTCTTCTGGTTCAGCGTATGGGAACGCCGAATTAGGGGCTTGATTTTATCGGTGTTGAGCGGTTATCCGTGTGAGCACAACAACAATTTGAATTGAATCGTAAGTCAGGAAGCAATTGCGCCCTGGCTTTTTTGTTGGCTGGTTGGTTGGACATTACCTGGAGGGAGCGGTATGAAGTGTGCGCTGGTGCATGAATGGCTAACGCCCCGAGCCACGGGCGGTTCGGAGCTGGTGGTGCAGGACATTCTGCGCTTCATTGAGGCCGATCTGTTTGCGTTGATTGATTTTGAATCGCGCAATCCCCAGAGTTATCTCTATCAACGTCCGATCGGCACCACGTTTTTACAGCATTGGCCCGGTGCAATCAATGGGGTGCAGAAATATTTGCCGTTCCTGCCGCTGGCGATCGAGCAGCTTGATCTGCGCGCCTATGATGTGATTTTGTCCTCTTCCCATGCGGTGGCCAAAGGCGTACTCACCCGCGCCGAGCAACTGCATATTTGTTATTGCCATGCGCCGATGCGCTACGCCTGGGACATGACCTTTGAATATCTGGGCAACAGTCGGGCGGGGCGGGGGCTGCCGGGTTGGCTGACGCGCTATCTGTTGCATCGATTGCGGCTGTGGGATGCCCTGGCGGCCCACCGGGTCGATCACTTCATTGCCAATTCTCACACCACCGCCCGTCGGATCTGGCGGGCCTACCGCCGGGAGGCCACGGTAATCTATCCCCCCGTGGCGATCGAGCGGTTCCCCTATGTCGCCCAAAAGCAGGACTACTATGTGACGGTCTCGCGCTTGGTGGGCTACAAAAAGATTCCGCTGATTGTCGAGGCTTTTAATCAGTTGGGGCTACCGCTGATTGTCATCGGCACGGGGCCGGAACTGGCCCAAGTGCGGCAGCTGGCCCTACCCCACATTCAAGTCCTCGGCTGGCAATCCGACGCGGCGGTGGAATCCTACATGAGCCAAGCGAAAGCCTTTGTCTATGCGGCCTACGAAGACTTTGGCATTGCCCCCGTGGAAGCCCAAGCCTGTGGCACGCCCGTGATTGCCTATGGCTGTGGGGGTACCCTAGAGAGCGTGCGCGATTTGCGGCGATCGCGCGATCGGCCAACGGGGGTGCTATTCCCGCAGCAAACCGTCGCCGCGATCGTCGCCGCCGTGCAATATTTCGAAACCCATCGCGCCCAAATTCACCCAGAAATGGTGCGAACGCAGGCAGAAAGCTTTGCCAGTGCAGTGTTTCGGCAGCGCTACCAAGACTTTGTAATGCAGGCTTATGCCACCCATCAAGCGACGTTGGCTTGAGTCGGAGCGGGTCGGAGCGGTGCCGCGATCGCGCCCTATGGCGGAAAATCTGGCACAAGATCCATGTTCAAGATCCGGAACAGTTTGCTAAACTGCCCCCCAACACCTTCTTTGTGTGGGATTGTTTGTGGGGGATCTGAGGAGTCACATGACGGCGGAAAGCAGTCCTTCTTTACGGCGTGGTGCGAAGCGTCGGCCGCTTGGCCCGTCCTCGCCACCACCATTATTACGTCGCCTGCATCACCCCCGCGTGAAGCGACTGTTTGACATTGGTTTTGCGCTGATGGCGTTGACGGTGTTTGCGCCCTTTTATCTGACGATCGCCGCGTTGATTGCGCTCAGCTCCCCCGGCCCCGTCTTCTTCGTCCAGACCCGCGTCGGCAAAAATTTCCGGCGGTTTGGCTGTATTAAGTTCCGGACGATGGTGCCGAATGCGGATTTGCATCTGGCGGATTTGTTGGCGGCGGACCCCAATTTGCAGCAGGAATTTGACCAAAACTTTAAGCTCAAGCGTGACCCCCGGATTACGCCGATCGGGCGGTTCTTGCGGGTGACGAGCCTGGATGAGTTTCCCCAGTTCTGGAATGTGTTGATGGGGGACATGAGTGTGGTTGGGCCGCGTCCCTTGGTGCCGGAGGAACTGGTGCGCTATGGGGCGGCGATTGATCAGGTGTTGACCATTCGACCGGGAATCACGGGGCTATGGCAAGTTTCGGGCCGCAATGATATTCCCTATCCCCAGCGCGTGCGGATGGACAGTTTCTATGTGAGTAATCATCATTTGGGGTTGGATGTGCTGATTGCCGTGAAGACGATCGGTGTTGTGCTATTCCCTAAAGGCAATGGTGCCTATTAGTGCAAATCGATGATTTTGGTGAAATTGGGGCGATCGTGGTCAGTTTCGGGCGATCACGGGCACAACTTTTTCGTATTCAGAAAATATTCATCAAAAATTCAAGGCTTTCCCCTTTATCTATTTCCTGATTTCTGGGTAGGTTAGGGGTAGTACATCTGACAGTTGGGCGCAATGGGAATCCGGTTCGATGATGTGGCGATCGCGTCTTTGGGTGATTGCGGCGCATGAATCGGGTTTACCCGTATCTTCGCTGTTGAAGATTCGATAGGGTTGGGCCTATTAATTTGAATAGCCCTCACTGTATCGACTAAAACTGAAAATATCGAAAACGGTTCCGTAGATCGACCCGGATTACTTCGTCCCTGGTGCTGATTTAGCGGAATTGCTCAAACTTTCGGTTAATCTGTCTTGGTAGTGAGTAACATCAAGATACTGAGATGACCGAATGGCTAATCGGCTTTACAGCCTGTTAGTGTAGAAAACCGGAACATCCCTCAGGAAAGTTCATGAATCTTCGGTTCAGAAGTCATTCCGAGGGGCGTTAGGGGTCAAAGGGTGCCAGTTGATTGTTCGTTGATTGCATTTTTTGAATCATTTCTGAGTGCGACGCGCTGTGCGTGTTTTGTCAGTGATTTTTGTAACTGGATTTTTTGTCAGTGGGTTTCTGGTCAGTGCTTTTGCTGACTGGGCCAAGCCTTCCTCGTCTCCGTTGGGACTTAAATAGCAGCTATGTCAAACCGTAAAATCGCCAAGGCCATCCAAAATCTCGCCCGTGAGATCCAGAAGCTTCATCGCCAGTTCAATCGCGCGGTGATCAATTGGCTCTTGCGATCGGCCTTTGTGGCCAATCGCCGGGGTTCGTCCCCAATGGCCGGGTTTGTCTTGCCGACGGCGGTGCTGCTGTTGCTGGTGTTGACTTTGACCGTCGGGGCGATGACGCTACGGGCCTTCGATCGCAATACGCAGGTGATCACCAGCGCCCAGGAGAAGGTGGTATACAATGCGGCGACACCGGCGATCGACCGCGCCCGATCGAAGCTGGAATTTCTGTTTGACCCGAGTAAAGACGCACGCTATCCCGGTGGTACGCCGTTCGAATCTTACTTGGTCGGGATGCTGGCGAATGACGGGGCGACCAACGGCGTGGCGCGCTTCACCATTGACGATGGGAGCGGGAATCAAATTGACCCCTACAATTTGCCGGATGAGACCCGTGTTAGCCTCGGTGGGGCTAATTCTGGTGATACCGCTTGGCGCTACCGAGCGGATACAAATGGCGATGGCACCCAAGATGCCACGGTGATCTATTCGGTGATCTTCAAAACGCCTTCGGCTCAGGGTAACTTGACGGCCCCGCAGCGGTTGATCACCATGAGCGATCAAGAGAAAGCAACTGAAGGGGTCGTTCGAAATGGCCCATTGAGTAGTCAAACTAAGTTGACGGGCTGTTCGACGGCGGCGCAGGGCAGTGAAGGCGGCTTTACTCAGGAAGGCTGGTTTGAAGATACGGGAAATACCTCAGTCATTCGGAAAAACTTCCAGGTGAATGCGCTGGTGATTCCGGATAATCCGAAGCTGGCGACGGTGACGCTGGAGTTTCAGCAGGATCGGCAGATTAACCGGGGGAACAAGTGGGGTGCTTGGTTCCGCTATGACATTGAAGTCTTTCCTGGCCCCCAGTTTAACTGGAACGGCGCGATGCATACGGAAGGCAATATGTTCCTGGCGGGCAGCAATTTCAACGCCTATTTGATCAGTTCGCCAGCCTCTTGTTTGTTCCAGCCGGAATCCTCGGAGCTGTCGATTACCAATCAGACTGACCCCATTCGCGGCTTAGGTGATTTTCAGGGCGTTGTGGCGATGGGGCACATCGGGAAGAATCCCCAGCGCACTGGAAATGCAGCGATTCATGCGCAGACTGGGGCGACTACTTATGTGACCAATCCAACCGTCACGCAGACGAATGATGCTGCGACTGCGGGGTCGGTGCAGGCATTGGCGAGTGATCCAGTGGCGATCGTCCTTGAAGAGCGCACCCGGTCAGTCAACCCTGATACGACCAACCGTTCTGTGTCGGCTTGGCAAGGTGTGGCAAATCGGATGTCCGCGCCGCTTGGGGGTGCGGCGGGGCGGTTCCGGAACAAGGCCGAAAAAGTGCCGTTTGTGGATGACTTGTATCGCGCGGACGATCGCTGGGGGCCGAAACCGAAGTATTTTGATGATGCGACGGGCGCGAACCTCGGCCGAGTTCCGGCGGGGGTGGCGATTGGGACGGACATTACTGGTGGGGGTGCGGCAGCGCTGACGGCGACTCCCACGCCAACGGGCAATGCGCCGACATCAGTGGGCTTTGATGGTTACTGGGAGCGGCGGGCCTATTCCGAAGGGATGCGGTTGCTCGTCGGTGAGCGGCTGGAACTGGGGAACATCGGGGGTTGGGTCACGCCCCGCGACGTGAACCGCAATAATGTGATTGAATTGCCAGCGTTCTCCGCGACGAACCCCGCGCCGTTGCTGACGGAGCGGACGGCCCCGACCCCAGCGGCCTTGACGGAGCTGGAAGGCGATCCACTCTATCCGCCTACCGTTGCCCCCTATCCTGTACGTACCGTGGGTGGTACGATTTCGCACTTGACCCAGCAGCGCCGATCGTTGCGGGACAATATCCCCGCAGTGCAATCAGCGGCGGTCTATCACGCAGCGGTGGGTCGCAAAGACTATCCTGTGGCTTGTGTGGCGATGACAGTACATCCGGGGACACAGAATACCCTGCGGCAATCGACGAACTTTTTCCCGACCAGCTACAAAAATAACAATTCGCCGGACAACACAATCCTGCTGAGCGATTTCTTCAATGGTCGCGGGACTGATGGCTGGGAATATACTCCACCGGGAGGCGACTTTGCTCAGTTTGTCAGTCAGCTTGCGCCGAACCAACCGCTGCGGATTGCACTGGAGAACTTGGCAAACTTTGCGGGCGATAAAGACGGTGCTTTCCCACCTGTCCAGGAAGCGGGGCGGATTCACCCATACCCGGCCCTGACCATGTGGGGGAACTACTCTAACCTGCGTCGGGCGTTGGCGAAGCTGGATGCGGTTGGCTACGATCGGCTCAGTCTGGCCGATAAGAGCTACATCCAAACGGCTGCCTGTACCTTGGGCATGTTGGCGACTAACATTGATCAGTTGCAAAAGTTTGACCCCACTAACCCCGGCAATGACTTCGAGTGGAACAACGCGCCGCAAAAGGTGATGACCGATTTGGCGAACGAGCTGTATCTGCTGATGGATGGTCGGGTGGATAACGGTGAAGTGTTGCCGCAGGCGCGTTTGGCGACCTACAGCTACAGTCCGACGGGGGCTTATGTGCCTAGTAGCTATGAACCGTCGGACTACTACGAAGTGCCACCGGAGGCATTCCTGGCGGGCTTGAAGCAGAAGGCGGTGAGCCTCGGGATTGACTATCTCAACAGTCCGGTGATTCGGATGGCCGAGCTGATCATGACCAGTCAGCAAACGCGGCGCGATCGCACCTTCGGGTTCCGTCCTTCACCGGCCTTTGGGGAATATGCGGTGCTGTTAAACTCGGCGGCTCAGGTTTTCCCGACAGCCTGTGACCCGGATTTGTTTACTTTGGAAGATGCAACGGTGGCCAGCCGTTACACCCCGGCGAATCAATTCGACCAGCGTCGTCAGCCTTCGGTTGACCCGGCAACTTGGCAGTTGCGTCCCTTCGCGGCCAACCCGGCAAACTATCCGACACCCGCTTCCCTCCCCGGTGCGGTGGGTACAGGTTCGGGTGCGGGTTCGCTCGGGGTACGCCGCTTAGCGCTGTCCCGTCTCTGCGGGGCGATTCGCGTCCCACGGGGCTACCAGCCCGGCACCCAGTTGTCGAATACTGGCGATATTGCCCTGCGACCCACGGTGCTGCCGAAGTTCCCGTCGCTCTACTACATCTTCCCGGAAGTGCCCCACGGCATTACTGGTACGCCGCTGGTGGGTGATGCGAACAATAACGGCAAAGCCGATGAACCTGGTGCTTACGATGCGCGTCAACCCGGCGCGATCGGACCGAATGGCAGCATTTCTACAGCGGTGGGTGCAGCGAACGACGCGGCAGCCGCAGCGGTGGGTGTGAATCCCTTCGATCGGGAGCCTTACGTCACAGACAACTACATCAATACGGCCAACAGTCCAGGTGCAGCCCTGTTCCGACCTGTTTCACCAGGAGTATCGCCGAATCTGCGCTTAGGGGCTTATCCGACCCCGACGGATGGGACAGCCACCGTAGCGCGGACGACGAACACCTATGCCCTTGGGCCGGGTTCAAAGGTCGGGATTGCAGCGGGGGTTTCGTTCTTCGCGCGTTTCCCCTATGCCAATTCATCGCCGTTCCCCGTGCCGGATCTGCCTGTGAGTAGCCTGGCCTTGGCTCCGCGTCGGATCAATGGCTTCCCGGCGACAGCGGTGGGTGATGCCGTCCTGCCGAACTACGCACCGCGTAACTTCACGAACGATACTTCGCCGAACCGGATCATGGTGCCGTCCAGCCCAAATGTGGTCGCGACCCAGGTGCGGACCCCGGATCAGTTGCCGACCACACCCTGGGCGGTGCCGTTCCTTGATCGGGCGATGTTTGATGGTCGTCAGTTGGAGGTGGCGCGGGTGACGGATGTGGACTGGGGGATGCTCCGCAGCACCAATCCCGGTGGGCAGACGGATGAGAATACTGAATTTGCACCCAATGAGCCTTGGTTGCCGATGAGCGGGATCGTGTATGCCTTCCGCGAAGATGCGGTGCGGGAAGATGCGATCGCGCGGCCTCCGGGTGGCCCAATTCCGGCAACTGGCGTGACCAATGCGCAGTTGATTGCGGGGAACTCGATGAATGTGACGAATCCGGCGGCACCATTTGACCCACCTGTGCAAGCCGATCGCAACCGGATCTCGGTGAAGACGATCGACCATCAGCCTGATCCCGATCGGCGAGTGCATGGTTTCCGGATGCGAAACGGCACCCAGCTCAAGCGTAACCCCGCCGTGGTTGCGGGCATCGAGGATGCAGCATCGAAGAATATTCGGGGTTTGTCCTTTATCACCGACCAGCCTGTTTACATCCAGGGTGACTTCAACCTGCACCAGCCTGGGGATGGTAGCCAGAATGATCGGGCGACAAATGCCCAGTTGCTGGAAGAATTTACTGAACCGTTGTTTGATCAGGGTGTGTACAACCCTGGTAAGTTCTATGGCCGGACGACGAAGAATCCAAACTTTGCCTCGCCGAATGGCGATCGTTGGCGGCCCAGCGAGATCCTGGCGGATTCCATTTCGATTCTTTCGGATAACTTCTGCGATGGCAGTATCGCCGATGCATTTGTCGCACCGACCCCGAATCCGAATACGATTCCTGACTTCCAGGCCAGTAACGGGGGTGGCGGCGGCATCCAGTATCCGGGGAACATCCAGCGATCGAACTATAACGAACGTGGCCTGTATGCCCCAGGTTGCAGAACTGGTGCAGGTAATACCTCTTACCAAAACCAAAACCGCGTCAACGCCGCACCGCCGTCCAATGGGCAGGGTTGGGAATGGAAGCGTGAAGGTGCGAGCTTCGTTTCGCGCAATGGGATCAATGGCAACCAACCGACTTGGTCGGACTTCACCACGCCGATCCAGATTGGTCGCAGCGGTGAACCGCTTGTCATTGCCCGTCCCACAGGCCAAAATCCGACCTTGCCTGTGAACTACGGCACCGGAGGCTTGGGTCTAGGCTATGCTGCACCTCAGGATGGCCGAGGCATTCGCGCCGTTGCCGATGCGGCGGAAACTCGGATTAACTCGATCATCATCAGTGGTCTGTCACCGTCGCGTCCCAACCAATCCTACGGGGGCTTGCATAACTTCCCGCGCTTTCTGGAGGTCTGGGGCAATAACAACCCGTTCTACTTCTCTGGTTCTTTCTTGCAATTGAACTTTAGCAATTATGCGACGGGTCCGTTCGAGCAAGAAGGCTGGGAGCCGGGGCAGGGTGCGACAGCGGCAGAACCGATCCCCCATTACAACCCGCCGGCTCGTCTCTGGGGTTATGATGTGGCCCTCCAGTTTGCGCCCGCTGGCCCGATCGCGGCCCGATTTGTAACGCCTGCCTCTACCCGAAGCGAGTTCTACACTGAACCCCCCGCGACTGACCCTTACATCAACAAACTCTGTAATGCTGCGAAGCAAGTCGCTGGCGTGTTGCCTGCCCAAACGCAAGCGCAGCTCAATTGTGTGGCACAGCAATAGTTCGCGGCATCGCAATCGTCCAAGGTCGAGGTAAACCGAAATGCAATCACCATTCCCTAAAAGCCGCGCCTGCCATTCGGTAACGCGTCATCCATCATCGCAGCCCAATGGCTTCACCTTGATTGAATCCCTAGTGGCCATCATTATCTTGACGCTGACCGTGGTGAGCGTGCTGCCCCCGATCTTTTGGGCGACGGCAACGCGGGTGCAAAATCGTCGGGTCGAGCAAGCGGTACAGCTAGCCCAGGGGGAAATCGATCGGGTGCGGGTCGCCTTTGAGCGCGATGCCCGGGCCTTCAATCAGTTGCCGCCGCGTGCTAATGCGGGAATTCGGCCCGTTGCTGGCCCGCCCAACAGCCTAGTGCCTGGAAAACTCCGTTCCGCCGTCGCCGCTTGTAACCAGGATGATGGGGCGCAGGCTCCGACGGTGGGCAATGTGATTGCTGTGGACACTGATCCTGAACCTGCTGGTCAGCCCTGTCGCGCGGAATACTTAATTCAGACTTTTCGTGGTGCGGGGTTGCCAGATGATACAGCGGCGAATCCACCGGCTGGATTTGTGATGGGTGTGCGGGTCTATTCGGTCGTTGCGCAGCCAAATATTTTGAATGGTTCCGCCCAGATTGAGCAAGGTAAACAGGGGCCAACAACGGGTCTGGGGACGCAACAGGTGCGCCCGTTGACGGTGCAGTACAGCACGATCGTCCGGAGTAATCTCAGCGACACTTTGAACATTTACCGTCAGTTATGTCAGGCCGCTGGGAGTGCGCCCGGTAATAATCGTAGCTGTGATGGGGCAAGTTAGCGCCACTGATCGGCCTGAGCGTTCCCGTATGGGATGTTGCCAGTGGGGATGGTTGAGGAATTGAAACGTTGATATTTGTGCGTGGGAGCCAATTGCAATGAAGTTAGAGCGGAAATTAGTCGGCCTGTCATCCAAGCCCAAACCACCTAAGCCAAAACTGATGTTGCATTGGTGGCTGGCATCGCAGTGCAAGGTATCTGAGGCGCGATCGGGATTCACCTTGATTGAGCTGTTAGTGGCACTGATTATTGGTGGGATTATCACAACCCTGATCCTGGGCTTCACCGTTGACCTGATGCGGAATAACCAGCGCGAAACCTCCCGCAGCGATACCCAGCGCGAAATGCAAGCGGCGCTCGACTATATTAACCGCGATGTTCGCGAAGCGGTTTTCGTCTACGATGGCGACTGTCTGCGCGCTGATGGCCAAAAGCGCCCGCCCAATTCACCCAATGCCACCCCTTGTCCAGGTTTACTGAACTATCTGCCAGCGGATCTCAACACCACAGAAAATCTACCAGTGCTTGCTTTCTGGCGCCTTGATCCCTTGCCAAACCAATTGCAAGATACCTATTGCCGCACGCCTGCTGCGTTACAGAGTCCACCCCAAGGAACCCCAGCGCGGACGATCGTTTCTTGTACGGGTAAAAAAATGTACACCCTTGTGGTCTATTCGATTAACCGAGCGAATCAGGGAATTTGGCAAGGCCGCAGTCGAATTACCCGCTACACATTGCCGCAATTTATTGAAGGTAATGGGACAACCCCGACCGTAGGCTGGCAATCCCCCTTGGAACGCAGCTTTGCGAATTGGCCTCGCGACCCGGTGACCAATTCCGATGCCATCACCGATGGACGGGCGGAATTAGGTGGACGCAATCAGGTCTTGGTTGACTTTGTGGACGATCGGACAGCGGATAATTCGGCGGCGACTGCGAATGCCGCTTGCCCAACGATTTCTTCAACACCGCCCGCCCTGCCTGAAACGGTGGGCGGCTTCTACGCCTCGCCGTCACCGGGGGCTGCCTATGCCGCGACGAATCTCAGCCGCCGGACTTTTTATGCCTGTGTCCGAGGTGCTGACTCATCCACCCTGAACCAAGAAGTGGTTGTGCGAATTCAAGGAAATGCGGCGGGACAGCCGGGGCTGCGCTTGAATGAGACGACGATCCCCATCACCATGGAAACGCGCATTTTGACCCGTGGGGTATTGGGCAAGATCTAGAGTCTTGAGTTGCAGATTGATTGTGTTTTACTGAGTTGATTCTGTTTGAAGTCCACCTGCCGAATTTTTACTTTCCATCCTGCCATGCGCCACTTTGCCAGTTCCCTCCGCCCAAAATCGCACTCTCCCCGCCGCCGCCAGTCGCAAGGCTTTACTTTGATTGAGCTACTGGTGGTGATCGTGATGGTCGGCGTGCTGGCCGCGATCGCGACTCCCAGTTTTATCGGCTGGCTGAATAACCAGAAGGTAATTGCCGTTCGCAGTCAGGTCTCCGGTGCCCTCCGCAAAGCCCAAAGCCAAGCGCGTGCCACCAAAATCAATCGCGAAGTCCGCTTCCGCAACCGGACAGTCGGGGGAAATGTGATTCCCGAAATGGCGATCGTGGCCGCAATTAATGGCCCTGATGGTCGTCCCCGCCGAATTCCTGATGCCCAGATTACCAATTGGCAGCCGTTAAACAACGAGGCAAAATCGGGGGTGCGGTTGCGCTTAGAGCCCGTTTCGCCCTTTCAGTCGCCGGGGGTGGTGGACAGCCAAGATGCGGGCGGGATTGTGTTTGATCCCTATGGCGCGATCGTCTCCAGTACAGCGAATCCCCAACGCGGTGGAACCGCCGATGCCAGTGCCCGGATCTACGTAGTGCAAATTGGTCTCGGCAATAATGCGACCCAGCATAAGTCTTGCGTGGTCGTACGCACGCTCTTGGGTTCGTTGCGCGAAGGTAAAGGTACCGACTGCCCAACGCTGCCGTAGCATCTAGCTTGACTGAAATAATCTATTTCCGTAGAAAAATGGGCATCCTGAGTCAAGTTGGGATGTAACTACCTTGAACTAATGTTGTTTGAGGCGTTTTCCATGATTCAGATACGGCAGTTAGGCTTGACGCGCGGGCAGGTTGTGCGATCGCCCCAGGGATTTAACTTATTAGAAGTAGTGACGGTGGTGGCGATCGCCGGTATCGCCTTGGCAATTGGGACACCGAGTTATGTGGGTTGGAGCAATCAGCAGCGCTTAAAGGCGGCGCAAGATCAAGTCCATGGCGCAATTTGGCAGGCGCGAGATCAAGCGGTACGGGAAAACCGCGCGCACCAGATTAGCTTTCGGGAAATCGGCGATCGGTTGGAATGGGCCGTGCATCCGACGGATGTGTTGCCGACTCGCTGGACAGCGTTGCCACCCGAAGTTCGGCTCGATGCAGAAACGACCTTGCGCCGAAAAGCGGGAGTTTATCTGTTGCAGTTTAACGACTATGGTGAGGTTAACGGTCAGTTGGGCCGTGTCACGTTGTCGTTAGCCCATAATCCCAAACAAAAAACCTGTTTATTGGCTTCAACCCTCTTGGGCAAGATTCGCCGGGGAGAAATGCATGCCAAACCCCAAAATGGTCGCTACTGTTATTAAGTCTCGTGGCATTAGGCGTTTCTGAGAATCCGTTGGGCCATTTGCTGCACATCCCGATCGGCATCTTGCGCTAATTCTTGCAGAAACGGAATGATGGCTTGCTTGTCGGATTGACTGCTGGTGCTGGTTAATTGACCCATGGCATAGGCAACATAGCGGCGAATCATTGCATTATCGTGATCGCGATATTGTAGCAATAGGGGTAGATTGCTGCGCTTCTGACTGCGTCCCAGGTTGATGATTTCTTGGCTTAAATCTTGCAGTTCTGGTGTGCTGGGCCGCCGGGGATCTTGAATCGCCGCAAACGGCGGCATCGATCGAGCCAGTCCCGCTTTCGGTGCAGCACTGAGACCGACTGCTTGGGGGGCGATTGGTTCGATCGGAATGGTTTCGAGGGAGCGATTGTCTGTGCGGGCGGCCAGAACTGCATCCGCATCCAACTGCGGGTCAGACGTTGGACTACTGGCAGGCAATGTCGTTACGGGAGTACTGATGCTGGTCGGAATGGTCGATGGAGACGATTCTGTCGCGCGGATGTTGAATTCATCCGGTGTGGATTCGCTGATGGTTGGTTCGTTAAGGCTGGGTTCGTCGAGGCTGGGTTCGTCCTGGCGGGTCGACGGTTCAACGCGACCGATCGGCGCATCGGATTGCCTGGCGGTGGGACTTTGGGGTTTGCCAAACAGGACGATCGCCAATACCCCCGCGATTGTCGCCAAAATCCCTAGCAGCAGCTTTTCCATGCCATAGTCTCCGGGTAATAGATCGATGCCTTTATCTTAACGGCTCTCAACAACAGAAGACCCCCCATTGGCCAAAGCCTGGGAGGTCTTCTGTTCGCTTAAGCGGTTAAGCTAGGGGGCCAAGTTAAACCGAGATTCAAGTTAGCCGAACTTACCAGCAGTCGAAGCGATCAAGAAGGCGGCGTAGGTGACGATGTAGCCCACTGTGAAGTGAGTCAGACCGACCAACCGTGCCTGGACGATGGACAGTGCCACCGGCTTATCCTTCCAGCGCACCAACTGCGCCAGGGGAGTCCGCTCGTGAGCCCAAACCAAAGTCTCGATCAATTCTTGCCAGTAACCACGCCAGCTAATCAGGAACATGAAGCCCGTTGCCCAAGCCAAGTGAGCGGCCAGGAACATCCAGGCCCACACCGACAGGTTGTTCATCCCGTAGTTGTTGTAGCCGTTGATTAGCGGAGCGGAGTACTGCCACAGGTAGTCCCGCAGCCAACCCATCAAGTAGGTCGAGCTGGTATCGAACTGTGCGGTGTTACCCGACCAGATCGAGAGGTGTTTCCAGTGCCAGTAGAAGGTGACCCAACCGATCGTGTTCAGCATCCAGAACATGGACAGGTAGAACGAATCCCACGCGGAGATGTCGCAAGTACCGCCACGGCCCGGGCCGTCGCACGGGAAGGCATAACCAAAGTCTTTCTTATCAGGCATCAGTTTGGAGCCGCGTGCATCCAACGCACCCTTGACCAAGATCAAAGTGGTGGTGTGCAGACCCAAGGCGATCGCGTGGTGAACCAAGAAGTCACCCGGCCCGATCGTCAAGAAGAGGGAGTTTGCGGTGCTGTTGATCGCATCCAACCAACCGGGCAGATAAGCTGCGCCGGAAGCTGTCGCTAAGCTGGAAGGGTCAGACAGCAGGGTGCCAAAACCGTAGAGTGCTTTACCCGAAGCCGCTTGGGCCCATTGGGCAAACACCGGTTCGATCAAGATTTGCTTTTCCGGCTGACCGAACGCCACGACCACGTCGTTGTGCACGTACAGACCGAGGGTGTGGAAGCCCAGGAACAGCGATGCCCAGCTCAAGTGGGAAATCACGGCTTCTTTGTGCTCCAGCATCCGAGCTAGCACGTTGTTCTTGTTCTGCTCGGGATCATAGTCACGGACGAAGAAGATCGCACCGTGCGCAAACGCGCCGACCATCAAGAAACCAGCAATGTACTGGTGGTGGGTGTACAGCGCGGCCATGGTCGTAAAGTCCTTCGCGATGAAGGCATACGGGGGCATCGCGTACATGTGCTGCGCCACCAAGGAAGTCACCACGCCCAAGGACGCGAGTGCCAAACCGAGCTGGAAGTGCAGCGAGTTGTTCACAGTGTCAAACATCCCGGTGTGACCCGCGCCCAGCTTCCCAGAGGGAGGCTTGTGAGCGTTAAGGATTTCGCGCATGTTGTGACCAATACCGAAGTTGGTCTTATACATGTGACCCGCGATGATGAAGATCACAGCGATCGCCAAGTGGTGATGCGCCATGTCCGTGAGCCACAGGGACTCAGTCTGCGGATGGAAACCACCAAGGAAAGTCAAGATGGCTGTACCAGCGCCCTGGGAAGTCCCGAAGACGTGGCCCGCAGTGTCGGGATCAGCGGCGTAAGCGCCCCAGTTCCCAGTGAAGAACGGTGCCAACCCGGCGGGGTGCGGCAACGTGGTCATGAAGTTATCCCAACCCACGTGCTGACCACGGGATTCAGGAATTGCCACGTGAACCAAGTGGCCGGTCCAAGCCAAGGAGCTAACGCCAAACAAACCTGCCAAGTGGTGGTTCAGCCGGGACTCAGCGTTCTTAAACCAAGCCAAGCTCGGACGGAATTTCGGTTGCAGGTGCAACGAACCCGCCAAGAGGAACAAGGCTGCAAACAGCAGGAGGCCGATCGAACCCGCGTACAGGTCGCCGTTCGTGCGCATCCCGATCGTGTACCACCAGTGATAAACCCCGGAGTACGCGATGTTGACTGGCGAGGAAGCACCCGCTTGGGTAAACGCTTCAACTGCGCCTTGACCAAAGTGAGGGTCCCAGATCGCGTGGGCGATGGGCTTCACGTTCAGCGGATCGGTGATCCACTGCTCAAAGTTGCCTTGCCAAGCTACGTGGAACAGGTTGCCCGAAGCCCACAGGAAGATGATTGCCAAGTGACCGAAGTGGGTGGCGAAAAGCTTTTGATAAAGCTTCTCTTCCGTCATTCCGTCATGGCTTTCAAAGTCATGGGCCGTCGCAATCCCGTACCAAATCCGGCGCGTGGTCGGATCTTGAGCGAGGTCCTGGCTAAATTTGGGGAATTTAGTTGCCATTGTTTAGTTTCCTCCGCTCATCAAAGTGATAACGATCGAGCAAGGAAGAACGCCCAAGTGGTAGCAATACCACCCAGCAGATAGTGCGCCACACCCACCGCACGGCCCTGAATAATGCTCAGTGCGCGAGGTTGGATAGCGGGAGCCACTTTCAGCTTGTTGTGCGCCCAAACGATCGATTCGATCAATTCCTGCCAGTAACCGCGCCCGCTGAACAGGAACATGAGACTGAAGGCCCAAATAAAGTGAGCACCCAGGAACATGAGACCGTAGGCAGACAGTGCCGAACCGTAGGAGTTAATCACCTGCGAGGCTTGCGCCCACAGGAAGTCACGCAACCAACCATTAATGGTGAGTGCGCTTTGGGCGAAGTTGCCGTAGGTAACGTGAGTTACCGAACCGTCAGCGCCGACCGTGCCCCAGACATCCGACTGCATTTTCCAGCTGTAGTGGAAAATCACAATGGAGAGGGAGTTGTACATCCAGAACAGACCCAAGAACACGTGGTCCCAACCAGAAACCTGGCAAGTACCGCCGCGCCCCGGCCCGTCGCAAGGGAAGCGGAAGCCCAGATTCGCCTTATCGGGAATCAGGCGGGAGCTGCGGGCGAACAGCACGCCCTTCAGCAGAATCAACACGGTCACGTGAATGGTGAACGCATGGATGTGGTGCACCATGAAGTCCGCCGTCCCTAAGGTAATCGGCATCATGGCGACTTTACCGCCCACCGCAATGGTGTCACCGCCGAAGGCATAGCTGACCGGAGCCAGGGCGTTCGGCGCAGTGCTGCCAATGCCAGCGGCTGCGGTATGCAGACCTTGCACCCACTGGGCGAAGATCGGCTGAAGCTGAATTGCAGTGTCGGAGAACATGTCCTGAGGACGGCCCAACGCCTGCATGGTGTCGTTGTGGATGTACAGACCAAAGCTATGGAAGCCGAGGAAAATACAAACCCAGTTCAAGTGGGAGATGATCGCATCGCGGTGACGCAGCATGTTATCCAACACGTTGCCTTGGTTCACCACGGGATCATAGTCACGCACCATAAAGATGGCCGCGTGGGCACCTGCACCGACGATCAAGAAGCCGCCAATCCACATGTGGTGGGTGAACAGCGACAGCATCGTGGCGTAATCGGTCGCCAAGTACGGATACGGCGGCATCGCGTACATGTGCTGTGCCACGATGATCGTGACCGAACCACCGATCGCCAAGTTGACGGCCAGTTGTGCGTGCCAGGACTTGGTCAGGACTTCAAAGAGGCCCTTGTGACCCGTACCGGTGATCATGAATGGATCAGGCCCGTTGGCTTCCAGCACTTCTTTGATGCTGTGACCAATGCCCCAGTTGGTGCGGTACATGTGACCCGCCACGATGAACATCACGGCGATCGCCAGGTGATGGTGCGCGGTGTCCGTCAACCACAGACCGCCCGTCAGCGGGTTCAAGCCGCCTTTGAAGGTCAAGAAGTCGGCATACTCGCCCCAGTTCAGGGTGAAGAATGGTGTCAGCCCTTTGCTGAAACTCGGATAGATATCCGCCATCAGTTGAGTGTTTGTTAAAAACTCATGGGGAAGCGGAATCTTATCGATCGGCACACCCTTGTCCAACAGTTCGTTGATCGGGTTACCGACGTGAATTTGGTGGCCCGCCCAACCCAAGGAACCCAAACCGAACAAGCCGGCCAGGTGGTGGTTGAGCATCGATTCCACATTCTGGAACCACTCCAACTTGGGAGCTGCCTTGTGATAGTGGAACCAACCAGCAAACAGCATCAAACCAGCCATCACCAAACCGCCAATTGCGGTGACGTAGAGCTGATACGAGTTTGTAATACCGGCCGCGCGCCACATCTGGAACAGACCCGAAGTGATCTGAATCCCGTGGAAGCCGCCGCCGACGTCTGCATTGAGGATTTCTTGACCAACGATTGGCCATACGACTTGAGCACTGGGCTTAATGCCGATGGGATCGCCGAGCCAAGCTTCGTAGTTTGAAAACTTTGCTCCGTGGAAATACATCCCACTGAGCCAAACGAACACTACGGCCAGGTGACCGAAGTGGGCGCTAAAGATTTTGCGAGATACGTCTTCCAGGTCACTGGTATGACTGTCGAAGTCGTGAGCGTTAGCGTGGAGGTTCCAAATCCAAGTGGTGGTTTTGGGTCCCTTGGCGAGGGTGCGATCGAAATGGCCCGGCTTGCCCCACTTCTCAGTGGAGGTTGCAACTGGGTTCTTATCGACAACAACCTTCACCTTCGCCTCGCGCTCCGGTGGGCTGATTGTCATCAGAGACTCTCCTCTCTCTAAAAACAGAAACGAGGTTCACCTGGTTTAAAGCAATCTGGCCCATGGGGACGAGACTGACAGGCATTAACTCACAGTGATGAAACCAATCAAATAAGACCAGGCTACATGCGAGTGAACACTCTGTTATTTCCCCGAAGTACGTTCAAGGCAGTCGAAACCGAATCTTGAATGACCTGGGGGTAATACCTTAAGCAGGTTCTCATGACAGCCATTATAGGAGGAGGTGTTTCTTGGACTCGCGTTGGTTTAACAATAATTCAAATTCAGAAAAGCCTGATCCGATGGCGCTCTGGCCGTTCCTGTTTCGCTGCATTGTCAAGCCCGATCGGCCTGGAATTTACATTGTTTAACAATAGGAAATAAAGATTCAAACTATTAGGGATCACTGATGGTTTGGGGCGAATTTTGCCTGTAGTTTTGTTTCAAGCCTGAGAATTGTATGAATAAATATGACAATTGTTTGGGATCGGGTGGCCGATAGCCCTCTATTTGGGGCGGTTGTAAGGCTGATTTAATACTTAGTTGAAACAGTCAAGAGTATTAATTTGTAAGGATTTGCCGGGGATGGGGAGACTTTTTTGGTGATTCCGCTCTAAGCTGATAGCGGATAACAAATTGGTATTAGCTTGAGGAGACGGGTAGCGTGTTGGCGAATCAGTCTTGGTGGAAGGGATTACAGCGCTTTTTAGCGGCGGTGTTGGTGCTGAGTTTGGCGGTCACGAGTCTGCCGATCGGTGCGATCGCGGCCACACCGAAAATTGCCGAAGCCTCAACGCCCCCAGCGATTCAGACCCTTCGCCGTCAGCTCGATCGCTACCAGCCCCAGGTAAAAATTCTGTCGCCGAAGCCGGGGGAGACTTTACAGGACACGAGCGTGTCTTTGCAGCTTCAGGTGAAAGATCTCCCTATATATAAGGATGCGAAGTTGGGTCTTGGGCCGCACCTGCATGTATTTCTCGATGAGGAGAACTACCAGGCGGTTTACGATGTGTCGCAGCCGTTTGTGCTGAAGGATTTGAAGCCGGGAACCCATACGGTGCGCGTGTTTGCTTCGCGGCCCTGGCATGAGAGCTTTAAGAACGATGGGGCCTTCGCCCAAGTGAC
>JBJORF010000038.1:0-36667 GCA_046049545.1 Cyanobacteriota bacterium | reverse complement strand
GTGCCGATGCTGCGGCGGCTGAAAGCGGGCCAGATTATTCGCGAAGATGGGCCGCAGTCGCACTTGAAGAAAGCTGGTACACCGACGATGGGTGGGGCCTTTTTTGTTCCTGTCGCGATTATTTTGTCGCTCCTACTGACCGGATTCGCGCCAAAGGTTGTCGCCGTTTGCGCCTTGACCAGTTTCTACGCCTTCATCGGTTTCATTGATGACTGGCAAATCATTCGCAAGAAATCAAACAAAGGCATTTCGCCGCGCACCAAGATGCTGCTGCAAATTGCGGGCGCTGTGGGCTTCTGCCTCTGGATGATGACCCAGGTACAAGGTTCGACAATCCAAGCCCTCGGGGGATTGTTGAAGACCCTCGACCTAACAACCATTGCCTTGCCCTTCGGGATCATGCTGCCGCTCGGGGTTTTGTTCTGGGTACTGGCAGGCTTCGTGCTCGTCGCTGAGAGTAATGCCACCAACCTCACGGATGGGGTGGATGGACTGGCTGGCGGTACGGTTGCCGTCTCGCTGCTCGGCTTGGGCGAAATCGCGGGGCGATCGGGGGCACCGGAGCTGATGGTGTTTTGTGCGGCCATGAGCGGATCCTGTCTGGGTTTTCTGGCCTACAACCGTAATCCGGCCAGGGTGTTCATGGGTGACACTGGATCCTTAGCTTTGGGCGGTGCACTGGCGGCGGTGGGGCTGGTGACTAACTCTGTATTTGCGCTGCTGCTGCTCAGTGGGCTGTTCTTCTGGGAAACCGTCTCGGTGATCATCCAAGTGAGCTATTACAAAGCCACCAAGGATGCCAACGGGGTGGGTAAGCGCTTCTTCAAGATGTCACCGTTCCACAATCACCTGGAATTAAGCGGTTGGACGGAGACGAAGATTGTTAGCTGGTTCTACATTGTGACGGCGTTGATGACCGTGGCAGCGATCGCGATTCGGTAAGTTTGTCGAACTTCCAACAAACTTTCAAACAAAGTGAGTCATCCGCAAAGAATATTTGCTATCATGACTCACGACACCTGGAGAGGTGGCTGAGTGGACGATAGCGGCAGATTGCTAATCTGTTGTACGGCAGGTAACTCCGTACCGAGGGTTCGAATCCCTCCCTCTCCGTTTTAGTTTCCGATGCAACCGGATCAAACCCCCAGCAGGCTTCCGCTTCTGGGGGTTTCGCTGTAAGATGGGCGAAAAATTATTGTGATCCGAGTGGTTGAGGAGTGTTGTGATGGCAAGGTTTTTAGCGGCTAACGTAATCCGGCGCAGCCAAGCAGCGATCAGTGCAGGCTTGGCATTGTCCCTGAGTCTGCTGACGATCGCTTGCCAGGAAGCCGAGCCCCCCGGTGGCTCAACCAGCGGAACAGGCAGCGCCCCCAGCGGCGAAGCCCCCAAAGAATTGCGCCTCGGCTCACTGCTGCCAGCTACGGGTGACCTTTCTGCCCTCGGCAAACCGATGATCGACTCCGTGCCGTTGCTGGTCGAGCAAGTGAATAGCTGCGGCGGCGTGAACGGTGCCCCCGTCAAGCTCATTCCCAACGTCGATGACCAGACCAACGAAACCGCTGGGACGGAAGGGATCAAGCGCTTAATCACCGTTGAGAAAGTCGCAGGCGTAGTCGGATCCTTCGCCAGCGGCGTGTCCAATGCCGCCCTCACCGAAGCGATCCGCAATCAAGTGATGCTCGTCTCCCCCGGTAGCACCAGCGCCAAATTCACTACACGCGGCGCGGCGGGTGAACTGAAGGGCTTCTGGGCGAGAACCGCACCATCAGACACCTACCAAGCCCCCGCGCTGGCTAAAGTCGCCTACGACAAGGGACTGCGCAAGGTGGCCGTGTTATACATCAAGAACGAGTACGGCACCAGCTTCCAAAAGGAATTCATCACAGCGTTCAAAGCCTTGGGTGGCACGATCACGAACGAAGCCAATCCCACGAACTACGATCCCAAAGCCTCCAGCTTCCGTACCGAAGTCGCCGAAGCCTTCAAGGACAAACCCGATGCCGTCGCCGCCATTATGTACGGTGAAACCGGCAGCGCGGTGATGAAAACAGCCTTTGAGCAGGGTTTGAGTAAGGGCATTCCCTTCCTGCTCACCGACGGCATGTATGCAGGCAACCTGGCGGAACAGGTGGGTAAAACCAGCGATGGCAAATTCATCGCCACGGGTAGCCTCGGCACGATTCCCGGTTCGAGTGGTACGGCTTTAAAAGACTTCACCAAGATCTGGGAAGACAAGCTGAAGCGTCCGATCGAAGCCTACGCACCACACTCCTGGGATGCCGCTGCGCTGATGGTGATCGCCGCTGAAGCCGCCAAATCGAACAGTGGCGCAGGGATTCAAAGCAAAATCCGCGATGTCGCCAATGCCCCCGGCGAAGAAGTCAGCGATGTCTGCCAAGCGCTGAAGCTCGTTAAGGAAGGCAAAGACATCAATTACCAAGGGGCCAGCGGTAACGTCGATATCGACGCGAACGGCGATGTTCTGGGCAGCTATGACATTTGGACAATCAAGGAAGACGGCAAAATCGGCACTGTCGGTAACGTCGTGCCTACAGCGAATAAGTAATTAAGTCGCTGTTAAATTAAAGCTCACGATCGATGCGCCGTAGACCATACAGCGCATCGTTTTTTGTATTCGCCACAAAAAATCATGGGCTTGCAGGAACCCCGATGCATGTGTTGCCGTCGGCTGATTGGTATTACACAGTTGTTCCTGCCTGAATTCTGAACCATGTCAAACAATCCGCTCTATCCTGGCTGCCAACTGGCCGTTCACAAGTTAGCTGTCCGTGGTCTGATTGTCACCAGTTTAATCTTCTCCAGCTTGACCCCCAGTGCGATGGCCCGCACCGAAACCTTTGGCACCCCAGGACGCGCGGGCCTCTCGGGCCGCAGTGGGCGCGATGGTAGCAGTGCCGCCAACCAAGACATTCGCGTCAGCAATACGCCCGTTCAAATTAATCTCATGGGGGGCAACGGCGACAATGGCGAAGATGCCACAGCAGGCGAAAATGCCAGTAACTGCTGGCAAGGCCGCGACCCCGCCTACGATCTTCAAGGCGCAGCGGGGGGCGATGGCGGGAGTGGCGGGCGCGGCGGCAACGGCGGTAATGGCGGCAGTTCGACGATTTTTGTGGAGACGATCGGGCAACTGCGCAATCTTCAGCTTGACAACGCAGGCGGACGCGGCGGACGCGGCGGACGGGGGAGCCAAGCCGGACGGGGCTGCTATCCAGAACGATCGAGTTGGACCATCGATCGCTGCGAGTGGGCTTTGTTGCGCCGCCCCAAGGATCAACCCAATGGACCCTGGGCCGAGCATGAACGGCAACATCTGGACTGCGCCGACGGGCACGAACGCAACCGCCCCAATCGCCGATCGGGTAAAACCTTTGACTACACCTGGGAATATCGCGGGGTGATCGGTCACAACCGTTATCAAGCCACAGCCGGACGCGATGGCATTCCTGGTAGTAATGGCAATGATGGCAGCCATGGCCAATCGGGAAATGTGTACCTAGTAATCGGCAATCAAATCCCGATCGAAAATCTGACTTACAACAATGCGATCACACAGACGATCGGCCAACCGATTAACCTGCTCAAAAATAATTGGCGGACACAAACGGGACTACAACAACTCCTCGCCCCCGGCTCGAATGTCCGTGACAATTATCAAATGCTGCAAACGGTACGGCATCAACTCACTGTGGACTGGAAAGCCCCGCAATCCTTTGCGGCAATGGGCGAGCCAACGATTAGCACGGCGATCGATGGCAATGGCGATCTGAGTACGGAAATTCCAGGACATTTGGAATATCGTCAGGTGCGCGAGGGCGATCGCACGAAGCTCACTATCGTAAATGGCATTGCGCCCGATCGGCTCAAACAGGTGAAGTTCAACGGGTTTGAGCAATTCAAGGATGCGAGTAATTTTTCTGTAATCGATGAAGGTAAATTGCTGAAGGAAATTACCCGAATGGAAATCAAGGTCAGCGTAAGTGGTAAAACGAATCAAATCGAAGATCGCTACGTTATTAGCCACAGCAACGGTGTGATGAACGCTAGCGCGAATATTACCGCCTTGGCCAACATTTACAAAATCCAATTAAGCCAGAAATTCGCGCCGCTACTTCAGCCGGGAAATAGCTTGACCTATGATATCGCGATTCGCCAAGTTACCCGATCGGGGGCGCAGTATGATTCGCGCATTCGGGTGAAGCAGGCGGTTGATCAAGTGACCTTCCCGAAGGTGGAATATTTAGCGCCGTAAGGCTTTCCTGATTCACTTCGGCGGAATCTGTTATCGGAGTTTTAGCGCACGATCGCACATCAAGAAGCCGCCAATTCAGGCACATTGGCGGTTTCATAGTTTTCGATCGGTGCGCCAATTACATCCATCATGGAAGCAAGAGGATGGGTTTGGTCTTCACCAACTTGATCGATTAACCGATCGAGCAGTTCAACTAAGGATTCATATTCAGCTTCAGTGCGGGGGGCAACGATGGTGCTGGAGAGGTTTGCCCAGTAGGTGATGGCATGGTTGATTTCTAAGGTTTTCATGATTCTTTTTTCCATATTCCGTTGTCCTTTGCGGGTGATGACGATCGGGGTCGTTGAGGGCACGATTAACGATACACTTCCCGCCGATGGCCGACTTTAACGACAATGACAATCAGCTTTTTATCCTGAATTTCGTAGATAATTCGATAGTTTTTTGCAACTCGGATACGGTATAAATTCTCCGCACCTTTCAATTTCGTGCAGCCTTCGGGGCGTGGATCGTCTGCCAATAATTCGATCGCTGCTTCGACAGCGATTTGGATCGGCAACTCTAGCTTTTTCGTCTGACGCAGTACCGCAGGCTTAATCAGTACCTCGTACATTACGATCGACCCAATTCCCGCTTAAACTCGGCGATCGACAAAAAACCGGGTTCCGCCAAAGCGATTTTTGCATCGGCAATATCTTCGGCATCTTCCCGCGCAATTTCATCACTTTCCTGGCCGATCGCTACATCCAAAAATTCTCGCAGCCGAATTTTTTCGCTGATGCCAAGTTGGGCGATCGCGCTCAGCAATGATTCAACGGAAAGGTTCGCTGTGTTTTCTGCCATGGCTGAACCGCTTCATCGGAGGAATAATGATCGCATTATATCGCAGCTTTTTGCCATCGGGCTGGGGTAGATTGGGGGGAGTTTCGGCGCGGGTGCGGCTGTTGACCTAACTCGGCTCAGCCTACATCGCCCGCTCTACTAAGCCACCCAATCCGGTTTTATTTGCGGAAACTGATGCAAGATCAGAATCACAGGACAGGTCTGGACGCTTCGTGACACGCTCGAACAATTCCCATTGCCCGATTCTGGAAAGTGAAGCGTACTGGGGGAACCACCGAACCCACACAACACAACCCGAAAACCAACGTTGTTGTTGCGATTCGTGCGCGTGTTGTAGTAGTTGCGCTGGGAGGAACGCACGTTCGCCGGATTGTTGATCCAGGAACCGCCCCTATTTGTCTACCTCCTGCCCGCTTATTAGTTTAATTGAGAATCATTTCTGGATGGCGAAGATTTACAAAAAAATCGATCCGCGCCAAGCGCGGAGGGAAGAAGAGTAAAGAGTAAGAGGGTGAAAGTGTAAAGTGCTACCGAAGCGTCCTGGGGGAACCACCGAACCCACACAACACAACCCGAAAACCAACGAGGCTGAGGCGAAACGCGCGCGTGAAGTAGCAGACGCGCAGGGAGGAACGCACGTCCGCCGGATTGCAGATCCAGGAACCGCCCCTAAGTATTGGATACTCAGTATCCCCACCTGTTGTCCAAGCCGATCCGTCAGTAGGAGCGTCATTATAGTCATCATGCCAATTGTCGGCACAGAACTCCCAAACATTGCCATGACAGTCAAATAAGCCCCAAGCATTAGCCGGAAAGCTGCCTACAGGTGTCGTTTGCTGGCGATATTCACCCTTTTTGCCTTTGCCATAGGTTGAGGTGGCGTTGTAATTCACGATCGACGCATCGATCGTTGCCCCAAAATGAAACGGCGTAGTCGTTCCCGCCCGACAAGCATATTCCCATTCCGCTTCACTCGGTAATCGATAGTATTTACCCGTATGCTCCGATAATCGATCGCAAAACTCGATCGCATCCTCCCAAGAGACTTGCTCTACAGGCCGATCGGCACCCTTAAAACGCGATGGATCAGCCTTCAATTCACGATTCTTCTGCTTCAGCTGGGCCACCGATCGCCACTGCGCCTGCGTCACCGGATATTTACCCATGAAGAATTCCGGGACAGTCACACGATGAATCGGTTTTTCGCTATCGTATTCATCTGATCCCATATCAAAACTCCCAGCCGGAATCTGCACCAGATCGAGATCAACGCCATTAATCGTCTCGCGGAAATAGTGGGCTGTGCCGTCGTGTTTTTGGATTTTGAGCGTATCGTCGATCGTTGCATATTGAAATTTGAAGGTAGGGAGTGCGATCGCTGACGCTCGATCACCCTTGGAAATCGGGACTTCAGGCTTAGGAACGGCTTTCGGTTGAGCGATCGGTATCGATTGCGATAATTCCAATCTGAGTTCAACGATTTTATCGATCGCCTCCATATCTGACCCACTACTGGCAATATTTACCCGCAACCAACATTGGTAAGCCAATCGCAAATCACCTCGATCCTTCGCTCGAAATGCATCCATTTTCAGCGCATTCAAATCCTCAGGACGAGAATGCTTGGGCATCAAGATTAAATGCGACTTATTAATCGGCTCCGCGATCGAATAGGGATACTGATTCACCCCATTCCCCAGACATTCCCGCACCACCTCCGGCACCCGCCGCTTCAAATACTCATCCAACCGCGCCACCGTCGCACAAGCCCCCTGCACCCCCAATCCCTCCAACAGCACCTTCGTAAACGCCCCCTGCCCATAGGTCGGCAACTCATAGGAAAACTGATTCGGACTACAGGAAAACAAACTAATCACCCCCGTCTGCCGACAGCCCTCCCGCGTCTCATCGCCAATCCCCTTACCATCCTTGCGCCCCCCACTGCGACAAGCATCCAAAATCATCACCACATTATCCGCCCCACAGCCCCGCAGCCACTCCGACACCTGCGCCGTCGAAATCCCCGACTCCGCCACATCATCCGGATCACCATCGATCGGCATCAAAAAATCTCGCTCCCCATCGCGCATCCCATGCCCACTAAAAAAGAACCAAAAATTATCCCCATCGCCCATAAACGGCTGCGCAAACGTATCCCGCATCACCCGCCGCAAATTATTTCGCGTCGGCTTCATCGACACACCATTCACGGGGAGCGCATCCTCCGCAAAATAGTAAACCCGGTCGAACTTCGCCTCTTGCTCCAGAAAATTCTTCAACGCCAACGCATCCTGCTGGGCATAACTCAGCGGCTGAAGAAACTCATAATTATTCACCCCAATGACGATCGCTTCGCTAGTCATCCATCCACTCGCTTAAACTTCAACTTAATCGAACCCTTCGTTTCCGCCTTCCCACCCGCAATCAGCTTCACCTCGCCCCCGGCGGAAATCTCGATCGACATCTCGACCTCATCCAGCTTCAGATGCGATGGTTTTCCCGCAGACTGAGTTGTTGATGGGGCAGCAGCCGTCATCTGCGCCTGCTGCTCCGCTTGGCGAAACAAACGCCCCACCACCGTCAAAAACTGGCTCATCTTCTGCTCCAGCTCCGCCACATTCACCCGCCGCGCGACTGCCAGCTTCTCGGCAATGTCCCCACGGATATTTCCACCCTTGGGGACTACGGCAGACTCCGCGCGCTCATCCTCACTGACAACCACCCATAGAAATTCATCCCGATCGTTCATTATGTTTAGCCTTAAATATATCTCGCCACATTATAACGATTATCCCAGCCATCTTCGATCATCTGTTCGGGCTAAAATCGACGCTATTCTGGCAAATTATCGGGATCAATTCCCTGCGATCGTAAATATTCCGCCAACCGATCGGCCCGTTCCCGTTCCAAACGCAACTGCTCTCGCTCCAGTCGCAACTGACTGCGTAATTCCTGCAACACCGTTTCCGGCATCGGATAAACCTGACCCGATTGATCAAACCAAGCCAAAATCTCCTGCTCAATTCCACCAATCACCTGGCGCGATCGCCCCATCCCCAAACCCACTTCCGGCATCCAATAGGGTTCGTCCATCTGCTGCTGATACGCCCCCTCAACTAAGCGATAAACCTCAAACGGTTGATGGCGATCGCGCTCCCAAAACTCTGGATTGTAAATGACGTAATACAACACCCCTAACTTCGCATAAAGCTGCCATTTTTCTGCATATTCCCCACCCGGCTTATGCGACACCATCTCCAGCGCCAAAATCGGCACCACACCCTCTTCTTCCCAGGTGGCATAGCTGCGCCGCGATTTCCCCGCTTTCTTGCGCGGCACACCCAAAGTCAAAAAGCCATCCGGCACAACTGGAATGCGCGGATTTGTCCCCGTCGTATGGTAAACCGCCATATCCACCACAAAAAACCAATCCATCCGGCTTGACCAAATATTCGCCAAAGCCAGCAAAAGTAAATTGGGCAGTAAATTCTGTTCTTCACTTCGCGACAGCGAAACTATTACACAGTCCACAGGCGTATCATCCGAGCAAGGCAATTCTTCGGTCGAAGGCAACTTCAGTTTCAAGTCTGGCGCAATCATATCGAGCCTCTCCGACAAGCGTATTCTCATTGTAGCGCACAGCCAATAATAGGCGTTCTAACCCACCGCAAAGCCCCGTTGCTGCTGCCGATCGCGAATGTCATCCAGCTTCCCCATCGGAATCGAAGCAATTAATTTGCGCGTATAATCCTGCTGCGGCTCATAATAAATCCGCTCCGCCGTGTCGATTTCTTCAATTCGGCCTTGGTTCATCACCATAATCCGATCGCTCATAAAATTCACCACGCTCAAATCGTGGGAAATAAAAATGTAAGTCAGCGCAAACTCCGCCTGCAATTCCTTCAATAAATTCAACACCTGCGCCTGCACCGACACATCCAGCGCCGACACCGACTCATCACAAATAATAAACTTCGGATTCAACGCCAACGCTCGCGCAATGCACACCCGCTGCCGCTGACCGCCGGAAAATTCATGGGGAAACCGCTTAATCCAATCTGGGTTTAATCCCACACGCTCTAACAAGTAAGCCACCCGATCGGCACTCCTTTTCCCATCTTGCTTACCGAAGATATTTAACGGTTCGGATATCGCATCTCCCACCGTCATGCGCGGATCAAGGGCACTAAAGGGGTTTTGAAACACAATTTGCATTTCACGCCGCAAATTGCGCAACTTCCCAGGCGATAACTTAAAAATATCTTGGCCATTGAATAAGGCTTGCCCACGCGTTGGCTGAATCAATCGCAGCAGCGTTCGCGACAGCGTTGTCTTACCGCAACCCGATTCGCCCACCAACCCCAAAGTTTCCCCTGGAAATACATCAAAGGAAACCTGATCAACTGCGCGGACATAGCGTTTCGCTCGCCCCAGGCCATCTTTAATCGGAAACGCCACCGATAAATTTTGCACCGACAGCAGCGGTTCCTGGGATGCTAACAGCGCTTGCCGATCGGCGCGCTCCGCCGCTGTGATCACGGGTAAACTTTGCAACACCTGCTGCACATCACCGCCCACAGATTCGATGATCGGTTCCCCAGTTTCACTTTCCGTCACTTGCATAAAGTCCGACACCGTTGGCAGCACTGTTAAGCGCCGATCAGGCTGGGGCCGACAGGTCAGCAGGCTTTTCGTGTAGGGATGCTGAGGATCGGCGAAAATTTGCCACAGCGATCCCGCCTCGACAATTTCGCCGCGATACATCACCGCCACTTCATCGGCGATTTCGGCAATCAAACCCAAATCATGGGTGATAAACATCATCCCCATGCCGCGCTGGTCGCGCAGCTCCCGCAATAGCTCAATAATCGCCGCTTGCACCGTCACATCGAGGGCCGTCGTCGGTTCATCCGCGATTAGCAATTGGGGATTACAGGAAATCGCCATCGCGATCATCACCCGCTGCAACTGCCCCCCCGACAGCTCATGGGGATAGCGATCGAGCAGGGCAAACTTGCGCCGATTCATTTCTTGGTCTAGTTCCGATTCCCGCGTGAACTGGGGATGATCTGCCAAGATTTGGTCCCGCAACCGTCCATCGTCCGGAATCACCCGCACTTCTTGCAACAGCGCGATCGCCCGCCGACGGGCTTCGGCATCGGACAATGGTTCATGCTGCTGAATCGCTTCCGTTAATTGAAACCCGATCGTGTACACCGGATTCAGCGAAGTCATCGGCTCTTGAAAAATCATCGCCATCCGCGCTCCGCGCAACTGCTGCAAATCCTGGGGATTGAGATCGCGCAAATTCACCGGAGCCTGATCCGGCGCGGGTCGAAACCAAATTTCACCTTGGGTAATCTTGCCCGGTGGATTGGGAATCAATCCCATCACCGCCAACGAAGTTACCGACTTCCCTGAACCCGATTCGCCGACGATGCCCAGGGTCTGACCCGGTCGCACCTGAAAGCTAATGCCCTTGACTGCATCAGTTCCAGGACTGTAGCGATCGCTCGCCTGGAAGCGCACCCAAAGGTCACGTACATCTAAAATCGGTTCAGTCATGGGAAAGGGTTACCAAAATACCAATAGCGCCACGCACAGCGGCTATGGGTGGATTGTAACCCAAGCCCTAGCACAGCGCTACTTCACCCTCAATGTCGAGCCGCGTAAACGGCCCAATATTGACAAACGCTTCACTCAACGTCTCCGCCACATCCGTACTAATCCAATCCAATTGCTTCAGCACCGCGATCGCCGCCGCAAACTTCGCCCGCTTCGTGCCATCGACGACTTTTAGCGCCAGACCCAGGCAGTCATTGCCCACCCGCCCAATACACTGCACGCCCTCGGCTCCGGTTTTGCTCACCAGTTCGCCTTGGGTCAGACGCATCAGCTCCGTATCAAACTGGCCCTCCCCCGCCACCAGTTCGGGATAGTGGGTCATGGCCCGCATCGTCCGCTCCAGCTCGATCCGCTGTCCCCCCGCCAAAATCGCAAACAGCGAAGCCATATGACTGAGCTGCATCAGATAGGTCGGGGCCCCGCAGTCATCCCTCGCCCCCAATAGCTCGATCGCGGGCACATGCAGCAGCTCCGCCACCTGATTCAAGATCAATTCCTGCACCGGATGATTGCGGCTCAGATAGGTCGCCGTCGGCAGGCTCAGTTGCTTACAGGCCGCCAGCATCCCCGCATGTTTACCAGAACAGTTGTGTTGCAAATTGCTCGCCGCATTCACCGGAGTCGGACATTGCAATGCCGTCGGCTCAATGTCGGCTCGCCACAGAATATTAAACGCCTGCCGCGCCTGGGCTGGAGTCCCCTGGTGAGACGCACACATAATCGCCAAATCCCGATCGCTCAACCCAAATCGTTCGATCGTCCCGGTCGTGGTCACACAAAGTGCTTGGAAGGGTTTGAGCGACGAGCGGATAAACGTATTGTGCTCGGGATTACCCGCCGCAAAGAGGACGCGGCCCCGATCGTCCGCCACCGCCACATGGGCCAAATGCACCGACTCAACAATGCCTTCACGCAACAGCTGAATCTTCAGTTCCGGCGTATGTTTCCGTAATGTCATACCGTCTTACTCAAACTCCCTAAATCCCAATCAACCCACTCAATCACCATCAACCCCAACCTTCGCCGCTAATAGAGCCGCTGCCAAACCAACGCCGTCCCGACACTCAGCACCCCCACCATCAGCAAAATCACAATTGTCCATTGCATCCGTTGCAGCAGTGGCTGCACCTCATAGAGCGCCACCAGACGGTCTTGATCCAGCATTTCGGGGTTCTTCTCCCAGGTTTGCCCGTCATACCAGCCCGATTCTTCATAAAACACTTGCGTCGCAAATAATCGCCTGCGGATATAGGCCCAACCCAGCCACAGCCGGATTACCGCCAAGGTTGGCAAAATACAGGCCCCCGCCACTGCCCAGCCCAGGAATGGAATCGGATCACGTTGGGGCACAAAGCTCGCTGCTGACACTGGCCCGGAGACCAGCCAGCTCGTGAGCCAAATCAACAGCACTGGCTTAATGTAATCAAAACCCGCCAGCGTCCCCCACCGGAAAAACCAAGAATCCGCTAGCACACGATATTCATTAATCGGTCGCTGTTCCTCTGGGACAGGACAGGGGGAAGAAGAAGAGGATTTCATGCAGGTTCACTCAAGGTCAGACAGACAAGCCCCATCGGGACTCATCCCAAGCCAACCACCAGTATACTGGGCGGCCCGATCGGAAGTCACTGTTCAGCGGAATTCCTCAAGAATTGCACGCAGAATGCCCCTGTCTCCACCCGACCCTAGACATCGCCTGGACTGCCCGACAGCCCCTGGGTAATCCGCGACAGATCCGATCGCTCATCCACGCCAATCTTGGTCGGCGACCCACTGATGATTCCCTCGAAATTACGGAAGGAATCTTTGATTTCGGGGCCGCTGGCGCTGATTGTATATTCGCGAATCGCCTTGTCATGCCAGGAACCGCGCATCTTGAAGACGTTCAGGGCACGGGACATTTCGCCGCGAATCTCGACGTACTGCAACAGCAGAATCGTATCGGTAATCGTTGAGATGTGGGAATCAGTGATTGAGTTCGATCCCATGAACTGATCAGTGGTATTGGTGAAGAAGCCCGTGATCTCTTCCTGCTTCGCGAACCCCGTTACCCCGATCACAAACTGCCGGAAGGCATTATTGCTCACGCCCCGGGCCAAGGCCGAGAGTGAATCGATCGCGATCCGCGCGGGTTTGAATTCGGCGATCTCGGACTTGATGATTTGCAGGTGATCTTCAAGGCCCGCTGATTCCGGATAGGCGCAAATGATTTTCAGCAACCCCTGCTGCTCCAAACCCTCGAAGTCAATCCCCCAGGACGAGGCGTTCCGCGAAAGCTGGGCGCGTGATTCCTCGTAGGCAAACAAAATCGCCCGTTCCCCCGTAGCGCAGGCTTGTTCGAGGAACTTGCTGACCAGCATCGTCTTGCCTGTCCCCGTCGCCCCCGTCGCCAAAATAATCGAGTCGCGGAAGAAGCCGCCACCACACATTTGATCCAGCACCGGAATCCCCGACGAAACACGGGTATTCGACGATCGTTGGGTGAGCCGCATTGCACCCAAGGGGAAGATGTTCACCCCCTGCGTCGTAATCGTGAAGGGATATTCACCCTTCATGTGGGTCGTTCCCCGCAATTTCAAAATCTCGATCGTCCGGCGGCGACGTTCACCTTCCAGCACGTTCCGCACCACCACCACGTTGTCAGCCACAAATTCCTCGACCCCAAACCGCGCGATCGGGCCATACTCTTCCAACCGCTCCGTGGTAATCACCGTCGTCACACCAATCTGCTTCAAGCGCGAAGTCAACCGCAAAATCTCGCGCCGCACCACCGAAGCCGAATCATACTGCTGAAATAGCGCCGTCACCGAATCTACCGACACCCGCCGCGCCTTATACTTCTGCACCGCATACTGAATTCGCTCAATCAGCGCCGAGAAATCAAAGTTTCCCACCACTTCTTGGCCTTCTGGATCCGGCGAAGCATCAAGAATAAACAGCTTACCGTCATCAATCAGCTTTTGCAGATCCCAACCAAAACTAACAGCGTTCTTGATGATATCCGCCGCCGTTTCCTCAAAGGTAATGAAAATCCCCGGCTCGTCGAAATGCAAGATGCCATTGTATAGGAACTGAACCGCGAGGAGCGTCTTACCTGTCCCGGAAGTCCCACTGACGAGGGTTGTACGCTCGGCGGGCAAGCCCCCATGGCTAATGTCATCAAACCCTTCAATGACTGTCCGAACTTTTTGCACACCAAGTGCGGCGTTATGCTGCGATTCCATATCAAACCGTTTTTTAAAAGACAGCGCCCAAGATGGACTCAAGGGCGACTTAAACACAGATTAAAAACAAATCAGCAAAAGGGATTGCCCCTAAATCACTGATCCCACTAAAAAGTATGTAACACAAAATGCTCAATCCCATCGAAGACTTCATCCTAAAAATTCAGGATTGCCGCCATGGGAACACCGCTCAAAGCGGGGGATCAGTGTTTGGTCAAGGCTAGTGGGCTGTGTCAGGCTATGGTTAATTTTAGGCGCTGTCTCATCTCCGCACAACCCATCGCACCCGAATCACCCCAAAGACGGAGTGGCTTCAGACCATGACCTGCCGCGATCGCCCTATTCCGGAAGGACAAATCGATTGTCTTGCAGCTCTTCGTACAGCAGATCAAGGCCCACGAGCACACGCTCACGATCGGACAGGTCGCCGATGATCTTCCGCACTGGAGGAGGCAGAATTTTCGACAGCGTGGGCGTGGCCAGGATTTTGTCTTCCTCAGCCAATTGGGGGTTTTTCAGCACATCAATCACCTTGAGCGCATAGACCCCATGAAATTCCTCTTCCAGAATAATGTTTAACATGCGTAACGCCCGGATTGAATTGGGCGTATTGCCTGCGACATACAGTTTGAGAACGTAGGTCTTCTTCGCAGTTTTCATACAGCTCACCCTACCGCTAATGCGGCGATTTGTAGCGGAACAGGGGAATCGCAAACCGGGTTACCCCCTAAAGGATGAAGCAAACCGATGATGAAGCGAATCCGTTAGGGTTGGTCGGGGATTTCCCTGGGGATCGATCGACGGTACATCTCGCAGAGATGGGCTAAGCTGTCGATCAAGGTCAAACGGTAGTCAAGTAAAACTTCTTCACTCCGTCCCTCTAATTTTAGTTGCTTAGAAAAGTCCTCAATCAAATCCATATGAATTTCTACAACTTTGGACACGGGCAAATCAGCAAAAAAGACCGTGTTCACAAAGGCATCGATCTTTCGATTCAGCGCTGGGTCGTCGTTGAAGTAGGTGAGAATAATTTCCCGGTAGGATTCCTTTAAAGATTCGAGAAATTGCTCCCGGTCTTCCTCCGGCATCGATCGGGCAAACAATTCCGGATCACGCTTGTAATAAACACCCATATACCCCAACCGTTCCCGCAGCTTGACCGCCAACCGCTGCTGTTGCTGGATCAGGGTTTGGGTGGCGGCGGCACGGGTCGGATTCGCATCGACTGCCGCTACGAGCTGCGCGGGAGGCCACTGCATGAAGGTTTGGATCGCCCGATCGAGGTCATCCTCCAGATTCGCCAAATCCAACTTGATTGGATCCAGGAACTGGAAAACTGCCGCCGCATGATAGCGCACAGGCCGCGATGAAGTCGGATGCAGCATCAAAGTCGGCAACAAAATACCCTGGCTCAGCAACCAGCAAATTAACTCCGGCAATTGTGGCGAGTCGGCCAAAATCAAACAGTCCACCGCCCGTGCATCCTGCTGCACCAAGGCCAACAGATCACTCGGCGCGGGTTGCAGCATGACCCGATAGCGATCGGCAGACAACCGCTGCTGCAACAATTGGGCCAAATCCGCATCCTGGACTAAGACACCGATCACCAGGGGGTCATTCAAATTCAATGGTTCAGCAGATGGAGCAGTCACGAAGATTTCCGATATCGATCAAGCTGAAGTCATTATAACGAGTTCCCAGACCCGCAAAGGTTGTCCCTGATAATAAATGCCGTGTGAGGGACTTGAGCGCACCCGGACTGGCGCGATGAGTTCACCGAATTGCCTGACGACGCTCGTCGTCAGATTGGCCCATGAATGCTGCGACCGTCTATCTCCAAGCACTTCAGGAAATCGTCGCGATCGGACAAAGCACCGATAGCGTCAAAGTCATTGGCGAGAAATTAACCGCCGCCCGCAGCCATCGCCTGCTGCTCGTTGATCCCCAGCAGCAACCGATCGGCCTGGTTGACCTACTGAATTTGCTCCCCTACATCAGTCAAGCCGCCACCCAACAAACGCCGATTAACCAAATTCAACCGAGCCTGATTGAACCCTTACCCCCCAGTTCCATCCTGCCCAGTTCCATCCTGCCCGGTTCCATGCCCCACGGCGCAATGCCCCACGGCGAAAGCAACACGAAGCCACAGCCGATCGATCTACCCCAGCTCAATCATCTGAAAGATGAATTTCTCGCCTGCGTCACCCATGAATTACGCAGCCCGCTCACCGCTGTATTGGGCCTTTCGACTTTACTCAAAGACCAAGCGATCGGCCCCTTGAACGAACGCCAACAGCGCTATGCCCAACTGATCTACAACAGCGGGCGACATCTGATCGGCATCGTCAACGACATGCTCGATCTGACCCGGCTCGAATCGCATCAACTGGAACTAAATTTCACCCAAGTGAATATTGCCCAGGTCTGCCGTAATGCCTTTGAGCAGGCCCAGCAATGGCGCAACGTCGAAGAAAATCACTACACCAGCAGCAGTCCCCCCAGTAGCCACACCGCCCAACCCCCGATCACCGCCGATGCCGACCAGCCGCTTCCAGGCTTCGAACTGGATCTGGCGGCGGATCTCGATCGACTCGTGGCCGATGAAACGCGACTCCAACAAATGCTGACCCACCTTCTGTCGAATGCCTTAAAATTCACCGACAGCCACGGTCGCATTGGCCTGCGGGTACAACCTTGGGAAGGCTGGATTGCATTTACCGTTTGGGATACGGGGATCGGAATTCCGCTGGCCAAACAGCATTTGATTTTTCAAAAGTTTCAGCAACTCGAAAGCCCAATGACCCGCCAGTTTGAAGGCACGGGGCTGGGGCTGGCACTGACGCTGGGGCTAGCCCGACTGCACGGCGGCGATATTAGTTTTACCTCCCAGGAAGATCAAGGCAGCCAATTTACGCTACTGTTACCGCCGGAACCACCCCAGAGTGGCCGACCCATGACCGGAACCTTGATCGGAACTACGCCGCGATCGCGCGCCGATGCCCCACCCGTCGATCGCTCAGTCGATCGCTCAGTCAACCCACCGCTCGACCCGCCCCGCCCCCGTCTTGCCCTAGTGATCGAATCGAGCCCCCACCACCTGACGGAACTCAGCAGCCACTTGACCGAATTAGGCTACCGTCTGGCGATCGCCCGTTCCGGCCCCGATGCCCTCACCAAGGCACGCCAATTACGGCCCGGGGTGATTTTTCTGAGCCCATTGCTGCCCGTGCTTTCCGGCTGGGATGTCCTGACCCTGCTGAAACAAGATCCGATCACCCAGCGCATTCCCGTGATCATCACTGGCGCGCAGAACGATCAACACCAAGCCGAACAGCAAGCCGACGCTTTTCTGGGGGTACCGATCCTGCATCAGACCCTCGCCGACACCCTGGGCAAACTCACGGGGCGCATCGCTCCCACCATACAGCACAAGGCTCAAATCATTCTCTACCTCAGCCCCGCTGATCCCCTCGCCCACCGATCGCGCGCCCTCCAAATCAATCATCTCCTGCACCAATACAACTTCCGCGTCCTCGAATCCCACAACCTCGAAGAAGCCGAAATTCTCGCCAAGGTCTGGAAAGCCCAGGTCGTCGTCTTGAACCAAAATCCCACCGAGCCAACGCTATATCTCAATCGCTTCATCACCCACCCCTATCTCGCCTCTTTGCCCTTAATTACCCTCGACGAAGCCACCACCCAAGCTGCCAACCAAATCCCCGACCTGGCCGTATTTCCCTGTCTAGTGGAATGGCAGCGGCATCCCACCCGCCGCAACCGCGATCGCATTGCCCCAGAAAGCCTGACGGAAAATCTTCTGCAAGCCGTGGAGGTGGCGATCAGCTATGCCGGACGGCCCCTCATCTTGGCAACGGATGTAGCCCAGTGGCAAAAGCCATCGGTTGAACATCGCCATGAATGGCTCAATGCGTTTTCGCAATACATTCAAGCCGCCGGACTGCGGTGTAGCATTGGCCGATCGCCCCCCGACATCGCCCGCGTCCTGCAAACTCAAAGCGTTGATCTACTGTTGCTGCACTGGCACCAGGATGATCCGGCCCTCCTCCGCACCGCCCTCAAACAATTGAAAACACGACAAAGCGAAGTAATCAAGCTGCCGCCCACCCTGCTCGTGCAGTCCGCCATCCTCCCCCAAGCGATGCCAGCGGCGCTCCAGCGCCAACTGCAAGCGATCGGCTGTACACCGATCGCGGCCAATGCCCCGATGGATGATGTGTTGGGCCAAATTCGGCAAGTGCTGGGCTTGAGTCATTAGAACTGGGTCATGAGCCGTCGCTTTGGCCCAATTCTGAAAAACGCTTGCAGAAATTTAACAAAGTCCAACAGAACATCACGTTTCCGCGCAATTAATTACGATTGCCTTACAACTTCGTTACGTGCCAAGGCTAATCCCCTTTAATTGAGATCCACTCGTTTATGCCGAACATTCGGAGACGCTAGACCCATGCTCGCACAAGGAATTCAGCTCCAAGGCCATACGTTCATCCCGAAAGAAGCCGCGAATTTACCCGAGTGGGGCTGTGTCCTAGGCGATCTGCCCCAGCCGCTACTGACGCTGAAAGATAATGATCTATTCATGCTGACCGATCATTTCGGCACGATCGGCGGCTGCGCCTTTGAGGGCGAAAATAACAGCATGGGGCTGTTTTGCCGGGACACGCGCTTCCTCAGTCGATTGGAATTGCAATTGGAAAAGCATCCCCCGATTTTGCTCAGTAGCTCCGCCGATAAGGGCTTTGCGATGAGTGTGCTTTGCACCAATCCCCGTTTGGATAAAATTCCGGCGGAAACGATTGGGATTAAACGCGAATTAGTCTTAAACGGTGGCTTATTTGAAAGCATTAGTGTGACCAATTACGGCACCGAAGAAATCGATTTTGAACTGAGTCTGAGCTTTGATGCGGATTTCGCGGATTTATTTGAAGTGCGGGGGGCAATTCGCGAAAAACGTGGCCAACAATTGCGCCAAGCGGCCATGCCCCAGGGCACCAGCGGCCATCCCGAAGCCCCTCAGGAATTAATTTTGGCCTATCAGGGAGTCGATGAAGTGCTGCGCGAGTCCCGCATTGAATTTCAGGACACTTTACCCACGGAAATGTACGGCACCACCGCCGTCTGGAAAATTCACCTGGCTTCCCACACCCAACAAAATCTCAGCTACCGCCTACGACTCTATGAACAAGGCAAATCGATTTCCCAGGTGAATGCCCCGATGCACCTGAACCAAGCCAAAGCGGCGGAAATGCAGGAAGCGCACAATTGGCAAACCCAAACCACGGCCATTAAGTCCGATCGCAATACCTTTAATCGCCTACTCGATCGGGCCCAGCAGGATATTTATTTGCTACGTCAAAGTTTTACCCATGGCGAGTCGCTCTCCGCTGGGGTGCCGTGGTTTTCGACTTTATTTGGCCGGGACTCGATTATTGCCGCATCGCAGGTCTTAATGGTGACCCCAAATCTGGCCCGGGAAACCCTGAAATTACTCGCCCATTACCAAGGCAAAGCGGAAGACGAATGGCGCGACGAACAACCGGGGAAAATTCTGCATGAAATTCGCTTCGGGGAAATGGCCCGCTGCAACGAGATTCCCCACACGCCCTACTACGGGACGATCGATGCCACGCCGCTGTGGCTGATGCTCTACGTCGAGTATTTTGCCTGGACCGCCGACCACGAAACGATCGACCAGCTCTGGCCCAATGCCCTGGCCGCCATGGCCTGGATCGATCGCGAAATGGGCGACTCCGGTTATCTGGCCTACAATCGCAAATCCAGTCGCGGCCTGCAAAACCAAGGCTGGAAAGATTCCGGCGACTGCATCGTGAATCGGCGCGGGGAAATGGCCCAAGGTGCGATCGCCCTCTGCGAAGTCCAAGCCTACGTCTACGCCGCCAAATTGCGTCTGGCCAATATCGCCCGGATGAAGGAACAGTTTGAACTCGCCGATCGTTGGGAAAGCGAAGCCCACAGCCTCAAGGAACGCTTTAATGTCGATTTTTGGCTGAGTGACCAAGATTACTGTGCGCTGGCTTTGGACGGCGATCGTAAACCCGTCGATAGCATTACGTCGAACCCTGGTCATTGCCTGGGGCTAGGGATTTTCACACCGGACAATGCCTATCGTGTGGCGGAACGATTGCGGGCACCCGATATGTTTAGCGGTTGGGGGATTCGCACCTTGAGTAGCCTATCCCCAGCTTATAACCCGATGGGCTACCACGTCGGTTCGATTTGGCCCCACGATAATTCGATGACGGTTCTGGGATTACGATCGCTCGGTCTGGTCGATCAAGCCCTGGAAATTTCCCAAGGATTACTCGATATGACTCACCGCCAGCCCTACTACCGTCCACCGGAACTGTTCTGCGGCTTCGATCGGAGCGCCGATGGCGACGCGCCGATTCGCTATCCGGTGGCTTGTTCACCGCAGGCTTGGGCAACCGGGAGTTTATTCCAACTCATTCAAGCGATGGTGAATTTAGTCCCCGATGCGCCCGGTAATTGTTTGCGCATTATCGACCCCGCATTGCCCGAATCAATTCATTACCTGTCGTTGAAAAATCTCCAAATCGGCACCACATTATTAGATTTGGAATTTGAGCGATCGGGCAGTAGCACCGCTTGCCGAGTCTCAAAGAAACGCGGGAATTTGCGCGTCGTAATCGAAGCCTAAAGCCCAGATTCAAGTTAAAACAAGTTAAAAATCCAGCACAGCGCGGAAGGCCCACTGCCAAACAGTGCGGCCTTCTTCATTACCGGGATTACTCACCATCTGTACCGACGGAATCAGATTAATATTGTCATTTAACAAAAAGCTGAAATAAGCCTCTGCATTCGTTTGCGTCGCATTCCCAAAATCGTTCGTGACAAACGGCTGCCCGATCGCGATCCCCGCCTTCGAGCCTGTCAGCAACAGATTCCGCACCGTCGCCCCGACCATCCAAGTCCGAGGACTCAGATCCGCCGCCCCCCCGGTCAGCCCCGCCGCATCGGTATAACGCCCAAATCCTAATCGCCCAAATACAGCCAGTTCGCGCCGCACTGCCCATTCCGCATTTAAACCAACCGCATTCACCGTCGCACCTTCAATCTGAGCATTGGTATATTGCAGTCGCAGGGCAAAATTTCTCGACGGCTGATATTCGGCTTCCACTGTGGCCTGCCGCCGATCGCCCAATAATCCGCCGCTACGTTGAGTTGATACTGTTGTTGGACGATCAGCGGATGCCGCACTGTACAGCCCTTGAACTCGCCACTGAGGATGCGGCTGCCAACTCAGCACCGCCCCGGCACCACCGCGCCGATCGATCGCGTTTTGGACAATCAGCGGATTATTCACCAAAAAGCTCGACGCAAAATTTGCGCCACCAGGATTCGCAAACCGATTGCGATCGACAAAATCACTCGGCGGTAGATTGGGCCCGATCGCCAAGCGCAAATTCCGCCCCACAGGGGTTTCGTAATATAACTTCCGCAACTGCCCCCGCGTCGACGCATCCGCCTCAATCAACCCACCCCCATCCGCCAAATCGCCTGTCGTACTGAGCGGCGAATTGGGCGACAAATTACTCAGCAGTGAATTTTGCTGCGCCAGCGCGATCGCATCCCGGCCATTATTGCCAAATTCCAACTGCGTCGTCAGTTGATCATTCCCCCGAAAGCTCGATTTCAGCAGCAATCGCACCCGCGCCAAATTCGTCGTATTCGCCCCCGTGCCGTCGGTCACCGTCTGCACCACTTGGGCCTGGAGCTTCGTCGTCGGCGAAAATAACTGCCGCTGCACCCGATCGCGCCGCTCCTCCAACCCATCCAGCCCCGACGCAACACCAGCCGGCCCACTCAGCCGCACCCGCAGGTCACTCAAGGCCGATCGATAGGAATCCAGCAGCCGATTCAACGCATTCAGCTCCTCCCGCTCCTGATCACGGAAAATCTCCGCCCGCCGCAATACCTGCACCAGTACTGCCGCAAATTCATCCCGCGTCAGCGGCGCATTCCCCCGAAATTTGCCATCGGGATCACCAATCACGAGGTTGTAGCGCTCGCTGAGATTTTTCACGTATTGATAGGCCCAATCCTCCGGGCGCACATCCGATAAAGCTGATACCGTGGGCAAGGATTGCATCAATGGATCCGGCTGGGTGGGATCGATCGCCATCGCGGGTTGCGCCAATTCCACCCGCTGCCCGAGATCCTGCGCCGACGCAGACATCGAGTCACTCCCAACCGTTGTCACCCATAGGCCCAAGGGCAGTACCCACCATCGCCCCCCAATCATTCCTGTTCGCATTACGCCGCCGCTTCCTTCGCTACGGGCGATTGCTGCTGAATCAATTCAATCTTATAGCCATCCGGATCCTCGACAAAAGCGATCACCGTCGTACCGTGCTTCATCGGGCCGGGTTCGCGCGTCACCTTCCCCCCGCGCGATCGAATCAGGTCGCAGGTTTGATAAATGTCATCAACCCCCAACGCAATATGGCCATAGGCATCGCCCAAATCGTAGCGATCGCGGCCCCAGTTGTAGGTCAGCTCGATCACCGTATTGTCCGCCTCATCCCCATAGCCAATAAAAGCCAGGGTAAACTCCCCGCTCGGATAGTCCTTGCGCCGCAAGAGCTGCATCCCCAGCACTTCACAATAGAATTTCAGCGAGGCCTCCAGGTCGCCAACCCGCAGCATCGTATGCAGTAATCGCATGGTCTTCGAGACGCTCCTCAACGCAAATTCACGGCAGTATATCGAGTAACGGGATTCTGGAGAAGTTTGCTCGCACTCTTTCCCCGTTACCCGTCCCATCGTATCCTTAACGATGGACTTTTGAGAGAGAACCCTAATGTTTGACGCAGTCGATACCGCGATCGAGTCGATTCGTGCCCGTGAGATTTTGGACTCGCGGGGTCGGCCGACCGTGGAGGCCGAAGTGCTTTTGATGGATGGGACTTATGGGTTGGCACAGGTTCCGAGTGGGGCATCGACTGGAACGTTTGAAGCCTGCGAATTGCGCGATGACGACAAAAGTCGCCACGACGGCAAAGGCGTTTTGAAAGCGGTTGCCAATGTGCACGACAAGATTGCACCGGCGCTAGAAGACATGAATGCCCTGGATCAGATGAGCATCGATCGGGCCATGCTCGAACTCGATGGCTCCAAGAACAAAACCACCTTGGGGGCAAATGCCATCCTCGCCGTATCGTTGGCCAATGCCAAAGCCGCCGCTGGCGCAGTCGGCTTGCCGCTCTATCGCTACCTCGGTGGCCCCTTAGCGAATGTGCTGCCCGTGCCCTTGATGAACGTAATCAATGGCGGCGCCCACGCTGACAACAACGTCGATTTCCAAGAGTTTATGATCGTCCCCGTGGGCGCACCGAGCTTCAAAGAAGCCCTGCGTTGGGGTGCGGAAGTGTTCCATGTGTTGAATAAAGTATTGAAGGATGCGGGTGTCGCCTCCGGCGGTGTCGGCGATGAAGGGGGTTTTGCGCCCAACCTGAAATCGAATCAGCAAGCATTAGATTTGCTGATGGAAGCGATTACCAAAGCCGGGTACAAGCCCGGTGAGCAAGTGGCGATCGCCCTGGACGTAGCTTCCAGCGAATTCTACAAAGATGGCCTGTACACCTTTGATGGCAAAGCGCACACCCCGGCGGAAACGATCGATTACTTGGAAAAGCTGACTCAGGAATATCCGATTATCTCGATCGAAGATGGCTTGCAGGAAGACGACTGGGCTAATTGGAAAATCCTCACTGAGCGGATTGGCAATCGGGTACAGCTCGTCGGCGATGACCTGTTTGTGACCAACGTTGAACGACTTCAGCGTGGGATTGACGAAAAAGCCGGGAATTCGATCTTGATCAAGCTGAATCAAATTGGTTCGCTAACGGAAACGCTGGAAGCAATTGATCTGGGAGCGCGTTATGGCTTCCGATCGATTATCAGCCATCGATCGGGCGAAACCGAAGATACAACGATCGCTGATCTCGCAGTGGCAACCCGTGCGGGTCAAATCAAAACGGGTTCTCTCAGCCGTAGTGAGCGGATTGCCAAATATAATCGCTTGCTCCGCATTGAAGATGAACTCGGCGCACAAGCAATCTATGCGGGAACGACGAATAACGTCCCCAAGTGGAAACCCTAAGCAAGGCATCATTTCAGGTATAAAAAAGGAAACGCTAAGTTCAGCGTTTCCTTTTTTTATTGATAACAAAAGCCATATGAAGAAATTCAGCAGCCTATTCCTACCCTGCGGTAGAGGCACACCAAGGACCCCATCAACTACTTTGGAGCAGATGCAATGTTCGCTGCAACATGACCCGTAAGATTCACGATAGCTTTGCCAAAGAATGCATGGCCGCATTGCTGGCTGATTTTGGTCAAGTCGAAATCGAAAAGCAGCTCAGCGACGAGGTGCGCACGATCGATATTGTCTTTCACCCTGATCCGAACGCCGCCGATCGTCGCCTTGCTCTCGGTATCCTCGGCCAAATGGTCGCCCACCTTGTCCTGATCGAACCCTTCCGAAACCCCGTTCCTGAATGGGAAATCCGCAACTGCCGCGAAAAACTCTTTCGATTTGAAAGCGAACTCCGACGCATCGCCAAACGTCAAAAACACCGCATCGCCCCGAATGAACTGCCCTTCGTCTGGATTTTGTCCCCCACCCTCTCCCCACATCTTCAACGGGAATTCTGCGTCAAACAGCAAGCCCAATGGGGGCAAGGAATCTACTTCCTGCCTAATCCCGATCGTACTGCGATCATCGCCATCCATGAATTGCCCCAGACCCTCGATACCCTTTGGCTGCGTCTCCTCGGGCGAGGGAGAGTGCAAGCAACTGCCATTCGCGAACTGATCGAACGCCCCAGCAACCATCCCTACCGTCAAGAAGCCATGCGTCACCTAGCGATCTTGCAGGTTCATCTCAAGACAAGGCAAAATAAAACCAAAGACATCCGCGAGGTCGTTATGAGCTTATCGCCGCTGTACGAAAAATGGGAGCAGGAAACCCTTGATCGAGGCCGTCAAGAAGGCCGTCAAGAAGGTCGTCGGGAAGGTCGTCAGGAAGGTCGTCAAGCGATCGCCCTCAGCATGTTGCAATCTCAACGCTATTCACTTGAAGAAATCGCCGAACTGACCCAGCTACCGATCGACCAACTTCAAGTTATACAAGCCACACTTTAAGCCAACCCACGCCTCAGCCAAACAACTACAGCGGCTCATAACCCGCCTCAGCGGGAGCCACCACCGAAATAAACGTCAAGGGCCCCGCACCGGAATTGAACACCCCATGGATCGCCCCCTGAGGCGCAATCACCACATCCCCCGCCTGAATCAACTGCTGACTCCCCGCCGCATCGAGGTAATATTCTCCCTGCCCGCTCAAAATCGTCCAGGTATCCTGCCCATGGGGATGGATATGGGCCGCGATCGCCTGCCCTGGCTGAATATACCAAGCCACCACCACCGCAAACTCCGATTCCGTAATCACCGACCGGATTGGTTCACCTTCAGAAGGTTGAAACCAATCTGCACTTTTGAAGATTCTGTCCATTCCGCAGACTCCGCAATCACATAAACCCAAGCTGCACAAACCCAAGCTATACAGACCCAAGTTACACAACCTGATCGGCTACTGGCTCCGCGACATCGAACAACACCGTCGTCATGTACCGATCGGCCCATTCGGTACCAAAGGCTTTTTCCAGTACCCGCCTAGTTTTATCATTTTCTTGCTGACGGCTACAGTAGTGACGCTGACCTTCCAGAATTTCCTCCCCCCGCTCCGGCGTTGGCAGGGTCGCCACCGCTTGCTGACAATGCAGTGCTAAATAGTCCGACACCCGATCGATAAACTGCTGTTCCTCCGCCTCACTCTGCGGCTGGATAAACAAACAGTGCGGCGAAAAAATATCCCCCCAGCCCGGAAACCGCCGCGACTGGGCAAACTCCATCTCTGGCAGTGCCGTCAAGCGTTGATCGTACTCCTGGGGCAAAATCCGATCGCCACTGGTCGGCGACAAATCCGTAATCGCCATGCTAATCCGGCCCCGCCCCCCGACAATATCCGCCCCAAACATCGGCAGCGCATATTCCGGACGCGGAAACATCACGCAATGCAGAATATCCAACGTGTCTCCCACCTTCGCTAGCTCCATATGCAGCTTCCGAAACTGCGGCGTTTGATAACAGTGATTCTCAATGATCAGCTTCTCACCTTCCATCTTGCCCTCGACATAGCCCAAGTCCTCCGGCAGATCGTAGGGCTCCAAATCAAGGTGCGATCGCCAGATCGCTTCCACCCGATCAGCCAGTTGCCGAATTAAAGGATGTTGCTGGGCGCGAATTGAAGGTTGAGAACTGGGCATTATGAAAGTCGAGACCGTGTAAAAGATTTGTAAAGTGTCAGGGTTTGGAGCAAGACAAATGAACTTATATCAATAACTATCTCAACTTTTCCATCAACCCTCAGTCCTAGAATACCAGGTTGATGAATCTCGACGCTCGATGTATAACCACTGTAACGATACGAACATACTCCTATGTCTGGTCAAATTTTAGGCGATCGCTACGAAGTCGAGAAGCAGCTTGGCAAACAGGCGGGGCGATGGACGCTACTCGCTACCGATAATCAAACCCAGAATCAAGTTGTGGTCAAGCTTTTGTTCAAAGATGACTTGCTCACTGCTGACGACCTGCGCCTGTTCGAGCGGGAGGTCAAAATATTGCAAAATTTGAGTCACCCCTGCATTCCCCAGTATGTCGATTACTTCGAGCAGGAATTGCCGACGACCCGCGCTTTAGCCCTCGTCCATGCCTACGTCCCCGGCAAATCCCTCCAGGAAATCGTCCAACAGGGCCGCACCTTCTCCGAATCGGAAACCAAGCAGGTCGCTAAGGTGCTGCTGAAAATTCTTGAACATCTCCACAGTCAGATTACCCCGGTGATCCACCGCGACATCAAACCCAGCAACGTCGTCATTGGGCTCGATAAGCGGCCCTACCTGATCGACTTCGGTTCGGTCAAAACCATGGTCAGTCAGGAAACCGCTGCTTACACGATGGTCGGAACCTACGGCTACATGCCGCCGGAGCAATTCGGGGGGCGCGCCGTGATTGCCTCCGACTTGTACAGTCTCGGCACCACCCTGATGACCTTAGTCACAGGCCAGGAGCCCGCTAATATTCCACGTCAGGGAACCCGCTTTGACCTCGGGAAGCTCGTCGATCTGAGCCCGGAATTTAGCGATTGGCTCTACTGGATGACCGAAATTAGCCTCGATCGCCGCCTCCAAACCGCCACCGAAGCGCTCAAGGTGCTGGAATCCAATACCAGTCGCGGGGCTATGAGCTAGCGGGGCAGCACCGCTCCATCTCGTTCTATGATTGAGGCAAGGTTGATCCAACCTCGGATCGCCCATTTTCCCGCAATCATCCATCTATCCCTTTGGACTATCCCTTTGGAGGAACAGCAGATGTTCAATCTCGGTTGGCCGGAAGTCTTGATCGTCCTATTCGTTGCTGTGTTGATTTTTGGGCCGAAGAAGTTTCCCGAAATGGGCGGCGCCTTCGGCAAAACACTGCGCGGCTTCAAAGATGGGCTGCACGATCGGCAAGCTGATCCCGATCCAGTTGAACGCGACTAACGAACCAGTCGCTGCGGCCGCTGGCCACTGCCCAAGCCAGTTAAATTTTCAAAGCGAATTATTTTTTGCGAAGATCTAATGCGGGATGGCTTCAAATCGCACGACCTCTACTATCCTGGGAGATAGCCCATATATCCAATCCGCTGCTCTCCCAGTCGCGGGGAACCCTATTTTATGACTTCGCTTTCTCCCCCGATCGCGACGATCGAGGTGTTGCCAGACCTGGCGGCACTGGTTAATCGGGCCTACGATTATGTTTATCAGCAGTTGCAGCAAGGGATCGCCCAGCGCGGCCAAGCAACCCTGGCGCTGTCAGGCGGCAGCACGCCCAGGCCGCTCTACGAGCGCCTCGCCCAGGCCGACTTAGCTTGGTCCCAGATTCAGGTCTTTTGGGGCGATGAGCGGTTTGTCCCACCAGACCACCCCGATAGTAACTACCGCATGGCCCGCCAGGCCTGGCTCGACCACGTGCCCCTGCCCAGCCAAAATATTCATCCGATGCCCACCGTCGGCTTCGATCCGGAAACCGCCGCCGCCCATTACGCCCAAACCCTCCAGACCGCATTTGGCACAGCACCGGGAGTCTGGCCGCAGTTTGATGTGATGCTCCTCGGCATGGGTGATGATGGGCACACCGCATCCCTGTTTCCGGGTACCGCCGCCCTCGATGTGCGCGATCGCCTCGTCACCGTTGGCGAAAAATCCGGTGAACCCCGGATCACCTTAACCTACCCAGTCCTGCAACAGAGTCGCTTAATTCTCTTCATGGCGGCGGGCGCGGGTAAACAAGCCGCACTGCGTCAAATCTTCGCTCCCCAAGCCGATGCCGCGCAATACCCCGCTCGAGCCGTGCAAGCGGCCAGTTCTGAGAATAATCTGGTCTGGTTGCTCGATTCCGCCGCTGGCGAGGGAATACCAGAGAATATCGCGATCGTGCGTTCAACTTAAATCACATCACGATCAATCACATCACGGTCCGACCCATCGCGCTCGGTATCGCTGCCGCACTCACCGTCTCATCTTCCATCCAGCCATGTCTCAATGCCCTAACTGCGGTTCCGCCCATCAGCCCGAGGCCATGTTTTGCGGACTCTGCGGCTTCAATCTCCAAGTCAGTGCGTTAGCCAGTCCGCCCTTATCCAGCACAGTGCGCGCCGCCGCCATCAGTGCCTCGACCCACGATCGCCCCATCGCCGCCACCCTCGGTCTCCACAGTCGCTTTGCGCCCACCGCCGGACCAGCAACGATCGGCTCCACCCAACTGCAAACCAGCAGCGCCAAGCTCTTTCACGTCCAAACTGAGCAACTCCTGGAACTGGCTCCCAACTTAACCGTCATTCACATTGGCAAACCCAACGATCGGATTCCGCCGGACATCGACCTAGCGGGCTATCCCAACTCCGAAATCGTGTCCCGGATTCATGCCGATATTCGGGTGGAGGGTGATGCCTACTACATCGAAGATGTCGGCAGTTCCAACGGCACCTACATCAACAACGCCCCCCTCGCCGTGGGCAGCCGCCATCGATTGCGTCCGGGCGATCGCATCGCCTTTGGTAAAGGGGATAAAGTTTCCTTTTTGTTCCAAACCTAGTTCCAAGCCGCAAGCAAAGCCCAAACTTGCGCAAAATGTCACAGTTTCCCGCCAGTTTGGGCTTCCTAACTGTAGGTGAACACCTGCACCGCCAATTGTCACCTGATTGAAGCTCTCCCTTGAACTTCGGTTATCCTTCTTCTACTGGCCGCCGTCCATGCTCCTTCAGTCCTCCCAGCCACCGTCCTCCGTTAAGCCCGCTGTGATCACTCTCACACTCCTCCACCCGATCCAATCCACACCCGTCCAAAGTTGGACTTTTGACGACGGTGAAGTGATTCGCGTGGGCCGCTCAACGGATAATCATGTGATTCTCTACAGTGCCGTTGTCTCCCGCAATCACGTTGAGCTGCGCTGTGAAGGCGAGTCCTGGGAAGTGGTCAGCCTCGGCGCAAATGGCACCTACATTGACGGCAAGCGCGTGGTGCGGATGCCGCTGCATGATGGCTTGATTTTCCGCCTCGCCCGATCCGGCCCCAATCTCCAAGTCCATCTCGGCCAAGAACATCCCGCTGCGGCCAGCAAACCGATTCCGAAGGCCGTCAACCGCATCCCCATGGCCGTGGTCGATGACATGCCCAAGACCCTAGGCCTCCCAGGTGCGGATCCGGGCGTACTGGAGCTATCTCCGCTGCAACCCCTCTCCCAAACCCTAATGGGAGAAGATGTCCCCGCCGAGCCCCTGGGTAGCCAACCCGAACAACTTTTTTCCATCACCACGGGGCAACCCCTCAAGCCATTGCAAACCCTCGGCGATTATCAGGTCGTCAAACTGCTCGGTCAGGGAGAAACGGGCATTACGTCGCTGGCTTGGCGCTTGGGTCGCACCATGGTGCTGAAAAACCTCAATGCCCAACTGGCCGCCCTGCCCGAAGCCGCCCAGAAGTTCCGCCAACTGGGCACTCAACTCCAGCAAGTCAATCACCCCGGCGTACCACGCATCCTGGAAGTGATGGAGCAAGAAGGCAAATGCTATCTCGCCATGGATATGGTCTACGGCCAAACCGTCGCCCAATACATCGCCCAATCTGGCCCCCTGCCGCAACGCGAAGCGATCGCCTGGATCCTGGAAATTGCCGAAACCTTAGCCGCGCTCCATGCCCAAGGAATGAGCCACGGTCATCTGACCCCCAACCATGTGATTAAACGGGCCGTCGTCCGATCGGGACAAACCCTCGTACTTACCGACTTCGGCAGCGTCCGTTTGTGGCATTGGCAACAGCAAGGAAACCTCAACCCCACCAGTTACTTAGCGCCGGAGTTAGCCCAGAGCGAGGCCACACCCAGCGCTGACATCTATGCCCTCGGTACCTGTCTGGCCTTCTTGCTCACCGGCAAAGCCCCAAAGTATTTTTACAAACAGCAAGCCGATGGGGTACGCTTCGATCCCCAAGCGATTCCCGGCATTCAACCACAGTTAGCCGACCTAATTTACCGCTTGACGCAGCCGCAACCAAGCGATCGGCCCAGTAATCTGGCTGAAGTGATTACCGCATTGAATCGGACAGTCTAAAAGCCCTCAGCCTCAAACGCTTGGGCTCAAACGCTTAGCGCAAACCCCACGATTTAAGTTGGGTTGTAACCCGCTACCCGAATTGCCTGTTGAATCGCGTCCGACGCTGCCGTAGTCGAGATCCTGATGACTTTAGTTGCCGTATCGGCGGTGAATTCTGCCGCTGGATCAATTTGCCTCACTGCCTGCTCGATCGTTGCCGCGCAAGCCCCACAAGCCATATCCGGGACAGTGAATTGGATTTGCATAAAACCAGGCTCCGTTACGGCCAGGGTGAACCGCTCTATCTTACCTTTTGCCCGATCGGGTGGGGGCGCACTTGATTGCGGGCTAACGGCGGAACCACCGCAACAACCTGGGGTTGACTCAACTTACGATCGCAATAATGCCAGACGGAACGGCCCCAGGTTTCCACCCGAGGAATCAGCGCATCCACACCGATCGCCAAGCCCAACGTCAACCCAATCGCCACCGGCAGGTAGGCATAGTAAGCGGTCAAATCCTGATGCACCACCAATCGAATCAACCGATCGATGACAAAGTTGTGAATTAGGAAAAAGCTATAGCTATGCTTACCCAGCCAGCGCAGTAAGCCTCCAAGTCGCAATTGCCCATCCAAATAGCGGAACCCCACCATACAGATCAGAGTCAAACCAACCGCAATCACCGTATCCGCGAATAGCCAGCCCCAGCGATAAAATTGCAGCCCAAACCCGAGGGCATACAACGGCAATCCGATCGCCAAACAGCGCCGCCACGACCACAACAGCGGCCCTCGCCACTGTTGATAGGTCACCGCCACAGCCATCCCGATCACAAACGTCGCCAACTTTGCTAAAAACGGCACAAATGGTTGTGCGCCAGTATTTGAGGCCACCATCGCATAGGTCGGATGGCCCCCGAGCGGATAGGCCGCGATCGCCCGGTACACGATCGTCAATACCGCCGCCACGCCCACCAGATTTCGCATTCCCCAGCGCCGCCGCAAATGCCACAGCAACGGAAACAGCGCCGTAAAGCTCATAATCAACGGAATAAACCACCAAGGCCCACTCGTCGGCAACAATTGGTTGCCGCCATACTCAAACAGCAGCGGGAAGGTCATCCCCGTAAAAACACTCCAGTTGCTGGGAATATAAGTCTGCGTAGTTTTACCGATTATCCAGAGAATTGGGAACGCTAGCCAAGTTACCACCCACAACGGCAGCAAAATCCGCAGCAACCGCTGCCGCCAAAACCGTAAAAGCGGAATCGGCTGACCTTTCAGCGACAACACCAAACTGAAGCCACTGATCAGCACAAACACATCGACAAACTGATAGCCAAACCACCCCGGCAAACTCCCCCAGCGCCCCCATCCATCCCCCAGCTTGGCACTCGCTTGCCACAACCGGACCAAATTTTCACTGAGACCCGTCGCTTGCGGCGCAAAGGCATAGTCCGTAAAGAGGAGTTGGTAGTGATAGACGAGAATCAGTAGCGCTGCGAAGATCCGGATCCCTTCCAGCCAAGCCAATCGGCCCTGGGGCCGGGAAGTCTGTGAGATATCGATTTGGCGGTCGATCGCGGCGAATTCGGATCGGGAAAAGCGGTGCGGCATGGGTTCACTCGTGCATTCAATCGCCGTTCATGCTAACTTCTTTTCGGAAAAATGGTGTGCCGATTTGTTGTTAACTAGACCTCAAAATGCCTGTGCGCTGGGATGCATAAGCCTTTTCTACTGAATTCTACGTAAACCGTAAATCCGTAATAGTACGGAGAAACTTACAGAATTCATCCGGAATATCCCCAAATGTACAGTGCTGTTTTTTAGGCAAATTCGGTTGAATAACTTCAAGACCATTTAGTCATTCCTGTTTTCTGAAAATGTCACTGCAATTAACACTCGAAGATTTACAAACCCTGCGTAAGGGTCGGCTCGATCGGCTCCGTAAAGTTTTTGTCAAACCTCTGGGCCTGTGCCGCCTGCAAATGACCCGCCGCGATCGGCTGGTCATCCATTGCCCGGAGCCTTGGATTGTCGATGAACTGATGAGCGACCTGCCCCATTTGACCAATGCTGTCCGGATCGTAGTCGGCGCGCAATCGCTCTCCATCTGCTTTGTTGGCGAAGAAATCTATCGCACTCGCACCCTCGAAATTCAAGAGGAGCGTTACGCGTCCTGAAGCACCATTTTCTTCAAATTCCCTATTTTGAATCTTCCCTAGGAAGTTAACTACGACAAACTGTCATTTGACAGTTAAAGAACTCATCACCGAACATAACTAAAACAGTTGTTCCAAATGAGTTTTTAACATGCATCGCTTTTTGATTTTTTGGGGAACCTCGTTTAGCCTGCTGACTATCCTGCTTCAGAGCCTTTGCCCGATCGTCGCCAATGCAAATCCAGCGGAAGAGGAAGAAATTGTCGTTACTGGTATAAAGGAATCTGACTCAAAGCCTGGTACAACACCGCAATATAAGGTTGATCGCCTGGCAGTCGAAAAACAAGGAGCCAACAGCGTTTCGGAGGTGCTCAAGGGGCAACCAGGATTCGCGATTAATGATGTGGGTTTTGGAGCCGATATTCACACTGGGACTTACTATCGCGGCGCTTCCCAAAACCAATCGGTGTTCCTGCTAAATGGCCGATCGATCAACACGAACGTCAACACCTATCACGGTAATGTTGACTTAAATAGTCTGCCTGTGGGCGCGATCGATAGCATTGAGCTGTCTAGTGGTGGTAGTTCGACACTGTATGGTTCGGAAGCCTTGGGGGGCGTGGTCAATATTACAACGCAGTCCGGTAGTATCCCGAAATTTACGGGAGGATTGCAGTTTGGTTCCTACGGTCAACAAAATTATCGCGGCGGCTATCAAGGTGCCTTCGGCGATGTTGATTATGCTTTGGGCTATGAGCAGTATCAGTCTGAGAGCGATTACAAGGTGCCGATCGGAGCGGCTAATCGCGGAACCGATGGCCGTTTGACCAATGCTGATATTGCGACCAGTAGCTACTATGGCCGATTCAATTGGCAACTTGATCCCCGCAATACGCTGACCCTAGACGGCACCAAAATCACCAGTCGCAAGGGCTTAATTTATTTTGGGTTTCCGTTCCAGCGCGATCGGCTGGATCACGATGCCTTTAATACGGGCTTGAATCTCAAAACGGAATTTGCCAAAGGTTCCGTGCTGAACTCATCGGTGAGTTTTAATAAAGATTATTTTCACACGTACGGCCCAACTGCCAATGTGTTCTTCCGGCAGGGCCGCTTGAATTCAGCGGGTTTGAACGTGCGGCTGGATCACGACTGGCAACTGAGCGATCGCTTCAATTTGCGCTGGGGAACCGACCTCAAAACGGCCTTTTTAACATCCGAAACCGAGAGTACCAATCCGACGGTGCGGCGGTTTAACGAGGAAGTTAAAGTTTCGCGATTTACGCCAGCATTGTTTGCTTTGGGCAATTTGAAATTCTCCGATAGGTTGCAAGCAGAATTGGGATTACGGCAGAATTTTAGCGGGGATTTTGGCAGTTCGCTGAATCCCAGTTTGGGACTGCGTTGGGCACCGCGCCAGACGATCGGGCTGCGAACCAGTTGGACATCGGTGAAGCGATTGCCGGGACTCGACCAGCAATTTGCCTACGACACGGTGCATAACTGGTTTGCCAATGAGAACCTCAAGGCGGAAAAAGGGTCTTCCTGGACGGCGGGCGTTGATCTGAATTTCAGCGATCGCTTTTCGGGACAGTTAACGTATTTCGGCAGTAATCTGCGCGATCGCATTGCCATTCAGCCAAGTCCATTCAACGGGCGTACGGTTTCCCAATGGCAAAACATCGGCAAGGTGAACACCAATGGGCTTGAGGCGGGATTGAACTATCAAATTTCACCCCAGTGGCGGACTTTTCTGAACTACACCTATACCGATGCCAGAATTGGCTCTGGGGCGGATAAAGGACTGCAACTAGCCCAGGTTCCCTTTTCTGTAGGGCAGTTTGGCATTGGCTATGACAATCAGGGCTGGCAGTTTAATATTTATGCCAGCTATTACAGTGGGGCGCGGCGATCGTTGTTTGTCCTACCGACGGATAATCCGCGCGACTTTTCGCCATCATGGTTGAACTTAGATCTGAGTCTGCGGTTGCCCATTACAAGCGGTCTGGGACTAAATGTTTATTTAGAAAATTTGGGTGGCCAGACTTATGAAAAGGTCAATCGGATTTATCAACCAGGTACGACTTTCCAGATTGGTTTATCGTCGGATTTCTAAGCGGCTATCGGGTTGAGGGCTGGGCGTTTCGGGGCGATCGCGATCTTCACCCCTGGCACCTACCCCACCAGACCCATCACTTCTACCGCATTGCCATGGTTAAGTCCACGATCGGCATTCACAATCACAGTTAGTACCTGGGATAGCGAAGGCACAATCATGATCATTGGCATTTGGGAAACTGGGGACACCATTGGCTTAGATTCGACCACGCTAACTCCCCAAACAACGCTATCGACTCATTAGCCACATCGAAACCGATATAATTTGGGGTAATATTTATTGGCGTTAACAGTGGCACTCACATCGAACTTCAAATCGCACTTCAAAGTCCCCGTTGCCCTGACCATTGCGGGTTCGGATAGCGGTGGTGGGGCCGGAATTCAAGCCGACCTGAAAACCTTCGCCTTTCATCGAGTCCATGGCACCAGTGCCCTGACTTGTGTCACTGCGCAGAACACCCTCGGGGTCGATCGGGTTGATGCCCTGTCTCCAGAAGCAGTCATTGCCCAAATTAATGCCATCCTGGACGACATTGGGATTCAAGCAGCAAAAACCGGAATGTTATTGAACCGCGAAATCATTGCAGCGGTGGCCGATTATTTGCAAACCCGCCCGATCGCGCATTTAGTGGTCGATCCAGTGATGGTCTCACGGGCGGGAGCGCAGTTGATCGATGATGATGCCGTAGCATTGATGCGCGAGCGCTTAATTCCCCTGGCCACGATCGTCACCCCCAATCGCCACGAAGCCCAACTGCTCACAGGCATCGAAATCACGACCTTAGAACAGATGCAACGAGCCGCACAGCAACTTCACCAACTGGGGCCGCAAGCGGTTTTGGTCAAAGGCGGCGGGATGACAGGGGAATTGCGAGGGGTGGATGTCTGGTTTGATGGGACGCATTTAGAAGTGATCCGTACCCAAACGATCAATACACCGAATACCCATGGCACGGGTTGCACCTTGGGGGCAGCGATCGTCGCCAACCTCGCGATCGGCTATCCACCGCTCACCGCCGTCGCCTACGCTAAAGACTATCTGACGCAGGCACTACAATATTCTTTGAGCTTGGGGGCGGGACAAGGCCCAGTCGGGCATTTCTTCCCACTGTTGAACGATCATGGGACACGCTAGAATCAGGGAGTTTCAATAGAGTTTGAGCGATTGCCATGATTCAGCTTTACGGTGGTCAGTTTAGCCGCGCTTCGATCGTCCATTGGTATCTGGAAGAGCTTCAGTTACCCTACGAATTTATTCGGCTGGACATGCAAGCGGGGGAACATCGTCAGCCGGAATTTCTGGCGATTAATCCCTTTGGCAAAGTGCCCGCGATCGTCGATGGCGATGTGAAGCTATTTGAGTCCGGGGCAATCCTGATGTACTTGGCCGATAAAGCCGGGGCTTTGCGCGCTGCCGCGGCCCGGTTGCGCGCATCAGAGACAGCGATACTCGCCGCCAATGCGCAGGATATGGAGGCAGCAAAGGCCCAAGGGTTAAGCGCTGCAATGCTCGACAGGTTGCGGCTGGACCATGAGCGGTTGGCAGGCGTAGCCAATGCGGTCGACCAAGTGGCCGTGCTCAGCGATCCCGTCGGCCAGATCACGTTCGGTCGTCGGGCACAGGCAGATGCCGATCCCGGTGCGGAAGCCGAAGGGCCGGCCGTA
>JBJORF010000037.1:0-36907 GCA_046049545.1 Cyanobacteriota bacterium | reverse complement strand
CCCCCCCTGCGCCGCTGCGCGGCTTCCCCCCAGGGGGACGGCACTGGCGGCCCGGCAGAGCCGGTTCCGCTGTGCCCTGGAACAACTGCCCCTCATGCGCAGTCCCGGGCACATCGCGGAATGGTCATGCCGCACCCGAAGAAGCAACGCTCGCCCGTCGGCCAGGGCACCCGGACAGTCCGCCCGATCGGCGTTTATGCCTTGTCGGGATTGATCACAGTTGATGATTGGCTCTGGTCGATCGATACGCGGCGGGGATACTTAGTCGCCATTGCCCCAGAAACCAGCAATACTAAAGTCCTAAATCGCGATACGGTGGCCGATTGGCAAGGCGCGGTGGGCTTGGCAGTAGGCGGCGATCGGATTTGGTTTGTGAAAGGGGAAAGCGTATATTACTGCGATCAACAAACTTTAACCCCGCAGCAATTTGTCAGCCTGGATTATCCGATCGATGGCATTGCCGTTTGGGAATCGCTGATTTATCTGAGTTGTCAAAAGTCGGGCTACATTCACGTCTTTGAACGATCGACCAAAAAACTAATCACCAAATTCCACCAGCCGGGGGTCGGACAAGCGAGTTTGACGGTGGCGCAGGATGCACTTTGGGTTTGCGATCGCGCCGAACAGACGGTATATTGCCTCGATCGGACAACTGGAACAGTGAAATTCAGTGCGCTGACCCCCTTTAGTTCCCCCACGGGTATTGCATTTTACTCATCCCCAAATCAACCCGAACCAATCTGTTACATTGCCTATGCCGACGAGGAAGCCTACATTCGCGATGACCCCAACCATGAATTGCCGCAATTGACCTTCCGCGATCGCACCTTTATTCATCCGCTCTACATTCAGCATAACGCCGAACAGCATTACAGTTTGTCCAATGGGTATTTAATCGAACTCTCCTACGTGGAAGAATTATTGCCTCTGGACGACCTGACGATCGACCAAGTCGAATGGCGCATTGTCCTCCCTTCAAATACACTACGCCAACATGTCCAACATATCGAACCGATCGGAATGCCATTTACGATCGAAGAGCAAGACGGTCAGGAATTTGCGGTATTTCAATTCGATCAAATTCAGCCGCACCACGCCGGGGTATTTGGCTGGAAATCAACGATCGCAATGTATGGGCTGAAATATTCGCTCACCCCGGATGATGTTGAGAAATTGCCGACAAAAAAGCGATCCAAGGTATCGAAGGAATTAGCGCAATACTTGGTAGATAACGACAACTTGGCAATGGACAGCCCGATTATTCAGCAAGCGGCCAAAGAAGCGATCGGGACGGAGACCAATATCCTCCGCAAAATGCTCAAGATTCGGAATTATGTTTACGATCGCTTGTCCTACGGCATTCAGCCGCACATTGATAAACCCGATGTCGCCTTAGAACGGGGCATTGCTTCCTGTGGCGAATATGTTGGCGTTTTACTTGCCTTAGCAAGGCTAAACGGCATTCCCTGCCGCACGGTGGGTCGCTACAAATGTCCACCGCATCCCGATCGTCTTGGGCTACCGCTATCACCCGATTTCAACCATGTGTGGCTGGAATTTTATGTGCCGGGAATCGGCTGGTTGCCGATGGAATCCAATGTTGATGATGTCATCGATCGTGGCCCCTATCCAGAACGCTTTTTCATGGGGTTAGCTTGGTATCATACGGAACTCGGCAAAGGCGTAAAATTTGAAACCATGACCGCCGCGAATTTGCCGGAAAATGCTTCGCTAGGGGATTTTGCGTTGAATCACATTCGGTTTAGGATATTGGCAGAGTTATCGCCACAGAATCTTCCAACCCCTTAAGGGGATTATTAATTCGCCGCAAATCATGTCCCAAAGTTACTCTCTAATCATCCACGGTGGCGCTGGTGCCCTGGAGGATATGCAGTACGAAGCCAGCGAATCGGAATTTCGTCAAAGTGTTCTCAGTATTTTAGCCGCTGGCCGATCGCGCCTTGAGCAAGGTGATGCCGCTTTGGATGTCGTCGAATATTGCGTCACACTATTAGAAAATGACCCGCTCTATAATGCCGGACGCGGCTCGGTACTGAATGCGTTGGGCCAAGTGGAAATGGATGCGGCGCTGATGAATGGCGCTGATCTGATGGCAGGTGGTGTGACCTGTGTGAAAAATATCAAGAACCCGATTGCGCTGGCCCGAAAAGTGCTGGATCAAGGGGATCATGTTTTGCTAGCCGCAGAAGGCGCGATCGAATTTGCTAAAGCGATCGGGGCGGAATTTTGTCCCGATGATTATTTCATTACGCCTGTGCGCGTAAAACAGTTAGCGGAAGCGCAAGCAGCAGGACGAATTACCTTAGACCACGAACGGGTAAAACAAAAATTGGGCACCGTGGGCGCAGTCGCACGGGATCAGTCTGGTAATTTAGCCGCCGCCACTTCCACGGGGGGCCTAGTGAATAAACGCTGGGGGCGCGTGGGCGATACGCCGATCGTCGGCGCAGGCGTTTATGCCGACAATCAAACCTGTGCGGTGTCAGCTACAGGCTATGGTGAGCAGTTTTTACGCACCGTAGTGGCGAAAACAGTGTCGGATTTTGTGTATTTTAAGAAAATGAATGCCAGGGATGCGGCACAGGCGGGGATTGGATATTTAGTCGAAAAAGTGAATGGTGATGGAGGCGTGATTGTCATCGATCGGGATGGCCACGTCGGGGCGGCGCAATCGACTTCGGGGCTGATTCATGGCTGGATTGAGCAGGGCGGTGAAGCGATTTGCAAGTTGGGTTAAACTTGAACCGTATCGATCGTAGGTAAGTTACGGTGGCTAGAGAAATTGACCATGACAGAAACTTCAAAGAGCTGATTTCGACGTTTTTCATGGAATTTCTGGAACTATTTCTCCCAGAACTGGCTGAGATGGTCGATCCTGATTCTGTGACTTTTTTGCAGCAGCAGTATTTCACCGATGTTTTAGCTGGAGAAGAGAAAATCATTGACCTATTGGCAGAAGTCAAAATGGCTGGGGAAGATGCAACTTTTCTAATTCATATTGAGCCGCAATCGACCAGCCGATCAGAGTTTCCCAAGCGGATGTTTTTTTACTTTGCTCTGCTGCATCAGCAATACGATAAGAACGTCTATCCGATCGCGATTTTTTCCTACGATGAACCCGCCAAAGCCGCAACGAATACCTACAAAGTCGATTTTCCGAATTTGAAAGTGCTGGAGTTTAACTTTACGGCGATTCAACTCAACCGCTTAGATTGGCGCGATTATCTGAACCGCCGCAATCCAGTCGCCGCAGCCTTAATGTCGAAGATGCGAATCGCTGAGAGCGATCGGCCCAAGGTCAAAGCCGAATGTTTACGACTATTGGTAACATTAAAGCTGGATCCAGCAAGGACAAGGTTAATCTCAAAGTTTGTCGATGATTACCTGCGACTGAACGCAAAAGAAGAACAAACGTTTCAAGCTGAAATTGATACAATGGATTTGGAGCAGAAGGAGGCCATTATGCAAGCCACAACAAGCTGGGAAGAAAAGGGTATAGAGAAGGCGACAAAGGCGATCGCGCTCAATATGCTCCGCAAGAATCTAGATATTGAGACAATCGCGGAAGTTACTGGACTCACGATCACGCAAGTTCAGGTTCTTCAATCGCAACAGGAATAATTAAGTTAAACTGCCACCTCCGCTTTTTTACTCGCACTCTTCCGGCGATTTTTAGGGCGGGATGCGGTTTCCGGCGACACTGCTTGATCTTCAGGAATTGGGTTGCGGCTGTTAATCAGACCGATCGTGCGACTCACGCTTTCGGGAAATATCACCACCAAACTTTGCTCCGAAGCCTGATCAAGTGCATGTTCGATCGCGGCAACTTCGCTCAAGATCGTTTGCGGTTTTGCTGTCTTTCCCTGCTGCTGAATGCCTTGGATGATTAAATCAGCGACTTCACCAAGCGATCGGCCCCGCTTATCGTCGTCTTCTTTGACAATGATTTGATCAAACATCGTTGCGGCAATTCGACCTAGTTCAATTAAATCCTCATCCCGCCGATCGCCAGGGCCACCCACGACCCCGACCTTTTTACCCGGCCAATTTTGCACAAAATCCCGCACGGCTTCATAACCTGCCGGATTGTGGGCATAATCCACCAACGCATGATAATGGCCCAAATTAAACAGATTCATTCGTCCCGGTGTCTGTTCCGCCGAGGTGCGGAAACTGCGGAGCGCGATCCGAATGGTTTCCACGGAAACACCTTGGACAAATGCGGCTAGACTTGCGGCCAGGGCATTGGCAATCATAAATGGCGCTTTGCCACCCATCGTCAGCGGCACTTGCTCGGCCTTATCAATTCGATAAACCCAATCCTCCTCCAAAATTGATAAATACCCGTCTTCATAAACAGCCGCAATCCCGCCATTTTTAACATGCTCACGGACTAAAGGCAGATCCGCATTCATGGAAAAATAGACCACTTTCCCTGGTACCTTTGCCGCCATCGCGGCCACCCGTTCATCGTCGGCGTTCAGCACCGCATACCCTTCACTGTGAACGGATTCAGCAATCACAGCTTTTAATCTAGCAAGGTCATCGAGGGTGTCAATATCACCAATTCCTAAGTGATCGGCAGCAACATTTAACACAATCCCCACATTGCAATCGGAAAACGCTAGGCCCGATCGGAGAATCCCACCGCGCGCCGTTTCCAAAACCGCCACATCAACGGTTGGGTCTTGCAAAATCATTTGGGCACTTTTTGGCCCGGTATTATCGCCTTTGTCCAGCAGATAATCATTGATATAAACGCCATCGGTTGTGGTTAAGCCAACATTTTGATGGTTCTGACGGAAAATATGCGCCGTCAGGCGCGTCGTGGTAGTTTTGCCGTTCGTTCCAGTTACCGCAATAATCGGAATGCGCGATGGAATACTGGGCGGAAATAGCATCTCCACAATCGGGGCCGCCACATTACGGGCCATGCCTTGGCTGGGGGCCAGATGCATCCGCAATCCCGGTGCCGCATTCACTTCAACCACAACACCACCAACGGCCTGTAAGGGCTGGCTAATATCCGGCGTGACGACATCAATTCCCGCGACATCTAACCCAATCATCCGGGCGATCCGTTCGGCCAACCAAATATTATCGGGATGAATTTCATCGGTTCGATCGATGGCCGTCCCGCCTGTGCTGAGATTCGCCGTTGCCCGTAAATAACAGACCTCATCGCGATCGAGCACAGTGTTAACGCTGCAATTTTGCCGTGCCAACATCGCATCCGTTGCGGAATCCAGCGGTAATTGCGTCAATAAATTCGCATGACCTTTGCCCCGCCGGGGATCAGCATTTTCCTGGGCGACTAATTCGGCGATCGTATTGCGGCCATTGCCAACTACCTGCGCCGGAACCCGTTCCGCAACAGCCACCACCCGCCGATTCACCACCAAAATCCGATGATCCCGGCCTTGATAAAATCGCTCCACAATCACGCTCTGCGAAATTTCCTGCGCTCGACCACAAGCCGCGATCGCCGCATCCCAGGACATAATCTCTAAACTAATTCCCCGGCCATGGTTGCCATTCAAGGGCTTAATCACGATCGGGTAGCCGCCGACCTGATCGATCGCAGCCGCTAATTCATCGACATGATTAATCACTGTCCCCTGTGGCACAGGCACGCCAGCGTTCGCCAAAATTCGCTTGGTGCTGGCCTTATCACAGGCTAGTTCAACGCCCAAAAGACTGCTGTTCGAGGTCAGCGAAGCCTGAATGCGTTTTTGATATTTGCCATAGCCCAGTTGCAGCATATCGCGTACTTCCAGCGGCATCCAAGGAATGCCCCGCGTTTCCGCCGCCCGCACTAAGGCTTCGGTGCTCGGCCCCAGAGCGGATTTCGCCTGCAATTCCCGCAAATCAGCTAAATCTTTTGCTAATTCTTTTTCCGGATAGCGTCCGGTTTCGATAATGCTTTCGCATAACCGCAGCGCGGCTCTAGCAGCATATCGTCCTGCTGCTTCATATTCGTACTGGAATACAACTTGATAAATCCCAGGCGTTGCGGTTTCGCGGGTGCGGCCAAAGCCCACCGCCATCCCCGCCAAGGTTTGTAATTCCAGCGCCACATGCTCGATCACATGGCCCATCAACGTGCCTTCCCGCACCCGACTCAAAAATCCACCGCGACAACCCGGCGAACAAAAATGCTCTTCCAGACTCGGCAATGCCTGCACCAATCCATCGTAAAACCGAGGGATCGTATCGGATGTCCGATCGGTTAATTCCGCCAAATCCAGCCGCACCACAATTAACTTCTTGTGGCGAATGCTCCAATAATTCGGCCCACGGAGCGTCAAGGTTTTGAGGATTTTCATGATTCGTAGTAGAGCAACTCAACTTGCCCTGGAGAACACTTTATAAAACATCAACAGGGTCTAGCAATCAGGGATTTTGAAGCCTTTACAATCAATCTGTGACAATCATCGCGCTACAGGACAAGGCGTTTTTTGTAGTTGTACCGATCGCCTTTACTCAAAATATGGAGCTTCAGGTTATGGAGACTTAAAGGGTTAGTGGCCGTGGCAGAATACGGGTGAACCGGGGTGAAGTCAGTCGGGTCAACGATCGTCACGCTGCCCTTGCCGAGCACCGTAAAAATCCCATCACCGCCCAAGGCAATGCAGGTATCTTCGTCGATCCCAATGCCCAATTTGCTAGGATGGGCCGCGATCGCACTAAGTAATCGCGCCATCCGATTACGATTGTGAAAATGCTGATCAACCAAGAGTTCTGGAATCAGACCTAAGCCCTCTGCCAGTTCGACTAACGATGGATTGGGCGATTCACCACTGCTGCCCCCCGCGATCATGATTTCACCCATCATCGCCGCGCCCGCACTGGTGCCAGCCAACACAATCTTCCCCTGCTGAACCGCAACGTGAATCATCTCCAGCAATTTACTACCGCCAATGAGACTACAGAGCCGCAGTTGATCCCCACCCGTCACAAACACGCCCGTGCATTGGCGGAGAATCTCCAGCCAGCGCAATTCATTACACTCATCCGGATGCCGAATGTCTAAAATCTGAACCTGCTTTGCACCCATTGCAGTAAAAATTTGGTAATAGCGATCGCCCACCAAATTCGGTTCCCGCGAGGCACAGGGAATAATGCCGAGCGTCGCATTCAGCGCCCCCGCATTTTCAAAGAAAGCCTTCAGAATTTCGCATTCGTTAACCTTATCCTCAGCCCCGCCAATGACCATAATTGGGTACTGGACAGCGCTGACGATCGATGGAGTGAAAGGAGCTTGTAGCTCGGGCATAGGATTACATTGGGTAATTGCACTTGGCAATATCAGCTAAAACGTCAGTGACGACAGGAAATTTACACCAGCGCTTAAACAATAGCGTAAAGTCCATTCGGAATATTGCGCTCCCCAGACAGCATCAGGAAACGCTGACAGAAAAGGTATCCGATTTGACAAAATTGAGCATTTATTTGGTCAATTCGTATCTTGGAATACGAATTGATTCAGGACAGTGGCGTGACCAATATATTTTTCATTATGTAAAGTCTAACAATTTCATTAATTTTTTAAGCAACTACTACAGGATCGCATACGTATCATGGCAACCCATTGTGCCGAAACAATAGTGATCTGTTGATTCATGGCGAGCCAGATGACGGTTCGATCGATGAGGGGGATTTAGGCATTGAGGCGCTGTTGAATCATCTGGCGGAAGGTAGTTTCGGCAGTGATTTCATCGCGGAAGGCGGTGGTTAGGAATTCATAGAGGTCTTGTTGAGTGATGATCGGGAAAGTCGGTGATGCGGTCTGTTCACGATATTGGCCCTGGTCAAGGCAAAGGATGCGCCAAGTATTACCATTAAATCGCCAGAATTCGGGCACGCCCATGGCGGCATAAAGTGCCTCTTTGTTTAAATCGGTGTGCGTGATATCGACTTCAACGACTAGATCGGGGGCGGGGTCAAGGTCGAGATTGATTTCGTGATCAGCGACTTGAGCGTAGTTTTGGATGTAGTAGCCGTTATCGGGTTCAGCGCTTTTGAGTAGATCTTCGCGATCGAGCGTCGTTGAACCCATCGTTTTCATTTTGAGGCCCATTTCCATCACGAGGATGCGGACGAAAAGTTCAATGAGACGGGCCGATCGTTCGTGGATTTCCAGGGGCATGGTGATTTCGAGGGTGCCATGATCGTAGGTGAAACGAGCCCGCGAATTAGCGGCAAGCAGGGTTTGAATCTGTTTGAAGGCAGGCCAGTCGAGGTTGCGGAAGGTGAGGCGCTTTTCACCGATCGGCTTGGGTGGGGCGGTTATCAGCATGATGGATTGGCTTAATGATTTAACGCGGGATGGCTTCACTTCTAAATTCTACTGCCTGAGACCGATCGGGGCATTGGGTAATGGATTTGGAGACAATCGATCGCCCCTCATCGCGCTAGGGAAAGTGGGTGAGCGCTAGGGAAAGTGGGTGAAGCGATCGGATTACGTATCATGGCAGCCCATCATGCCGAAAAAATAGGCCCGAAAAAATCTACGGGCGCATTTTCCGCGCCCCAATCAATTCCAAATTCAACTGATTACACATCGATCGGGTGGGATGATGGGGGGTGATCGTGGGTTGGCGTAGGCTGTGGGCGTGGGATGCACGCCCCTACGGATCACCGATCGCGGCATGGATGGGATGGGGCGATGATCGCTCCCTCCCGTACGGACGCGTTTTCCGCGCCCTCAATCGCCAAAATCCACCCCGAGATAGAACCCCACACAATTCGCAATTTCGCACGGATTACCGCCCGATCGCCGCGAAGAAGCATCACAGGGCAAGCGTCCGATCGCCCATCCCCAAAACCACACAAAACACCCTGCCCAAAACGCCCTTAACCCCGTACCATAGAGCCTAACCATAGACTCGCAAGCTCGCTCCAATTACCCAATCCCGTTCGCTATGCAACTCAGCGCCGGCCGACTGCTTCAAGGTGGCAAATACCTGATCAACCATCCCCTCGAAACCCAAGGGTTTGGCATCACCTATCTCGGCACCGACACCGAACAGGGCCAATCCATCGTCCTCAAAACGCTGCATCCCGCCCTCCACCAGAGCCGCGCCTTCACTCGCCTGCGCGATCGCTTCATCAGTATCGCCAACACCCTGAGCCAATGCCAGCATCCCCAAATGGTGCAAGTCCTCGACCAATTTCGGGAAGGCGACTGGCCCTTCATCGTCCTGGAATACATCCACGGCCAAAGCCTCGCCGAACTGGTCACCCCCAGCCGTCCCATGGCCGAACTCGAAGCGCTGCACTACACTCGCCTGATCGGCACCGGACTGCATATCGGCCATCGCCAGGGCCTCGTTCATGGCAACCTCAAACCCCAGAACATCCTGCGCCGCACGGGCAGCAACTTGCCCGTTCTGGTCGGTTACGGGATCAGCGCTGAACGCATGTTAGCTGCGGTCCAATACGCCGTCCCCGGCTTTCCCCACGACTTCACCGCCCCCGAACAGATCGGCCCCAAGGGCGATCGGGTCAAAAGTGCCGACCTCTACGGTCTCGCAGCACTGCTCTACTTCATGCTCACAGGCCACCCGCCCCGCCCCGGCAACGACAGCAGCAACAATCTAAGCGATCGCTTTCCCCTCCTCACCGGCTGCAAACCCGCACTTCAGGAAGTAATCTGCCGGGGCCTTGCGCCCAATCCCCAAGCTCGACCCAATGCGATCGACAGCTGGCTCAAACAGCTCCCCGATGCCGCCCGCCTCAAAACCACCGCCGCCCCCCAGAAAACCGCAGGCACGGCCACACCGATCGCGCCAGTCGCACCACCATCGTCGCCTACAGTCCTTGAACCCACCCCGCCCGACCCCCCACCCATTGTTAATCAGCGGCCGATCGCCTACCCGACGCCCACCGAACCAACCCCCACCGTCACCCCACCGGAGCGCCCGCGCTTTCGGCCCAATCCCCCACCCCCGGAAACCCTCAGTGACGCACCGGAAATTCCAATGGAGCGACCGCGCTGGCGATCGCAGCCCCTACCGGAACCCGTTGCCATGCCCAGCATCACACCCAGCATCGCACCGCCCAAAGCCGATCCCCGCGATCTCCCAACCACCGGGCCCAACCGTCCCTACGCCACACTCCCGCCCCAGCCGCCCAAACGCTGGTGGCAATGGTCATTAAAACAATTGCTCCTAGGAATTGCGGCGATCGCGACGGCCAGTGGCATCACCTTTGGTCTCGCACTGCGGTTCAACGCCATGCGGTCACCCGTGGGCGGCAGCATGTTTGATGCCGAACAGCGCTTCCCCAGTCGCAACTGGGAAGGTTCCTTGACCCCAAGCAACTTCGATGATGCCCCGATCGAAACGCCCACCGCGCCCAACGGCAACCCACCCCCGGAAAAACCCAACGAACCCGAATCCAAAACCGCTGAACCCACTGAACCCCAGAGCTTCGATGCCGCACCCATGACCGACGATCGCCCCGCAAATTCAGGGATTGCCCCACCGCCCAGCGACCCCGAAGCCCCCAAAAAGCCCCCGCAGCCGAATTAAATCGCCCCGGCCAAATTAAATTGTCCCGGCCAAATTAAATCGCCCCGATCGTAAATCACCGAGCCGGGATTGTTACATCACGTTATAATTGCGGAACTGCCGTGGTGTCGCTTTTGGCACTGTCACCGCGCGATCGCGTCCCCCCATTCTTCCCCCCATGACACCCCCGCCATCCCAGTCAAACCCGTTATTCAAAGCCTTCTTCCTGGGTCAAGCCGCCATCGAACTGGCCGCCGAAAATGCGGGAAAAGTCGCCACGGAGATTTTGAGTGAGCTGGGCAAATTTGATGCAGAACAACGGGTGAACCTTCAGCAGTTCATGGCGGAAGTGCAGCAACGGGCCGACCAAGCCATGCAGCAAAAAACGGCAAGTCCCACCACCAGCGCCACCCCCACCGACCGTCCAAACGGTCGTAGCAATGCCGACTTACAAGCCACGATCGATAACCTCCGCGCCGAAATCGCGGAAGTCCGCACCGAATTGCAGCGCTACCGCAGCCAGCTGAACTAGATCGCCCCGACGATCGCCCAGAAGCCCCTGAAGCAATGACCCTCTGAAGCATGAACCGTTGAAGTAATGGCCGCGTTGTCGTCTCCTCCCCATTCCGCCCAAGCCTACCGCTGGAATCGCGAAAACTATTCTCAGCGCCGACGCTTCATTGATGTCTGGACGTTTGTGCTGCGATTGCTGTTGGCCCGCTGGCTGTACCAGAAGCCCTGGAGCTATCGGCGCGGCATGACCGATGCGGCCAAGGCCAATCGCCGCCGCCGGTTAGCAGTCTGGATTCGGGAGACGATGTTGGAATTGGGGCCGACGTTTATCAAATTGGGCCAGTTGTTCTCGACCCGATCGGATTTATTTGCCGCCGAGTTTGTCGAAGAATTGTCAAAATTGCAGGATCGCGTCCCGGCCTTTAGCTTCGAGCAAGTGCGCCAAATCCTCGAAACCGAAATGGGTAAGCCGATCACCCAGCTCTACCGGGAAGTCGAACCAGTGCCGATCGCCGCCGCCAGTCTGGGCCAAGTGCATCGGGCACATTTGCCAAGCGGCGAAGAAGTGGTGATCAAAATTCAGCGCCCAGGACTGAAAAAGCTGTTCACGATCGATCTCGAAATCCTCAAAGGCATCGCCCACTACTTCCAGAACCATCGCGAGTGGGGCCGGGGCCGCGACTGGCTGGGCATCTACGAAGAATGCAGCAAAATTCTCTGGGAAGAGATTGACTACCTGAACGAAGGCCGCAATGCCGATCTGTTTCGGCGCAACTTCCGCGATTACGACTGGATCAAAGTGCCGCGCGTCTATTGGCGCTACGCTTCACCGCGGACGCTGACCCTGGAATATGTGCCAGGGATTAAGATTAGCCATTACAGTGCCTTGGAAGCGGCGGGACTCGATCGGCGCAAATTAGCTGCCGCCAGTGCCCGCGCCTATCTGATGCAAATTCTCGATTCGGGGTTCTTTCATGCCGATCCCCACCCCGGTAATATCGCCGTCAGTGCTGAGGGCCAACTAATTTTTTACGACTTCGGCATGATGGGCAGCATTCAGCCGTTGACGCGCGAGAAGATGATGGGCCTGTTCTTCGGGGTGGCCCAGAAAGATGCCGATCGGGTGATCGCCGCGCTGGTCGAACTCGGGGCCTTAGCGCCAACGGGGGACCAGGGTGCAATTCGCCGATCGATTCAGTACATGCTGGATAATTTTATGGATAAGCCGTTTGAGGAGCAGTCCTTAAACGCGATCAGCGACGATCTCTACGAGATCGCCTACGACCAGCCCTTCCGGTTTCCCGCGACCTTCACCTTTGTGATGCGTGCCTTCTCGACCTTAGAGGGCGTAGGCAAGGGCCTCGATCCCGATTTCAACTTCATGTCAGTGGCACAGCCATTTGCAATGCGACTTATGAGTAATGGCAATCCTTCCGATTTGAGCAATTTGCTCGGCGACCTCAGCCGTCAGGCCAGTCAAGTCAGCACCAGCGCCCTCGGTCTGCCCCGCCGCTTAGACGAAACCCTCGATCGCCTCGATCGGGGCGACCTGCGCGTGCGGGTGCGATCCAGCGAAACCGATCGGCTCCTACGCCAGATGACCCAGGTCAACCTCAGCACCAACTTCACCCTGCTGACCTGCGCCTGCGTGATTTCGGCGACGCTACTGATCGTCCATGGGTTTGCCTGGTTTGCCTTAATTCCGGGGATTGCCGCCGGGGGATCGAGCTTTGCTTGGCTGCGCCTGATGCTGAAGCTAAATCGCTTGCCATAATCAAGAAAATCCGCGCAAAACCCGCCAACTCAATAATTTGCAGCGGTAAATAATCGATCGCCCCCTATAATTGTGGAGTTCTAGCGGTGGTTTGGGTACGCTAGGCAAAACCCATTGCAAGCGAGTTTTCAGTTGCCGTGTACGTTATTGAATCGTCCAGCATGAAGAAATATTTCACTGGCATGACCGATCCAGGCATGTTGCGCTCGACCAACCAGGATGCTTTCCACGTTGATCCGGAGGGGCGCTTCTTCATTGTGTCGGACGGCATGGGCGGTCATGCGGGCGGTCAGGAAGCCAGTCGCATCGCCAAGGAAACCATTCGCGACTACCTCGAAGCGCAATGGGACTCGACGATCACTTCGCCGGACTTACTTGAGCAAGCCCTGGAAAAGGCCAACCAAGCGATTTTAGAAGGCCAAAAAACGGCTCCAGAACTCGATGAAATGGGGACAACAACGGTCGTGCTGGCGTTCCGCGAACAGCCCTGGTGCGCCAATGTCGGCGACTCCCGGATCTATCGCCTGCGCGGCGCGAACCTCGAGCAAATCACCGAAGACCAAACCTGGGTCGCCAAGGCGATCAAGCTCGGCGTTCTCACCCCGGATCAAGCTCGGGTACATCCGATGCGGCATGTGCTGGCACAGTGCTTGGGGCGCGCCGAATTTGGTGAAATCGAAATCCTCCCCGTCGATGTGCAATCGGGCGATCGCTGGTTGCTCTGTAGCGACGGTCTCACCGAAGAACTCAGCGACTCCGTAATCGAAAATCACGTCAAGTCGATCCGATCGTGCGAAATGGCCGCGACGACCCTGATTAATGCCGCCAAAGAACATGGAGGTCGGGACAACATCACCGTCGTCCTCGTCGCCGTCGAAGACAAAAGCTAAAACCGCCAAATCTAATCAAAAGGCCAAATCTAATTAAAAGATGCAGAGTTGACCCACGCGATCGTCGACATGGCTAGGATAAAGAAGTCTGACCGACTGCTTCTTGTGACTTTCCAGGATGGCCCATCATGCCGACAACTTCGCTCACCCAGCTTCAGCTCCATTTACCGAATGGGGCCGTGACCTTTGACTTTTCCCTCGAAGCAGCGACGGCATTGCAAGCGGCCCTCGAACAGCTAATGCAAACCCTTCGCCAGGTCGCCACGCCACCCGCCGGACAGCGCCCCCAGCCTCAACCCGTAATGGAATTTCGGCAGCGTGATCCGATCGACCTTGAAGTGTTTTGCAATCCCAATATGTATCCCACGCCCTTTGCGGCACAAATATTGCTGACCATCAAAACGCCAACGCTGCGAATCAGCACCGAAATGCCCCTATCGCAGCTCCGCGAGGATGTTCAGCAATATTGTGCTTAATCGGGATTGCGACTTAATCCAGCGATAGCGATGCCTCGCTGAGTTCTTGCTGATAGGCCAAAATTTCCGCACTGAATTCCAGCAGCTGGGGATCGGGCAGGGCCAAGCTGTCGGGAATCACAGGGACAGTTGCGATCGCCGCCGGCTCCGGCGCGGCCTGAATCGGCAGTCGATGGTGGACTAAATGACTAATTAGCTGAAGCTGTTCCGGCGGCGGCAGTTGCTTCGCTTGAAGCAGGATATAGCGCAGTTGCGGACTCATCGGCAACGGTTGGGAGCGCGGCGATGCCGGGGATTGAGGAGTAGCCATAGTGCAAACCGAAAAACGTCATGGAACGGCAAATGCAGAAACACCAACGCATCAACGCCTGACATGGTTTCATTATTCCCAGGGCCAGCCCAAAAAGTATCTCCCCAACTCCCACAAGGCGGAAACCTTACAGTACGATCGAGGGCAGGATTTTTTCCACCGCTCAATTCAACATTGCCTTTGAACTCGGCATTTTTCCACCATGAACAATCCCAATTTCTCCCTAGATGCCCTGTTTCAGCTCGCCCAGAAAGGTTTTCGGGTGGGCATTGGGATGTCCGCCACGATCGTCGAAGGGTTGCAAAACCCCCAGCGCTACCAAGAGACCCTGAACCAAATCCAGCGCAATCCCAATCAAGCGATCGAAGATTTGGCTGCCAAGGGCGCGGTGACCGAACAAGAGGCGCGCAAAGTCGTCGATGGCTTCATCAGCGATCGGCTCGGCACGCGGCCAGCGGGCGAAATGACCGTAACCACGACGGCAGTGACGATCGGCGCGGACACCGAAGCAGAACTGCAAAAGCTCACCCAGCAACTCAGCGAACTGCGCCAGGAACTCCAACAGCTCCAAACCCAGCGCCAACAAAATCCATGACCGTCGCCTGTCCGATCGCCCTCACCGCTGAACAAACGGCGAACCTGCGATCGCCGTTGACGATCGGCAATGTCCAACTCCACAGTCGCGTCTTCCAAGCCCCGCTCTCCGGCGTGACGGATTTGGTGTTTCGGCGGTTGGTGCGGCGCTATGCGCCAGATTCGATGCTCTATACCGAAATGGTGCAGGCATCGAGTTTGCAGCACCTCAAGGCGATTCCCCAGATCATGGAGCTCGATCCCGGTGAACAGCCTGTGAGCATTCAGCTATTTGATTGTCGGCCGGATTTTCTGGCAACGGCGGCGCAAATTGCGGTGGCTCAAGGCGCAGAGACGATCGACCTAAACATGGGCTGCCCAGTGAACAAAATCACCAAGAACGGCGGTGGCTCCTCCTTACTGCGGGACCCCGAACTGGCGGGCAAGATTGTCCAATCCGTTGTTGCCGCCGTCGATCGCCCAGTCACTGTGAAAACCCGCATCGGCTGGGACGATCGGGAAATTACGATTCTCGACTTTGCGCGGCGGATGGAGGATGCAGGTGCGGCAATGATCACGGTTCACGGTCGCACTCGCGCCCAGGGCTACAACGGGCCAGCAAATTGGGAATGGATTCGGCGGGTGAAGGAGAGCGTGGCGATTCCGGTAATCGCTAATGGCGATATTACTTCGATCGCGTCAGCGATCGCCTGCCTGGCGGAAACCGGCGCCGATGGCGTGATGTGTTCACGCGGCACCCTCGGCAATCCTTTTCTCGTCGGCACCATCGACCACTTTCTCCAAACGGGCAACCGTCGCCCCGAAGCCACACCGATCGCCCGCCTCGAATGCGCCCGCGACCACCTGCAAATGCTGGGGGAATACAAAGGCCAACGCGGCGTTTATCAATCGCGGAAGCATCTGGCCTGGTATGCCAAGGGATTTGACGGGGCGACGGCGCTGCGCGATCGGCTCAGTCAAGTGGAGTCCGTCGAGCAAGGAGTCGGCTGGATCGATCAAGCGATATCCGCGATCGTGGCGGGTTGAATCGGCATTGTCAGCGTGAAGGTGCTGCCCGCTCCCGGTACGGAAGTGCAATCTAGCTGTCCTTCGTGCATTTGCAGAATTTGATAGCTGATCGACAGGCCCAGTCCCGTACCTTGACCGATCGGTTTGGTCGTAAAGAACGGGTCAAACACCCGCGACTGCGATTCCGGTGCAATCCCGCACCCGTTATCGTGAATGCTGATTTCAATCTGCTCGAAGGCCACCTGACGGGTCGTAATGTGAATGGTGCCAGGGCGATCGATCGCGTTAATTGCATCGATCGCATTGTTAATTAAACCGATAAACACTTGATTCATCTGATTCGCAAAGCAAGTCACCCGAGGCAATTCAGCGTAATCCTTAACCACTTGAATAGCCGGACAAACCTGATTCAGCCGATATTGCAACAGCATCAAACTGCTTTCAATGCCATCGTGAATGTTCACCGCTTTCATCCCCGCCTCATCCAACCGCGAGAAGTTCCGCAGGGAGGTGACAATGTTGCTGATCCGCTGGGTGCCCGTGGTCATCGAATTGAGGATTTTGGGCAAATCGGTTTGGATGTAGTCCAGTTCGATCGCCTCGGCACAGGCAATCAGCGCCGGGGATGGATGCTCACAGTCGGCAGCATATAACTCAATTAACTGCAACAGCTGCTCCGCGTAGGCTTGGACATGGACGAGATTGCCCTGAATGAAATTCACGGGGTTGTTAAATTCATGGGCAATTCCCGCCACCAACTGCCCCAGACTGGCCATTTTCTCGCTGTGGATCAGTTGCGCTTGGGTGCCGCGCAATTCCCGCACGAGCTTTTGGAGTTGATCCGCATCATCCTGCGCTTGCTGGGTCAACTGCGACTCCACCACTAGATCGGCTTCCACTTGACGGCGATCGTGCATTTCCTGCTGTACCCGCTGCACCATCACTTGAAACGCCTGAAATAGATCCCCAATCTCATCGCGGCGATCGGCCACCGCCGCCAACTGCCAAACAGGCTGCTCGGACTGCAGCGCTTCTCCCACCTGCAATAGATCCTGACGCAGCTTCAATAGGGGGCGGATCATCGTAACTTCCACCGCGTAGAGCGTCGTCAGCGTCACCACCAGCGAAACAATTACCACCAACCCCATAATTCGGGCAACATAAGCATTCAGCTCCGCTTGCACCGATTGGGTATTCAATCGCAGCGCCAAAATAACCTCGCCATCCCCCGGCGGAATCAGCCAAGCCACTTCCTGCCGATCGCCATGCAACCGCATTTTGTAAACGGTACTTTGCAACTGCGGCGGTCGAAATTGGAGGGCTTCCCCCTGGGCGGCGATCGGCTTACCTTCAGCGGTATACAGGCTCAGACCGATAACTTGCGGCTGATTGGGTTGCACGGAGGCCAGCTCGGCGAGGATACGCTCCGGAATGAGGATACGCTCCGGACTATCGACATCATGCTTTACCGTCGCCAAAAAGGTACTTTCCGCTTGAGTGATTTGCGCGGCTAACAGCTCATCCCGGCGGCGCTGATAGGAGGGCACCAAAATCACCAGTTCGATCGTCACCACACTCGCAAATACACAAACCGCCACTTTACGGGCCATGCGCGATTGGAGAATGGGGAGTTTCAGCAATAAAATCGACGGAACAGGCATGGGATTCGGGGAAATGACAGGCCGCAGCTCTGCTTAAAATACCCCCAGGCTCGCCCAAAGCCGACAAGCCCTTCACCTTTAGGAAACCGCCGGCAGCAATGTCAAATTCGCGGGCACCGCACAAACGCGATCGCGGCCCTGCTGTTTCGCCAGGTACAGGGCTTGATCCGCCGATTCCAGCAACAATTCCGGTGCGTCGTCCACCGTCGGAAACAGCGTCGCCACCCCCAAACTCAGGGAAACCTGCGGGCTAATCGGCGAATCGCCATGGGCGATCGCCGCCTGCGTGATCGCCGATCGCAGCGATTCCGCCACCTGCATCGCCCCCCAACGATTCGTCTGCGGCAAGATCACCGCAAACTCCTCGCCACCATACCGCGCCAGCAAATCCGCCGGCCGCTTAATCACCTGACTCATCGCCTGGGCCACCTGCTGCAAACAGCAATCCCCCATGGGGTGGCCGTGATGATCGTTGTAGCGTTTGAAAAAGTCCACATCACAGAGAATCAGGGACAGCGGCTGCTGCTCGCGGGCCAAACGCTGCCATTCCTGGTGTAAGTATTGATCAAACCGCCGTCGATTGGCGATTTGGGTCAAACCATCCAGGGTCGCCAGCCGCTCCAGCTCTTGATTCGCCTGTTGCAGGGCGATCGTTCGCTCCTGTACCTGCTGCTCCAAATGCTGCCGATAGTCCGCCAAGATGATTTCTGCATGTTTGCGCTCCGTAATGTCAGAACTTACCCCATCCCAAGCAATCGCCCCATTGCCCAAGACCTCCGGTGAAGCCTGGGTCTGAATCCACTTCACCGCACCATCAGCCAACCGCACTCGGTATTCTGTCATCCAGGGTTGCAGGGCTTGATTTTTTTCTGGGATGAGGCGGCGAATGGCCACTTCATCCTCCGGCAACATCAGCGACCAAAACTGGGTCGCGTCCCGTTGAAACACCTCTGGCTCCAGACCAAACAACTCGATCGCGTGGGGGCTAATGTAGGAAAAATAGTCGCGGCCGGTGACCTCGACGATATAGCGGAAAACCACGCCCGGCACATTGTCCGTCAGCTTTTGCATCCGCTGTTCGCTCTCCTGCTGTGCCGCTTCCGCCCGTTTGCGAGCCGTGACATTCTGGAAGGTTTGGATCGCGTAGATCACTTTCCCCGCCGCATCGGTCACCGGAATCGCCCGCGCTTCGAGGGGAATCGTGGTACTGGGCAAGCGTACGAGCAAATCATCAACAAACACCGCTTTCCCCCGCAATGCTTGGACGATCGGCAGTTGTGACCAAGGATAGAGCTGGGTGCCCCCCGGCAGGCAGAAGCGATAGGCCCGCGAGAACTGTTCTAACGTCGTATGGGGGGGCTGTTTCAGGCCCAAGAGTAACTGCCCCGTCCGATTCAGATAGAGACATTTCCCGGTGGGATCAACCACCATCACCCCGACAGGCAGGGCTTCCATCACTTGATGCAACCGCTGCTTACTGGCAAACAATGCCTGATTCACCGTCCGCAGGTTGCTCAACGATCGCTGCAATCGCAGGGCCATGTGATTCACGGAATCAGTCAGATCGGCAAGTTCGCCCAAGTCCTTGGGTCGATCAAGGGTGACCCGCTGCCCCGTCGCCAGTTCCCGGGTGACTTTACTCAGGTGGGCGATCGGCCGATTCAACCGCCGCCAGAAACCATAGCTCAGCAGCGCCGTCCCCAGTAACCCCAAGCCCACCCCGAATCCGAAGCTCCAACGGCGCTGGTTCAACAGGGGGGCAAAGGCTTGTTCCGGCACCACGACCACCAGTTGCCAATCTACTCCAGGAGCCACCGACCAAGGCTGCACCCGCGCCCAGTGAGACTGGCCCGCCACCCGTCGCTGGACAAACTGCGGCCCTTTGATAGGCCGCCCCCCCACGGGTAGCACCGCCGCAAATTCCTGCAACAGTGGCGTTTCAAACGCACTCAACCGCGTCAATGTGCCATTCGGCCCGATCGCGGCGATCGGTTGGGCCCCAGAAGTGGCCACCAATTGATGGTGCTGATCCAGGAGCCACAGCTGCACCCCCTGGGACTGGGCCAGTTCGCGCAAATGCTGGCTGATGTGGCTCAGGGCAAAATCAACCGCCGCAACGCCCCCCGTCGAGCGATCGGGGGTTTTCCCCAGGGCCGTCCCCCGCCCCGGCACCACGGGCGCAAATGCCGTCAACAGCCAAGTTTGGCGCGGTTGCCGCACATCGGTTTGTGAGCCTTGCAGATAGATCGGCGACCAACCAGCGGCCCGTTGCGGCTGGGAGAAGGCATACCAAGGCGGCACCTGCTGCCCCTTCGCCGTCGCCCCCACGCCCGCAAACCGCCCCTGGCCATCGGCGATCGCCAGGGCACTAACACTGCTAAATGCCGACAGCTTATCCTGAAAATACTGCTGACGCGCCGCCGCCTGGGTGGGAATGCGCCCGGCGGCGACATCCTGGGCAACGATCGCCGCTAATCGGGGGGGCTGCTGCAAATCAGCCTGCAACTCCTGCATCGCGCGATTGCTGGTTTCGACCGCTAACTGCCGTGCTTGTCCCTGAAACTCCAACTGCATCGATCGCCAGTACAACCCACTGACCAGGCCCAACGCCCCCAATAACGGTAGCGCGATCGGCAGGGTCGTCCAGAGACGGCGGGACCAGGGGATCGGTCGCGCCTCCGGCGCGACCGAGGCATCGGACGGGGCTTTGGGCAAGGGGGATTGAAGCAACATAGTAAGCACAGCGCAAGCGCACGGTAGAGCCTGACCGAAAGCATCATGACAAAAGCAGTATCGCCATCTCAAAGCAGTTGCCGCCGAGACGGTAACTCGCAAATCGAAGTAGCGCAATCCAATCGATGACCAGAGACGGAGCAACCGAAGCGCGGCTGCGCATCCTGCGATTCACTGCGGCGCACAATCCCGCTTGAGCAAAACTGAGGCGAACGCCATCACAACTTTTCTAACCGAATTAAGCAAGCCAGATAGCCATTTAGTCTGGCGGCTTAACATTTCATTCAACATCCCTAACCGGAATTATAGGGGGGTAACCCACCAGGGGGCAATCCTCCGAATGAGAGAGGCGCACACCTTGGCCCATCGCGCCGATCGCGGCTTCAGTGATCATTTAAGGCTTCGAGCAACCAAGGTTCAACAGGCGCACCATCGCGGCGGCGCAACTCGACGATCACCTGAATCGGATCACTGGCGCCTGGCGCAGACGGCTGAGCGGTGAGGGTGATGTCATAGTCATTCGGGTCTTCATGCCGCGCCCGCAGCCACTCTTCTACTTTAATTTTGGCAAAGAAGGATTGCCCATCGCGGTACATCCGCGCTAACTGCATCGGGAGATTAAAAGACTGATGGCGTGGCATAAGGGGAAGCCGCCGGACTGGCAGTAAGCATTCGATTTGCTTTTATTATGCAGATGCTGCATGGCGATCGCCAGTTGACCGGAGTCTAGTTTTCATCCGTCAACAATAGATAAAATTCAATCTTGACGCGCCACTGCGGCCCCGACGATCGCCCCCGCATCATCCCCGATCGCCCGCACATCGGTTTGGGAATAAATCACCCGATCGCCCTGCATATCCTGATAGCCCACCCTCCCATCCCCCCAAGGATCATAAACCAGCCAATCATCACCCCGGCAGCCGATCAACGCCACATAGGGCTGGGCGGGGGTAAGCGTGGTCGGGAGCAAAATCGGGTGGCCCTGCGTGAGGATCGCTTGCAGTTGGTCAACCGTCCAGTCATTGCGCCAAGTGACGCGGCAGCCATGGTTTTGCAACAGAGCAGTAAGGCAGCGGCGATCGCGTTGGGAGGCGGGGCCATGGTGCGTCAGACACCAATCCAGCAATTCCGATACCGTGGCCGATCGCCCCAAGGCACTCAAAATCACGGCGATCGTACACAAATTCCCCAGCGGCCAGCGTTGCCGAATTGGGATGTCGGTCGGCGGCACGATTGCCAGTTCGGTCTGACCCGCAATCGGATAGAGGATTGCTGCGTCTCGCCGCAGCTGCACCGCCGCCCGATCGACATAGCCCCCCGCCAAGGTTGACGGGTCTTGCAGTGTGACCAAAAGGTGATCACCCTGTACCGCATAATGCCGAATCGGCCAAACTGTCCCGGCCTCAAGACTCACCTTAGCCGCCAGGGACAGCCTTGCCGGATCGCGGGGTTGCGTTTTCAGAGGAGTAGTGGCGAGGATTTCTACATTCAATGGGGCGGGCCGCAGCGCACGATCGGCCTGGAGCAACTGCACATCGCGCATCGGCACATACCCGCGATCGCGGCTTTCCGCGAGCCGCACCTGCCAATGGTCAGCGATCGCCGCATGGGCGATCAAGGGAAAACATTGACCTTGGACAAGCTGTTGTTTTTGGGTAATGTCCAAATCGCCAGAATCTTGACAAGCCTGCTTCAGCCAAGTCGTCCGCGTCACATGAAGCAGGGCCGGAGCATCCAGCGGCAGGGTCAGTTCGATCGGGCGCAGGGATGGCGGGGCAATCACCCGATCGCCCTGGAGCAGCTCCACATTCGCCGCATCCAAGTAGCCGATATCGCCAACCGGATCGATCCCTTGATCCAGCACCACCTGAAGCTGTGATCCCGATCGGCCATAACGCCACAGCGCCAGGATTTGGCCCGCTGGCAACCGACATTTCTGCCGCACACCCAACTGAGTCGAATCCTGCGCGGTGGCTCTGAACCAACTGTCCCGCAGCAGTCGTAGCTGCAAAGGGGCCAGATCGGCGGGCGTTTGACCGACATGGAAATAGAAATGGGTGACGCATGCTGCGTCCCGATCACCGCCGTGGGTCGGCCATCCCGTCATCCGTAACCAATGCGCTCCCGGCGTACCCCAGGCCTGGGGCCAATCCAGCAACCAACGGCCAGCCCGAAGGTGAAGCGGCAACGGTTCACCCCGATCGGTAGTCAGTTCCAAGCGGGCGATCGCCGCTGGATTGTAGCGACCTTGCAGTTGTAAGGGCTGCCCCGCCACAATCGCAATCCAATCCCGATCGTCCGGCGGCAGCGGCAAGGCCAGGGAAGCACCCGTCATCCGTACCCTCGCTAGGCGATCGCGCTGAGAATATCCGTCGCGTGGGTTTCCGTATTCACGGTTTCATAGACCTGGGCGATTGTCCCCGCCTTGATCACATAGGTCGCCCGTTGGGCGTAGCGGAAGCCATTCCGTTCACCTGCCACATCGTAGGCCGTCGTAATTGCGCCATCGGTGTCGGCGAGCAACGGGAACGGCAGATCAAACTTAGTGGTAAATGCCTGGTGCGAGGCTTCATCATCCATACTCACACCAAAGACCGTAATGCCCTGGTCGAGATATTGCTGATAATTGTCCCGGAAGCTACAGGCTTCCTTCGTGCAGCCCGGCGTGTCATCCTTCGGGTAGAAATACATCACCACCGTTTTGCCCGCGTAGTCCGCCAGTTTGACGGTATTGCCTTGGGTATCGTTAACGGTGAAATCAGGGGCGATCGTGCCGACAGTCAATGCCATGGTGGAGGGTTCCTACGATTTTGCTAGTTATAGAATAACCCGTCCAGGTCAGCGGCCGCTGACCCGAACCGCCGCATCCAACCGATCGCACCCGCAATCCCGCATCAATCGATCGCCCCCAAGATCTGGCCGCGAACGATCATTGCAATGCTTTGGGTCAACAGCCGTTGACCCCGACGGCGATCACTCCCGGCATAAAAAGCCTTACCATTAGGATCATCATCAAATTCTATTCTTGGATTCCATCTAGATTCATCATGCAAACCCTCCTCAAATCAACGCAAACGGCCTGGAGCCGAGGCTGGGCGGGCTTGCTGCGCAGTTTATTCACCCTGCTGCTGGGGGGCGCGATCGCCCTGCTACCGGGGACTGCGCTGCCCGCTCTGGCGACTGGCATCTATGAAATGCCCGAAGCCGCACCGGAAAATCATGTGCTCGATATTGGTGAAGTCTTTAGTCGCCTGACCAAGGGCCAAATCACGGGCGAATTGGAAAATCTGGCGAAAACCCAAGGCCAGGATGTGGAGTTTGTGACGATTCGCCGGTTGGATTATGGCGAGACGATCGACAGCTTCACGCAGCAATTATTCGATCGCTGGTACAGCAGCCCGGAAGCCAAGCAAAACCAAACCCTGCTGGTGATCGATGTGCTGACCAACAACACCAGCATCATCCAAGGTGAAGGCGCAAAGGCCGCGCTTGATCCGACGATCGCCACCAGTGTTGCCCAGGAAACAGTATTGGTGCCGCTCAAGCAAGGGAATCGCTACAACCAAGCCTTCCTCGATGCCAGTTCCCGGATTACGAAAGTGATGTCGGGCCAGGAAGACCCCGGTGCGCCGGAGATCAAGGAAACGATCCAGACCGATCGCAACTTCGCCACCCCCGAAGAAACCCAGGAAAGCAATGCCACAACTTGGGTGATCGTGCTGTTGGTGCTTTCGACCGCGATTCCGATGGCGACTTGGTGGTTCTATCAATACATGGGTAACCGCTAAACCGCTGGGATTCGCCCGATCTCCCAACATCCAACGCCCGTCAGCATTCATTCTGCTGGCGGGCGTTTGGCTGCTTTGAAGGATGATGGGTAATCAACGCTCCCAATCAACGCTCCCAATCAACGCTCCCATTGGCGGCGACGGCGCGATCGGCGATGCCTTGCGGTCTCCCGACCCAGAATCGAAAACAACACCAAGGCGCAGAAGTTGACGATCAACGACACACAGAAGAGCCATAGCAATTCATGATTCACTTCGCCGGAGGGGGTCGTGGTCGTGGTATTGCTCAAAAAGAGCATTGCGATCGTGTAGACCGACAGCGCCATTGTCGGTAATCCTAAACCAATCCAAGCCGTAACTAAAAGCCACTTGGGCATCAAGCCATTGGGTGTCGCAAAGCGGCGGCGCGGTGGGGGTGCATAGCTACCATCATATTCCGCCAAGGAAACGGATTGCACCCAAGCCGATGGGGACGGTTTGATCGGCGGTTCGGAGCTGCCAAAGTTCGAGTTAGGCATAGGATGTTTTCAGGGAAGATGTGTGATGGGTTGAGCGTTCAGCCCAGTGAATGCTGAGTGAATTGGCCCGATCGATCACAGGACAGGCTGCCTCTATATTCGAGCAAAAAAAGCACCATCAGGAATCCGCCACAAATCGCCAACCGCGCCCCAATTTCCACCGCTGGGATCTGGTCTTGAACCCCAAACTCGACTAGACTCAAACCTATTATGGTTGCACCGTCTCCGGCTGAAGAGTCCCAAAATTCCCCTGCCAATTTAACGCCCGATCTGCCCGATCGGTTGATTAAGCATGAGGTGAAATACGCCGACCACCGATCGGTCAGCCGCGAAGCCCTAACGCCTATGCTGCGCCACTATGCAGATGTCAAAGATGAATATCCGAATGCACTGCTGATGTATCGGGTGGGGGATTTTTTTGAGACGTTTTTCCAGGATGCGGTGACGATCGCCCGCGAGTTGGAACTGGTACTCACCAGCAAGGAAGCCGGGAAGGAAATCGGGCGCATTCCGTTGGCGGGAATCCCCCACCATGCCCTCGATCGCTATTGCGCCAGTTTGGTCGAGAAGGGCTACGCGATCGCGATTTGTGACCAGGTGGAAGACCCCGCCCTGGCCGAAGGCAAACTGGTGCGCCGGGAAGTGACGCGGGTATTGACCCCCGGAACTTTGCTCGAAGAAGGGATGTTGAATGCCCGCAAGAATAACTATTTAGCGGCGATCGTTGTGGCCCGCGACCACTGGGGATTGGCCTTTGCGGATATCTCCACCGGGGAATTTTTGGCGACCCAATGCAGTGGGATTGCGGCCCTGCATCAGGAATTGACGCGACTTCAGCCAGCGGAGATTTTGGTTCCGGTACAGGCCCCGGATTTGGGGGGATTATTGCGGCCCGGACAGGGTTCTGATCAATTACCAGAGGGCTTACCCACCCAATTCTGCTACACCTTTCGCCCCCAATCGGGCTTTGTCCAAGCCGAGGCCCGCAGCCGCATCCTGAATCGGTTCAAGCTGCGATCGCTCGAAGGCATCGGCTACGAAAGTCTGCCGCTGGCCGTGCGGGCAGCGGGCGGCCTGCTGGAATATCTCGAAACCACCTCCGAACGCAGCGTCGATCGGGGTGAAGGCTTGATGCAAACGGGCGTGACCCAGATTCCCCTGCAACTGCCCACCACCTACAGCCTCACCGAATTCCTCACCCTCGACCCCAGCACCCGCCGCAATTTGGAAATCACCCAAACCCAACGGGACAATGCCTTCTACGGGTCACTGCTCTGGGCCCTCGATCGCACAATCACGCCGATGGGCAGTCGCGCCCTGCGGCGCTGGCTTCAGCAACCGTTGCTGAATGCCGCTGGAATTGGCGCAAGGCAGCAAACGATCGCCGAATTGGTCGATGACTTCAGTTTGCGCGAGGCGATCCAAAAGCGCCTGCGGCAGATCTACGACCTCGAACGCCTTGCCGGACGGGCCGGGTCGGGCACCGCCACACCCCGCGATTTGGTCGCTCTCGCCGATTCCTTGGAGCAATTGCCCGAACTCGCATTTCTCGTGCGCGATGCCCGATCGCCCTACCTCCAAGCCCTGCAATCCGTGCCTCCCCTACTCCAACAACAGGCCGAAAAGCTGCGGAATTACCTGGTAGACAAGCCACCGCTATCCCTCACCGAAGGCGGCTTAATTCGCGCCGGGGTGGATGCCGACCTCGATCGCCGCCGTCAGCAAGTCACCGCCGACCAGGAATGGATTGCCAGTTTGGAAACAACCGAGCGCGATCGTACCGGGATTAGCACCCTCAAAGTCGGCTATACAAAAGCCTTTGGCTATTACCTCAGCGTCTCCCGCACCAAGAGCAGCCAAATCCCCGACGACTACATCCGCAAACAAACCCTCAGCAACGAAGAGCGCTACATCACCCCCGACCTCAAGGAATGCGAGAATCGGCTCCTCACCGCCCAGCAGGAACTCGGGCGATTGGAGTACGAGCTATTTGTCGAACTGCGGGCCGAAGTCGGGGCCGAAGCCGAATTAATTCGCCAAGTGGCACGGGGAGTCGCCGCCGCCGATGTCCTGGCGGGACTGGCCGAAATCGCGGTCTACCAGGACTATTGCTGTCCGACGATCGCCCCCGATCGGCGCTTAGAAATCATCGATGGCCGTCATCCGGTCGTGGAGCAATCCCTGCCCGCTGGCTTCTTCGTCCCCAATTCCACCAACCTCGGCGGCAACAAACCGGGAACTTCCCCGGACCTCATCGTCCTCACCGGGCCAAATGCCAGCGGCAAATCCTGCTATCTGCGCCAGGTGGGATTGATTCAACTCATGGCCCAAGTCGGCAGCTTCGTGCCAGCAAAATCCGCGCATTTGGGCATTTGCGATCGGATTTTCACCCGCGTGGGGGCGGTCGATGATCTGGCCACCGGGCAATCGACCTTTATGGTGGAAATGAACGAAACCGCGAATATCTTGAACCATGCCACCGATCGCTCGTTGGTATTGCTCGATGAAATTGGGCGGGGCACGGCGACCTTTGATGGGCTGTCGATCGCCTGGGCCGTGTCGGAATATCTCGCCAGTGAACTGCGATCGCGCACAATTTTTGCGACCCACTATCACGAATTAAATGAGCTCGCTTCGCTGTTGCAGAACGTCGCGAACTACCAGGTAACGGTGAAGGAAATGCCCGAGCAGATTATTTTCCTCCATCAAGTTCAACCGGGTGGGGCCGATCGCTCCTACGGCATTGAAGCCGGACGACTAGCCGGATTGCCCCCCACCGTAATCAAACGCGCCAAGCAAGTCATGGGCCAGATCGAAAAACACAGCAAAATCGCGATCGGATTGCGGGGCAGCAAAAGTCGATCGGAAACCCCCAAAACCCAAAAAAAATCCGAAGCCGAAGATCAGCTCGGATTTTTCGAAGATTGGTAGATTGGGTGAAACAACGTGAAACCCAACAAAATCCCCCAATACAACACTCCAGAATCAATTATCCGTAACCGACGTAGGCGGCACCCCACCACCCTCCTTCGGCAACTTATGCGTAATCAAATCCGTAATCGCCTCATTCAAATTCCCCGGATTCATAAACAGAATCTTGGCATTTTCACTCCGACCAATCTCACTATTCGCATTAACATACTTCTCCGCGATCAAATATTGCAAAACCTGCTGCGGATCAGCCGACGTTGCCAAAGCATCCGAGATTTGCTGAATCGACTTCACCGCCGCACTGGTACGCGCTAATTCCGCTTGACCTTCGGCTTTAGCCGCTGCCTGCTTATCCAAAGCCATTCGCAAGTCAGCCGGCAGATCAAACTTTTGAATTTCGACCCGCAGGATTTCAACGCCCCAAGCGGCAGTGGCCGATCGCAGCTCTTGGCGCAGATTGCTATTAATATTACCAATATCAGAAAAAGCATCGTCCAGATTGAGCTGACCGATTTCACTCCGCAATGCGCTCAACACCAAATTCTTCAGCGCATCTTCGAGATCTTCAACCCGATAGTAGGCGCTGTAGAGATCAGTAATGCGCCAAAACACGATCGTATCGACTTTCAGCGAAGCCTTATCCAGCGTCACAACATCCTGGGGTTCAATATCCAGGGTTTGCTCCCGCATACTTTCGACCAGCACCGTATCCACCAGCGGCACCACAAAGTTCAGTCCCGGTTTGAGGGTGCGCTGATATTGCCCCAATCGCTGCACTAGGGCTTCTTCACCTTCGTCCACGACCCGCACGGAGCCGATCAAATAACCGCCAATGATAAAGGCCAGTGCGCCTAGGATGGAATCAAGCCCCAGCAGCATAAATGCAAGTCCTCAAATACCTTACAGAGGTCTGAACCTCCAGTCTAAACGCATTTTACGGAAATGATGCAGTTGTTTTCGGGCCGATCGGCCCCGCCAGGAATTCGCTCTAACGCCGCTCCTGCAACGCATTACCAATGCCTTTAATAATCCCGCGCCCCACTAGCCCCAACCCGCGCCCCACCACTTCCGTCAGCACATAGACCAAGCCACTCCCGACCCAAGCCGTCGCCGATCGCAGTCGAGGAGTCAAGGCATCCCGCAATTCCAGCCCAAAGGTGACCAACCAAGGCACCCCACTCAATCCCTCCAATTCCTGCCGACGCGGGGCATAGATCGCCTGCTGCGCCAGCCCCAACTCCGTCATCACCCACAGGTAATATTGGCTTTCAAAAATCGCCGTCGGCTCCCCCACCCAACGATCGTGACGGTAGCGCCAGGACAAATCATTGCGAAACCGTTCGATCTCCCGACTCGACAGCCAGCGCCGATCGTAAAAGCCCTGCTTAATCGCCTCCACATCGGCGAATTCATTCAGCAATGGCTGCATCACCGCATTCGCCACCTGAATCACCAGATTCGTCAGGATCGCCTCAGCCTGGGCGATCGCCACCGGGGAACTGGCCGGAAAGGCTTGATTATCGACCACCAACGGCTGCTGAAACAGCACATACCCCAGCAGCTCCGGCACCAACGGGATCTGACTCAAAATATCCCTCTCGACCCGCTCCTGCTGCTGCCTCAACGTCGCCACCACAGGCCGTTCTGCACCGCGCACCACCAGTTGATAGTATTTCCCAAAAAATTCCGGCAACACCGCCGACCACAGATCGACCAATACCTGCCGCGGGGCCGTCCCCAAACGTTCTAAGGGCACCTGGGAAAAGCGCACTTCATCGATCGCTTTTTCCAACTGCCGCAGCACCAGGTACAGCAATTCGCGCTGCTTGTCCGATCGTAGAATGTCGATTTCCAGGGGAATCTCGGTGCGATTATCCAAGGGATATTGCAACTTCGCCGCCAACCGATCGAACAGGCTGCTCAAGGCGATCCCATTCACCGGGGCGGCGGGCTGAATTTGGGCGATCGGCGGCGTATCCGGTAGGGTACGCACAGGTTGCGCGGGCATTCCCGGCAGTAATAATCGCGTCAGCCCCCGCGCCGCCAACAGTTCCCGCCGCCGTCCTTGCAGCACCCAACGGGTAATGGCTGGAGTTTGGGGCTGGCGGAGTTTCGCGTCGATCGCTTGCAGGGCCCGATCAATCTGCATCCAGGGGGGCGATCGATCCGGGCGCGGCGGGCGCAACGACACCAGCGCCGCATTCCCCAACGCCGCTTGCCGCATCGCGGGCGACCAGTAGGTTTCGCCACCGGCCACACGCCAGATCGCTTCCAGCAGCTCGGTCTCACCCCCCGATCGCCAACAGCAACCCTCAATCCCCAACCACCAAGCATCGGCAATCGCCGGATCATCCAGCGTCGCCAACAGCAAAATCCGCAGAAAGGGAAACTGCTGCTTGAGCGATCGCAGCAGCGGCGGCGCACTCAGCGCATCCGCCCCCGGCAAGCCGATGATCAACACATCCGGCAACCCCGAAATGGCTTGCTGGGCTTCGAGCAGCCCTGCGATCGCCCGATCGTCACCCGTCTCAACCACCACCTGCCAATCGGTGTATTGCCGCAAATAGCGCTCTAGGCCCATCCGAAACAGGGAGTCGGGCTCCACTAGCGCCAGGCTTAAATTCGCCGCACGATCAAACGTCATACCCGCACCCACCCCATCCCCGCACTACTGCGGTGGAACCGGATCGGCGGGCGGCAGCGGGTCAACAGCTGCCGGAACCGGGGCGGGCGGTTCGTAAACCGGCTCCGTCGGCACCGGGGCCGAAGGCTGCTCAACCGGATCGGCCGGGGCAAGCGGGTCGTAGACTGGCTCTGGCCCCCGCTGAGCAGGCTCAACCGGATCGGCGGGCGCGCTAACTGGCTCCGGCGGCGCACTGCGCCGAATCTCTTCACGCTCCGCCGACCACCGACTAATCGATTGCTGGGCCTCATCGGAAACGGCACCACTGCTGATTTGCGCTGCCACCCCGATCGCCCGCGTCAGGGACCCCTGAGCCGCCAAGGCCTGAGCCTGAGCTAAGCGCTCCCGATCGGCGATCGCCTGCAACTCACCCGCCCAAGCCCCAATATCCCCCTGGGCATCGCCATACAACGCCCGCCCTGCCTTAATCCGGCTCGCAATCTGAATCGCCTGCCCCAATTTCCCGGCCTGGGCGACGCTGCGGGCTTCGTTCAGGATCGGTTTGTCTTCGATCGTTTGAATCTGGGCGACCCATTCGGCCTTCTGGGACTGGGCCTTGGTGTAGAGCGATCGCCCCTTCGGCAGTCGCTCAATGATATTCACCGCCGATCGCAGTTGGTCAATCCCCCCTGCCTGCGCTAACAGCTCGGCCTGCTTAACAATCGGGCGATCTTCCAAGGCTTGAAGCTGCTTGCGCCAAGTTGCGAGATGGGTCTGAGCGTCCAGGCGACGGGGACGATTTGTCGCAATCGCTTCCACCTGCTGCATGGCCCACTGCATCCCGGTCAACTGACCACCCGCCGCCAGCGATCGGGCCAACTGAATCTGGGCAGCATCCTGGGACTGCTGCGCTAACTGAGGCCGCAACTGCTGGGCTTGCTTATAATAGGCACTGGTCGGTGCCACTTGCCGCGCCGCTGTATCGGCCACCATTACCCCCCAGAGCTGATTCAAGAACGGCGCATCACTTTGTTTATTACCGCCCACTGCCGCCGCCGAAGCCACCCGCACAAGATCACGTTGGGTATCGGTGAGCGCCACTTCGCGCGGTAGCGACGCAATCAGCTTCGTCGCTCCGGTCACATCCTGCTTCGCAAAATCCTTCGCCGCGCGCTCAAGCACCCGATCGCGCCATTGATTGAGCTGCTTTTGGGCCGCTTCCCAGACGAAGGTTTGACGATTCATCGGCAGCAACATCCGAATCGCTTCACCGTATTTCTCCACCGAATTTTTCTCGACAAACTTCTGCGCCTGCACCAAGAACTGGCCCGCTTCTTTTTCGTCGCTCAACTGCTTCCGCAGGTTAGGCAAGCGGCCTTGCCAAGTCGCATCATTCACCTGAGACATTTTCACCAGATAGCCCGAAGCATCATTCCACAGTTGCTTACGCAATGCCACCTGAATCTTCTCGAACAACTGCTGACCCCGGTTGCGCTCCACCTGCCAGAAATTCATTTCATCCTGGGCCTGCTGGAAAACCGGACTGGAACTGGGGATCTGCTGAGCCAGCTTGATCGCCCCGTCCAGGTCATTGTTGCTCAGCCGATCGCGCGCTTCGATCAGCAACAGCTCCGACCACTGGCCGAGGGCAGCGTTCCCTTGGGTATAGAGCGGATTATCTTTGTTCCAGCCCTTGACCAGCGCGATCGCCGCCAAAATTTGCTCCGGATCGCCGGTCTGGGCGGCTTGCTGGGCGCAGAACAGGCGTTCAGAATCCGACGAGAGAATATTGATCTTTTCGCACTTAGTCGCTTCCGGCACCCGCGAGATCAACACCATCGCTGCCACCGCCGTCAGCGATGCCGTCATCAGCAACCCATAGGACAACAAACTCCAGCGATGTTCCCGCGCATAGGGCTTGAACCGATCGTAGGCGGCCCCCGCCTGCCCGCGCGCGAACCGCCCCGCTTGCTTGGCTCCAGACCATGCGACTTGACGGCCCGATTTCAGCTTGGCCTGCACCCCACGGTGAAGCCGCCGCTTCAAGGGCAAGGGACGCGGCGGCTTCACCAGCGGCGGCTCCTGCACCGCTGCGCCATTGCGCCTCGCTCCAGCCTTTTCGCCCAAGGCTCTCCCCGAAAACTCTGGCTGCTCAAACCGTTCCACATCGAGATCAAGCCCCTGTCCATAGCCCACACCGTAGCCTCGGGGGGGCAACTCCGACTCCTCCGACAACACAAAAAATTCCTGTTCTTCCACCGATCGCGAGGTGGATGCCGACGATCGCGGGGCGCGCCGCCATCCGGCAAACCAATTATGCGCCTGGCGCGATTTTCTAGACATGGCAGTTCATTAGCAGGCGATGGGGCAAATTTCGACCAGCGATCGAAGTATCGGCAATCCGAGTTCTAGGCAAGCAGCTCATAAACTTCCAGCTACCCACCCGCTAGGGTAACAAGGATACTGCGATCGCGCGAAGTGATCACAAAGAAAATTATTGCAAACGAAATCAATTCTCAACGGTAATCTTCAGGCGATTTAACACTCAACGGACTCGACTGGTCGGTCAACCTGCTGGTAGCCGTAAAAATCCACCCGATACTCCGTAATCTTCACCCCAGTTTGCGCTTCAATCTGGGCGATCAGCGCCGGCGGCAGCTGCACATAGACATCCACGATTCGCCCGGAGTCGAGACAGTTGACGTGACTGTGGGCATCACTGATGTTGCCATAGAGCCGTCCGTCTGCCCGATCAATGCACTCAATAATGCCCTGCTCAGACAGGGCTTCCAAGTTTTGGTAGACCGAAGTGTGGCCGATGTCTTTGCCCTGGCGATTGAGCTGGTCGTAGATGTCGCGGGCGGACAAATGATCCGGAACTTGCCAAAGCAGCTCTAAAATATAGCGACGCTGCCGACTTAGCCGCATTCCCAGCTCCTGACAACGCCCGATCGCGTCCTCAAACGAGCGAATTGATTTTGAGGTCCCATCGGTGGCGGACATGGCGTTTGAACCGTGAAGGGTTAAGTTTTGGTTAAAATCTAGGACTGGGAATGCTTCAGTTTTAGCACAGCCCAAATCAAACTCGCTACAACTTTATTTTAACTTCTCAGAGGCCCCGAAAAAACCGTGAACATCCGCCCGAGAACTCCCTAAGCAAAGGATTTTGACCGATCGTTGCCCACGGGTTTTTCGGTAAGATGAGAGACCGGGATGACCACCGTTTCAGGGGCCCGCTGCATTTGCTCGACAACGCACGTTCGCTGCCCATTTCCACCCCTTAATCCACCTCCACACTTAAAAAACTATGTGCCGTTTATTGGCCTATCTCGGCGACCCCATTCCCTTGGCGCAGCTCCTTTACGACCCCCAACATTCGCTGGTGGTGCAAAGCTATCAGCCACGGGAAATGGTCGGGGCCCTGCTCAATGCCGATGGTTTTGGGGTCGGCTGGTACGATACCGACCAGCAGCCCTACACCTACCGCCACACGATCCCCATCTGGAATGACATCAACCTTCCCAGTCTCAGTCGCTACATCCGATCGGGCTGTATGCTCGCCTACGTGCGCAGTGCCACACCGGGTTTGGCGGTTGATCTGAGCAACTGCCAACCGTTTCAGCAGCAGTCACTGATGGCCGTCCACAATGGCTACATCGATCGCTTCCGCCACACCCTGCTGCGCCCGATCCGCGAACGCCTCAGCGACCAGGCATACCACGCCGTTCAAGGCACGACTGACTCGGAGCATATGTACGCGCTGTTTCTGGATGCCTACAGCGTGACGGGCGATCTCCGATCGGCCTTCCAACAAATGTTAAAAACCCTGCTAGAACTAGCGGAACAACATCAAACGGACTTTTCCGCGAATTTCGTGATCAGTGACGGCCAGCGGCTGATTGCCTCACGTTTTGCCAATCGCGACTGCACCCCCACCTTATACTGGTTAAACACCGACCCGAGTCTGCCCAAGTCGATCCTGATTGCCTCAGAACCCTTCTTTGAAGGCGATTGGCAGCCCTTCCCCGATCGTGCCCTGCTTACCGTTACCCATGACTGCATCCCCCAAATTGAATCGCTGGCAGCCTTCGTCGCCCCGATTGGCTAGCGGCCCCGTCCGACTGCGAACCCTGATGCAAACTCAGCGGGCCGCCACCCTAGCGCAATTTGCCGCCATTCCCGAAGACTTATTCTGCCGCCAGGCCCACTCCGATTTCAGTCCCGTGGGATGGCATCTCGGTCATATCGGCTACACCGAAAGCCTCTGGCTGCTCGACACCGAGGCTGATCGGCAAGCACTCAAACCATTTCAGAACTTAGCGCGCCGCTTCATTGCCGATGGTGGCCCAAAGGCCCGACGACAGGTATTGCCCGATCGCACCCGCATCCTCGACTATCTCGCAACGATTCGGCAGCGCACCACCCAGCGCCTCGCGATCACTGATTTCACTGACCCCAAAACCCAACAGCGCTGGTTCTTTCTGCTCCAGCACGAAAGCCAGCACTGCGAAACCGTCACGATCGTCCTGGCCCAGCTCGGCCACCACGCCCCCCAGCTCACCGCCCAACCCACCAATACCGCAATTCATACTCCCGCCGGGGGATTTTGGCAGGGCTGTGACGCGCCGATTGCCCTGGACAACGAACGCAGCGCCCACTGGGTTGAACTCGATGACTATTGGATCGACAGCCATCCCGTCAGTCAAGGTGACTACGCCAAATTCATCGCTGCGGGAGGGTACACCGATCGCCGCTGGTGGTGCGATGCCGGCTGGGACTGGTGCCAAACCGCAGCCATCACTCAACCCACCTACTGGCAAGCCACACCGCCCGATCAGCCTGTCTGCGGCGTGAGTTGGTATGAGGCAGCCGCCTACGCGCGATTTGTGGGAAGGCGCTTGCCCACCGAAGCCGAATGGGAAAAAGCCGCCCAGCAGCATCCCCTGATCCGATCCAGCATCGGTCAAGTCTGGGAATGGACGGATAGCTGGTTCGCCGCCTATCCGGGCTTTCAGCCCTTTCCCTATCCGGGCTACTCCGCCAGCTACTTCGACCAGGCCCACCGCGTCCTGCGCGGCGGCAGTTGGGCCACCGCCGATTGGACGGTGCGACCCAGCTTTCGCAACTGGTATCACCCCTGGAGCCGCGCAATATTCGCCGGATTTCGTACAGCAGCGGACAGGGTCCCGTAGACAATCCCCAAAATGTGGGAGAATGCGTTACAAAGTTCCACAAATACTGCATTTTCGCCCGATCGCGCCGAATCAATACGCCAGTTTTACAACCACAAATCTTGTAAAACGTTTTGCAATGAATGTATCGCACCCCACCCCATTCACCTCAAAATCCCGTGGCACCCTCTTCTAACGCAATGCTTCAGCATCGATCGAACCCGGTCACCCCGGATCGGCTGCACCTCACGCAGCTCAGCGGCCCCACCCGTGACGACAATCGCGACCTGATCCAAGGTCTCCAGCAAACCCCAAAAACCATCCCCGCACGCTATTTCTACGACGAACGCGGCTCCCAACTGTTTGAACAAATCTGTGACCTGCCCGAGTATTACCTCACCCGCACGGAAACCGCGATTTTCCAGACCTGCGCGGCAGAACTCGCCTGCATTACCGGCCCCTGCGACTTGATCGAACTCGGCAGCGGCAGCTCTACCAAAACCCGGCTGCTGCTCGATGCCTACGAGCACCTCCCGCGCACGACAGAATGGCGCTACGGCCCGATCGATGTCAGCCCCACGATCCTCACCCTCAGCGCCGAAGCCCTACTCCAAGCCTATCCCACACTGCACATCGAAGGGCGCATCGGCACCTACGACCAGGCCCTCGATGACTTACAACACCATCATCAGCCCGGTCAAACGCGCCTGATCGCCTTTATCGGCAGTAGTCTCGGCAACTTCGATCCCGAGGGCTGCGATCGGCTCCTGGGGCAGATCAGCCAAGCGCTACAACTGGGCGAATATTTCCTGCTGGGCGTGGATTTGCGCAAGTCCGTCGCCTTGCTCGAAGCCGCCTACGATGATGCCCAAGGTGTCACCGCCGCCTTTAACCTGAACATGCTGCAACACCTCAATGATCGCTACGGCAGCAACTTTGACCTTACCCAATTTGAGCATCTCGCCCGCTACAACCCGATCGCGCACCAGATTGAGATGCACCTCCGCAGCCGCAGCGACCAAACCGTGCGCATCCCCGCCCTGGGGCTGACCCTGGAATTCACCACCGGGGAAACCATCCTCAGCGAAATCTCCCGCAAATTCGACCTCACCGAAATCCAAACCCAGCTCGCCCAGCACCAGCTTCTCCCCCAACAGACCTGGACGGACGATCGGCAATGGTTTGGCGTGATGCTTTGCCGCAAAGGTGAGGCATAAGATCCAGCAGCCCCCAAACCCCGAGTATTGTGGGTTTTGAGTCCGGTTCCCCCAGCATTGGGGGTTATATCAACTCCGAGCCAGTGAACCTCGAAACCTTAAAGGTTGAAGTTGCTTGAAAAACGACATTTCAGCGAAGTTGCTGTTTGTGAGGTTAGTCAACTC
>JBJORF010000036.1:0-37233 GCA_046049545.1 Cyanobacteriota bacterium | reverse complement strand
TGTAGTTTTTGCTCTGGTTTCTTCTGTATGGCTGCCAAACCCCGTTGGGTTACGACTGCTGCAATTTTGTTGATCTTGGTGGGGCTGACGTTTGGCTGTGCCTGGTGGTGGCAAAAACGCCAGAGTGAACTAACGCCGATCGCGCCGCAAGCGCAACCCAAGACTGCACCGCATTTATTCCTCGGTAATCCCAGTGGGGCGAAGGCTGATCCGCGCAATCCGCTGAATTTTTTGATCGATCGACCGCAATATAGCCTTTCTTATAATAACGATCGGCGCATCCCGAATTGGGTGAGCTGGGAATTGAACCAATCCTGGATCGGCACCACACCCCGCCAAGATGATTTTCGGCCCGATCCGACGTTGCCTGCGAATTGGTATCGAGTGCTGTCGTCGGATTACAGTCGCAGCGGGTTTGATCGGGGCCATATGATTCCGTCCGCCGATCGGGACAATAATCCTGAAAATCAGGCGGCGACGTTTTTCATGACCAACATCGTGCCACAGTCGCCGGATAATAATCGCGGCCCTTGGGTGCGGCTGGAAGAATATTGTCGCAAATTAGCGGGTCAAGGCAAGCAGCTCTACATCATCGCGGGGCCTTACGGGCAGAAAGCGACGATCGGCAGCGTTGGCAAGACCATCACAGTGCCAGAATCGGTTTGGAAGATCGTGGTGATTTTGGATCGACCTGTGCGATCGGTAAATGCGATTAAATCTGCGCAAATCATTGCCGTCGATATTCCGAATATCCAGGGCATCAAAGAAGAAGGCTGGGGGAAATATCGGGTATCGATCGATCAGTTAGAACAAAAAACCGGATACGACTTTCTCAACCAGTTACCCACCCCATTACAAGCCGAATTAGAAAGCAAGATCCCATAACCCCGAAATCCCGTAGGTTGGGCACCGCCCAACACCCCCACCGATCGACCCCAAATCACCGCGTCCCCAAATCACGTCTCCACAATCAACGTCCGCAACGCAAGCCAGCTTCCCGCCGGAGTCTGACCCACGATGTAAACATTCACCTCCATTTCCCCCACCCGATAAACCTGCAACTTCCGTAACTGCTGCTGAAGCGCAAACAACAATTGCTCATAGGGCGCGATTGCCTCAGTCCCTTCCGCCAAAGCGGGTTGAAAAAAGTCATCGATCGATTGCTGGACGATCGTCGTTTTGGGTTTGAGCGATAATTGCTGACGCAGCGCGGTTTCGTCTAATGTGACGGTGGGTAAATTTGTCCACAGCAAAACCTCAAAGGGTTCATCCGACTCGCTCACCCAATAGAGATCCGTCGTGGCGACGGTCAGTAGATCGACAATTTGACTATCGGACAAAGCCATCACCGCAAACATAACCCGTAACCTCAATTATAGGATTCGATCGCAGGCTGGTTATGGTAGCTGAGATTAAGAAAAGTGAGCCATCGGATTTTGACAATTTTGGCGAAAATTTGGCGTTATTCCTCGATCGTTAAACTCAACTGAGTGCCAAACCGATCGTCCAAGGGCTTTTTCCGACTGCGGGCGGTATTTGATTTCTTACTGCCGGGCGGTGATTTGCGCGGATTAATGTTCACATGGGCGACGAACCAGGTGCGTAGCGCTTGGGCCGCGATCGGCGATAATTCCGCCGGATCGATCGCCGGGGGAAATAAAGTCTGATCCGACTGCTGCGCCCAAGCGATTTCACTGTCGAACCGATCGGCCCCAAAGGGAATTAGCGACTCCGGCATTTGGGCGAGAAATGGGGCGATATTGCGCTGACGGCGGAACTGTTGGCGTTGTTGTTCGAGTTGCTGGACGCGCTGGTGGCGGGCGATTTTGTAGTCCAAAATCGGGGCGGGATAGCCCTTCGCCCGTTGCCGCAAACTGGCTGGGGGCAGGCCCAATTCGGCGGGTTTCAAATGCGCCAATTCCGGCACCCAGCGCTTAATAAAGCGTCCATCGGGATCGCAGCGATCGACCGCCGTTTGTTCAGGGTTGTAGATCCGCGTCCAGGATTTGTCGATGCAGTGGGTGACTCCGGCCTGCATGGCCCATTGATAATGATCGATCGGGCAGTCGCCATCGATTAAATGCCGCATAAAATGCAACGCCCCATAGCGCCAATCCATGCCCAGCAAATTGCTCAAAAAGCTCGAATAAATCGCCCGCGTGCGGAAGTTCAGCGCCAGCCAGCCTCCCGTGGATTGCAGACAGCGGGCCGCCGCATCGATGATCGGAAAGCCGGTTTCGCCGTTCTGCCAGGCGGCATACAGATCTTCGTCAAATTCCCAGTTATTTTCAAACACAGTGTAGAGCGATCGCAACTCCAACTGCGGCAGATAGCGAAACCGTTGGGCAAAACCCGAACCCCAGCGCAGACGCGAAATCAGTTGTTTCAAACTTAATTGAACGCGCCGATCGGTGGCCCCTTTGAGCTGGGCTTGGGCGACTTGGACACATTCGCGCACCGAAATCGCGCCAAATTTAATGTGGGGACTGAGGCCGCTGGTGGCTTCGGCGCTGGGGAGGGAGAGCTGCCAGTAGTAGCGATCGGTTTTCTCCGTGAGAAATTCCTGGAGTAAAGTGCGGGCAGCTTGGGTGCCGGCGGGGGGAATGGCTTTACGATCGGCGATCAGGCCCAGTTTGCTCAGATCGGGAATGCCGTCAGAGGGGAGATCGTCCGGTACCGTAATTGTGGTGGGTGTCGGAATCAACGGCTCGAACATTTCCCGGTACCAAAACTTGCGGTATTCCGGGTAGGGCATCAACTGTCCCGTCGCCGCCACGGGTTCAAACCAACGAATCCGCATTCCGGCATCATCCAAGGCCCGATTTAGCCGCGCATCCCGCACCCGACCATAGATGCGTTCATAGTCGATGTAGGCGTAGATCCCATCGGCATTCGTTTCCCGAACCAATTCCGGCAAGACCGTCACCGGATCCCCTGATCGCACGATCAGTCGCCCGCCGATCGCCCGCAAATCCTGATCAAGCGATCGCAGGCAATCTAGCATAAAGGCCACCCGCGCCACAGCGGTTTCGGGATGGTGCAGCAATGCCCGATCGAGGATAAATACCGGAATCACGGCTCCTCGCGCCACTGCCCTGACTAGCGGCGCATGATCCGCAATCCGCAAATCGCGTCGAAACCAAACAATCGTATGTTTCATGCCACTTGATGGTTCCGATCGCCCAAAGATTTCAGTGTCATTGTACCAAGTCTGAAAGATTCGCGTTGGGGCGGTTGATCGGGCGATCACCAGGGCACAATAACTCAACGGTGGCGTTCTGCTGAGATGAGCCTGAAATCGATTCAGGGCATTTCGATGTGATTTTTTGGAGCTTGGCGATTGCGGTTGACGGTGACGTATGACCAGTGGGCAATTGTCGCTTGTTTGTGATCTCCTGTCTTTTTTTGTGCGATGTCGCTTCCCATCTCCCCCGGCATTATTTACTATGTCCGCAAACTGTTGCGGCAAAATCTCGATCGGTTGCGGTTTGTGCGGCTTGACGGCCATGCGCTGATTGCGGATGCGAGTCGTGATTTAAATGAAGTAATTGATAGTTTGTACCCTTCCCTGGGGCGACGGATTGAAGCGATCCAAGAACTCGATCGGCTAACGATCGTCCATCAAACATTAAGCGGTTCCGCTGCGACCAACCGCCAAGAACTCCAAGACACCGAAGCGGCCATTTTCAAAATTCTCGGCTTTGAATTCTGTGACCCGATGGGCAAGGGCTGCGTCATGGTCGTGGATGATGACCCCGGCGATCGGCAATTGCTAGCGACGAATTTTAAAAATCAAGGCTATCGGGTTGAAACCGCTGCCGATGGCGCAACGGTGCTGACGATGGTTCAAGCGATCCTGCCAGACGTGATTCTGCTCGACATTAAAATGCCGACCATGAACGGCTATAAGCTGTGCGAAGAACTGAAGAAAATGGCGATCGTGCGGGATGTGCCGATTATTTTTGTCAGTTCCGATGATGAAGTTAGCAGCAAAATCAAAGCCTTTTCCCTCGGTGGCGCGGACTTCATGACCAAACCCTTTCAGATGGAAGAAGTCACCGCGCGGGTGGCCAATCAACTACGGATTCGCAATCTGCAAAAGCGATTGGAAGCGCAAAACCTGCGCTTACAGGATGAAATGCGCGAACGCCAAGAAGTTGAAGCGCGGTATCGTGGCTTGTTTGACCATGCGCTGGAGCCGATGTTCCAGGCGGATTTCAGCGGACGGTTTATTACGGTGAATGCTTCCTTTGCGCGGCTCTATGGCTATGGCAAGCCGAAGGACATGATTGAATTAGTTAGTGACATTGGAATTCAGCTCTATGATAATCCTAAACGCTTAATGGAATTGCTCCAGCAACTGAAAACCGAAGGCCAAATTATTGGGGCAGAATCGCGAATTCGGCGCTATGACGGCAGCCTATTCTGGGTCGCGGAAAATATGCGGGCAGTGCGGGATAGCCAAGGTAACGTGGTCTACTATGAAGGGACTGTGCAGGATATTACCGCCGTGAAGATGCTGACGCAGCCAGCGGGTTAATTGACGTGGGTTTCGGCGGTTGCTCAACCCACTGCTTGGTCGGTTGGGGTTAATTGACTTGGGTTTCGGCGGTTGCTCAACCCACTGGATTGTTGGTTGGGGCCGATCGGTTGAGCTAGCCCAGATGCAGAGGGTTGAGCGACAGCCGAAGCCCGGCGCGATCGCCCATCCCCTGCCCGCTAGCTGAGCCCCGCCGAAGCTAGCTCATTTCGGCCATTTTCCCGCGAATGATTTGCCCAATCTCTTCGGGGGTGGTGCTGCTGGGGAAGCGCTCGATGACGTTGCCTTGACCATCGACGAGGAACTTTTCAAAGTTCCATTTCACGTCGCCTTGGGGTTCCACTGCCGTTGTCAGCGCGGCGTAGAGCGGATGCTTGTCGCTGCCGAGGATTTTGACTTTGTCGAACATGTCGAAAGTCACGCCGTAGGTGCGATCGCAGAAGGCGGCGATTTGCTCGTTGCTGTCCGGCTCTTGGGCCCCGAAGTCGTTGCAGGGGAAACCCATGACACGCACGCCGAGGTCGCGCAGTTCTTTGTTCAGGGTTTCGAGTCCTGCGTATTGCTTGGTGTAGCCGCAGTAGGAGGCGACGTTCACGAGCAGCAGCATGTTACCCGCGTAGTCGCTGATTTTTTTGGATTCGCCCGCGATCGTGTTGATTGCGATGTCAGAGATATTCGTCGGCATGGTGGGGTGTGAGCGGATGATGTTACGAAATGTATCGTAGGATAAATTGCCCGCTTTATGCAACGCGACATCCCCAATGCGCCGTGACACGATCTTTTATCAGCTTTTTCGACAGTCGCCCACATTGCTATTTAGCCTAATTCCCAATCCACCAAACGATGCTGAGGCCTATACCTTCGACTCGGTGGAAGTTAAAGAAACCAGTTTCCGCATTGATGGCGTTTTCCTGCCACCGCGTCCGACCGAATTGGTTTATTTCTGTGAGGTGCAGTTTCAGCTTGATCCGTTGCTTTATGAGCGAATGAATAGTGAAATCGGCATCTATGCCTACCGCCAACGATCGCTGTTTCGGGACTGGCGGGCGATCGTGATTTATCCCAGTCGTGAGGTTGAGCAACCCGATACGGCAATTGTCGATGAGTTTCTGGCGAGTGGGCGGATTACTCGGATTTATCTCGATCAACTGGGGCCGATGGCGACTTTGCCCGTGGGGCTTCAGCTGATGGTGCTGACCACATTGGAGGGTCAGACAGCGATTGACACTGCGCGATCGTTGATCAGCGCTGCCCAAACCACAAATGCCCGTGCGATAATCGAGTTAGTCTCCACCATCATCGTTTACAAATTCACCACGCTGAGCCGCGAGGAAGTTGATGCCATGATCGGAATCAAGCTAGAGGAAACCCGTGTCTATCAGGATGCTTTCGCTGATGGTGAGGCCAGAGGTGAAGCCAGAGGTGAAGCCAGAGGTCAACTACGAATGGTCCAGCGACTGTTGCTGCGGCGAGTGGGTGAACTTTCGACTGCGACGTTGATGCAGTTGGAGCAGCTCTCAACGGCACAATTGGAAGCGCTGCAAGATGCGGCTTTGGACTTTACCCAAGCCGGTGACTTAGCGGCCTGGTTGAACGATCGCTAGCCTTACCCACTCGAAGTCACGTTCCTAAAAATCGGTCGACCCGATCGCGCACCTGCGCTACCAAATCCGGGGCATCACTGTCATACCATGCGATCGTCGGATCAGAGCGGAACCAGGTGCGTTGGCGTTTGGCGAATTGCCGTGTGTGGAGGGCGGTGAAATGAATGGCTTCGGCTTCGGAGATTTCGCCGCGCAGGAATTGGCGAACTTCGGCGTAGCCGAGGGTATTGAGTAGGGGCAGATCGTCGCCGTATTTAGCGACTAGACCCTGGACTTCGGCGATAAAGCCTTGGTCAAACATTTGCTGGGCGCGGCGGGCAATGCGATCGTCGATCCGAGGCGTATCCAGCCCGATCGTCAAAATTGGATAATCCGGCGGGTCTTCCCCCTGCTGTTCACTCATCGGTCGCCCCGTCGCATAAAACACTTCCAACGCCCGCAGGGTTCGCACTTGATCATTGGCGTGGATTTTTGTGGTGGCGGCGGGATCTAAGTGCTGGAGGATTTGGTAGCAGTGGGGTTGGCCCAGATCCATGAGCTGTTCGCGCAGTTCGGGGTGTGGCGGGACGCGGGGCATCTTCATGCCGCGCACGATCGCTTTTAAGTAAAGTCCGGTGCCGCCGACGAGCAGGGGGAGGACTTGGGTTTGGTGGCATTGGGTGATGATCGCCTTTGCTTGGTCTTGAAACTCCGCGACGGTCAAAGTCTCCCTCGGATCGCAAATGTCTAATAAATAGTGGGGTACCCGATCGCGGTCAGCCCCGATCGGTTTAGCTGTACCAATGGTAAACTCGCGGTACACTTGGCGCGAATCGGCGCTGAGAATGACCGCTGCTTGCCCCTGCGCTTGCAAATGCTCGGCGATCGCCAAGCCCAAACCCGATTTGCCACTGGCTGTCGCCCCACATACCACAATCAAACTTCCGGCTGAGGCCGTTGTCAGCTCATGTGGTACAATAGAACCATTAAAATTTCTGTGCATGACCGACGATCGTGGGGTTGGGAATAGGATGATTTTGGGTGATATCCACCAGTATTTTCAGCGGCCTCGGAAATCGGCTGCAAATCGCCTGTAAGGCATTTGTGTTAAAATTTTGAATATATTTGTTATATTAAATCCGCCCAATCCTTAGAACCCCAAAATTGACGGAGCGCGTTATGGCCCAGAATTACGGTGCAGAACAGATTCAAGTCCTGGAAGGACTCGAACACGTTCGGAAACGCCCAGGCATGTACATTGGCAGTACCGGAACGCGCGGTCTGCATCACTTGGTCTACGAAGTCATTGACAACTCCGTTGATGAAGCCCTGGCAGGATACTGTAAAAACATCACCGTGTCCATCAATGCCGATGGTTCGGTCTCCGTGGGGGATGACGGGCGCGGTATTCCCACGGATGTCCACCCGAAAACTGGCAAGTCCGCCCTAGAAACGGTGCTGACGGTCTTGGGTGCCGGGGGTAAGTTTGGGGGCGACAGCGGCTATAAGGTTTCCGGTGGTCTCCACGGGGTGGGGGTTTCGGTGGTCAATGCCCTGTCCGAATGGGTGGAGGTGACGGTGTGGCGCGAAGGGAAGATCCATAAGCAGCGCTACGAGCGGGGGATTCCCCAGGGCACGTTGGAAGTCGCGAAATCAAAGGAAGATCGCACGGGGACGACGGTGACGTTCTATCCCGATGTTTTGATCTTCACCGGGGGGATTGAATTTGAATTTTCGGTGCTGGCGGGCCGCTTCCGGGAGCTGGCTTTCCTGAATGGCGGCGTGCGGATCACCTTCAATGATCTGCGGGAATCCGAGCGGGATGCCGAGGGCAATCCGAAGCAGGAAGTCTACTACTACGAAGGCGGGATTCGTGAGTACATCGTCTACATGAACCGCGAGAAAGAAGCGATTCATCCGGAAATTATCTACTTCAACGGCGAGAAAAATAACGTCCAGGTCGAAGTCGCCTTGCAGTGGTGCATTGACTCCTACAGCGACAACATTCTGGGCTTTGCCAATAATATTCGGACGATCGATGGGGGAACGCACCTCGAAGGTCTGAAGACGGTACTGACCCGGACGTTGAACAGCTTTGCCCGCAAGCGCAACAAAATTAAAGAGGGGCAGTCCAACCTCGCCGGGGAAAACATCCGTGAGGGTTTGACCGCTGTGATTTCGGTGAAGGTGCCCGACCCGGAATTTGAGGGGCAAACGAAGACTAAGCTGGGCAACACAGAAGTGCGTGGGATCGTCGATTCGATGCTGGGCGAAGTGCTGATGGAATACCTGGAATTCCATCCGGGCGTGGGCGACTCGATTCTGGAAAAAGCGATCCAAGCCTTTAATGCAGCGGAAGCGGCGCGACGGGCGCGGGAACTGGTGCGGCGCAAGTCGGTGCTGGAATCTTCGACCTTGCCGGGTAAGCTGGCGGACTGTGCCTCTCGCGACCCGTCGGAATCGGAAATCTATTTGGTGGAAGGCGATTCGGCCGGTGGTTCGGCGAAGCAGGGTCGCGATCGGCGGTTCCAGGCGATCCTGCCCTTGCGCGGTAAGATCCTGAACATCGAGAAGACCGACGATGCGAAGATCTACAAAAACAATGAAGTCCAATCGCTGATCACCGCTCTGGGCTTGGGGATTAAGGGTGAAGAATTTGACCTGAAGAACCTGCGCTATCACCGGATCATCATCATGACCGATGCGGACGTGGATGGGGCGCACATTCGGACGCTGCTGCTGACGTTCTTCTACCGCTACCAGCGGGATATGGTCGATCAGGGCTATATCTACATCGCTTGCCCACCGCTGTATAAGCTGGAGCGGGGTCGTCAGCACCAATATTGCTACAGCGATCGGGAACTCCAAGCCCGCATCGCCGAATTCCCCGACAACGCCAACTACAACATCCAGCGCTTTAAGGGGCTGGGGGAAATGATGCCGCAGCAACTGTGGGATACCACGATGAACCCGGAAACGCGGACATTGAAGCGCGTCGGGATTGAAGATGCGGCGGAAGCCGATCGGGTGTTTACCGTACTGATGGGCGATCGGGTGGCCCCCCGCCGGGAGTTCATCGAAACCTACGGGCCGAAGTTGATGGCGGCGGATCTCGACATCTAGCTTCGGCCTAGCTCAGCTACCAGGGCTTCGGCGTGGCTCAGCCCTCGGTTCGGGGAACCAAGCAGATCACGCGGTGGGCCGAGCAACCATCGAAACCCCCGTCAAATCCTGTGGTCGCATTTGCGGTTGCAGGATTTTGGTTTTTGGGGTTGAGCGAAGCCGAAACCCCTACCCAAAAATACAACGCGACACCAGGAAGACCTGATGCCGCGCCAAAAAAAGTTAACTTTTATGGAGCCTATATTAAGCTGACCCCGAATTTGTAGTGATTTGTTATGTCACTATATTGCCACTGGAAAACCCAAAATATCAAATACTTAAGATTTTCTTTAGGTTTTCCTGAGCCTTGATGGGAAAGGCTTTCAGTGATTGGCTTAGCGGTTTTACCGAGCGTTTAGAAAATCTTAAGCTAAGTGTTTACGTTACTTAATAACGGCTGTTATCCATAACACTAACGCGTTGATAAACCCAACTGCCGCGCGTTCACCATGTAGCGGAAGATGTATTCCGCTAGCTCAATTTTATTGCGGGCATCTTCGGGGGAACGCCCCCAGACTGTAACGCCGTGGTTGCGGATGAGTAAGGCGGGGATGGCGGGCAACTGCTCCTGGAAGCGATCGCGGATTTCCTGGCCGATTTTGGGCACTTCCAGGTGATTGGCGAATAGGGGCATGGTGCAGTTGGGATTTTCGGTCCAGAGGCCGAAGCCTTTGATCATTTCGAGGTTGGGCAGGGGGAGTTCGCCTTGGTCAGTGAAGTTGGACACCAGATTCGCTTCGACGGAATGGACGTGATAGCAGGCCTGGGCTTCGGGGTAAAGGGCGTAAACGGCGGTGTGGATTGAGGTTTCGGCGGAGGGTTTGTTGCTAGGGACGGGGGATTCGGTGTGACCGTCGGGCCACAGGCGAATAAAGTCGTTTTCCGTCAGTTCGCCCTTGGATTTTCCGCTGGCGGTGATCCAAAAGCTGCCGTCGGGCAGTTTCGCGGAGAGGTTCCCAGCCGTGCCGAGCATCCAGCCGCGATCATGGAAGTATTTGGCGGCGGCGACGATCTGCGGGCGCGGGTCATCGATGGACAGATTGGCAGGTGCGTTCATGGTGTGACTCCCCAGCTTTTGGCTAGCTGTTGGCGAATATCGTCGAAATCTTCCCAGGCGTAGTAGGGCTTGTTGGCCTCCTGCAGGTAGGTTGCCAGCCGATCGCGGGCAAATACCACCGGCGCGGCCATGGCCATGTTCAAGTCGGTAATCGAATCGCCAATAGCGATCGCTTCGTCGCAGGGATATTCCGCCATGACATTCACCTTCGCGACAAATTCACTCCCGGCCTCAAAACGGGAAATGGGCGTGAGAAATTCGCCTTGGGTGTCGAGATCGATCGCATGAATCCCGGCCATGCGGGATTTGCGATCGCCGATCACGGTTTCGACCATGACGGTGATGCCCCCGGAGATCAGCACAAAGGGGACTTGGTTGGCTTCCAGAAAATCGAGGAAGCGATCGAAACCAGGGCGGATCGCCTTCGCTTGGGCAAACGCCACGATCGCTAGATATTGTTCGCTCCGAATTGAGGTCAACATTTGCCGGACACCCTCGCGGAGCGTCAGGCGTTTGGCATAGATTTCTGCCATCAGGGTATCGGCCAGATCCGGGGTGAACTGCCGCAGCAGGGCGACGAAGGTTTCCTCGGTTGTGATCGTGCCGTCAAAGTCGCAAAAAACAATGCGTTTCATCGTGCTGTTCATCGTGCTGTTCATCGTCGATTTAGGCTCCCCACTTCTCCAAGGCCGCTTTAAGGGCGGGGTCGGTAATCGCCGCCGGGTCGAATTTCACCCCCGGCTGGGCTTGCTTGAGCGCCGCAAAAAAGGCATCAACCCCCGCTGCTGCGCCCTGGGGATGATCCATGATTCCAGTGCCCGCATTCAGAATTACGTCGGTGCCATAGTCCTGTAACGCTTGCGGTACAACGCCGGGATGAATGCCAGCGGACGGAACGGGGAAGACATTGCGCGATCGCAGGGCATCGCGGATGGCGAATTCTTCATTGCGATCGAAGGGCAAACTGCCGTAATGGGCGGGATACAGTACTGCATCCGCCCCTGCGTGGGCCATCAGCGTTCCCAGCACCACGGAATAGCTCAAACCATGGTCGGGTGCACCACACAATGCTCCTGCCAGGGATGGGTGGGCGAAGATCGGGACATTGATTTCCGGGTCGGTAGCGAGAGATTCGAGCACCGAAAACCCGTAGGTGAGGACGTTGAGCAGCAGCGCATTCGCTCCGGCGGCGACCAATTCCCTTGCGCGGGTTTGCAACTGGTTCGCGCGACCCGTGATATTGGTGGCGTACAGTAGGGGCTTGCCCGTTTGGTCTTGCACCCGATCGCGCACTTCTTTGCAGGCTTTCAGCCGTTCGATCGTTGGGGCACTGGCGAGGTCGGCCATGATTTCGTCGTCTTTGATCACGTCCAACCCCTGGGGCGCAACTTCGCCCAGGATTTTGGCATGGTCAGCGGCGGAAAGCCCCAGCGCGGGCTTGAAGATTGCCATGACCAGGGGCCGATCGCTCACGTCCAGCATTTGCCGAATCCCGCTGATGCCGAATTTTGCCGGGGTACCGTAGCCCGCAGGCAACCGCACATCCACGACCTTCGCGGCCCCCGCCATCGAATATTTGCCAAAAATCATCGTCAACAAACTGGCAATGTCGCCCTCGACATTCGCTTCCGGGAAGGCGATCGTGGCTAAACCACTGCCATCAGCTTGGGTCTGGGTTTGCACCACCTGTCCCAGCCGTTCGCGGAAACTGGCTTCCCTAGTGGCCCAGCGATTGTCCCAGGAACCGACCGTTTGCCCGATCGCGATCACCTGGGCTTGTTTTGCGGGATCTACGCCTGTGGGAAAGCAATAATCGACTTCAATTGTCATAGGAGTCACCCGGTTCGCCAATTGCTCAATCAACTTCGGCTAACCATGCTCCCATAAAACGACCCCTCCCTAAACGGGTGAGTGGGTGATCAGGCGGGCGACAACTGATACCAGGTACCAAACTTGCTCTCCTGTTGGCGTTGGTAATGCTGCCCGAGCCAAGTCGTCACGTTCGGCGCAATGTATTTCGCGTCCTCGGTCATGATGTAGATATAGCGGGGTCTAGCCCGATCGAGCTGTTCAACCAGCGTTTTCCATTGTTCGGGTAGCAGAATTTCCGAAATCCAACCCTGCATCGGAATCGGTTGATCTTTGTTCGCCAGCAGGTACAGCACCGGATTACCAAACACATACAGCGAACCCTCAGGCCGATCGGGGGCGTTGAGAAATTCCAGTTCGGTGACCGCAGCGTTGTACAGCGGTGCCGCTTGACGTTGATATTGGACTTGCATCTCGGCGGTGAGCGGGATTGTCGATCGGGCGATGTTGTTTGCCGTAATGCCGACCCGCATCCCCGTCACGAGCAGTAACCAGCCCAGGCAACCTGCCAGTAATACCTTCAGACCCCGCCGATATCGAAACAGCCACACTTCTGGCTGGCGGGCCGAGCCGATTAAGCCATCAATTCCCAGCGCGGCCAAAATCGTCAACGGCACGAGCAACAGCATCAAATGATAAGTCCACCAGGATTGACTCTGGGCCGTGATCATCGCGAGTCCCAGCGTCAGCCAAACCAACAACTGTGCACCCAAGAGTTGTCGCCGTCGCAAGCTCCACCAGCCCCCAAAGGCCGCTAACGTAATCAGCGGGAAAAACTTCACCCCAAACCAGGCGAAGGTCTTGATCAACGCGCCGAGGGGACGGGGGGCATTCGTGCGGACAACTTCCGTTGGATATTGCACCAAGTAATAAAATACCTCACCCAACATGCCGTGGCTGTGCCAATACATCAATACTGGAATGATCGGCAGTAGGGTTCCGATCGCCAACGGCCAACTGGTCTGCCCAAGAGTCGGCAGCAGCGATCGCCGTTGCTTCATCACTGCATGGATCAGATAAACGCTCCAAAGCGCCATCAGCAGCGGCAGATAAATCAACTTAAACAGCAACACAATCCCGCCAAAAATCCCCGATGCCATCAGCCAGCGCCAGCGTTTTGCGGGCTGTTGGGTCGCGCGAAGCGTACACCAGAGCGATAGGTAAATCGGTAGGCCCATCAGCGACTCGACCTGCATCTGCTGGCGCGAATCAATGATCGCGTAATAGCTACCGACACAGAGCCAAGGGATGATTTTGGCCAACCACAGGCGTTTGAAGTAGGGGGCGAGGGTCACGCGAAGGACGATCGCCAGAGTCATCATCCAGATCAACTCCAGTAAATGCACCCCCGCACTGGTAAAGCCAAATAACCGCCCCGCCAGCGCATAAAATCCATAGATCCCCGGCGGCTTGAGATCCCAGAAATCCCGATACAGCAGCCCGCCATTGTTGATAATTTTGGCCCCAACGACAAACAAGGCTTGGTCGCCCCATAGCGGTTCCGCTAGTCGTAGTATCCCCAGGAACACCACCACGCCCAAAGCATAGTAGTCCAGTGCAGCGGTGGAATCGGCTTTTTGATACCAGAGCTTCCAGTTGAAGCTCTTACTGGTGGGACTACTAGTTTGCATGCTCAGGTGAAATACTTAGTTGAAATGAATCAAGTTGACACCATTTTAACTAAGTGATATCCAGGAGAATGTAAATGGATCGCTGACTTGGGTAAAGCCTCAATGAACTTTGATCAGAGTAATTTGACGTTTTCGGGTTTAAGTCATGGTTCTCTATCTTGCGTCATAGGCCCGATCGATTTGAGACTTCCACTTTAGGCTTCCACGAGTTGATTTTCCTGGCGGAGGCAGGCTTCGATGAAGGGGTCGAGTGCGCCGTCCATCACGTCTTGGATGGCCGTGGTTTCGTGGGCGGTGCGCAGGTCTTTAACCATTTGGTAGGGGTTGAAGACGTAGTTGCGGATTTGGGTGCCCCAGGCGGCTTCCACCATGTCGCCCCGGATTTCGGCGATTTCCTTGGCTTTTTGTTCTTGGGCGATGATCAGCAGCTTGGCTTTCAGGATTGCGAGGCCCTTTTCTTTGTTCTGCTGTTGGCTCCGTTCTTCGGTACAGCGCACGGCTATGCCCGTCGGGACGTGGATGACCCGCACCCCGGTCTCGACTTTGTTGACGTTCTGGCCGCCTTTGCCGCCCGATCGGAAGGTTTCGTATTGCAGATCTTTGTCGGGGATCTCCAGGTTCACGTCGTAGTCGATCATCGGCATCACTTCCACGCCCGCGAAGCTGGTTTGGCGCTTGTCGTTGGCATTGAACGGGGAAATGCGCACCAAGCGGTGGGTGCCCTTTTCGACCTTGAGGTAGCCGTAGGCGTAGCGGCCATCGATTTCCAGGGTGACGGATTTGATCCCGGCTTCTTCCCCTTCGGAGATGTCGGCGGTAGTGACTTTGTAGCCATGCTGTTCGCCCCAGCGGGTGTACATCCGCATCATCATTTCGGCCCAGTCCTGGGCATCAGTGCCGCCCGCGCCGGCGTTAATCGTGAGCCGCGCGCCTTTGGCATCATAGGGGCCGGCGAGGAGCTGCTGGAGCTCCCACTGGTCAAGCTCCTGGGTGAGCTGCTGGGTTTTGGTATTGGCCTCGGCGAAGAAGGCTTCGTCAGGGTCAAGGTCAAGCAATTCCAGGGCGGCCTTTGCATCGCCGAGGAGAGTTTGCCAGCGATCGAGGCCTTCCACGTGGGATTTGTACTCGTTTAATTCCTGGAGCGTCGCTTGGGCCTGGGTTTGATTGTCCCAAAAAGCGGGTTGGGACGCGATTTGTTCGAGGTCTTGGATTTTCGCTTGGAGGGCAGGCAGGTCAAAGATAGTCCTGAGTTTTACCCAGGCGATCGGTGAGCTGGTCGAGTTGGCGTTTGAGTTCAGTCGTGTCCATGGAGAAGGATTGCGCCCGGATGATAGGAGTTGAAATTCGATATTAGATTTTACCGTTGCGGCGGGTCTAAAACTCCACATTCAAGGGTGTACGCGGGAACGGAATCACATCGCGAATATTCGTCATCCCGGTCATAAACTGCACCAACCGCTCAAACCCCAAGCCAAATCCCGCGTGGGGCACAGTGCCATAGCGGCGCAAATCGAGGTACCACCAGTAGGTCTCTGGGCTGAGGCCCGCTGCTTTGATCCGCGCTTCCAGGACATCGAGGCGTTCTTCGCGCTGGGAGCCGCCGATGATTTCGCCGATTTTCGGAGCCAGAATATCCATGGCGGAAACGGTTTTGCCGCCGTCGTCGAGGCGCATGTAGAAGGCTTTGATTGCGGTGGGATAGTTGGTGACGATCGTCGGCTTCTTGAACAGGGTTTCTGCCAAATACCGTTCATGCTCCGATTGCAGATCGAGGCCCCATTCCACGGGATAGTCGAATTTGTGATCGGCTTTGAGCAGTAGGTCGATCGCTTCGCTGTAGGTGATCCGGGCAAATTCTTCGGTGATGATGTTCTCAGCGGTGGCAATCACGAACTTGTCGATCCGATCGTTGAAGAAGGCCATGTCGTCGGGGCACTTTTCCATCACGTAGTTGAACACGTATTTGAGAAATGCCTCGGCCAATTCCATGTCGCCCTGAAGGTCGCAGAACGCCATTTCCGGCTCGACCATCCAGAATTCTGCCAGGTGGCGGGAAGTGTTCGAGTTCTCCGCGCGGAAGGTGGGGCCGAAGGTGTAGACATCGCTGAAGGCCATGGCCATGATCTCCGCTTCGAGCTGGCCGCTCACGGTGAGGTAGGTCGGTTTGCCAAAGAAGTCCTGGCTGTAGTCGATCTTGCCGTCTTGCTTGGGCGGATTTTCCAGATCAAAATTCGTCACCGCAAACATTTCCCCGGCTCCTTCGCAGTCGCTGGCGGTGAGAATCGGCGTATGTACCCACAAAAAGCCCCGTTCTTGGAAGAAGGCGTGAATGGCGGCGGAGCAAGCGTTGCGGACGCGGAAGACGGCCCCGAGGGTATTGGTACGCGATCGTAGGTGGCTGATGTCGCGCAAAAACTCGAAGCTGTGGCGCTTTTTCTGGAGCGGGTAGGTTTCCGGGTCGGCTTCGCCTTGGATGGTGAAGCTATCGGCTTGCAATTCGATCCGTTGGCCTTGGCCTTGGGAGGGGACAAGTTTGCCCGTGATTGTGAGGGAAGCACCGGTGCTGAGGCGTTTGATGTCGGCTTCGTAGTTGGGGAGGGTGTTGTTAACGATCGCTTGGAGGCCGTTCATCGAGGAGCCATCGGTGACTTCGATGAAGGTGAAGGTTTTTTGTTCGCGTTTGGTACGAACCCAGCCTTGGACGGTGATTGTGGTTTGGGCGACACCGTTGCGGAGGATTTCGGCGATTCTGGTCATGGTGGGTTCGATTGCGTTGGGGGCTGTGGGTGTTGGGTTTCGCGTTGCTTCACCCAACCTACCAATGATTTCTGATCTTGCCAAATTTTATTGGATGCGGTTGGGTTGGTTGGGTTCGATCGCGCTGGGCGTGGGATGTTTCATGATGTAGAACGCCATACCCCAGCCGATCGCGATGCCGATGCCGACGAATCGCACGGTTTGCCAAAAGTATTGTTTCCAGCTGTCCCAGGAGAAGAGTTGGCTTTCTAGGCGGACTTCGAGTTCGTGGAGTTCGGCGTCGATCGCGTCGAGTTCTTTGGCGAGTTCGGGGTTGGGTTTTTCGCCAATGGCAGTTTTGCGATCGCGCAGTTCGGCTTGGCGGGTTTGGTCGGTTTGGACTTGTTGGTAGCGGGTTTTGAGCTGCGTGACTTTGGTTTCAGCGGCTTGGAGCAATTGCTCAAAATTCTGTTCAGCCGTCGGTTCAGTGGAATTGGCTTCAGCGGCAGACATCCCGGTGCTCCTCGAATTGCGCGATAATGGTCATTGTATTGCAGTATTCCCGCGCCCGCTGAGGTATCCGTCAATGAACGATCGTCCCCGCGTAGAAGTCATCCTGGAAAGTACGACCTTGGATTTGGCCCAGGCATTGGCGGAACGATCGCGCATTGGTGAAAAAGATTGGCATCGACTGATGAGCAATCGATCGGCCCGCGCTCAGGAGCAAGTCGCAACCGCCTTGGTGTATTTGCTCAAAGACAATCCTGAAGAAGCGTTGATTCGATTACAGCAGGCGGTAAGTTGGCTCGATCGGAGCATTTCCGCCCCGGCTTGCGAGAGTCACAAGCGATCGTAATAAATTATCCAGAGCCTCGCTCCGTAGAGCCTCGCTTAGCGGCGGAGAATCCCCGACGACCCGCCTATACTTGCAGTAAACCAAGTCATCGATCGGAACGGTCTCACATCATGGAAGCGATCCGCAGCATTCAAATCGTCGCCAATGGTGAAATCTATCTCCAGTTGCCGCAACAATTTTGGGGGCAGGAAGTAGAAATCATCGTTCGCCCATCACCACAGCAAACGCCAACCTCCAGGACACTGCAAAAAAGTTTACGGGGCAGCTTAAAGCAATATGCCCAGCCCGATCGGATGGCGCAAGAACAGGCTGCATGGTCAATGGCAATGGATGAAAAATATGCAAATCGTTGATGCCAACATTATTTTGCGCTACCTCCTCGATGACCACCCAGAACTATCGCCCAAAGCTGCTGAGATTCTCGAACAACAGACCGTCACGCTACCCCTAGAAGTTGCTTGTGAAGTAGTTTATGTTCTTCAGAGGGTCTACGCCGTTGAGCGCCGGGATATACAACAGCAACTCAGTCAATTGATCGATGAACGATTAGTGGCAGTTGAAAAAGCCAACATTTTGCTCACTGCACTGGAATGCTACAGCACCAGTACACTCGATTTTGTCGATACATTGCTGTTGGCCTATCACAGGGTTGAGCAACATGCGATTTTTACGTTTGACCATAAGTTGAATAAACAAATTCAACGCAGTACAACGGCATCAGACTGAATAGGCCCCAAAAGTTGCGATCTGTAATGGTGATGCCCTGCCGAAGGCCATCCTACCGATGGCTCAAGAAGGACAAAAATCCAGCGGCACTTGCCATCAAAATCAAATCCAACGATCGATGCGTTAACCAAATCCGGGGTCTGCGAGTCATGCGGGGGGTCTCTTGCGATCAGCCTGAGGGTTGAGCCTGTGTTTTAGCCTTAGTTACGGTAGCAAAGTTTACGCCGATCGGTCACTTGATTCACCCGTTGAACCCACTGAGGTTTCCCTTGAGGCTTCACTCGTTTCGCCCGACTGCACCCGCCACAGTCCCGCATAGACGCGGCCCAGCGCCAACAGTTCCGCATGGCGACCGGATTCCACAATCTGCCCCTGCTCGATCACATAGATGCAATGGGCCTGCCGAATTGTGGATAGCCGATGGGCGATCGCGATCGTCGTTCGGTTTCGGGTAATCTGCGCCAACGATCGCTGAATGGCCGCCTCGGTTTCGTTATCCACCGCTGACGTGGCCTCATCGAGAATCAACACCGCTGGGTCTTTCAGCACGGCGCGGGCGATCGCCAGTCGTTGCCGCTGACCGCCGCTGAGCTGCTGGCCGCGTTCGCCGACGATCGTTTCGTAGCCTTGGGGCAGGGACTCGATAAATTCATGGGCTTCGGCGGATTTGGCGGCGGCGATGATGTCCGATCGGGCGGCATCAAAGCTCCCGTAGGCGATGTTTTCCGCCACCGTGCCGTGGAATAAAAATACATCCTGACTGACCCACCCCAAACAGCGCCGCAAATCCTGGAGATCACAGTCGCGAATATCCACCCCATCGAGCAAAATTCGACCCTGTTGCGGGGAATAGAACCGTAGCAGGAGTTTGACCAAGGTGCTTTTGCCCGAACCCGTTGCGCCGACGATGCCGATCGTTTTGCCAGCGGGAATTTTTAGCGACAAATTATTCAGTGCATTCGATCGGCCTGCATAGGCAAAGGTCACTTGGTCAAATTCCACGGTGCCCTGTACCTGGGGGAGGCGCTGATGCCCGGATGCGATCGTCACGGGTTCATCGAGCAAATTCATCACCCGCTGGATCGAAGCCATGGCCCGCTGGTATTGATCCATCGTTTGGCCCAGCCGCGTGAAGGGCCAGAGCAACCGCTGAATGATGAACACCATGAAGCCGTAGGTGCCGACGGAGAGCTGTCCCGCCGCTGCGGCCAGCCCGCCCAGAAACAGCGTCGCCGTAAACCCAATCAAAATCACAAACCGAATCAACGGCACAAAGGCCGCACTGAGCTGGATCGCGCGGCGGTTGCTTTGGCGGTAGGCATCGCTGTCCTGGGCCACCCGATCGGATTCAAAGGCTTCAGCGGTGAAGCTCTTGATTGTCGCCATCCCTGTGAGGTTATTCGCCAGTCGCGCATTGACTAAACCGGCTTGTTCGCGGACGTTGGCATAGCGGGGGGCGAGCCGCTTCTGGAAGGCGATCGACCCCCAGAGGATAAACGGAATCGGAGCCATGGCCAGCCAGGAAACGGCAGGGGCGAGGGCGATGAAGGTGCCGCCGACAAATAGGACGGTGGTGGCGAATTGCAGCAGTTCGTTCGCGCCGGAGTCGAGGAAGCGCTCCAGTTGGTTGATGTCGTCGTTCAGCACCGACAGCAGTTGTCCGGTACTGCGGGACTCGAAAAAGCTGAGTTCGAGATTTTGTAAATGGCTGTAGGCATCGAGGCGGAGGCTATGCTGTACCGTCTGGGCCAGTTCCCGCCAGAGCCGTTCGTAGGCATATTCAAATAGTGATTCCAAACCCCAAATCAGCAGGGTCAGCCCCGACAAAATCAGCAGTTGGGTTGTAATGTCGGTAAAGCCGAATTTGGCAATCAGGGAACTGTCGCGCTTGACCACAATATCCACCGCCATGCCAATCAGGTACGGCGGCGCGAGATCGAAGATCTTATTCAGCACCGAACAAGTCGCCGCCCACGCATACCACGATCGGTAGCGGCGACCATAGCGGAGCAAACGTTGAAAGGGATGGGTGGCGCGGGAATTTGGTGATGCAACCATGATGGCGATTTACCCTTCTTCCGAGACAGCGGCTCCCGGCAGGATGCTGGGGGGCGGGTTGTCGCCGGGGGTGAGGTCGATCCGGGCTTCATTCGGTGGCTGCAAGGGCGTGCCCTTGGGCGATCGCAGCAGCAATAGCGCACTCTTCAGCACCACCGCCGTCGGCACCGCGACCACAACGCCCAGCAGGCCGCCAATCCGCGCCCCGGTCAAAATCGAGATAAACACCCAGATTGGACTCAGCCCCGTGACGCTGCCCAAGACCCTGGGGGCAATCAGGTTTTCAATAATTTGCTGGACCAACACTGCTAGGGCCAAGACCTTCGCACCCAACCAAAAGTCGCGCAGGGCCACCAGCAATGTCACGAGAATAATCCCCGCCGAACCGCCGAAGGGCACCAAGGCCATCGTCCCGATCGTCAAGCCAAACAGTAAGCCAAAGGGCACCCGCAGCCAGAGCAGCAGAATCGTCATCGCGGTGCCGAGACAAGTGGCCAGAATCAACTGGCCCAAGAAGAAATTCTGAAAACTCAGGCGCAGGGTTTTCGTGAAGGGCGATCGGTAGCGTTCCGGTAGCCACGTCACGACGCTGTCCCACAGCTCACCGCCATGCTGCAACAAATAAAACGTCAGCACCAGCGTCAGCAGAAAGTCCACCAGACTGCTCACCGTCAGCAGCGCAATGTCGAACACGCCCTGGGTGATCGATTGGATTTGGCCCCGGAGGCGCTCGTTCAACTGGGCCGAGAGGATGTCCAGGTTGATGTCAAACCCCATTGCGTCGAGCTGCTCATTCAGCGTCAGTAATTGCTTTTGGCCCGAGTCAATCCACTTCGGCAAACTCGCGACCAACTGCTGCGCCTGGGTCAAGGCTAAGGGCACTAAGGTAATCCCCAGTCCGAAAATTACGGACAGCGCGAGGAGGAAGACCACGACCGCCGAGGCTTGGTTGCGGCCCGTGGGTGAGGCCCGATCGATGATCGCTACAGGGTAGTTCAGCAGAAACGCCAATAGCGCAGCGGCCACCAGAATCACGAGCAACGAATGGAAATAGTCAAAAATGACGGCCAAGGCCCAAGCATTGATCACGATCAAGGGAAACGCTAACCCGACGATCGCCGTCCGTCCCATTGGGGAGACCGTACTCCACCAGACCAATAGTCGATTCGGATGTTGCATCTGCATCGCGCGAATTATCCCAATCCCAGCAACAGGTTCGTTAATGAGTATACAAGACATCCTCGGACTGCTGCTTGATCGATTCTTTACCGGAACCTCATACAGGTCTTCCTGCTGGTGACGATCGGCCTGTGAATAGGTTACATAGAGATTGCTGGTATGGATTGATGCAAAGGCTTGCGCGTCCCTACTGGCATTTCTCAGGGAAACGCTTGCTACCGCGTTATTTACATCTACAGTTCTGAAAATCCTATGTCTGCTTTATCGATTCTCCCGGTGGCTACGGTGGCCAGTCGTCCCGTGACGATCGCGACCGCCAGTCCCACATCGCCGGCTCCAACGAATTGGTGGATGCATTCGACCTTTGGGTTGAGTGCGGTATTGGTTGTCTTGGGGATTACCTCTTATCGCCAAAGTCGCAAGCTCGAACAATTGCTGCAACAGGAGAAACTGCGGGCCAAGCAACTCAAGTACCATGTCAAGAAGCGCGGCGAAACGATCGTCAAGATGGAGAAAAATCCGGACTTGGTCAACTCCCGCGACTTTAACCTTGACTATCTCCGGATGCGGATGGCGGAAGACGGATTCCACGCCACGATCGTCAACCAAATTAAGAGCAAAGTCCGCGACAAGATCAGCATTGCCCTGCGGCCCAAGCAAGTCGCCAACGGTGAACTCGGCATCGCCAGTAAATCCGGTCGTCAAGTCGATGAAATCTTCGACGTATCCTACAAGACCGAAACCGATCTAACGCCGCGCGTGCTGTTCCGGGTCGGGATTCAAATGGTGAAGTTGCCCACCCAGCCGACCTCCGTGACGATTCAGCAGTTAATCGACTGCATCGAAACCTTTCTTAGCCCCACCCAGGAAAATGATACCTGGCAGCCCACGATCCAAGGTCGCATGGCCCACCTGCGCTGGGACCAAAAAGCGAAACCCACGCCCTTACTGTTGATTGAGCAAAATCAAGAAGGCGCAAACGTCACCTTCCGCACCCAACGATCGATGGTGCCCCCCGCTTAGAATGGATTGAGTCCGATGATCATCATGCACCGCTGGAATTCCGGGTCTGACAGTTGAAGAACTGTCCCAGCCGATCGAGGAATCTGGTGATGCGATTTTGTGTCTAGCAATATCGAAGCCGATTGGCCGACAGTTACTACGCTCTCTTTTGCTACGCTCGCTTGCGCCCCAAATCGCCAACAAAAAACCGCGACTTCACTAGGCATGAGGTCGCGGTGGAAATCAGGGTGCATCTACCACTTACCTTTACGGCTCCCGGAAAGCGCCCTCAGGGGAATTGGGATAAAGATCCCGCAAAGCTTCGTTGAAGTTCCTGTAAGGGGGAAACCCTCTCGTACAGGGAAAAGTCTGGCGTGACATGATGGCAGAATCGCCGCTGGCTACGTAAGCCTGATCGGCCTCGCCCCACGGCCAAATTCCTGATTTTCGTTACGAAACTGTCCTGTGAGTTGCAAGTTTTGCGAAATTTGTCATCCTCTAGATAGATGACAAGTCATTCGTTTCGCTAAACAAAACGATCAAATTCTCATCCCTTGCCCCTAAAATGACCGGATGTGCCTGTCCCGTCGGTGGGTATAGAGAACAGGGCAGCGCCAACTACCAACTCAATCTACGCAGACGGTCTTCTGGGAGAAGAAGTATTGTGACCCAGGAATTCTACATTTCCGTAACGCCAGTCAGGGATGGCGAGTATTTGATTCGGACAGAGCGGGTGGCTTTGGGGGTGCCCTTGGCCGAGGAGCTTTTGACCTGGGATGTCGATCGCTGGTTGGGCCAGGCGGCGCAGGTAATGCATGATCCCTTGATTGGGCTCTTGCGGGGCACGCGCACGGGGACAGCGACGACCCCGATCGAGCCGGAGTCCTGTGATTTGGTGGCGCTGGGGCGGGATTTGTATGATGCGATTTTTCAGGGCACGATTCGCGATAGCTGGATGATCGCCCAAGGCGTGGCCCAAAACCAAAATGAAATTCTGCGTCTGCGTCTGGGGTTAAAGGACGATGTGCTGCCGATGTTGCCCTGGGAAGTGATGAACGATGGGGCCAGGCCGATCGCGACGAATACCGATGTCGTGTTTTCGCGCTATCGATCGACCAGCACCCGCTTGCCTAATCCCAGCGACTGGCATCGCGCCGCCGGGGACGATCGGCCCCTGCAAATCCTGATGGTCTTGGCCGCACCGACGGATCAAGAGATGCTGCAACTGCATCAAGAAGCCCAGGAGCTTCAGCAGGAATTGCAGCGCAGTACGCCCGCCAATGAACCGCCAAATCTGGCGCTGACGATTCTCGACCAACCGGGGCGGGAGCAGTTGACTGCTGCCCTGGAACAAGGCCATTACGACATCCTGCACTATGCGGGCCACAGTAACCTCAGTGCGTCGGGTGGTGATCTGTATCTTGTCAGCAGCAAAACGGGGCTGACTGAGGTACTGAGCGGCGATGATTTGGCGGGGCTGCTCGTGAATAATGGCGTGCGGATGGCGGTGTTTAATTCCTGTCAAGGGTTTTATGGAGCCACAGCGACGGAAAACGGCGGCAGTGGCGGAAATCTCGCTGATGCGCTGCTGAAGCGGAATATCCCGGCGGTGGTGGCGATGGCCGAACCGATTCCGGATGATGTGGCCTTGAACTTCAGTCGGTTGTTTTATCGCAACTTGAAGCAGCGTTGCCCGATCGACTTGAGCCTGTCGCGGGCTAGACAGGGTTTGCTCTCGTCCTACGGCTCCGATCAGCTCTACTGGGCGATTCCGATTCTGTACATGCACGCTGAGTTTGAAGGGTATCTTCAGGGGCATCAATCGACGGCGCTTGATCCCTACGATGTGGATTGGGACACCGGGCCGCAGGATTGGGAGCCGGAGGATTTGCCGCCGCAATCCTGGGAGCCAGTTGGGGCAACGGCTCAACAAGATCAGCAAACGATTAAGCAGTTGCTGGGGGAATTGGATTCTACCAAGGTGGCCCCGCAGCTTGATCTTGAATTGCCCGACCCGGCTAATGACGCGATCGACTTCCATCGCTTAGGCCGCCAACTGGCGGCGCAAGGTGACATTGCTGGGGCGCTCGAAGCCTACGGCAATGCGATCAATCTCGATCCAGAATTCGCTGATGCGTACAATGATTTGGGTAAAGCATTTGAGCTGGATGGGGGCTATTCGGAGGCGATGACTTCCTACAAAATGGCCCTGCGCTATGCACCCCAGCATCCCGAAGCGGAACAAAATCTCAAACGCTTGGCGACGGATATTCTCGCCCCTGCCACCGGGCTGGTCGCGGCGACGGAGCCAACCGGACAGCGTGAGCCCGCCCCCGTGACGCGTGGGGCGAGTGCGACCGATCGGCTCTATGCACCCACCGTCGGCTCGGAATCGAATAAGTCGGCCAAGCAGTCCGCTAAAGGATTCAACCGCAAGACGATCGCCATGACAGGGGCGACGATCGCGGTGCTCGCGAGCCTCTGGGCCTTAGCAGGACGGCAGCAAATGACTGCGCCACCTATCCCGACGGCGCAAACAGCAACGACTGAGAAAAATCGCGAAACCCTGGCAACAGCGACGCAGAGCTTTGCACAGCAGGATTTGCGGCAGGGGACAGAAGCAGTGGCGCAATTGCTGGAGATGGGGGATCTCGTGGCGGCGGAAAGTGCCCTGAATGCGGTGCCGAGCAAGAATGTCGGTGCGCCTGTGGTTTCCTACTTGCGGGGGCGGTTGGCCTGGGAGAATATCCGACGACAGCCGACTTCCTATAGCTACACCGATGCGCGCCGGAACTGGGCAACGGCGGTGAAAGAGCAGCCGAATAACCTGCACTATCGCACCACTTTGGGCTTTGGCTACTACGCCGAGCGCAACTGGGATGAAGCCAATCGGGTTTGGCAGGAAGCCCGCAACCAATCGCCAGGCAACGACAAAGATAATGAGCCAGAACGCTTAACGGCGACGGCGGGGCAAGCCTTGGCGCTGATGAAGCAAGCTAAGCAAGGTGGCCAAAAACCGGATGCCCGGAAGGTAAACGAGGCCAAAACCCTGCGCGATCGGGTGATTAAAGCCAATCCAGCGGCGTTCCAAGCCCAAAATCTGATCAAAGATTGGCGTTGGACGGAGCAGATGGTAGCGGACTGGGCCAATCTGATGGCGGAAAAGTAGCAGCGCTCAAAACTGTTTGCGTTGCCGACGCGCGACGATTCGGTGGGACTAACGCCGATCGTATTTTTGGGCAAGCAACAGCGATAGGGCCGCACAGCCGCCCGCTAAGGCTCCGAGAAGTCCCAGGGAAGAGCTTTCTTGCTGTTTGGCTTGGGCGATCGGGGTTTTGGGCAAAGGGGCGGTGGCGCCGGGGCTGAGAATTTCGGACATGGAGAGCCAGCCGAGCACTATCAACACGAGCCATAGCCCGGTTAAAACGATGAGTGGACGCTGTTGCAGGGCATTTGATTGGCGATAGCGCGTCGGTGAGGCGATCGGCTGTGGGTTGTGGGGCGTTTCCATCCAAATCCTCCTCCCAACGAGGACACACGATTAATTCCTCTATGGTACTGAGGAAATTACGGATGGATCATCGATCCGTGGCGCGGTCACAAAAATTGTTGTTGAGTAATTTTTTGTTGGGGATTGGAGGTTGGTCTGACATTTGGCAAACTCGATGTCCGCAGTGATGAACTATTTTCAGCAATCACCTTATGGATGACACATCGAGTTCAGTAGCGCTCGAATCTGACTCATTTCCCCACGCATCATATCGACACTTGCTTCCAATGCCATAACGCGCTGGAGCAAATCAACTGGGGGAGCCGCATTAGTTGGGGCCGCCGTTGCTCGTTCATTCAACTTATCCACCAACACAGACCAACTCCGAGCCGGGATATTGAAATGTGATTTGGCTTCCTTCAGTGATGAAAATTGTTGCTTGAGTGCCTGCTCTGTATATGTGTCTCCACCAACTTTCACCGGTTGGACAAGGTCATGTTCCACAACTTCAACCACTTCATCAACCAGCCGATCGTAGTTCTGGGACATTACTGCCGCTGCTTTCAGGATCCGTACAGTTGCCTCTGTCTGTACTTGATCAGCTTCGCGTAACTGTTGAGTCAGATTGCGAATGCGATCGCCAAGACCGCTTTTCGGCAAATCTGGTGTTGCGATAGCTGCCTCTACTGCTGGCAGTATCATTGTTCTGGATTTTTCCATCAGTTCGTTCCATTACTCCGCCAGGATTTCTTGAATCGCGCGCCACATCCGTTTGAACTTGGCTAATAGGCCCAACGGATTGCTGTCATTCGGATCGGCTTCGACTGAATCAACTAAGGACTGAATTTTATCCATCCGGTCGGCCAAAACGTCCAAGTTTTGAATCGCAATCTCCTTACGTTCCATCGCATCACGTAAGACCACCATCATCTCTGAAATTTCTTGCTTTAATCGCTCATTTTCGCGCTTCCGCCGAGTCTCCCATCCTTTGATGCCTGCTTTAGAACGACGTTCTAACTGAAGATCGGCCTGGGACTGGTCATAAAGCGTTAAATACTTCTGGGATTCTGCCTGGGCCGCTTGAACTTGCAATATCAAGTTACCGTTGTTGGCTTTCTCTTCGTTGTAGAGCGAAAAATACTGTTGGAATTGCTGCTGGCTTTCACTAAGCTGGGCTAGAAGGGATGTATTTTTAGTTTTCTCTTCGTTGTAGAGAGGCAAGTAGGTTTGGGCTTCTTGGTATAGCACCAAGGTTGACTGGTACTCTTGCCGAGTGGTATCGAGTTGCTGCTTCGTGGTGTTCAATTCATCACGTTTTTCATTCAGCGTCGCCCGCAGATTGGCCACCAATTGCTCACGTTCGCGTTGAGAGACAGGCGCTTTTTGCTGTGATTGAGGATGGTTGAGCGAATTGTTGTAGGAATCATCGCGACGATCGACACGCTTCATAGGTAGTTATTCTTCCGTGAGGTAATAGTTTAAATATCAGCACAATCTTTGTCTTACTCCTAAGCTAACAGGGTGAATTCCGGATAATCATCCTGAAAATTACGCGGTGGCGATCGCTATTTCGGTTTAATCAGGTAGAAATCCGGGATTCAAGATGCTTGCGATCGCGTACTCACATTCCAGTGGAAACGCATCCCGCGCCAAACCCGTCTCGGCGCTAGCCTGCGCGATCGCATCTGCGTAAGCCTCAGCCAGAATTTCTAGCAGATAAGGCTGAAGACTCGGTGAAGCCTGAAGGGCTTTGCGCAGGCGGCGGCGATGTTCGACGATACTGCCATTCCCGCTTCCACTCCGCATTTCCGGTTGATACTGCCACTTGAGCAAATGCAGTAGCAAGATCACCAGATTACTCTCCAACGCCTGTCGTTCCCGCCGTGACATGTATTCCAACTCATCAATCACATTTGCCCAATCCACTGCCCCATAGTCTTGCCGCCGCAGTTGCCCGATCGTCTCCTCCAGCCAAGCCGACAGATCGCGATCATAGAGGCTGTGAATTGTTGCTAGCTCAGTCGCCATAGGCCATTGACCCACCAGAATATCACTCTATTCTAAAGCACCCAGCCAAAGGATCGCGCCGGAAGCGCTAATCAGCGTGGCGGGCGATCGCGCATTGGACGATCTGATCGACTAAATCCGCAAACTCGATGCCCGTTGCCTGCCAGAGCTGGGGATACATGCTGGTGGCAGTAAAGCCAGGCAGGGTGTTGATTTCGTTGATCAGGACTTCGCCCGTTGCTTCGACGTAGAAAAAGTCTACCCGCGATAGGCCTGCACAGTCGATCGCTTGGAAGGCCTGCACCGCCAGTTCCCGAATCCGCTGGGCCACGGCTTCCGGGAGGTTTGCAGGAATCGTCAAATCCGCGCGGCCTGCGGTGTACTTGGTTTCGTAGTCGTAGAAGTCGCTGTCGAAGGTGATTTCGCCGATGACGGAGGCTTTGGGGAAGTCATTGCCCAGGACGGCAACCTCGACTTCGCGGGCCGTGACTCCGGCTTCGACGATGATCCGCCGATCGTAGCTGGCGGCGCTTTGCAATGCGGTTTGCAGTTCGAGGTGGGTGCGACATTTGGAGATGCCGACGGAGGAGCCGAGGTTGGCGGGTTTGACGAAGCAGGGATAGCCGAGTTCAGCGGCGATCTGTTCGCAAAGTTTGGGCAAGTTAGTGCTGTCCGATTCCACCTGGGCGCGGGTGATCGCCATGTACTTGACCTGGGGAATCCCGGCCTGGGCAAAGGCCATTTTCATCCCGATTTTGTCCATGCCGACGGCGGAACCCATCACGCCCGAGCCGACGTAGGGCTTTTGCATCAGTTGGAGCAAGCCTTGGACGGTACCATCTTCGCCGTTCGGGCCGTGGAGGACGGGATACCACAGATCGATCGTCGGGGCTTCGGCGGGAAATTGCCAGAGATTGCCTGATCCAGGTTCCGCAGTCGGCGGTTTGGCGGCATCGAGAACGGCTTGGGCCGTGGCTCCGGCGACCCAGACCCCATTTTTCTGGATGTAGAAGGGGATGACTTCGTATTTTGTGGCATTGGCCTGGAGACCCCGTTGGATCGCCCCGGCGGAGATGATCGAGACTTCATGCTCGCCCGATCGACCACCAAATAAAAGTCCTACCTTCAGCTTGCTCATCGTCAATCGTCCTGCTATGAATGCGTATCCAGTCCGTATAAGTCTTAGAGTGTATAACAACTCCCGATTCTTTCATCGCTCGCGATCGCTGATTATGCCCCTAACCCCTTTGACTCAAGCCAGCCTCCCGCCGATCCGGTTGGTGGCGACGGATATGGATGGGACATTGACCTGCCGGGAAAAGTTTACGCCCGCGTTGTTTGATGCCTTGGAGCAGCTTCAGCGGGCGGACATTCCGGTGGTGATCGTGACGGGGCGATCGGCGGGCTGGGTGAGCGCGGTGAGCTATTACTTCCCGATCGCGGGGGCGATTTGTGAAAACGGTGGGCTGTTCTATCAGGGTGAACGATCGGAATTGCTCGTCGATGTTGAAATCACTCCCCACCGTCAGGCCCTCGCTACGATGTTTGACCAGTTGCAGCAGCGGTTTCCCACAATTCAGCCGTCCCACGATAATCCGTTCCGCCTGACCGACTGGACCTTTGATGTGGCGGGGCTCACCGATCGGGATTTGGCAACCATGGCGGCAATGTGCGCGGACTCGGGCTGGGGCTTCACCTACAGCACCGTGCAATGCCACATCAAATTGCCGCAGCAGGAGAAAGCGATCGGCTTGCAGCAGGTATTGCAGCGGCATTTTCCGGGGATGACGCGGGAACAGGTTGTGACGGTGGGGGATAGCCCCAATGATGTGAGCTTGTTTGACCCGGCGATTTTTCCTTGGTCAGTCGGTGTGCAAAATGTATCGAAATACACTGAAAAAATGCAACATCAGCCGACTTTTATCACTGAAAATCCTGAAGGCAGAGGGTTTTGCGAGTTAGTCAGTTGCTTGCTCAGTAAAAAATAATACTTGAATTTTGCGAATCGCCGCATAAGCGGGCACCCTAAGGCGGTAGGCTAAGGAATGGTTTCTTGCCTTTTCCCTTTCCCCCCTAATCGTCGTCTATGCAATCCCGTTTCCATGCGCCCTTAGGGGTGCTGATCGCTGGTCTGTTGTGGCAAGATGCGCGGCATTTGTTCCCGATCGCCTGGGAGCTGTGGTTTCTGGTCAGTGGTAAGTTGCTGTTTGCGGCAGGGCTGGTGTGGCTGGGAATGAAGGGCCTGGATTGGTGGGGTGAGGAAGCACCGATTTTGCATCCTTACAAGATGGGTAAGATTGTCCGGTTGAATTATCGGGAAGCGATGGCGCGGTTGCGCTTAATTGAGTTATTCGATGGCGATGCGCGGATGGCCCGACGGCAGGTGCGGATCTTGATGGCCCGCTATCCGGGGCGGCTGGAGCAGTGGTATTGGGAACAGGCGATCGTTGACATTGAGCGCGATCGCGCCTAAATCGGGTTGGCAGATTACTGGCGTGGCCCGGACAGATCCGAGAGTCGCATTGACTTTGATCGCTCCCGAAATAGGTCACAGACAACGGCACCGGGATCGTTTTTGCCAAAGGCGATCGCGGTGTCGTCCGGTTCGACAATGACGCGGCTGAGGCAATCGTAGACGGCGGCGGGCTGCTTGACTCCGGCGATCGAGACGGTGGCTTTGTATTCCCAGTAGCGTTTGGCGCTGCGTTTGATCCATTCGATGCAGACGGGTTGGCCTTTGAGCGTGCGGCAACGAATGGCGGCTTCGGCGGAGGCCGTGAAGCCAATAAAGCTAAATGTGAGACAAGCCAGTGTGAGACAAGTCAGACAAATTAGGCTGGTGCGGAAAAACGATCGCAGGATGGATGGAAGCATGGGTGCGCCGAACGTGCCAAGGCAAGGGATAGGTTTTGCTATTATCCGCTACTGCGCCAATTGCGTCTAATCGACGCGGCCCATCTCAGGCTAAACTTTTGGCTGGGACGTGATTGTGATGGGCGATCGATGACGATTCAGGGCGATGTGGTGAACCAGTCGAATTTAACCAAGCAGGCCGATCGGGATTGGCCGTTTTGGTTGACGTTGCCGATTTATCCGTTTAGCCAGCGGCGCACGATCCGGCGCGAGGTGGTGCCGGAGACAATTTGGTGCTTTGAGCAGTTGCAGGGGATTCTCTATGTGGTTACGCCGATTCGGATGACGATCGTCCGGCTCGCGGCGGGGGGCTTGCTGGTCTATGCGCCTGTTGCTCCCACCGGGGAATGTTTGCGGTTAGTGGGGGAACTCACAGCGAAATACGGCCCGATTCAGCACATCATTTTGCCGACGACTTCAGGGCTGGAGCACAAAGTATTTGTGGGGCCATTTGCGCGGCGGTTTCCGACGGCGCAGGTCTGGGTCGCGCCGCATCAGTGGAGCTTTCCGGTGAATTTGCCGCTGGCTTGGCTGGGGTTGCCCTGGGGCCGGACGAAAGTGTTGCCCGCTAAATCTGCTGATACGCCGTTTGGGGATGAATTTGACTATGAATTGTTGGGGCCGATCGGGCTGGGGCTGGGCACCTTTGCGGAGGTGGCGATGCTGCACCGATCGAGCCGGACGCTGCTGCTGACCGATGCGGTGGTGGCAGTGCCGGAACATCCCCCGGCGATTATTGCGGATGAGGTGACGGCGCTGCTGTTTCATGCCCGCGATCGGGTGAGCGATCAGGTGGCGGATACCCCCGCCAATCGGCTCAAGGGTTGGCAGCGGATTGCGCTGTTTTCGTTCTACTTCCGGCCCAGTGCGGCGGCGGTGGTGTCGTTGGGGGGATCGGTGCAGGGGGCGAGGCAAGCGCCGGATCGATCGCGCCAAAACTACTTTGGATTGTTTCCGTTTGAGTGGCAGGCCGACTGGCAGCAGTCGTTTGCAGCCTTGCGGGGCGAGGGACGGCTGTTTGTGGCCCCGATTTTGCAGCGGTTAATCCTGAATCGTGACCCGCAGCGAGCGATCACTTGGGCTGATCGGGTGGCGCAGTGGGATTTTGTGCAGGTGATTACTTGTCATATGGATGCGCCGATCGTTGCTGGATCGATGGAATTTCGTGCCGCCTTTAGTTTTCTGGAAAAATCCCCGGCCCAGGTGATGGCCTATCCCTTGCCTGATCAGGATTTTGAGCTGTTGCAGGGCTTGGAAACGCAACTCGATCGGTTGAGCATTACGCCGCCCGCTCAGGAAAAGGTTTAAGATAATGGCATAATTTTCAAGATAAATAGTTCATCTGTTCAACCGCACCCATGACTTCATTCAGCGATAGTCTCCAGCATCTCAATCCTTCCCAGCGGCAAGCGGTGGAGCACCTGAATGGGCCGTTGCTGGTGGTGGCGGGGGCTGGTTCGGGAAAGACGCGGGCGCTGACGTTTCGGATTGCGAATTTGATTTTGACCCATCGAGTTGATCCCGAAAATATCCTGGCGGTGACTTTTACGAATAAGGCCGCGAAGGAGATGAAGCTACGGGTGGAGCGGCTGTTTGCGGAGCAGGAAGCGCTGGCCCAGCATCGGAAGCCTTTGGATGCGTTGCCGGAATATGAGCAGACGAAGCTGAAGTCGCAGGTTTATAAACGGATTACAAAGCACCTGTGGATTGGGACGTTTCATTCGTTGTGCTGTCGGATTTTGCGGTTTGATATTGAGAAGTTTCAGGATGATAGTGGGCGCAAGTGGGATAAGACGTTTTCGATTTTTGATGAGTCGGATGTGCAGGGGGTGATTAAAGACATTATTATTAACCAGTTGAATCTGGATGAGAAGAAGTTTGAGCCCCGATCGATTCGGTTTGCGATTAGTAATGCGAAGAATAAAGGTCAGTCCCCGTCGGACGTGGAGCAGGATCAGCCGAATTATCGCGGACGGGTGATTGCGGATGTGTATCGGCACTATCTCGATCGGTTGGCGGCGAATAATGCGTTGGATTTTGATGACTTGATCTTAATGCCCGTGAAGCTGCTGCGTCAGAATGCGCAAGTGCGGGCCTATTGGCATAAGCGTTTCCAACATATTCTTGTTGATGAATATCAGGATACTAACCGCACGCAATACGATCTGATTCAGCTTCTGACTACAAATGGTGTCGATGCAAGGAAATTTTCGGATTGGAATTACCGTTCTATTTTTGTTGTGGGAGATGCTGATCAATCGATATATTCCTTTAGAGCAGCTGATTTTACGATTTTGATGGGGTTCCAAAAAGACTTTGGGGATGGTCAAAAAGACGATGAAACCCGATCGATGGTGAAGCTGGAAGAAAACTACCGATCGACTTCAAATATCCTCGAATTGGCGAACATCTTAATCGATAACAATACTGAGCGAATTGACAAAATCCTGAAAGCCACACGCGGCGAAGGGGAAAAAGTCTTCTGCTACCGCGCGGATACGGAAATTGATGAAGCGGAATTTGTAATTCGGCAGGTGGAAAAGCTAATTCGGCAAAATCCTGAGTTGAGTTACGGTAAATTTGCAATTCTCTATCGGACTAACGCGCAGTCGCGGGCGCTGGAGGAATCACTGGTGCGGGCGCAGTTGCCTTATCGGGTGGTGGGGGGATTGCGATTCTACGATCGGCGCGAAATTAAAGATGTGCTGGCTTATCTCCGGGCCGTAGCAAATCCCGCTGATTCGGTCAGTTTGCTGCGGGTGATTAATACGCCAAAACGGGGGGTGGGTAAATCGACGATCGATGCCCTCATCCGTGCTGCCGTCGAACTCGGCGTGCCATTGTGGGAAATCCTCGCGGATGAAACTTCGGTGAAAACCTTGGCGGGTAGATCGGCAAAAGGGGTCATTGCCTTTGCGGAATTAATCCAAAAATATCGTCAACAGGTGAGTACGGTTTCCGCGTCTGAATTAGCCCAGGGGATTCTGGAAGATTCCGGTTATCTTGACGATCTCAAACGCCAAGGCACCGAAGAAGCCGATAACCGCTTTGATAACGTCCAGGAACTTTACAACGCCGTGCTGCAATTTGAGGAAGACAATGCGGGTGAGGATGACGATCGCTCTCTAATCGGTTTCCTGGCGAGTGCCGCTTTGGCTTCCGATCTCGAAGATTCGACGGAAGAAGACGATCGCATTTCCCTGATGACGCTCCATGCCTCGAAGGGGCTGGAATTTCCGGTGGTGTTTTTGGTGGGATTGGAGCAGGGTTTGTTTCCCAGCTTCCGATCGATGGATGACCCGGCGGCGATCGAGGAGGAGCGGCGGCTCTGCTACGTCGGCATTACCCGTGCCCAGGAGCGGCTGTTTATTTCCCATGCGAATGAACGTCGCCTCTACGGGAATCGCGAAATCGCTCAGCCTTCGATTTTCCTGGACGAAATGCCGGAGGAACTGATTGAGGGCAACACGATTCGTAGCAAGGTCAAACGCTGGAGCACCAGCACCCCGAAATCAGCCGTTGCCGCCCCAAAGGCCAAACCTGCAATGCCTCAAGGCAGCGGCGATCTTGAATGGGCCGTGGGTGAAAAAGCGGTGCATGATTCGTTTGGTGTGGGCGTTGTGACCCATGTTTTTGGGACAGGGAAGAAGCTTTGTTTGGCGATCAAATTCCCGAATGCGGGCCAGAAAATCATCGATCCGAAGTTGGTGCCGTTGCGAAAAGTGGAATAGCGTAGGATGCGTTACTGCGAAGCATAATGCATTGCCACAATGGTGAGATCAACGATCGGATTATGATAGGAAACCTGCCGTAGCTTTATATCTGGGTGATGCGTTGCCCTACGGGACAACACATCCTACAGCTGACAATGTATCCGACCCATCGATCGCGCTGAAATCCATCCAAATCAAAACTACGGCGGGAGCTTGTTCGCAATGAAACTACGCCAAACCGGAGAAACTATGCGATGATGAAGCGATTTTTCTCTGTCCGGTTGCTTCCGGTGTCCCCCGAGAGGGTTATGGTTGATCACTCCCCCCGCTATGTTAATTGCCAACGTCTCTTGCTGGCGGCCCTCTGGTTTGAGCTGCTGGCCTTCATGGTCAAATTGCTCATTGGCGGGCAAACGCATTCTTTGATGGTGCTGGCGAGCAGTCTGTACAGCGCGATCGCGGCGGTGAGTGCGGTCTACGCGATCGTGGCGACCCACCATCTCCAACGCTACGGACGGCCTGTGTGGGGCCATTACCGCTGGGAGACGGGTTTGGCGCTGGGGTTGGTCGGTTGTCTGGGCTATGGGGGGCTGACGCTGGCGAGTTTGGGATTGCATGCGTTGGCGGCGGCACCGCAGTTACATCAATTGCCGCCGCTGCTGATCCAAAATTCGCAGATGCAGATTTTGTTGCTGTTTGGCTTTGTGAGTTTGGGGTTGGCTTGGATGCAGAAGCGATCCGGGGGGCGCGATCGGTTGTTGACATTGTTAGCAACTGGCAACCAAGTGCTGCAAGAAGCGCTGGTGAGCCTTGGACTATTGTTTGGGCTGATGGGGGTGCAGTTGGGCTATGGCTGGCTCGATCCGCTGTTAGCGGTTGGGTTGAGCTGTGGTGCGGGGCTGAGCGTTTGGCGGATGCTCCAGCGGCAGATGCCCTTAATGGTGCGGCAAGTGGCGATCGACCCGATGGCGATCGCGCAGGTCGTGCGGCAAGTGGATGGTGTGACCAATTGCGATCAAGTCGAATCACGCGGCATCGTTGGGCGGCAGGTGGTGATCTCGCTGCGGGTGATGATTCACCCCGAATTCCTCGGCACCGAAGGTAAAATCATGCAGTATGTTGAAGCGCTACTGCGGCAATCCTACGGCCCGGTCAAGGTGAATGTGCAAGTTGATAGTGATTGGCAGGGCTTGCAAGCGGCGTTGATTGAAGCGGAAAATACAATGGACTATCACCCCGAAACAGATCGCCACGGATCGTGACCCCATGAATACCCCCAGCCACGCGATCGTCAACTACGCCTTGCTCAGTGGGATGGCTCCGCGACAACTGTGGCCGATCGTGGTGGGTGCGGTATTGCCGGATTTTCCAATGTTGGTTTTGGTGATTTGGGCGAAGGTGCAGGGAATTGGTGGGGCGAAGCTCTGGGGTGAAGTGTATTGGCAGCCGTTTTGGCAGGATTTTACCCATTACTTTCATTCGATTCCGATCGCGTTGGCAGTAGCAATCGCCGCGCATTTTTTGGGTGTGAATTGGTTGAAGTATTTAGCAATTAGTATGGTGTTGCATTCGATCGGTGATTTGCCGTTGCACCATGATGATGCCCATCGCCATTTCCTGCCCTTTTCTCAATTCAAATTCATCAGTCCCGTTTCCTACTGGGATCGTAACCACAATGCTGTTTGGGGCGCGTTGGCGGAAAATGTGGCGGTGTTGGCTTCGATCGGTTATTTGTTTCCGGCGATCGAACTTTGGTGGGTGAAGGGAGCGTTGATGCTATTAAATGGATTAGCTTGGATTGCCTATTTATTGTTTTTCCTGCGGCCATACTTAGGGCCACTGGCGTAAATGGTAGCAGTCGATCGATTACTAACGTTTAATGTGTGGGATTTTGAGCGGTTGGGGGATCAGGTGAGGGCGTTGATTCAGGTGCCGGGGGAATAGGGGAGCGATCGTGCCAATGAACTGCACCCAGACGATAGTTTATCGAAACAATGTGGGAAGATCTTGCCGACCATTGACTATGCGCACGATTTCAACTTCAGTCGCGGTAACACGATAAAAAACGACATACCCGTCTACGGTCAAGCCACGCAGCGATTGATCGATGTTTGCATACACCCGACCGCTTTTGGGAAATTGGGTGAGCATAGTGAATTTGCGATTAAATTCACGGAAGAGCTTTTCTCCGGCCTCAACGTTTTTTCAAGAAAGTATTCTGAGATCCGATCGAGGTCTTTGATTGCGGATGGTGCAAGAACGAAATTCATGACTCAGCGGCTTCACGGGCTTTCTGAAAGCGCTCCAACATCTGGTTCATAACGGTGGGGCCATCAACGCCTTCACCCCGATCGAGTTCGGCAATACCGATCGCGACTTTCTCGCGGGTATCTTCAATCCAGGCAGCTTCTTCAAGTAGTAGTTCTAATGCCCGATCGATGACTTCAGCGCTGTTGGCGTAGCGTCCGGTGGCGACTTGGGCGAGGATGAGTTGTTCTTGTTCGGGTTTGAGAGCAATGGTCATGGTGGCCTCGGTCGAAGGTCTCAATCTCAGTATAACAGCCGAGTTTGATCGCTTCCTGCTGAAAATTGCTACGATGCTAGGAATATTGATGGGCACCTCGAAAAATAGCCTCAAGCATGTCTTATCATGAGAGGGTGTGAGATTGAGTCAGGTCTAAATCATTGTCATTGAGGCAAGGAAAATGGAC
>JBJORF010000035.1:0-37778 GCA_046049545.1 Cyanobacteriota bacterium | reverse complement strand
CACCTGTACCGGCATCAATATTCAGCAGGGCCGCGACGGCATTCACAGTACCACCCACATTAGTTGCAGGAGTCGCCTGAGAACCCAAATGAATTAAGTCGTCGCCAGCTTGGGTTTGGATCGTAATCGGCGCATTGGCTTGGACATTGGTGAGACTGACGATATCATCGTCGCTACCGCCTGTCACCTGTACCGACGGTGCAATCAAGCTGCCACGCAGGTCGATCGTGCTCCCGACCCCCGCATCAGCGTTACCGTTATCACCCGCCAAACTAATTTGAGTTGCGGCTTTGACTTGCCCGGTAGCATTAACCCGCAGGTTATCACCCGCGAGCATTTGCACCGCGTTAGTCGTACTTTCAACCTTTGCATTATCCGCAACTTCGATATCTTCGCCGTTGTTATTCGTATCCGTCGTTGTCATCGAAACTGCGCCAGCGGCGGTCACATTCTCATTCACCGTGACTGAACCACCCGCGTTGGCGATCGATACCTGACCAGTTACCGAAATTCCGGTGGCCGCTGTGACACCGCCGATCGCTAAATTCCCAGTATTGTTTAACCAGAAGTTTGCGCCATTGGCTTCGAGTTTGCGGACGTTGCTGTCGATCGCGTCATTCGCTGCACCGATGTTGCCGGTCGCCTGGAGATAAGCCGCTTGTGCCGTAATATCAGCACCAGTCGTATTAGCATCAACCAAAGTGCCAACCGTATTCAAGTTGACGGTGCCTTGGCTCGCGCTAACCCGACCCATATTCACCGTCGTCCCTCGGTTAAAGGCGATTGTTACACTACCTTGGCTACTGCTCAAATCCTTGAGATGATACGTCGCATCAGCGGCTTCATCACTCAAGACGTAAGTGGTGGTATTGAACCGCTTGCCTTCCGCTGCTTGCACAACGATATCGATATTACCAACCGCATTGACATTGCTGAAATCCAAACCATCGATCGTAATTGGGGCAGTGGTCATCACAATATCGGTGCCAACCAGTTGGGCATCCAGGAAGAGATTGCCGACATTGCTGCTCAACGTGGCATTGGTATTCGTATCGAACAGACGGAGCTTCAGACGATTGGCCGCGCTACCGACATTACCAGTCGCATTTAACGTCACGGCTTTATTCTCGATCGTCGCTCCCGTACTGATGATATTGCCCGTCTGCTGGACGTTCATCACCCCAGTTACATTCGTGATGGCCCCAGCAAAGATCACATTCGAGGCAACATTGTTACGAATGTTGATCACCGGATCACCCACGACATCCGAGACGAAGTTTGTAGTGATCGATCGATTATTCGTATTGATTTGCAAATCTGGCGAAGTAGCCGATTTATTAATCGTCTGGATGCGATTGATTCGTAGATCCTTCGTGGAGTTATTGATCATTTCGACCAAGCTCAGCACGCTGTTTTTGTGGATCGTCACATTCCCGGTCACATCACCATTGTAGGAATTAATCACCAATGTCCCAGTGGGTCGAGCGATGACATCATTCACCACCACTTCATTCCCGACAATTTGCGCCGAAATATTGCCCTCAGTGAAGATCGAGAGATCCGGAGTGACGGTCAGCCGCGCGGTTGCTGGTGCACCTTGATAAATGTCACCGCCCAAATTGACGCGGTTGTTGCTATTGAAGTTGCCACTGCGGTTGGCCTGCGTATCACTATTCAAGACTTGCTCGATCGTCCGTGTAACCCACTTGACAATTTCCTCCACCAAACTACCGATAAAGGGAATCCAACTGACCGCTTTGGAGACCGTCTTAATCGTTTCAGTAATAAACTTTACGACCGTCTTCGCGGTGGCTTCGGGAGTCAGGCTGTAAATACTGTCTTTGTTGTCGGGAGAGTATGCTTCAATGAAGATGTCAGTCCCCGCAATCTTTGACTGTGACTGCACATCAATCTCCGCATCCAAGTCAAATTCATTATGGGCCGTGGCATAAATTGAACCCGTCAAACCGGCTTCGATCGTGCCTTTCGCATTACTATCCGTATCGACATTATCCATGCGGGAAATAATGTCAATCCGATTATCGCTATTGAGTTGTGCGCCCGTGAAGTTGGTGATTTTCGTATCGACGTTCAGGTTAAGGAAGGAGCGGGCGTTACTGGTGGAGTTAGCCGCAACCGTTTTGGAGAAGGCATCGGCATCCACATCGAGTTTGGTGCCTTTCGCATAAACTTGGATTTGATCGGCATTGAGGACCGCATTGCTGCCAATTTCGGTTTGAGTTTGAGAAGTGACATTGCTGCGGGCTTCGGTCAAGTTACTGGTAATTGCGCCACCCGTTGTAATATTGCTGACGCTATGGGCTTCGTTGCTGACCGTCGCTTCGACTCGAATTGTGCCGTTGATCGCATTGATTTGGCTGCTATCGCCAACCCGAGCCTTGGTATTATCGGTAATCTCAGCGGTTGCCTCCGTGCTCGCACCCGCTACCAGTCCGCCGGAACCCCCTTGGGCTCTGGAATTCGCTACATTATTGGTGCTTTGAGCCAGGATGGTGACGGATTGACCACTATTGAGAATCGCCCCATTGCCTGTGGAAGCGGTATTTTGATTGTTAATCCGCGCGGTGGTCTTGACGGCTCCAGCGGCGACAAAGCCGATACCCACGGCGCTGGAGTCCACATCAACGCGATTATTGGCGCTGGAAACAACCTGAATATTACCTTGGGTCGTGACTTGCGCACCCCCACCGATCGTTGCACTGACAGTATTCGTAATTTGGGCTTCCGCGTCACTGCCGATCGCCGCTGCCAATGCCGCACTCACGGACGACGATCGAGTGGTCGCATTGGTTGTGGAATTGGCACTGACGTTCAGGCTACCCACGGTACTCCCGGCCAGTTGACCAATCTGGGCATTGGTTCCCACAAATGCTTCAGTGGTGCCATTCACCTTCACCCGCGAAATCGAAGCGCCAGCCACAACACCCCCGATCGAAACATCGGCAGTTGTGCTGCTGATATTGCGGGTGGCATTGGCCTGCACTTGCACCCCATTGGCCTGCGTAATCTGCGCGCCGTTCCCGAGGTAAGCGCGCTGGGTGCTGTTGTCGTTGAGAATCACCACCTGGGCACCGAGGCTCACAATGCCACCCGAGCCAGCTTTAGAGGAACTGGTTTGATTGCCGTTATAGTTCGCGGTGACATTCACGGCACCGCCCGCGTTCAGTACAGCATTGTTTCCGACAAATGCCTGGGCATTGCCTTGAACGTTGGCGACTGCGACCGAGCCACCGACACTCACGAATCCACCTTGGGCACGACCCACTGTCTGGTTCACAGTGATGCGTTCATCCGCATTAACAGCCAAATTGCCCCCCGTGCTAATGTTGGCACCATTGCCAATAAAGGCGGTAGTCCCATTGACGATCGGCGCGCTACTGCTAAAGTTGCCATCCACATTCATCCCCAGCGTCTTGCTGTCGGCTTGGGTTTTGGCACGATTGGCGTAGCTTGTACTACCAAGGTTACTGCCCAGATGACTGCGGTTGGTTTGTTCGTTGGTTTTGCTATTGGTGTTACTGACTGCCGATGTACCGTCGCTGCTGATTCCGCCACCGATCGTCACGACCGAAACCGCACCCGCCACGGCCCCCAGCCAGCCTCCAGCGAAAGCCATCACCGTGGGTGTCACTTCTTTTTCCGAAACGGCATTGATCGTCAGATTCCTTCCGGCTTTGAGTCGCACGCCATCGCCAATGTAGGCCGAGGTTGTATTCCACATCCCGGCCACCATCACCGATGCGCCAAAGCCCCCGCCACTCAAGCTCCCTGCAATGCTAACTACACCACCATTAATCGTCGATCGGTTTTGGGCGTTGACGGTCACATCTTGACTGGTCGATTGGTAAGCGGCATCTTGGTTCACCTGGCTGGTGCCATCGACATAGGCCAGGGTCTTACTCGTCAAAGAAGACACCAGCACGCTACCCGCTGCCCCCGCCCAACCGCCAATCCCCGCACTCCCGCCCAGGGTATTAATCGCTTCATTGGTATTAGCGCGCACTTCTGTCAGGTCACGGGCGTTCGTAATTGAATTCGTGATGCGCGCTGTGGTGCTGTTATTAATCGTTAGCACCCCGATCGTCGCCCCAATGCCGACACCGCCCAAGCCGAGACCCGCTGCACCCGCCTTGGCCGTTGCATTCACCTGGTCATTGGCAAGGACACGTAATGTACCAAAGGTATTGACGTTGGCGCTGTTCAGGTAGGCTTCCGTCGTGCTGCGTAGATCGCTGACCAGAACCGAGCCCGCGACCCCCACCCCACCGCCGGAACCACTCACCACGATCGAGTCCACGGTTTCGCGGCTAAATGCCGTCACATTGACCCCGCGCTGGGCATTGACGATCGGCGAGTTATTCATATAAGCCCGCGTGGTATTCCCAATCACGGTCACATCCACAGTGGCACCGACTGCCGTGCCACCGACGCTGATCGCCCCCGCTCGAACTGTGATATCAGAATTGTTAAACGCGCGGACATTCACAGTTTGATCGAGATTGGCTCCTGCACTATTTGCATTGATCGATGACCCGTCGATGTAAGCCAGGGTTTCGTCATCCAGCACGGTCACCGAAGCCGTGGCCGCGACTCCAATCCCGCCGCCGGCGATATTCGCTGTCCAGATATTCACATCTTCATTACTGGTAGCCAGCACCGCCAGACCCCGCACCGCCTCCGTGGCACCAGTATCGTCGGCTTTGGTCACATTCGTTGCGGCATTGCCCTTCGCATTGACATTGGAATTGCCCGTCACGGCGGCCTTGGTTTGATTCGATACAGTATTGACGCTGGCACTGCCGCCCACGCCGCCTGCACCACCCGCTACGGTGCCGCCGTAAAAGTTAATCGTGTTGCTCGAATTAGCGATCGCCAGGACGCTGTCATCCGCTGTCACCGTGCTATTGGCGATTTCGGCAATAATTGTGTTATCCATCATGCTGATGGCGGTACTGCCCGCCACCCCGACGGTCCCGCCCGCGCCGCCAACGGCAATGGTTTCCACCATATCGGCGGAATTGGCCTTGAGGCTAACATTGCCTTGGGTTGAGTTGGCGGTCGATCCACTAATTTTCGCGGTCACATTACTGGCTAAGTCATTGACGACCACAGCCCCCGCCACCGCGACTTTACCCGCCCCGGCAAAACCGCCGCCCTTCGCTTCGATCGTCGAAGTTTCTAAGGCTTGTAGATCAATATCTTGCGCGGCGGTGACGTTGGCATTATTGCCGATATGACTATCGACGGTATTGCGGAGCACGTTGACGGAAACAGAACCACCGATCGCGACCTTGCCACCGCCGGCGGCCCCAATCGTCAGCGCCTTAATCGTGGCATTGCCTTGGGCCAATGCACTCACGCCAGCGCCCTGGGAAGTCACGGTGGACTGCTCAATATAGCTCGTCGTATTCGTGGCCAGATCGTTGACGGAAATTGCCGCGCCAACCGCTGCGGTACCCCCCGCTGCGGCTCCTCCGGACAAGCCTTCGATCGTGCTGTTATCTAAAGCCCGCAGTCGAATTTGGCCCGCCGCCAGCAACTGCGCGTTGCTATCAATGAACGCCCGATTGCCCCCGCGAATCAGATTAATCGCCACTGAGCCGCCGAGTCCTACTGTTTTACCGCCGCCGACACCCATCACCAGTGACTGAATGCTCGCCGTTGATTCTGCGGTCACTTCAACATTGCCGCTGGTCGCGAGGTTCCCGCCACGAATATAGGCATCCGTGTTGTTAGTAATGCCGTTATAGCCGACCGCCGCGCCCAGGCCAACACTTTGAGAAACGCCAACGGCTCCCGCCAGGGATTTAATCGTCGCCTGATTTTTCGCAGTGAGATTGATCAGCCCGGTTGGCAAGGGCAAACCATTCGTCCGGCTGGTGGCGACGCTGGCAGCCTCAGTGGTCAAGCTAATCCGATTCACCGATACCGTACCCGCAATCCCCACGCTCTTCCCGGCCCCCGCTGAGGCCGCGATCGCGGTGATTTCGCCATTATTCAGCGCCGCCAGCGTTAGCCCCGTGCCGTGATTCAAAACCACACTGCTGCTATTCGCTTTGACCGTATTATTAATTTGGTTCAGCGCCACAGCCGCGCCGATGCCCGCTTTACCACCAACGCCGATCGCGCCATTAATCGCAAAAATCTTCGACTCGTCCTTCGCGTTCACGGCAACCTGATTGGCGATCGTCAACCGTCCCCCGCTTAAATAGGCTTCAGTGCGATTCGTAATGCGGTTAATCGAAACAGAACCCGCAACGGCGTAGCCATCCTGGCCCAACGCCCCGGAGCCACTGGCTGACAAGGCAAATAAGTTACCGGAACGCGCAGCATTGACCGTCAATGATGTTGCCGTCAAGTTCAGATCTTGCCCATTGCTAGCACGGCCATGCACATAGGCCAAGGTATCGCCTGCCAGGGTATTCATGCTGAAGGAACCCGCTAGCCCCACAGAAGTCTTGCCTTGATCCGCACTGGCGATCGCCACGGAACCAGAAGCGACCCGCATTTCGGTGCGGTTTTTCGCATCAACGGTTAAGGCACCCGCATTAATTGTGCCTGCATCATTAATCGCCGCCGTGATCCGATCGGTCGCCCGGTTAATCGACACGTCACCGGAAATGCCGATCCCGGCTTTACCTTGATTGCCTTTGTCATTAGAGGTGTTGGCGGAAGTGTTGGTATTTTGTTCGGATTCGGGTTGCATTTCCCCAAATAGCGTTGGTAAAGTCACACCATCGAGCGGATCATCAGCGTTCGCGGTGGAGTCCCCGACCTTTTCCGGCTGGGCGGGTGGATTTTGGGCTTCTTGACTGCCGGGTTTCTTCGCGGCGACCCCAGCAGCGAGGGAGAAGACCCACAGACCGCCCTTACCTTCAGCGGCGATGTTGGTGTCCGCCACATTCAAGGTCGTGCCCAATCCAGCCGCGCCCGATCGGTTGCCGAGAATCGCCGCCACGTCCCGATCCATTTGATTGATCCCCACGGAGAGGCCAACCCCCACGTTGCCGCCTTTCGATACGCCACCCACCGCATTCACGCGGGTCGTTTGATCATTCGCAGTGAGATCGAGCCGCCCACCCGTCACCGTGGTGCCACTCTCAAGTTGAGCGAGGGTCACGGTCTCTTGATCGGTATAGGAGAACGTCCCGCCAACGGAGAATTGCCCCCCATTCGCACCAGATTGGGCGACGTTAACATCCAGATTTTTCGATTCTGCCGCGATCGTCAAGCCGCCATCCGCCCCCGTGCGGACTTTCGCCCCAGCTTCCACCTTGGCGATCGTCGTGCTGTCGTTAAACATTAAAAATAACGACCCACCCACACCACCTTTCTCCGCCTGAGATCCGGCGGGATTCAGTTCGCCGAGGGCATCCTTGGATGTGCGTAAATCGTTCAGCTTATCCAAAGAGATCTCAAAATCAAAGACCCCGGTAACATTGATCAAGTTCACATCGGTTTTTGCCGAAACCGTGACACTTTGGTCGTCGGTTTGATAAGCGACATCCTGGTTGACTTCAGCATTATTACCAATAATCGCCTGCGTATCATTCGTAAAACTTTGGAAATTCAGCGTTCCGGCAATGCCCAGATTTTCGCCCTTGGCAACACTCTTGGCCCAGCTATTGAACAAGGTACTCTTAAAGCCTAATGTGCCGTCAAGATAGTCAGCAAAGCCTTTTAAGCCATCATCTTTTAGTTTTTGATCAAAGTCAAAATTATCCTTAAAGGCGCTGAGGAATGGATACACGACTTCTGCGTTAACTTGCGTATCCCGCTTGGCGTCCGTCTTGGCCCCATCGGCGATCGTCGCCTTCGCGCGATTCTCATATAGACCCACAATCACCGCTGCACTGACCGAATTTTGCTGTTGATTCGAACTATTATCAGCGGCTTCGGTACTCGATTCAGCCGCATTCTTCAGTTTGTTCTCAACCATTGCCTGAACATAAATATCGGCATTTGACTTGAGTTGTCCAGTGATGCCGATCGTCGCCGCAACATTATTATTAATTTTATTGAATGCCAATGCGCCCGCTGCACTAAAATTGGCTTTGGAACCACTGCCACCAGAGCCCGACTTCGCGCTGGCGTTATTGGCCATGAGCTTATCGAATAAGCTGGTGAGCGCAATTTCTGGTTTGACCGCCGTATCCGCGATCGCGGGTTCTCCGCCAACCCCGGAAGTGGCATCGGATTTATCTTCACTTTCCAATTTTGCCACTACCCGAATCCCTGGATCGCTCAGGGTATGGGTGCCTTGCAGGCCCGTTGCTTTGAGATCGATCGCTTGATTCTCTTCAACGTCACTGGCCGATTCAGCAAGCTGAATTGTGTTTGCATCAATTAAGATGACGAAGTAGGTATTGCCATCTTCGAGGCCCCCTAAGGCACTCTGATTATCTGGCTTACGATAAACGACAGCCTGTCCTTTTGTGAAGCCGTGATTCGCGATCGTGATGTGATCAGCAGCAACATTCACGGCACTGGAAGGGTCAAATAATTTCTGGAGTGCAGTACCAGAAGTGATACTGCCATTCACTACGGCCTGCACATCAGATTTCGTGAAACCCAAGCCTGCCGATATTCCAGCACGACCATCTTGATAAACCCCAGCTTCGGCACTGGCTTCGCGCTCGACTGTGCCATTCGCAGTAATATTGGCATTACGTCCCGCGTTAATCACGGCACCTTGGGCGATCGTCGTATTCGCCGTCAGATCGGCATTGGCAATCGCCAAGGAAACAGCGATCGCATTGCCATTGGCTGGGGCTGAACCCAAATTCTTCAGCGTTCTGGTGGTCATACTGCTGGTCGCAGACGCATCGGCAGTAATATTGACGCTATCGGCGGCGGTGATTTGCACGCCTTGGCCGATCTGCGTAATCGCCGATGCCGTCGCATCACTCCACCCCACACTAAAGAATTTGCTAATTGCTTTAGCGGAAGCATCCGCCACCGCACTGGTCGCAATGTCGATATCACCTGTACTATTAAAAATTGCATTATCCCCAATATCAATCCGCGCTTTCGATTGGCGCAACATCATACTGACGGGCAACGCGGCCACATCAGTGCCAAATTGAATCAAGGGAGTGACTAAGGCCCCAGCAAGATATTGGTTAATTCCTTCCACCGGATTAACATCTTCAGCGGCAGCATTGAGGCTGATATTCGTCGCATTAATCCGCGTGTTTACCCCAAATTTAATCGTCGCTTCCTTAATATCCCCAGAAATGCTCCCCGCAACTGGGATCAAGCTCGTCAGCGTTGAGAGTTGATCACTGACAGAAAAATTCAGATCGCCATCGATCGTGATATTCACACCCGCTAAAATATCAATTTCGGCAGCTTCAATTTTCAAGTTCTTGAAGCCTAAAGTGCCGACATTGCTTCCTAGGGTGACTTTACCAGTTGATTTAATCGTTAGACTGTCCGATACACTCACACCATCCCCAGCGATTCGGAAACCACTGTTGAGCGTGAAATCACCCGCCACATTCAGGATCGCATCGCCGACGATCGTGACGTTTTCATTCAGCGTCGTAGCCGCCAAATTACTTGTCCCAGTGTAGGTGACAAAAATATTGTCATAGGCCCGCAATACATCGGCGTTAAAGGCAATCTGGGCCGCAATTTCTCCGGTATTGACTTCAAGCGTCCAGTCCCCGCCGCGCCGATCGCTCCCGGTCAAGTCATCGGAACCAGCAACGTCGGCACCCGTTAATGCGGCGAATTTCTGAATAAATTCTTCGCCGACCGCGCCTTTCGCCACATTACAGCCGTAGAGCAAAATATCGGCATCGGCCATTAATGCATCCGACCATCGTGCCAATTCATCCTGGTGCGCTGCCAAATAATCCGCATCGATCCAATCATCACCTAAGAGCAAACCACCCTGGGTGCCGTGGGAAACGATTTGGATACTATCGATGCCTTCGCGTTCCAGCAGAATATTTGTAATCTGGGCGATCGCGTTATCCACCGGACTGAGGACAAACACTTCGGTATTGGCCGCTATTCCTGCCAACAACGACGCTTGATCTTCAATCCGACTATCAATAAATAGGAGCGATCGGCTCGCACCGATGCTCATCCCAGTGCTACTCGCCAGGAGCGGTGTCCAATTTGAACCCAAGGAATTGCCCAAGGAATCACCAGTGGTTGAATTCGGTAAAGCGCCCGCATCAAACTGGCCGGATTGGGAAGCAAACATTGGATTCAAGTTCACGAGCGATCTCCTAATGGAACGAATAGCAAAATTGCAAAGCAAGCAAGATGGAGCACCGCAGAAAAAATGAACACAGCAAAGTTAATGAACCATAGCAATCTGGGGCTACATCATAGTTATGTAGCCCTAGGCAGGCAGACCGATTAATTCGACGCAACAGTCAGGCACCATTGCCACAACAAGCATTGAATTAAGCAAGCGTTGTGGGTAAAAACTGAACTGTCAACTGCTCAACGGATTCGTTCAGCCATGCTTGAAAAATATGCGCTTCCAACTGATCTTTCAGGTTGCCTTCGAGCTGCGCGGTCACCTGCGCATCGATTCGAAACAAAGCCCATCGATCGTTAATCTGGATTGGCCCAACGAGTTCGCCAACCGCTCTATTTTGCAGCGCATTCCGTAAATCATCGGATAGCTGACCGAAACGTAAGGTATTCTGCGTCAGCCCTTGAGCGGCTGGATGATTCACATGGGACTGGACGATTGTTTCCCAATCAGCCAATTCTTGCACTTGCTGGCTAACAGCAGCAGCCAAGTCTGCATCACTCATGCTCAAAATCGTCACCTCAACACAATTGAGCAACGGCTGCTGCGCAGCAAATAGGGCTTCAATTTCCGGGGCTGCTAATTGGGCTTTGAGCTTTTCAAGCTTCAATTCCAGCAACACGCGCGTTTGAAACAATTCACGACTCAAATTCTGATGCGTCAGCCATGCCTCAAACGCCGATGCATCAGTCAAACCATTAATCACACGAAAATCCACAATGCGCTGCTCAAATTCAGCGGTGGCAATATCGAGATCCGATCGGGTTTGCAATGCCTGAAACAATGTATGCTGCTCGACGATATCGCGCAGCCAGGGCATTAATTTCCCCGACAGATGGTAGTAGCGCAGAATTTGCCCGATCGACAGGGCTTCACCATTGATCGACAATAGGTTCAGTGCCGCCGGGGCTGGCAGGCGCGGAGCTACCGGTACATCAGAAGATTGGGCATCATAATCCGCCGCAGGGGGCGCAGCCAGCAGGGTTGCAGTCATGGAATGATCAGAAGACATCGGTGTAGTGAACACAAGCCAAAACGTCAACTCAGAGGGTGAATCACCTCTAAGTCCTGTCGTTTTTAAGCCATGTAACTGATTAAGTTATCTAAGCCTAAGGAGTAACGCGTTTTATCTTGTCTTTCACAATTGTGCCCAGGCTACTTCCCGAGATAACTCCGTTCATCTGATGGTTTCTGGATTTGCCACGATTACTTTGCTGGGTAATCTTGCGGTTGAGATCCATTCGGGGGGATGATCGGTGGGGCTGTTGGGCAGTGCCCAACCTACGTGTCGCTTTCGTTGACGCTGTGCGCTTGGACTTGAAGACGTTGGCGTTTCTCCTGACCGGAGGAGCGCTCTGGTAACCGCTCTTGCACCCGATCGGGCGAAAATTCTACCCGCACCCGAATGCGACCCCGTTGCCAACCCGAACCGCTGAGTCGCAACACCTCACAATCGGCTCCTTCACTAAACCAAGACTCATGATCCTCTGACCAATCTACTTCCCGATCGCTGACCAACTGCGCTAGGGCATCCAGCAACTCTCCCACTTTAAATGTCGGATTATCGAGCAGGATGCGACCGGAATTGATATAAACGACTTCGTCATCGTCGAGGGTTTGGAAGGGATTGGCCATAACGATCGGGTAGAAGAATAACGCGGAGCAGTCGACTCAAACCCTACAGGAACCAGCCGTAGCTGTGCAAGCCCTTGCCGAGTAAGTTCACCCCAAGGTAGCAGACCCACACCACAATAAACCCCACCGCCGCTAAAATCGCTGGACGACGACCCTGCCAGCCCTTGGTAATCCGCGCATGCAAATAAGCGGCAAAGGTCAGCCAAGTGATCAACGCCCAAGTCTCCTTCGGATCCCAGCTCCAGTAAGAACCCCAGGCTTCATTCGCCCAGACTCCGCCGGAAATGATCCCGATCGTCAGCAGCGGGAATCCAAGCCCAATAATCCGATAGCTGACGTTATCTAAGTTATCCGCCAAGGTCAGCCGTCGGGGCGAAAGCGTGGCCGCGATCGTCGTCGGAGCCGTCAGTACCGCCGTACCGCCACCCGTTGATTCAACATTCACCGATTCAACCTTCATCGCCAAGGTCGTCGCCGCCGGATTTTTGTGAACTTGGTAGCTACCTGTGCCCACCGAACTGCCCCGCAGCGCGATCGCTTGGCCCCGCGTTACGATCAGAAATCCGATCGCCAGCATTGAACCCACCATCAACGTCGCATAGCTGAGCATCATCACACTCACATGCATCATCAGCCAGTTCGACTTCAGGGCAGGCACCAGCGGTGCCGACTGCTGCATTTCATCCGGCAGACGCAACGCCGCAAACGCCGTAATACCCATGGCCACCGGGGAAGTCACCGACCCGACCCAGCGACTCTGGCTCATATTTTCGGCAATCAGATGCACCGCCGTCACCCCCCAAGCCAGGAAAAACAGCGACTCATACAAATTACTAATCGGGAAATATCCCGCCTCAACCCAACGCGCCGCCAGCAGCACCATCATCGCCCCGTTCGCGATCGCCATCCCTGCCGTACCCAGACTCGGCAACAGCTTCAAATTTGGGAACGCCATACCCACCCAATAGACGAGCATCGTCGCAAACAACACCGCAAACGCGACATTATCCAAATAGCCCTGCAAAACAACCAAATTCATCGTCGCGGCGCTCCCAAACAAACAGCAAAATCAAGCTCATAACCATCTTAAGAGCCCAAGCCGAACCTTGCAAAGATCCGCGCCAAAACCGATCAGCCGTAGATTGAGCAGCGCAACGCCAAAACCAATCTACGGCCATCATCACCCCAACCCATTAAGCTCCACGATTCAACGCAATCTGCGCCTGCTTAAACTCATCCAACAACCGCACCTTCATTTTCTCCGGCACCAACCGATTCGGATAAGCACTGTAGTGCGCCGCCAACGAATTCAGCGCCGTCCGCATCGTCGTAAACGAACTCAGACGCGACACCTTGCCGTTGCGGCGATAGCGCGACGCAAAATCATTAATCTTGGTTCGGGCCTCATTCGTAATCGTCGCCCGATCGGGATTGTCCGCCGTCACATCGATCGCCACCTTCAGCGTCTCGATCACCGAGGCCACATCTTCCTGGTAGCGCCCCGTCAGACTATCCGCCTGGGCGATCACCGGGAACGCCGTCAAACCAATGATCACAACACAAACGCCAGCCAACAGTCGAGACAAGAAATGCTTCATAACAGGTACAAAGTAACAAAACATTAACACTTTAAGTCTTGATCCTACCGCGAATTGGGATCAGAGTTAGCCAAACCGACCACTGACATAGGCCAAAGTCGACTGCTCACGCGGGGCTTGAAAGATATTTTCCGTCCGATCGTATTCCACCAAATAACCAACCTTACCGCCGTTTTCCGTCGCTTCCGCGTTAAAGAAAGCCGTCATATCGGACACCCGCGAAGCCTGCTGCATGTTGTGGGTGACAATGACGATCGTGAAGCGCTGTTTCAAGTCATCCATCAGATCCTCAATCTTCAGCGTCGAAATCGGGTCAAGCGCCGAGCAAGGCTCATCCATCAAAATCACCTCCGGCTCGATCGCGATCGCCCGCGCGATGCACAACCGCTGCTGCTGCCCCCCGGACAGCGACAGTCCACTGGCCTTCAATTTATCTTTGACCTCATCCCACAGCGCCGCCTGCCGCAGGGATCGCTCTACCAGCTCATCCATATCACCGCGATAGCCATTAATCCGGGCACCGAAGGCGATATTTTCGTAGATTGACTTGGGGAAGGGATTGGGCTTCTGGAACACCATGCCGATGCGACGGCGGACTTCCACCACGTCGATCGTCGGGGAATAGAGGTTTTGGCCCTGGAAGGCGATGCGGCCTTCTACCTTGGCCCCCGGAATCAAGTCATTCATCCGGTTAAAACAGCGCAAAATCGTACTTTTCCCGCAACCCGAAGGCCCAATGAACGCCACAATATTATTTTTAGGGATATCGATCGTCGCGTTGCTGACCGCCAGATTATTACCGTAGTAAACATTCACCCGATCGGCCTGAAGTGCCATTTCCGGAGCCACCACCGTTGAACTCGAACTCGCTTGCTGATACATGAGAAACTCCGCTAGAAGGAATTTGGTAAAAAATATCGTTGAATGCCTGTGCTCAAAGCCGATTAAGCACTCAAAGCCGACTAAGCGCTCAAAACCGATTAGGGGCTAAGCGCGATTCTTCTGAAACCGATTGCGAATCATAACGGCGGTGGTATTCATGATTAAGAGTACCACTAGAAGCACAATGATGCCTGCTGCTGCGTTAGTGTGGAAAGCCGCCTGGGGCCGCGAAATCCAGTTATAAATCTGGATCGGTAAAGCCGTAAACGCACTTTGTAAGCCATTGGGTAGATAGGAAACAAAGGTCATCGCCCCGATCGTCACCAAGGGTGCCGTTTCCCCGATCGCCCGCGATAAGGCCAGAATCGTTCCGGTGAGGATGCCGGGGATCGCGATCGGCAAGACCTGCTCCCGAATCGTCTGCCACTTCGTCGCCCCCAGGGCATAGCCCGCCATCCGAATGCTGTCCGGCACTGTCCGCAAGGCTTCCCGCGTGGAGACAATGACGATCGGCAGCACCAACAGCGCCAAGGTCAAGCCCCCCGCCAGAATGCTGCGTCCCCCGGTTAACGGGGCCATCACCCGCACAAACACCTGTAACCCGAGCAATCCATAAAGAATTGACGGCACCCCGGCGAGATTCGAGATGTTGATTTCGATGAATTGGGCGAAGCGGGAGCGGGCGGCATATTCTTCGAGGTAGATCCCGGCCCCGACCCCGATCGGGAAGGCCACCGCCGCCACAATGCCCAGCAACCATAGCGTCCCCACCAGGGCCGAGAGCAACCCGGATTCGGTGGGGCGGCGGGACGGAAAACTGGTAAGAAATTGCCAGTTCAAGCGGGGCAGGCCGTCCAGCAGCACATCCACTGTCAGCACCAGCAAAAACGCCACCCCGACAAAGGCGGCAATCCAAGCCGCCCACCGAAACCCCAGATCGAAGGCATAACGCTTGCCCATATTGGGCTGAAACGGTTGGCTGGGCGATGCGAGTGGCGCTAAATTTAATGACTCTTTCATCATGACTTCAACAAAATGCCTGCAGGATTGGGCGCATACGGGATTGGGGGGATCACAAGCGCGACCACACACCAACTGGGTTTAGTCATACTTCTCACGGAACCGCCGCACAAACCAGAAGCTGAATACGTTCAGCGCCAGGGTGATCAAGAAGAGCGTCAGACCCACCGCGAAGATTGTTTGATAGGCCAAGGAACCGGATGGCGTATCCCCCAAGCTAATCTGCACAATATAGGCCGTCATGGTTTGAATCGGCACCAGCGGATTGAATGTCAGGGTGGGATTTTGGCCGGCAGCGATCGCGACGATCATTGTTTCGCCGATCGCCCGCGACACCGCCAAAATAAACGAGGCGACGATGCCGGATAGCGCCGCTGGCAGCACCACCCCGGTCACCGTTTCTTGCTTGGTCAGCCCCAGGGCATAGGCCCCTTCCCGCAAACTGCGCGGCACCGCATAGATCGCATCTTCACTCAACGAAGCCACCAACGGAATAATCGAAATCCCTAGCACCAATCCCGCGCTGAGGGCATTGAATCGCTGCATTCCGGGCAAAATCGCCTGTAACAACGGCGTTACGAACAAAAACGCAAAGTAGCCGTAGACCACCGACGGGATCCCCGCGAGAATTTCCAGGGTCGGCTTGAGCGTCCGCCGCACCCGCGCCGGGGCATATTCACTCAGACAAACCGCCGCCAGTAAGCCCGTGGGCAGGGCAACGGCCACGGCGATCGCCGTAGTCAACAGGGTCGCACTAACGAGTACGCCAATCCCAAACTTCTGGGTGGAAAATAACGGGGTCCATTCGGTCTCCGTCAAGAACCGCAGCAGCGGCACTTTTTTGAAGAAATCTAAGGTTTCGAAAATCAGCGTCAGAACAATCCCTAATGTTGTTCCCACTGACAGCAGCGCAAAAAATGCAAACAGGGCCTTGATGCCCGATTCCGACCATTTACTCCAGCGGCGATCGACGCGCCAGAGCGGGTTATCCACAGGGGGAAGATTGGAAGTCATAGAAAGACTGTAGAAGTGACTGGGGGGATCGGCGGGTCGGCCGATCGCCGTTACATTCCCCAACGTGCTATTAAATCGCATTTCGGATCAAATTGGATCGTTCACCAAATGATCCGTCATGAATGGGTTGGTGTTCCATTTCAGCGCGCCCGCGCCGCGCGAATCAAACGGGATGATCCCAATGACCATCCCGCTGCCCAGCTAGGTTTAAGGGGTTGGTGCCGCCGTTTCTGCCTTCAGCAGGTCGGTGAGCTTCACCCCGATCGCTTTTTTCCCATTAAACACTGAGCCCGCAACGCCCTTCTCTAAACGCGTTTTTGAAGCGGCATAGAGATCATCTGGCAGGGGAATATAGCCCACTTCTGAAACCAGCTTCTTGTTCGCGGGATCCATTTGGAATGCGACAAAGGACTTGACCTCAGGGCGGTTCAGGGCAGTCTTTTTAACGTAGACGAATTCCGGGCGCGACAGGGGCGCATAGCTCCCATCGGCGATCGTCGTCGGATTCGGCGCAACACAGCCGTTGCCGCCATCAATTTCCACCAGCTTTAACTTGTCTTTGTTCTGATCATAGTAGGCATAACCAAAGTAAGCTAAGCCGCCTTTCGAACCCGATGCACCCTGCACGAGCGTGTTATCGTCTTCGCTGGCAGTATAGTCGCCCCGGCTCTTACCCTTTTCACCCGTCACCGCTTCGGTGAAATAGTCAAAAGTACCCGAATCGGTTCCAGCCCCGTAGAGCGCCAGCACTTCCTCAGGATAGGCCGGGTTCACATCTTTCCAGGTCTTCACCTTGCCTTGGGCTTCCGGCTCCCAGATTTTCTTCAGGTCTTCCACCTTTAAGCACTTGGCCCAATCGTTCTGGGGATTAACCACCACGGACAGCCCGTCGTAGGCGATCGGCAGCTCAACATATTCAATTTTATTCTTCTCGCACAGCTCAATCTCTTCCTTTTTGATTGGGCGAGAAGCATTGGAAATGTCCGTTTCACCCGCACAGAACTTCTTGAACCCGCCGCCCGTACCGGACACGCCAACGGTCACTTTGATATTCGGATTCGCCTTTTGAAATTCCTCGGCCATTGCCTCAGAAATCGGAAACACCGTACTGGAACCATCCACCAGCACCTTGCCCTCAGCACCGCCAGCGGCAGGACTCGACCCATTCGTCGCCGTGGGCGTTGCCGTCCCACCCCCGCATGCATTCAAACCCAAGGTCAAGGCAAGCAGGGAGATTGCCCAAACGGACTGCGATCGCAACAAAGCCATAGTTTTCTCTGATTTGGTATCGTTGGCTACTATTTCACATTAAAAGACGTTGTTAAAGCCTAGGTTAAGAATCGGTTTGAAGAAAGGTTAAGAATTGGATAATTGTGGAGATTTTTAAATATTTCTTTGACTTGGGGAAGACCATTCAGCTCCCCAATTAGTCAATACAACTCCCTCTGGCCAGACATTTGAAGGTAATTGCGCGGCGTTTTTTGGATTACCTTGTACTGAATGAATTTTACAACCGTATGTTTAGTATCTCATTGGATGGAAAAGACTCCGCTATAATGTTTCCAAGTTTGATTTACGGTGCTGGTGGTTAGTAATAGGTATCAATGCCGAGTCGAACGTTTTCCAAATGTTATGAGTTCGTTGTTGGAGAAAACCGTGACTATCTACGTCGGCAACTTGTCCTTTCAAGCCACTGAAGAGGACGTAAAAGAAGTATTTGGCGACTATGGCACTGTGAGCCGCGTCAGTCTGCCAATGGATCGTGAAACAGGTCGGAAGCGCGGCTTCGCGTTTGTCGATCTGTCGAGCGATGCAGAGGAGGACGCGGCGATCGAGCAGTTGGATGGCGCTGAGTGGATGGGACGTGACCTCAAGGTCAATAAGGCAAAGCCGCGCGATCCACGCTAAAACCCACTTAACCAATCCGCTCCTGAGAAACCAATGGGCGATCGTGTAAATAGATCAGTCCAGTGGACTTTTGTAAGGCAATCTCGTCATGCAATGGTGTAGCAGGGCCGCAGGTAGTGCTGTTTACCTGCTGGCGCTGTTTGCTAAAGCTGATTAATGTCCCGCATGAGGGATATCGATTTGACTGCGCAAGGTTCTGGCAACTGAGATCTGCTAGAACTTTGCGCAGTTTTGGTTAGACGAAAGCTAGAGGAAATCGAATTAGCGGTTTTGCATGAATTGCGCAGCTAAGCCCATGGCGTCGCCAAGATCAAGGTTGCCGTCATTATTTTTGTCCAGGAACATGTTCAGCAGGGGATTTACCCCGTTAGCGGGAGCCTCAGCGGCAGTGGGAGCACCGCCTTGGATAAATCGCATGGCCAGGGGGACCAACATCGGTAGCAGACCCAAAATCATGTTTGCATCCAGGCCGGTTTTTTGGGCGATCCCGGTGGCCAGTTGCTGTTGAACCTGCGGGCTCAACAGTGCGCCGATCGCACCGCTATTCGGGTTGCTACCGCCAAGCTGACCGAGAAGATTCTGCACATATTCCGGGCCGTTTGCGGCGTTTTGCTCTTGGAGCGAGGATTGCAGTTGGCCGCCGACCATCGACATCACCGTTTGCATCATGGCAGGATCGATGCCGTTTTGGCCGCTGATTTGCTGGGCCGCGCCGAGAATCGAACCGAGCTGATCGATCGAAGCCGCTTGATTGGGGTTATCGATCGCGCTGGCAAATGCGTCAAATAGATTCATGATGCGAAATCACTCTGGAATTCGGGGGAACAGGATCATTCTAATCAATTATCAGAGGGAATCAAGCCCTGTCGGTAATCCCTAGCCATCGATTATCATGCTGGAAGCAGCTCACGCAGGTTGAGTTGATTTATTGTTAGCAGGTGAGATCGATGCGGATTCCCCGATCGCTGATGTTGATTCTCGGCACGATTGTGATTTTGGTGCTGATGATTTGGTTGGCGAGCTCGTTGCTGGGGCTGGTGCAGAATTTGCAGGGGATCTCGCCAGTCATGGCACAGATTGTGGTGGCGTTGATTATTGCGCTGCTCATGGTACTGCTGGGCGCGTTTATCTACTACTTTGTGATCATTCCAGCCAATGCCAAACGTCGCCAAGCCAAGCGCGATCGGCCGCCCGCGATCCCAGCGGAAAAAAATGCCGCCGCCGCTGAGAATCTCCAGGCAGTGCGCGCACAATTGAACCAAATCCAGGATGAAGTGACGCGCCAAGCGTTATTGAGCCGCACCCGTGAAATTGAACAAAACCTGCAACGGGGGGGACTGACGATCGCGGTCTTTGGTACCGGATCAGCCGGGAAGTCGTCATTAATTAATGCCCTAGTCGGTCGGATGGTTGGTGAAGTCGGCGCAACGATGGGCACCACAACTGTCGGCACGACCCACAAGCTGCAACTGGAAGGAGTCAAGCGGGAGATCTTGATCGCCGATACGCCGGGAATTCTCGAAGCGGGGGACGCGGGAACGGTGCGGGAACAGGAAGCCCGACGGTTGGCAGCGGAAGCGGATTTATTATTATTTGTGCTCGATGGGGATTTGCGGCAGTCGGAATTTAAGCCGTTGACGGATCTTGTGGGCATCGGGAAGCGATCGATTATTGTTTTAAATAAAATCGACTTGCTCACGGAAGAAGATTTGGACATTATCATGGCGAGTCTACGGCGCAAGCTGCAAGGCTATGTGAATGTGCAGCAGGACATCATTGCGGTCTGCGCCAATCCGCAAATTGTGCAGTTGGAAACTGGCGAAAAAATCAAGCCCGACTCCGACATCATGGCGCTGATTAAACATATCGCGGCAGTGGTGCGATCGGAGGGTGACGACTTATTGGCGGATAATATTTTGCTGCAATCCCAACAACTCGGCGACGCAGCCCGCAAGTTAATTGATAATCAGCGGCGACGGGAAGCGGAAAAGATCGTCGATCGCTATCAATGGATTGGGGCGGGGGTTGTTGCTGTGACTCCGTTGCCCGTGGTCGATATGTTGGCCACCGCTGCCGTAAACGCCCAAATGATCGTGGAAATTGGCAAAGTCTACGACGTTGATATTGATGCCAGTCGGGGACGAGAATTAGCGATTTCCCTCGCAAAGACGCTAGTCAGTCTGGGTGTAGTGAAGGGTGCATTGACATTAGTTGCGACGTTTTTGGAAGTGTCGATCGCGGGGTTTATTGCGGGACGGGCAATTCAAGCTGTGAGCGCGGCTTATCTAACCCGAATTGCGGGGAGGAGTTTTATTGAATATTTCCGCCAGGATCAGAATTGGGGCGACGGCGGGATTACGGAAGTGGTGCAGCGGCAGTTTCAGTTGGAGCGGCGCGATGAATTTATGAAAGCATTTATCAAAGACGCGATCGCGAACGTGGTGAAGCCGTTGCAGATGCAGGCGGAATTGTTGCCGGAAGGGGAACCGGAGCAGGCGTTGCCACCGCGTCAGGATTGGGCGGGACAGGCGATCGATCCTCGGCGGGATGAGAAGCGCGATGATTGGGGGTAGGCTCGAAATTAGCTGGGGAAGTTTGGGTCGATCGGTATCCATTTCCTTGCCGATTCGCTAGGATAGAAGTAACCCTTCCAATCCTGCCATCATGCTTGCTGAACCCATGATTAAGCCATCTTCACTGATCCCCAATGGGATTGAAGTGGAGTCGTTTGGCAGCGCCTATCTCTTCCGCTTCAATAAAGCACTTCAATCGCGGATGGAAATGCTGCTGGAAAAGAGCAAAACGAATGCGCTGACTCCTGAAGAATCGACCGAATGGGCAGGCATGAAAGAACTCTCTCGCATTTTCACTTTCATTAACGCCGAACTCGCAGCCAAAGCTCAATGGTGTCCTACGCAACCCGTCAACTCGTCCGCCAACGTAGCCGATTCCGCTGTGAATACTGTCATTCCCCCGAATTCTTAAGCCCCGATCGCTTTACGATTGATCATATTCAACCGCGATCTCGTCAAGGTTCTGATGATGTCGATAATCTTGCTCTGGCTTGCCATCGCTGTAATGAGCGCCGTGGCAATGTCACATCGACGATCGACCCAGAAACCCAAGCCACTGTGCCTTTCTTCAATCCCCGTCAGCAAAATTGGGCCGAACATTTTTGTTGGGTTGAGGGTGGTGTCCGAGTTTTGGGCCTGACTGCCGTTGGACGTGGCACTTGTGCGCGACTGGATTGTAATGACGATCGTTATCCTGAAGCTGATTCGATTCGGGCTGTACGGCGTCTATGGATTAATGCAGGCTGGCATCCGCCAGAAGATGACCCGTTGGAGTTCAGGGGTTAGGCGTTCAAACAGGCGTTAAGAACCATTAATTCTCACCATACCTCTGATCGCACCCCAACACGCTTTTCATCTCACTGAGGCGCGATCAGGTGTATGACGTCCACAATCACTCAAATCAGATAAGTTCGAAATTCTACAACTCCATAGAGTATTCAACTGTAATATCACCAAAAGAACAGGTGGCACTTAGTGTAGTTGTTGAAAATTCTGTATATCTATAACAGTAGCCAGCATTTTTCAGATCATAAACTTTGCCATCATAATAAAGCTGCTTAACTGCATATGTCTCTTTATATTCATCTTCACCTGATTGAGTTGCAATAAATCCAGCCTGAAATTTCTTGAAGTCATAGAAAAATATATGAAATTTGTCTTGCTTCAGAAATCTGAATGAGTTACAAGTCTCCACAGATTTTCCTTGCTTTAACATTTCACAAGTTCCCGGTTCGTCATCGCTATCGACTACTTGTGATTCGGAAGCAATCGCAGCCATGCCGATCAACAGACTTGTCAATACGATTATGGGAACGAAAAGAAATTTCATGCAAATACCTTGTTGTAAAGTTCCAGCTAGTAGCTCGACCGGGCCATGACAAAGCAAAGATATATCGAATCCGAAATGATTTAACCCCGCAAACACCGACTTGACTGTGGGAGTTTCAGCCTGGCCACTTCAGCTTTACTGGTTTCGGGATTCGTTGATACGTATTTAGTACAAGAATACGTGTCAAAATAATTAACCAAGATTTATCTATGCTAATTTTATCTCTCCGAACTTTAAAAGTCAACATTTTCACCTAAGGCAAAGAAAATCCAAAACAAATTCGCTTTGAATTATTGTTCGGCAAACAATTTTATTGATCTTTAGTTTAAGTTAGGCAATGTTTAACTTTCGCTCCCCCCCTTACCGTAAACGATCAACCGACGATCGCCCAAACGATCGCTCACCTTGACCCAACCCTCACCATCCCCACCGCCGCCGACCTCAATTACCCCCTCACGGCTACCGATCACACCCTCGGCCAAGCCACCTTAAACTGGTGGGATTAATCATCACTAAATCCTATAGTCTCAGCAATAACCGCAGCGGCAGCAGCTCCACGATCGGGGCCGGAACCATCGCCCGCGAATCCAACAACTGCACCAACACCAAATACACAATCCCCAATACCAACGAAATCGCCCCCGTCGCGATCGCCACCACTTTACCTCGATCCATAGGACTCGCGCCTCATGCCAAACAGTTCAGCCTCTATTGTAAGAAAGATCGTGGAAGAAAAATCAGCACCCTCAGAAACATCGGATACACTGGCGATTGTTGATCCCCCTGACTAGACAGAGCGAGCTTTCCATGGAACCTGTTGTCGAAGCCCAAGCGCCCGCAATCCCCGACGATCGCCCGATCGCCTTGCAAACCCACAACCTCGCCAAACGCTACCGCTCCGGCTTCTGGCTCAACAAACAGGTGATGTCGCTCAAGCAAGTGAACATCCAAGTCGCCCAAGGCGAAACCTTCGGACTCCTCGGCCAAAACGGCGCAGGCAAAACCACCTTCCTCAAAACCATCCTCGGCATCATCAAGCCGACCAAGGGCAAAGCCACCCTCCTTGGTAAACCGATCGGCAACCGCAAAATCAAACAGCGCGTCGGCTACCTCCCCGAAAATCCCTACTTCTACGACTACCTCACCGGCCACGAAATCCTCGAATTCAGCGCCGGACTCTTCGGCATCCCGGCCAAAGTCACGAAAGAACGCATTCCCCAACTGATCGAGCAAGTCGGCCTTAGCAGTGCCGATGCCCGCAAAAAACAACTGCGCCAATATTCTAAAGGAATGCTGCAACGGATCGGCATGGCCCAAGCCCTGATCAACGACCCCGCGATCGTCTTTCTGGATGAACCGATGTCCGGTCTCGACCCCTTGGGTCGCTACCAAATGCGCGAGATTATTCTCTCCCTCAAACAACAAGGCAAAACGATCTTCTTCAACAGTCACGTACTCTCGGATGTGGAGAAAATCTGCGACAAAGTGGCAATCTTGGACAAAGGCGAATTGATTTGCCAAGGCGCGATCGACCAACTGCTCGGCGAATCTCAGGGCTATCGGGTCAAAGTACGCGGTGGCAACCCCGAACTGCTCAAACAGCGGATTAAAAACCTCAAACTCCAGGACGGCTTCTGGGTCGGCCACCTGAAAGGCGATGCCCAGGACTTCATCGCTAGCCTGCGGCTGATGCGGGCCGAACTCGAATCAATCGAAGTCGCCAAACTCAGCCTGGAGGAATTCTTCGTGCAACAAATCCGCGATCGCGGCGTGGCTTGACCCCCTCGACCAACACACAAGCACTCAATCCCGCGTTATCCTAGAGGTCCTTATGTAACGATTTTGTAACGCGATCGTTGCTTGCCCGCTTTTAGGACATCGCCTGTGAACACGTTCGCTCAACTTCCTGCCCCGACTCGCCGCAACCTGATCCTCATGATGCTGGGGGGGCTATGCTTCTGGGCCTGTATGGCGAGTTTTCTGCCGGTGCTGCCGTTGTATTTGACCGATACGATCGGGGTCAATAGTCAGGAACTCGGCATTGTTATGGGTGCTTTTGCGGTGGGACTGCTGCTGTTCCGACCGCAGATGGGGCCATTGGTTGATCGGCAAGGTCTGAAACGGGTTTTGTTGTTGGGGATTTTTGTCGCAGCGATCGCGCCATTGTTTTATACCGTTGCGCCGAATGCGGGCTTGATGATTGCCGTGCGGATTTTTCACGGACTGAGCATTGCCGCTTTTACCACGAGCTATAGCACCATTACCGCCGACCTCGCGCCACCGGAGAATCGGGGGGAATTGATCGGCTACATGAGTTTGGTCAATCCGATCGGGATGGCCCTTGGCCCCGCGCTGGGAGGCTATCTACAACCACTCATTGGGGGTCGCCAAGTCTTTTTAATCGGCAGTGGCATCGCGGCGCTGAGCTTACTGTTCAGCAGTCTGGTTCAGGTTTGCCCGAGGGAACCCAATGCAAATGGGCCACAAGTTGCCCAGAGTTCCTGGAAGCTCCTTCGCAGCGATCGGCTGAAGGTGCCGACGATCAGCATGACGGCGGTGGGATTGGCCTTTGGAGTGATCATTGTCTATCTGCCGCTGTTCGTGAAGGAGCAAGGCTTGACGATGAATGTGGGGCTGTTCTATACCATGACGGCGATCGCCAGTTTCGTCATTCGACTCATGTCAAGCAAAGCATCTGATCGCCTCGGTCGGGGACTTTTCATCACGATCGGTCTGCTGTTTTACGTTGTTTCAATGATCATGCTGTGGCAGGCGGATTCTGTCGCCACGGTGCTGGCCGCAGGGTTGGTCGAAGGCTGCGGGGGCGGGTTGGTGCTACCGATGATGATTGTGCTGCTCACCGATCGTTGCGATCCTCAGGAACGGCCGCGCGCCTTCAGCCTCTGCATTGGTGGCTTTGACCTGGGAATGTTCCTGGCTGGGCCTTGTGTGGGCGTATTGGCCCCTTGGATTGGCTATCGGGGACTGTTTGCCATGGCCGCGATCGTCGCCACGGTCGCCACCCTTATTTTCGCCACCCAGTCCAATTCCAGCCTCCCCTATTCCCTGCGATTTGCCCTCGGTCGGGGGCGCGATCGGTACGCTTTGCCCAAAGGATAAGTCGCACCAAAATCTACCTTTAGCTAGAGGTGATCCCCTATCCCACGAGGTACCGTAGGGGATGGATCGTAGTCCCTCTGCGACCTAAGGTAGATTTTGGCTCATGAAAAAGATTCTGTTTATTCTGGGTGAATTGGCCGATAGCGACCTTGATTGGTTGCTATATGTGGGTCGCAAGGAGCCGATCGCGGCGGGCACGACGCTGATCCAGGAAGGGTTTGCGATCGACACGCTTTACATTGTCTTGAGTGGTTCGCTGAGTGTGACGGTGGAATCGATCGGCCAGGAAATTGCGCGGCTGGATAGCGGCGATATTGTGGGCGAAATTTCGTTTCTCGATGCGCGACCCCCGATCGCGACGGTGCGGGCGGCGACGGATTGTTTAGTATTTTCGATTCCCCAAGTGCAGTTGCAGCAGAAGCTCCAGAGTGATGCGGCGTTTGCGGCACGGTTCTATCGAGCAATCGCGCTGTTTATGGCTGATCGCTTGCGGCATACGGTGGCGCTGCTCGGCTACGGCGAACAAGTCGAATTCAACTCGCCCCTGCAATTAGCCCACGATCTCAGCCCCACAGTCGTTGAGCATTTGCCCATGGCGCGGCAGCGGCTCACGACTCTGGTGAAGCGGTTACGGGGATTTTGAGGGTTAATCCCAATCGCCCGATCGCTGATTTTCTTTCATCCAATCGATACAGCGTTGCAGTTCGATTTTCATCGTGGCCCGATTGGCCTGGAAGCGGCGACCATGACCCGGTAAAACCCACTCGAATTCGTATTGGGTGAGTTTTTCCATGGATGTGATTTGCGTCTGCCAGTTATACCAGCAGGCTTCGCGAAATCCGACTAAATGCCCGAGGTGGCGGGACAGCGCGAGGTGATCGCCCGTGAACAGAATGTTGTTCTGATACAGCAATACCGTGTGGCCCTCGGTGTGTCCCGGCACCGGAATAATTTGCATGTCCGGGGCAAAGTCGATCGGGTCAAGTCCCGTCAGTTGATGCTCGACTTCCCTGGTACTGGTACTGATTTCGGTGGCATGGAGAATGCGCTCACAGCCAAACCGATCGTGCCACTTCTGGTGATCGGCGACATCGTCGCGATGGGTGAGATAGAGGTAGCGCAAGCCGCCGAGCGCTTCGATTTGTTTGACCAGTGGCGGGGCGAAGCGGGGGGAATCGACGAGGATATTGCCGTCGGCGCGTTGGATTAAATAACTGGCTGCCCCAAAGGAGCTTTCGGCATGGTAGCCGCAGTGATAAATCCCATCCACGATCGGCAATGGGAAACTTTCCTGGGCGGCTTTCATGTCGGTGGGCTTTTCGCGCGTCCCGATCGATGCCGTGGGACAGGATAGCAGCGCTTGCATTGCGCCCAGACGTTCGGCTTCGGTCGGCTGGTGGTAGACAGCGGATTGACCTTCAATTCGGTCAAACACCGCAGGCATCATCCAGCGGCAGGTATCGCAGTCGATACAACTGGAATCGACGTAGAAGTCACCGTCTTGGTTTTGCGATCGGCGGTGGGCGAGATGGGCCATGTTTCTTGGGAACTAACCGAGGATTTTCTCAGGATAGCGTGGCAACGGGCTTATTGGCCGGAAAGCGACGAACTGTTAACTGACAACTAATCCACTCACTGCTCCTGCTAGGGCTTTGGCTTTTGCCTGGGTGGTCTGAAGTTGGGTTTCGAGGGTGTCACAGAGGGTCATCAGTTGTTCGACTTTGGCGACGATGCGTTTTTGTTCGGGGAGGGGTGGAACTGCGATCATCACTTGGGAAAGTTGTTCCTGATTGACTTTTGGCATTGCCAAACGATTATCCCCCGAAGTTACTTGTTCTAGAAATGGTTGGGAAAGCATATAAAGCAACATATATCGAGAATATATTCCTGATTCAATAGGGTACATATCTGCACTACATAATCCCTCAAAATCAACAATCACAACTTTGTTAAGATTAGGGCGGATTTTGGAATAGAGAATTTGTCCAGGATAAAAAAGGTGTTTTGGACTAGTTACTTGATCTTCGGCAATTGTTTTATAAGGTAAAAGCTTCCCCGTATCTTTCTCAATGTAGTTTGGGGCAATATGAGGAGATGTCCCATAATCGTCTGGCTTAACTAAATTGGACTGAATTGCTGCAACTTCAACAAATCTCTGCCATGTCCAATGGGATGGGAGATCATATGGAAAATTATCTAACAAGGGTAAAGGCATTTTCTGCTTATTAATCTTTTTTTGCTTTTGAAGGTCGTTAAATTTTTGCTTTACCCGATCAACATAATCTTGAACTGAAGTATCTTCAGTATCTGGGGATGATAATTTTCCACGAATCGCAAGTTCCAAAATCAACTTCCGTAAGATCTCAACATCCTCATCTTCCTGACTCAAATCCACCCAATTTTCCTGCACGATCGACCAAGCATCTTTCAAGGCCCGATCGTCTGGCGCATTCATCAGGGCATCGATCGCGCTTTTCCGCAGGTTTTGCCGGAGGGTATCGCGGGTGGCTTTGGCGGCTTCATAGCGATCGCACAGTGCCATTAGCTCATCGACTTTGGCGACGATACGTTTCTGCTCGGCGAGGGGTGGAAGAGGAATTTGCATTACCTTTAACTTTGCAGCTTTGATCCCTGTAGCAGTCATGCCTGTAGCCCGTAATTGAAGTTCACGCTGAAACCAAGGGCTTAAAATTAACCACATTAGAAAATAGCCATTCAGGTCACTAACAGGCTGTAAATTGATAACTCTCTGTGCCAATGCAAAACGTTCTTTCAGATTAACTACAGATGCTTTTCCCAGTGGAGCTTCTGTTGTGAAAAGAACATCGCCTTCCTTTGGAAAGCCACGAGTCATCCAAGAATGATATGTTTCTTCACTCACAAACTCTTCAGGATCAGATTTAATGAATCCATCGCGTACATTTTTAGCTGTGATTAGACGAATTCCAGAAGTAGTCTTTGATGGGGTTTGCCCACGATAATCAATAAAAATACAAACCTGATCTAATTCAATCAAAGTCCATCCATTAGGAAGCTCGAATTCAACCTCATAAGATTTTGAGGTTTTAGCTTTTTTATTTTTACTTTTATATCCTTCTGCTTCAATAATACTCAGCTTTTCATTAGCAATTTTTTCAAGTGCCTTACCAGCAGGTTCATCCTTCGCATCCTGCGGCACCAACTTCCCCCGCACTGCCAAATCCAGAATCAGCGCCCGCAACTTCGCAATCCCACCCGGCGCTTCCGCAATAATCTCAAAATCATCCCAAAAAGTTTGCAAATCCATTGGGCTAACCACTCACTTCGCAACGATGCTCATTATACTGGCGGCACGATCGTTCTACTCATTTCGCAACTGATTTGCCTTAATCTCAGCCAACTCCTTCGCAAATGCCCGATCAAGCCTTCCCGACTCTGCATCTGCCTTCATCTGCTCATCCCAAGCATCATTCAGATATTCATCTAACCAAGCAGCCAAACGCCATGCCTCAGCGATCGGTAACTTGCGAATGCCTGCTTGAACTTCCTCGATCGTCATAACCTTGCCCCTCTCAACTCCTTAAATTCAGGCACCGCTGAAGGCAACCCAACCCGCATAAAAAATCGCGCAAAATTCTGCGAGAAGTGCTCCAGAAAAGGGGACTTTAACCGCCAACGATCATCAAGTCCCATGACGTGTGCCGTCAGATATTCGATCGGCAAACTGTGGATCTCTCGAAAGTCAACAACTAAAGCACTCCAACTATCTGGAGGGTTCTGTGGAGACGCTAATAAGTGTAGCCCTTCCACGCGACCTCGACGTACTTCATTCCATCGCCCTTTTTGTGCAAAGCCTGGATTTGTCTTTTCAAAATCTGAGAGGCTATATATAGGAGAGAGTTCGCATTTTTGTGTAAGTCAAGCTGAAAGTCCTGCTAGGAATGACTCGATTTTTGATTTACACAAAATTCTGAACAGCCTCATATATAGGGCAGAGGGCAACGAAGCGAGCTTTTTTATTCTCCAAGTCACAACTTTGTGTCAGCACAATCAAGTCTTTTGTCTGAATTTCAACATCTAATTCTGCTGCATCCTCAGTGTTACTCATCAAGCTACAAACGGGAACATCGCAAGTAGGAATCCAATCCCCCTGACGTAAAGTTGTTTCTTTTATTTGTAACCAGAATGATTCCATCTTTATTCGTCATCAAGGGGATACACTAAAGGGCTTGCTTTTCCTGTGCGCCGATAACGAGCCTTGACAACAAAAGTACGCTTTGCTGGGCCAGGATTGTATGATTCTTCCTGATCTTGCGACAAAGCCTCTAACTGTTTCTCTCTCAAAGTCAGTTTCAGTGAAATCTCTTGTAGAGCTTCCATAAGCCTTTGTCTTTCAGGACTTTGCGGCTGTGTCGAAAAACCTCCTATATTAATCACTGAGGAAGGAGGTTTAAATTGACTTGGATTAGAAGGAGTAAAAGTACGCATTATTGAATCAACTCCCTTGTTTTATTAGTGATACAAGCCTCAAAAACATTATCTATTTTGGCATGTAATATTTCCAAAGATGCCCAAAATGAATCATCAACTATCTGTAGTGCTTCCTGGAACACATCAATATCAAGAATCACAGAAACACTCTCCGAAGATTGGGGCGGAGCCATAAATTGGTTGATGAGTACCATTGCTTCAATATCTTCTTGTGGAATTTGAAGTTGCATAAAGTATCCACTCAGACCTTGAGGTAGGTCAGGGGAAACTTCTGGTATTGTCCTGAAGAAATCCTTAAAATCAATTGAAGTAGAAGGGATATCAATCCGATTAACGTACCGAGCACCAATCCTAGTAACACTTAATATATCTATGGACTCCCGATATATCTGCCACAGTCTTTTTGCTTCATCTCGAAAAACTTCCCATCGATCGTAGGGTTCCATTTGACTGAATGTGAAACCAGCGAGGCCAGCATTTAGAACTTGCCTGCGATCACTGCTGGTATAGACATAACCAGTTTGTGTTTGATTGGTTGATGTTCCGATACTAGGCCCAGCAGTAACTTGGCTTTGCAGTAACCAGGACGATTCCTGTTGGGGATAGTCAGCATTAATTTTGGGAAACAAATCATAGAGATTTTTCAGAGTAATGTAGTCTGGCAGCACAACTCTGAAATCAATAATAGCCTCACGAATTGGGGCTTTGGAATAGTGTCTCCGTTCTGTCATATTTGATCAATATCTCCTATCCTCCATATTAGCTCTAAGGAGATCAAATATTCAACTTGCCTCAAGCAATCTCAGCAATTCCAAATTCAAAGGACTCAGCCTATCACCCGCCCCGGAGTGAACTCCGAGGCTCATAGCCCAAGTCCGTTGAAACGGACTGAACTGGGAACGATCGTTCGATGTAACCCGTTTCAACGGGTTTTCGCTATTAGCCCGGAGATTCATCTCAGGGCGGGGGCAGGGTAAAACCGATCAGCCGCTAATTTGTGGGGGCAGAATTGTTGAATTTGGAATTGCTGAAGCAATCTCGTAAGGTTACCTTCAAAGCTGATTGCCGTCCCTAACAGCTCATTTGCCTCAATCTTCGCCATATTGCACCACCGCCTCCGCCAAAACCGTTTGCCGAAAATACTGGCTCAACTCCTTCACCGTCCGCAAATCCGCCTTACGCCCCACCATCCCCGTCAACTCCAACTCCATCGCCGCCAACCCCAACAACCCCGGCACCCGCCCCGGCAAAAACTCCACCAGAAAATCAACATCACTCCCCGGCCCAAAATCCTCCCGCAAAATCGACCCGAACAACGACAATCGACCAATCCCATACTTCACGCAAAACTGCCGCAATGAAAGTCGATCGAGTTGAATCTGGGTCAAATTCATCATCAATGGTTGAGTAATCGTCGTTTCCATACCGCTCCTCCCAATTCTCCCTATTCTAAACAATCTCGCAACGCCGCCTTCAACGCCGATCGCGCCACCTCCGCCTCCCCCACCGCAAACCGATACTTATCCAACAGCACCAGCGGATCTTCATGCACATCCCCCACCGCATTCGGATTCTTCACATCCAAGTTATAACCATTCTCCCGAATCCGCTCCACATCCACCCGCCAAGCCACCTCACTCTCCACCCGATTCTCCCACCAAGCCTTCTCCGGCCCAAACTCCTCAATCCGCATCGGCTTTGTCTTCGAGTAAGACTTATACCCCGCCGGATAAGGATGCTCATAATACCAAACCTCCTTCGTCGGCTCCCCCTTCGTAAAAAACAACAAATTCGTCCGAATACTCGTATAAGGCGCAAACACCCCATTCGGCAACCGCACGATCGTATGCAAATTGCACTCCCGCAACAGCTTCTCCTTAATCCGCGTCTTAATCCCCTCCCCAAAGAGCGTCCCATCCGGCAACACGATCGCCGCCCGTCCCCCCTTCTTGAGCAACTCCATCACCAACACCAAAAACAAATCCGCTGTCTCCCTTGTCTGAAACTCACTCGGAAACCCCCGCTCAATCCCATCCTCCTCCATCCCCCCAAACGGCGGATTCGTCACCACCACATCCACCTCATCCCGGCGCGAATAATCCCGCAACGGCTTGCGCAACGTATTGTCATGACGCAAATTCGTCGGCACCTCAATTCCATGCACCAACAAATTCGTCACCCCCAACAAATGCGGCAACGGCTTCTTCTCAATCCCAAACACCGATCGCTTCGCCTGCTCCAACTGCTTTGGACTCTGCGCCTGCCGCTTCAAATGCTCAAACCCACAACTCAAAAATCCCCCCGTCCCACAAGCCGGATCAAGCAGCCGCTCCCCCAACTGCGGATTCACCATATCGATCGCAAACTGCGTCACCGCCCTCGGCGTATAAAACTCCCCCGCATTCCCCGCTCCCTGCAAATCCTTCAGCAACTGCTCATACATATCCCCAAACAAATGCCGCTGCTTCGACTCATTAAAATCAATATTGTCATTGATCTTATCCACCACCTGCCGCAGCAACGTCCCCGACTTCATGTAGTTGTAGGCATCCTCGAAGACCGATCGTAGCAGTTCCCCCCGTTCCCGCGCCAACCCAGTCAGGTCACCCACCTCCAACTCCGCCAACGTCGGAAACAAATCCCCATCCACCAGATCTAACAGCGCCTCCCCCGTCGGCGCATCCTTCCCCAAAGCCTTGCCATCCGCCCACTGACTCCACTGCAACTCAACCGGAATCGGCGACACATAATCATCATCTTCCAATTCCAACTGCTGATCCTGGTCGCTAAAAATCTTATAAAACAGCATCCACCCAAGCTGCCCAATCCGCTGCGCATCCCCATCCACCCCGACATCCTTCCGCATAATGTCCTGGATTGACTTAATCGTGGCCGATAGAGACATAAACCTTCCTCCAATAGCTGAACCAAAGACCGCTCAAACCATTCCCAAAAGCGTCCAAATTGAGACTCAATTGCGACATGTCGAAAAAAAGCAAAAATTTCGACGTATTTTATCGATGTGTCGATAGGATCGACATATCAACATAGCTCAATTATTCGTTCATATTGCTTCGATTTCTGAAATCCCTACAGAGCAAGAGTTTTGCCTGTTGAGCAGGGTTTTTCTTTCAAGGCTCAGAACTAGGACATGTCGAAAAAAAGCAAAAATTTCGACATGTTTTATCGAGATGTCGATAAGATCGACATATCAACCCAAGTTCTACCTGGCCGCATGAGTTCATTTTCCCCACAAAAACCTTATAACACCCTGCCCCCGCTGCCACCAGCCACCGAGATCGAAACGCATGTGGTGCTCAAAGCCTGTATCGAAGCGCGTGCCGCGATCGCTGAACTCAAGCAATGTGGTCGGCTCATTCCCAATCAGACGATGCTGATTAACACCATCCCCGTTTTGGAGGCACAAGCTAGCTCGGAAATCGAGAACATCGTTACAACGGCAGATCGTTTGTTTCAATTTTTCAACACTAAGGATGAACTGATTGATCCAGCCACCAAAGAAGCATTACGCTATGGCACTGCCTTACGCATGGGATTTGCATCCTTGAAAACTCGCCCCATCACCAAAAATACGGCGATCGAGATTTGCTCCGTGATTAAAGCAGTTGATATGGAAGTTCGGCGCGTCCCAGGAACTGCCCTGGTTGAGCAAAATAGTGGGAAGGTGATTTACACTCCGCCTGAGGGAGCGGAACTGCTGTATCAAATGCTGTCGAATTGGGAACAGTTTTTGCATGAGGCCACAGACTTTGACCCGCTCGTTCGATTAGCAATTATGCACTATCAGTTTGAAGCGATTCATCCATTTACAGATGGCAACGGTCGTACAGGCAGAATTCTCAATATCTTATTCTTGATTGAACAAGGATTGTTAGAGATTCCTGTGCTGTATCTAAGTCGATACATCATTCAGCATAAACAAGACTACTATCATCGACTTTACCAAGTCACTGCAAAATCCAATTGGCAAGACTGGATTTTATTTATGCTGAATGCGATTCGGGAAACCGCTGATTGGACAGCAAAAAAGGTTAATGCCATTCGGCAGTTAATGGACGAGACAATCGAGTATGTCAAAGTGAAAAAACCAAAAATTTATAGCTATGAACTCATTGAACTTATTTTTATACAGCCGTATTGCCGTATTGCTAATGTCACCGACGCAAAAATTGCCCAACGCCAAACGGCTGCAACGTATCTGAAACAATTGGTAGAAATCGGTGTCTTACGGGAAGTCAAGGTGCAGCGAGAAAAACTCTTTATTCACCCACATATTCTTCGGTTACTTAATACCGATGAAGACACAATCCATCCCTATCTCAATCACCTGCCATAAGCTCGATCTCAAGCGCCCGATCGCTCTGCCTCATCCGTGTACAATGCTCTTGCCAGCGCCTGCACTGCCTTCTGATAACCCGCCTTCCCCCCAAACAACCGCACCAACTCCACAGGCGTACCCATCTGCACAAACGGCTCCAACTGCAGCACCTTCGTATCCTCGATCGCTCCCACACCCTGATCCGCATACTTCTCCAGCAACGCTTCCAGCACCGATCGCGCCACATCGCCATACTGCGTAAACACATCCCGCTTCTTCACTTGATTCGCCCGTTCCCGCCGCGTCAACGGTGGCTGATCAAACGCCACATGACAAACCAGATCAAACAAGTCATACTCCCGCCCCACCATCTCCTCCAACGCTTCCAAAATCACCCCCCGCTCCCGCAACTCCGCCAAAATCGCCGTCTTGCGATCGCCCTCACTCCACCGATGCAAAAACCGATCGAGGGACACATAAGCCTCCTGCACCGTCCGCCGATTGTAATCCCGCAACGATTCCGTCGTCAGTTGCCCATCCTTGCCGTAATAGCTCACCCGTTCCTGTGCCACCTCAAATTCCTGCCGCCCCACCTGATATTTAATCTTTTGACCTTGTCCAGGCGGATTAGGGGGATCACCTGGTTTGCCCTTGCCGGAGCCTGTCCCGCCACTGCTACCTTTTTCAAAATCATCATCCTGAATCGCTGGCCCATCCCAATCCGGGTCAGCAAACAAATCCGTCGCCCCCCGAAAATCAATGATCGTGAAATAGGTCTTCCCGTAATCCTCCCGCAACCGCGTCCCCCGCCCAATAATCTGCTTAAACTCTGTCATCGACTGAATCCGTCGATCGAGCACAATCACCTGACAAGTTTGAGCATCCACCCCCGTCGTCATCAACTTCGAGGTCGTCGCAATCACCGGATAATCTTCCTTCGGATTAATAAAATTATCCAACTGCGCCTTCCCCACCTTCTCATCCCCCGTAATCCGCATCACATAGCGTTCATCCGCCTGCACCAATTCCCGATTTCCATCCACATTCACAAAAGCCTGCCGCATCCGCTCCGCATGATCGATATCTTCGCAAAACACGATCGTCTTTCGCATCGGATCGCCATCATGCAAAAACGCACTCACATATTCCGCCACCAATCGATCGCGCTGCCCAAACACAATATTGCGGTCGGTATCCATCAGGTTATACACCCGATCGTCAATCACTTCACCCCGATCGTCCTGCTCCCCTGCCTCCGGTCGCCAACCATCCTGATCCACATCCAAATTCACCCGCACCACCCGAAACGGCGCTAAAAAGCCATCCTCAATCCCCTGCTTCAACGAATAGGAAAAAATCGGCTCCCCAAAATAATCAATATTCGAGATATACTTCGTCTCCTTCGGTGTCGCCGTCAGCCCCACCTGCACCGCCTCCGCAAAATAATCCAGCACCTGCCGCCAATTCGAGTCATCCGCCGCACTCCCCCGATGACACTCATCAATCACAATCACATCAAAGAAATCTCGCTCGAATTTCGTATACAGATGTTCGCGTTCCTCATTCCCGACGATCGCCTGATAAATCCCCAAATACACCTCATAGGCATTATTGATTCGCCCCGTCTGCGCGTCCACCAAATCCCGATCGAGCCGCGTCATCACTTCCCCAAACGGACGAAAATCATTAATCAACGTCTGATCAATCAACGCATTGCGATCGGCCAAAAACAAAATCCGCTTCGCCGTCTTCGACTTCCATAGCCGCCACAGAATATTGAACACCGTATAAGTCTTCCCTGCTCCCGTCGCCATCACCAGTAAGCACCGCTTCTGGCCCTTCGCGATCGCCTCGATCGTCCGATTCACCGCCAACTGCTGATAATAGCGCGGCTCTTTACCACCCACTTCGTAGTAGTAAGTCGAATTCAACAACGCCGATGAACCCTCTTCCAGCGACTTCCACTGCTGATAACGCTGCCACAGTTCCTCCGGCGCCGGAAACTCATTCAACCCCAATTCCTGCTCAACCCGATCATAAGTGCCACTACGATCGTGCAACAAAAAGCCATCCCCATTCGACGAAAACACAAACGGCACATCCAAAATTCGAGCATAATCCAGCGCTTGCTGCATCCCTGTACCCAAGCTGTGATTATTATCCTTGGCCTCTATGACAGCAATCGGTTGATTCGCCTGATGGTACAGCAGATAATCCGCCCGCTTCCGTTCTCCCCGCGTGCTCAGTCGCCCCCGTACAATCATCTGCCCATCCGTAAAACCAAACTCGCGGCGGATTTGGCCGATCTTCCAGCCTGCTTTTGCCAGCGCTGGGCTGATGTAGCGATCGCAAATCTCGGCCTCACTCAGATCCCGTTTGTCCATAAACATATAGCGATTAGTTTAAAAAGTCTGACACCCTCCTATCATTCCCAATTCCCAGGTATTCAGCAATATCCGTAGGAAATAACCAGTTCTTCACAGAACAAGACCAGCGTACCATCTGATTGATCCGAAAACTAAGGCAATCCTCCAACATCCTTGACACTATAGCAAATTGATCACTCGGATAGTGAGTTTACATTTAACTTAAAGCCGATCAAGTTCGCTCTGTAAAGCCTTTAGTGTTGGGTATTGATCACGAACGCGCTGGATATATTGCTTCCACTCTTTGGAAGTTTTAGCAAGTTTCCGTAGTTTCTGAATTGATTGCAAATACTGGGTAGCCTCCTGGTAGGCCGATCGATTCTTACGGGCGATTGCGCCATGGACTAATTCTTCGTAAATAGCGATCGCTGCTTTCGGATCACTAATTTTGGCAATTTTCAGTTTGAGTGGTGTCTGCTGATAAGTTGGTAGATTTTTGGCGAGTTTTAGCGCCTGATCGGCATCCTTTTCGTCAATTGCGATTTCCACCAATAAATCCCAACGCTTCTTTTCCGTCAGTTGTTTCAGCAGACGCGATCGTACTCTAGGCCAACTTCCAAGCGGTTCAGCAAGTTTCTGAATTTGCTGATAGTTTTCCAGCAAAGGACGATGGATAAAGCCCGCTTCTTCGTATTTCAAGGCTGTTTTCGCATCGCCCTGTTCGCGATGGTATTTTGCTAACCAACCACCAGTGCTGTAACTCGCATCAGCAGTATATTCATCTACCATATATCGCAATGCTTTTTTCGCTTCACCCGCCGAAACCAAGGCATCCGCAAATTGTGTCACAAGACCAGGAGCCTTTTGCAGATGGCGTTTAGCCATACTGATCGCCGCATCATATTTGCCTTGTTTAACCAAAATAAATATCTGCTGCTCGGGACTACTCAACTCCAGCATGACATCCTCCGATGCCGCTCCTTCACCGACGTACTGCAACCGTTCAGCAATCAACCCGGCTAGCCGATCGCGACTCCAACGCTCCCATGGCTGCTCTGCCAGTTGACTAATCTTCTGTCGCATCCGCGCTTCCAAAATCGGCCATTCATCATCGGTCGCAAACTCAATAGACATTATCGGGAATAAGGGTTGTAGAATAGAGTGAGAAGCTCGCAGGTTAATGCCGCCAGAGATTGCCACATGAAAATGAGCTACCAAGCGCTAAA
>JBJORF010000034.1:0-38340 GCA_046049545.1 Cyanobacteriota bacterium | reverse complement strand
GCGCGGAAAACGCGCCCGTACGGGAGGTAGCGATCCCATCCATGCAGGGAGCGGTGATCCGTAGGGGCGTGCATCCCACGCCCACAGCCTACGCCAACCAACGATCACCCCCCATCATCCCACCCGATCGATGCCATCAGTTGAATTTGGAATTGCTAGAAAGTTTACGGCTCACGTCTGCGTGGGTCAAATTCTGCTAGTGGATGTTGATTGATGAGAAACAGTGCTTGGCGGAGATTGACAACACCTCCCGGTTCAGTTGGAGCCTTGTGATGGTCGCTCGTCCAATTGGCGTTAAGCCTAAAATTTTGAGGCTGTTCAGAATTTTGTGTAAATCAAAAATCGAGTTATTCCTAGCAGGACTTTCAGCTTGACTTACACAAAAATGCGAACTCTCTCTCCCATCCACACACCCGATCCCATTCCTACGCACAAGCCACCGTCTGCACCTGAATCTCCACCCCCAACTCCTGCCGCAACACCCCCAAAATCAACGTCAGATTATCCATCGTCGGATTCCCCTTCGCCGACAGCATCCGATGCAAACTCTTACTCGGCCTCCCCGTTGCCGTCGCCAAACCCTCAAACCCGATCGTCGCATTCACCAAATCCCGCAACACTAGCCGCGCCACCGCTGGCTCCCCATTCAGAAACACCGCGATCGCCTCATCCAGCAAAGCCGTCGCAAACTCCGGCTCCCGCTCAATCCGATCGGCCAATACAACTGCAAAATCTTTAGTCAAAGCCATGTTTACTTCCCCTTTTTGCGTTTCTTGCGGCGCGATCGTGTGGTCGGTTCCGGTGCCTTGGCTGCTTCCTCCTGTTGCGCTTGCTGCTTGCGCTGCTGGTATTCCTGATACAGCGCCAGGGCCTCAGCAATATCGGATTGCTGGGTTTTCTTCGTACCACCCGCGAACAAGATAATCAGCTCCTTGCCATCCTGGGCCAAGTAAATTCGATATCCAGGCCCCCAGTTGATCTTGAACTCCCCAATGCCATCAAACCATTTGACATTCGAGGTATTGCCCAATTCCAGACGCGCTTGAGCCGTCGAAACCCGCAGCAACGCCGCCGGATCTAAGCCCCTCACCCACGCCTGAAAGGGGCTTGAGCCATCTTCTCGAAAATAAACTTGGATCGGCATTCCTCAATTAGCAGTAACGTACAAGTTACCCACCACTCAATGGTACATCATAAGTTTTGATTGTCGCCACCGATTCTCTCCCACCCTACTGCTGCGCAGAAGCAAGCTAATGCCGTCCAATCTCTCCGCGCACTGCTGTTAGACATCTGGCAACAACAGCCTGCCTCGATGCTCTTCGACCGACGGTCGGTCACCGCGAGTTAGGGCGAGAGTGGCATCATGTAAAACCTGGGGACAAAGGCGATCGGTTAAGGTGGGGGCAATACTAATTCTCGAACGATGCCTCATCAGCTTGGAAGACTATTAGGCTATCTGGAAATCACGCTGCCCTTGGTGCCGCCGATCGGATTAATTTTTCGCAGTCGCACGTGCTGGCAAGGTTTGCTGTTCGGCAGTTTGTACTGTGCAATCGTTATGCTGGCGCTGAGTATGGTGCATTGTCAGGATTGGTATAATCGATTGGTTGTTTTGCCTCAGGGTTTGACGGCAAATCAATGTGATGAAACAGTGATTCCAACGCTTTTTGTGGGATGGCCACTGGCAGGAGTTTATGCCCTATTTTGGGTGGGCGTTCGGGCGATCCTTAAATGGTGCATGGGCTAGCGCAAAACTGTAGCAACCCGCATCTTACATGGGCCTGTTTTAAGACTTTAGAGGCGCAGTAATGCGACGGTTTCCTTCCGTTATTGACGATCGGGTTATCTCTACTCATATGGTTGTAGTGGCAATTGTTCGCGGAACGACAAACCCGAAGGAATGACAATCCAGAAGGTGAAATCGAATTGAAAACTGACTCCTGAAAATACTTCTTCCTAAAGTCACACCTGCAAAATAATTCCTGCCCTTCCTCTTGACAAAAAGCCAGTCATTATAGATGGAAAATTTTCTACTCGGTGATGCAATGACTCATTCCTTCAGAATTCCTTAATGATTCTGGAAACCCGCGTAAATTGGGCACCTGTCCAAACCGTATCACTGATAACCGAAAGTTATCCTTCGCTACAGGAAGTCTAAATTAAAGCTAATACACAAGCTGATATGATTCTTAAGAACAAGCGCCAAAGCGAGCAGTCATGTCTTCTTCTGGGTCTTTCTCCGGTCAGAGCATCTGATTAATTTGTTTTGGTGTGGATCAGTTGAGTCACCTAACTGAGATAATATTTCTTCGGTTAGGTTGCCGATCGTTCGCATATGCACTGCGATCGTGCTGACTCCATGGCTCGAATTTGATTCGGCATTTTCACAGGAAGGGAATATATGTCTTACGCACAAGCAAGAACCCAGTCGAAGTCTGGGTACAATGCAGGGGTTCAGGACTACAAGCTGACTTACTACACCCCTGATTACACGCCCAAGGATACAGACATCCTCGCGGCATTCCGGATGACCCCGCAGCCGGGTGTCCCGCCGGAAGAAGCAGCAGCAGCCGTTGCCGCTGAGTCCTCCACGGGTACTTGGACGACTGTGTGGACTGACTTGCTGACTGACTTGGATCGCTACAAGGGTCGTTGCTACGACCTTGAGCCAGTTCCCGGCGAAGACAATCAATATATCTGCTACATCGCTTACCCCCTCGACCTGTTCGAGGAAGGTTCGGTGACCAACCTGCTGACTTCTTTGGTCGGTAACGTGTTTGGTTTCAAAGCCCTGCGTGCATTGCGTTTGGAAGACTTGCGCATTCCTGTGGCTTATCTGAAGACCTTCCAAGGGCCGCCCCACGGTATCCAGGTTGAGCGTGACAAGCTGAACAAGTATGGCCGTCCGATGCTCGGCTGTACGATTAAGCCCAAGTTGGGTCTGTCGGCGAAGAACTACGGTCGTGCCGTGTACGAATGTCTGCGCGGCGGTTTGGACTTCACCAAAGACGACGAGAACATCAACTCCCAGCCGTTCCAGCGCTGGCGCGATCGTTTCTTGTTTGTTGCGGATGCAATCCACAAGGCACAGGCAGAAACGGGCGAAGTTAAGGGTCACTACTTGAACGTGACCGCTGCCACTTGCGAAGAAATGCTGAAGCGGGCCGAGTACGCCAAAGAACTCGAAATGCCGATCATCATGCATGACTTCTTGACCGGTGGTTTTACGGCCAACACTTCCTTGGCCCACTGGTGCCGCGACAACGGTGTGCTGCTGCACATCCACCGCGCCATGCACGCCGTGATTGACCGTCAGAAGAACCACGGTATCCACTTCCGCGTGCTGTCAAAGTGCTTGCGGATGTCCGGTGGTGACCACATTCACACGGGTACCGTTGTGGGTAAGCTCGAAGGTGACAAGGCCGTTACCCTTGGTTTCATCGACTTGCTGCGCGAGAACTACATCGAGCAAGACCGTTCCCGTGGAGTTTACTTCACGCAGGATTGGGCTTCGATGCCGGGCGTGATGGCAGTTGCTTCCGGTGGTATCCACGTGTGGCACATGCCCGCATTGGTGGACATCTTCGGTGATGACTCCGTGCTCCAGTTCGGTGGTGGTACCTTGGGTCACCCTTGGGGTAACGCACCGGGTGCAACGGCGAACCGGGTCGCGCTGGAAGCCTGTGTCCAGGCCCGGAATGAAGGCCGTGACCTCATGCGTGAAGGTGGCGATATCATCCGCGAGGCTTGTAAGTGGTCGCCTGAATTGGCTGTTGCTTGCGAACTGTGGAAGGAAATCAAGTTTGAGTTTGAAGCTCAAGACACCATCTAATTGGGCCTTTGTGGCTTAATTTGTGGCCTGTGATGAGGGTCAGCATGCAATATCCCTAACCTGTAACAGAATGTGAGGGAATCAAATGATGGGCTGGGGGATCATAACTCCTGCGTTAATCTTGGGTTAAACCCATTGGTTCTCTCATTTCCTTCCTTGATGGTTTATGGATATTAAGCAGATTGCCAAAGACACGAACCAAACGCTGATTAGTTATTTGACCTATCGGGCGGTGCGGGTTGTTTACGAACAACTTGACGAGACAGAGCCGAAACGGGCTTACTGGTTGCATCAATTTGCCTCCCGCGAAAGCATCAAGGATGGTGAGTTGTTTATGCGGAAGCTATTTCAGGAACGACAGGATTTAGCCTTTCGGATTCTGACGGTGCGGGAAACCCTCGCCGAAGAAATGGCGGATTTTTTGCCAGAGATGCTGCGATCGGGGATGCGAGAAGCCAATATGGTGCAACGGCGCGATCAGTTAGAGCGGATGACGCAGGTGCGTGTTGAGGATGATCATCCAGAGCCAGGGCATCCAGAATCAGCTTAAACCGTTTCAAGCTATAGCAATTTTCCGAGGGAACCATGAAGACTCTGCCTAAAGAGCGTCGTTACGAAACCTTTTCTTACTTGCCTGCTTTGACGGATGCGCAAATCGCCCGTCAGATCGAGTACACCATGCAGCAAGGCTATTTCCCTTGCGTTGAGTTTGACGAAAGCCCCGATCCGGCTCAGTCCTACTGGACCATGTGGAAGCTGCCCCTGTTCAAGTGCACTTCGCCCCAGGAAGTGTTGACCGAAGTGCAACAGTGCAAGTCGGAGTACCCCAACTGCTATATCCGCGTTGTGGCATTTGACAACATCAAGCAGTGCCAGGTGATGAGCTTCATCGTGCATAAGCCGGGTCAGTCGGGCGGTTACCGCTACTAATTGACGGTTAAATTGAATCGTTAGATTCAGTTTGAATATTCAGATTGAATGTTTCTCCTGGGGATCTGGATCCCTAGGAGTTTTTAATTTGGGAGTTTTTAATTTGGGCTTTGGCGATGGGGCATGAATTGTTATTGGAGATGACGGTTGGGGTTTGGATCATTGCTTTTCTCTATTCTTCCGTTGGACATGCGGGGGCTTCGGGTTATATTGCTGTGCTGGCGCTCTGTGGCTTAGCGCCGGAAGTGATTAAGCCGACGGTTTTGGGATTGAATATTGTGGTGGCGGGTATTGGGGCGTGGCAATTCTGGCGATCGGGACACTTGTCTTGGCGCTTGTTTTGGAGGTTTGCGCTATTGTCGATTCCGATGTCGTTTTGGGGTGGCTATTTGAAGTTGCCAACGACTGTGTTTCAGGTGTTTTTGGGTGTGATTTTGCTGTTGTCAGCATTACGGTTTCTGGTGAAACCATTAGTCAACGAGGATGTGCAGGAGCCGGGGCTACCGATCGCGCTATCGGTCGGTGGTGGCATTGGATTGCTTGCCGGATTGACGGGTACGGGTGGCGGAATTTTTCTCACGCCGTTGATGTATTGGTGCCGTTGGGCAAAGGCGAAGCAGGCTTCAGCGGTGTCGGTGTGGTTTATTTTGGTGAATTCAGTGGCAGGGCTGTTGGGGAATTTGAGCAGTACGCAAAAGATTCCGAGTTTTACCGGGGTTTTAGTTGTTGCGGTGATTGTGGGCGGCAGCCTTGGCTCGTATTTGGGCAGTCGCAAATTCTCGCCGATCGGCATTCAACGTCTGTTAGCCGCCGTTTTGGTGATTGCTGGATTGAAGCTAATTTTGGCTTGAGCGAAAATCGCCGTGAAGATCACTAATCGCCGTGAAGATCACTAATCGCTGTGAAGATCACTGTGATTTGGTAACGGCATAGATTTGAGTCGTGGTTCTTCGTCGTCTTTATCACTACTGCGATCGTGAATTTCTGGTTACAATTTATAGGCGGATTGTAAATAACTCGCAATATCTTCCCCTATTCTTCCAGCCTCCTATGAAAGCACAAGATTTTCGCCATTTGATTCTGGGTACGTTTACGGCGGCGGTGGTATTGGGTACGAGTATCGTGGCATCGGCTGCACCTTCGGCGGATTTTCGCGGAGGCCGGACTTCGGTCACCCTGAGTCAGGATTTTGTGGGTGCGTTGACGGCGTTGAAAGTTACGCCGGGCACGATCGGGAATGGCCGCCTAAAACAAGGTGTGGCTTCTTTCCCGATCGTCAGCGGTGCGGGGGATTTGGGCGCAGTCAAGTTGGAAGTTAACCATGCGGGTGGTTTGTCGCTCACAGCGGGTAAAACCATTGTGGAATTGACGGATTATTCGATTACAAATTTGGATGGCAAGTTGGTTTTGACGGGCTTGGTGAAAGCGAATGACAATTTGGTTGGGCGCATTCCGTTGTTTGACTTGGCGTTGAGCGGTGCGCCCAAGACGGCAACCGTCCATTCTGGTCTGCAAGTGACGGTTTCGGATGTGAAGGTCACCCTCAGTAAGCCCGCTGCTGAGGCGCTTAATGGTGTTTTTCAGGTGACAGCTTTCAAGGAAGGGCTGAAGATTGGTACTGCAAAAGTTCGTGGTTTTGCGAAATAAGTTAGTTTTGTGGTTGCCGTGAGTGTTCTGTAGCCGCTACGGCAACTGCACATTGATGCTGCTGAGGATGATTGTGGCTGGACTGGCTCATCGGTAGAACTGTGCGATTGGTTGGTTCATTCTCAGTGTTGAATTTACGCCGGATTGATGGTGCGCTAGGGTAGAGGCGGCGTTTGTTCGATCGCGGCGTTTTGGGCCTTGATGATCGCGGCTTGGACGATCGGGTGACTCAGCACTTTGACCGCATCGGCAATTAGTTCTTCGCTCCAGAGATTGTCGCGCATGAACTGGGCTTCACTGTAGCGTAGGTCATTTTTCATCGCATCGGAAGCGAGGCGAATCCCTTGGAACCGATTGCCCTGCTTGAAGAGTGCAGCGGCCAGGGCGAGCTTGGGTTCGGCTTCTTTGCCGTCGATGCCGATGCAGGTGCGCCAGAGCTTGATCGCTTCTTCGATATTACCCTGCTGATAACGAATCAGGCCGATGTTATTGAGTGGAAACCAGAAGGTTTTGTCCTGGGCAAAGGCGGCCTCGTATTGCCCGATCGCTGCGTCGGTGTTGCCATTGAGGAAGTAGGCATTGCCTAAATCGAACATCGCGCCGATCGTGTTGGGTTTGAGCTTGAGGCCCGTTTGCAGGGTGGCGATCGACTTGGGATATTCCTTATTTTGGAAATAGGCGTTACCCAGGCGGAACCAGATTGCAGGTTCTTTCGGCGCGAGGGTTTTGGCTTTTTCGAGGGAGGGGATGCCCGTCGCTGCTTGGTTATTCAGCAGGTAAATCCCCCCCAGAATTGCCCAAGCATCGGGGTCACGGGGAGCCAACTGAGTTGCCAGTTTCGCGCGGAGGATGGCCAGTTCCCGCTGTTGGGGAATCTGGGCCAGTTGCCGGGCTTCTTCCATTAATAGGGCAGCATCTTGGGCGAATTGCTTGTCGTTGACGGGGGGAAGATAGGGCGTGTAGGCGTGGGTTGCCGGAACGATCGCGCCGATCATGAGGCTGCTGAGGCCGGCGGCGAGGCTGAAACGTCGCATGTGATGTCCGAGCGATCGGGCGGGGCGAACTAAGCGAAAGCAGTCATTGGCAAGCGTCATAGAAGTGGGAGCGATCGCGCACTAGGGAAGCAATAATCTTCAGTTCTGTCTGACAGCTTAATCGATCTATTTGATGGTACGCACCTAAAATTTCCCATGGATTTTACAATTGCCATTTTTTCTGCGAAAGTTCTAGGGTTGTCCCCGATCATCATTGTTGTAAATCCCTGCATCATCTCCTATGGATTCCCGCTTTACCGTCAAAGTCCTGTCCCAAACCCCCAACCCCCAGCAGGCGATCTATGCGGCTATGCATCAAGACTATGCTGAGGCTTTTGTTTGGGATGAGCAGCATCTGTTTCCGAATGAAGCGAAAGCGGGGGAGATGATCATTCGCAATTTGTTGGCGGGTAATCGCGGTCACTTTGGCCCCCTGGAGCATCCGCAAATTGTGCTGAACATTGGTTGGTTTCCCCATAGCTGTATGCAGCAGATCCGCACCCATCGGGTCGGGGTCAGTTTTGATGTGCAATGTTTGGCGGGCGATACCGAAGTTACCTTTGTCAAAGCCTCTGGCGGCCTGCACAAAGTCAAAATTGCCGAACTACACGATTTATGGAGCAATGGCGAACAGGCAGTCCGAGAACGCAAGATCCGAGGCCGCAATGGCGAAGCCCCTGGCGCATATCGCCGGGACTGCAAAAAGCGTCTCCAGCGCATGAAACTACGGGTTCTGAATGAATCTACCGGGGCCTTCGAGCTGAGCCATATCCAGGACGTGATGTGTAGTGGGACGCAACCGGTTTATCGATTAACCCTGGCCGATGGCAAAACATTGGACTGCACCACCAACCATCGCCTATTTACGACAGCGGGTTGGCAACATATGGGAGAGGCCCTGGGGCTGGTCACGGATGAAACCAATCAAGTGCTGGCGATCACCCGCGACTGCGAAGTGATGTGCAATGGCGTGTTACGCACCGATGCGATCTATAGCCAAAAATCCTGGTTTGCCGCCCAAGCCCAAAAAGGGCTAACTGCTAGTGAAATTGCGGCAAACGCGGGCTGTTCAGTTGCGGTTATCCGGCATTGGGCCAAGGAACATGGAATTGACCTGGGCTCTGGACATCAGCGCGGTTTGAAGACGATCGTTGGCAATGGCTTGTATCGCGATCGCGCTTGGCTCGAAGCACAATTGCAGCAAGGGCAGCACGCCGATGCGATGGCCCAAGCCGCAGGCTGCTCGATCGAATGTATCAAAAAATGGGTGTATCACCACGGACTAGCCCTAAATAAGCGGCAGCCGGGTAGCCCGACCCCTTGGAATAAGGGAAACGGTGGCTATGCCCTGAATCTTTCGCCAGAAAGCCGCCAGATCCGGCAGCAGAATGCCAAAAAGTATACCCGCCGAGGCGCGGATTCAAATTTCTGGAAAGGCGGTGTCGCCAGCGATCGCACCATGATCGGTGCTTGGACAAGGCAAATTGCGCCCCAAGTGCATGAGAAGTTTAACTACATTTGCCAGTCCTGCGGCGAACGGGGTGGCCAATTGCACGCACATCACCTAGTCCCGGTATTTGCGGATGAATCGTTGGCCTACGAATTCGATAATCTCGTTTCCGTTTGCAAGCCGTGCCATGAACAGCTTCACGCCGACCAGCGCGAAGCCGAGGTTGCCCAAGATTTCCAATCGATGCTCAATCCCCAAACCTGGCAACCGAAACCAACACCTGTGGGCCGCAAATTGATGGCCCACCCAGTCAAAGTCGTCCAGGTTGAATATCTAGGAATGCAAACAACCTATGATCTCGAAGTGGCAGGCGAATGGCATAACTTTGTGGCCAATGGGGTCGTGGTGCACAACTCTTTTCGGTACACGGGTACGAGAATTTTAGCGGTAGCGGAGGGCAAAACCGAGGTGGAAGAAGTGTTTTACCTACGGCCTTTGGGGTTCTACACCGATCGGCAGGGGAAGAAATACGAGTACCTGCCCGAACAGCGCGAGGCAGACATTGCTTGGTGCCTGGAGGGCGCGAAGATCTACAAAAAACGCATTGATCAGGGGTTCTCCGAGGAGCATGCGCGCAGTTTGATTCCGTTTGATGTGCGGCAGCATTGGGTGATGAGTGCGAATGTGCGATCGATCATGCATTTGCTAGATCTACGGGCGAAGGGGGATGCTCAGCTCGAAGCCCAGCAAATGTGCGAACTGATTTGGCCGCACTTTGAGGCTTGGGTGCCCGCGATCGCTGAGTGGTATCACAAGCAGCGCTGGGCAAAGGCGCGGTTGTCGCCCTAAAAAGCAAGCGATCGGACGCAGATTAGGTTAAATTGCTCTAAGCTCGTTAGTCGCTTGGCAGATCAATAGAGAACGCGCATGAATATTATCGAACTCTTGAAAGCTGGCGGGATCACGATGATTCCCCTGCTAGCCCTTTCCGTTTTGGCCTTGACCGTGATCTTTGAGCGGGTGCGCTTTTGGTTTAGCGTTCTCAATAAAGAGAAGGAAATTGCTAACCGGATTCTTGATGCTTGCCGTCGGGACTGGGGAGCCGCCGCTGAGATTGCGCGACAAGCCTATGACCAACCGATCGGGCGATTTCTCTATGCTCCCCTGCGCCTGCAAAGTCCGGATCCAGAACTGTTCCGTTTAGCCCTCGAATCCTCCGCCGATGAAGAAGTGGCGGCGATGCGACGGGGCGATAAGATTCTAGAGGCGATCATTGCGATGTCGCCGCTCCTCGGCCTGCTGGGTACGGTGGTCGGTCTGATTCGATCGCTCGGGTCAATCACGATTAGCCAAATCGGCACGGCGGAAACTGATAAAGTGGTGGGCGGGATTGGTGAATCGCTGATCAGTACCGCGACGGGACTGATCGTGGCGCTATTGAGCCTCGCGGCTTATCGGATTTTTCAGGGTTTGGTATTTAATCAAGCGAAGATCTTCCGCCGCGCTGGGAATGAAATCGAGCTGTTGCATCGTCAGCAGTGGCAGCTGGATCATCCTGTGCAGTAGCGATCGGCCAGAGCAATCGACCAGTGATGCCGATCGGTGGGTGCCATTGTTGGATTTTGGCAGTATAAATGACGCGAATAGACCATAGCGCATCAGCGCTGAACTGAGTCACACTTTCTATGAAGATCAACCTTGATACCGCTGCGGATGATGCACAAATCCAGATTGTGCCGATGATTGACGTCATCTTTTGTATTTTGACGTTTTTTATCTTGGCAGCTTTGCAGCTCACGCGTCAGCAGGGCATGAATATTGACTTGCCCACGGCGAAGAGCGGTGTTGTGCAGCAGCGGCAACTCTTGGTCGTCAGTATTGATCAAACGGGTCAAACCTTCATTGACCAAAATGTGGTCGATCGATCGCAGCTCTACACCCTGCTCAAGCAGTACCACGAGAAGAATCCGAATGGTGTCCTGGTGCTGAATGCTTCCCAGAATGCGTTCTATAACGATGTGATTCAAGTGCTGGACGTGATGCGATCGGTGGGGGGCGAGAAAGTTGCCCTGGCGACGATTCCTGCTCCGGCGATCAGTCCGGCCCCGTCTCCTGGGAATACGTTTGGTGCGCCTGGGGCAAACTCCACCACCCCGAATCTATTCCCTGGTACCTTGCCTAATGGCACCTTGCCTGGAATGCCGAACGGTCTAGGGTCGAATGGTTTGGGGCAACCGTTGCCAGCTGCCGGTACAGGCGGATCACCTGCGGGTACGGCTCCCGGTGTCGTCACGCCGGAAAGTCAAACTCCCGGCGGTGCTAATCCGCCCGCATCCAGTGGCGTGACATCGCCCAGCAGCGGTGCAATTCCGGGTAATGAGCTGGGTGAACCCCCATTGCCGCCGGGTGAAACGACTGACCCGAGTGGCGGTGCGCCGCAAAAATCGGGAGTCGCACCGGGGCAATAGACCGTGCGGATATGCGTTCAAAATCGGCGATTTATCGGCAAATGTTACAGTAATGTTGCTCAAATATAAATTTAGGTTGACGCTGACTGGGCCGAACTCATAAAGTTCGCTAGTGTTGTGGTACTAAGCCAGATGGTGCAAGGCCAGATGGTGCAAGGCCACATTTGTTTTCAGTTGGGAGTTGTCTTATGGGTTGGTTAATTGGAATTGTGCTGACCATGATTGTGGTCGCGATCGGTCTTTTGGTGATTGCCAAAATCCCTGGTCTGGGGGTGGAAGTTGATAGCTTGAGTATTGCGGTGATTTCGGCGCTGGTGTTTGGCGTGCTGAATGGGGTGTTGGGTTGGTTGGGGGCGCTGTTCAAGATGACGTTTATCTTGACACCGCTTGCCTGGGTCTTAAATATTGTGATCTTTGGTTTGACGGCCTGGTTAGTGCAGGGTTTTCGCCTGCGCAACGGTTGGATTAGTGCGGCCCTGGGCGCGTTGGCGTTGGCGCTGATCACGCAGCTGATCAACTTTGCGATCGGGCCTCAAGGGTTGGGGCTGACGACGGCGGCTTTGAGCGGGTTGAACGTCGGTTAATCGGCTTGAGCGAGATTAAATGACTTGATTGATCAGGGTTGGGTGCGCTACTTGTGCCCAACCCTGATTGTTTTTTGGGGATACTCACCGCTGGGGTTTGGGCGTACCGCAGGGATAGGTGGCGATCGGTGCGGATTGTGGTGGGTTTGGCTGATCGCTGGGGCGATCGGTGATCGCGGCTTTAAGCTGTTCGATGAGTCCGAGGCGCTGGTCGTATAGCCGCTTGAGGGGGCGCGGTGGCGTTTGCTGGAGGCAGTAGGCGGTGATCAGCGGTAGGGCGATCGTGCTGTCGGTGTAGCAAACGATGGCACTGGGGAGTTCCTGGGGATCGACTTTGCCCCAGCTGACGGCTTCGCTCGGTGTCGCGCCGGAGAGTCCGCCAGTATCAGGCCTTGCGTCCGTGATTTGGACAAAGTAATCATGGCCGCGTTCTTCTAGGCCCAAAACTTCGTGGAGATGCGGTTGCGTTTGGAGTAAGAAGTTTTTGGGACTGCCGCCGCCGATGATGATCGCGGCACTTTTGCCGGGCTGCGTTGATTCGGAACTGCTTGCTCCGTAGGCGGCTGTCTCATTTCTCGCCCCATAGGCGATCGCTGCGGTTTCATTCACGTCCAACATCGGGTCGATTTGAAGCTGATTGCCTTCCAGGGCGAGGGCGGCGATATTCATGCCGATCGAGCTGTCTCCCGGTGAAGAGGTATAGATTGGAACGCCGCATTCGTAGGCGGTGGAGAGCAAGCAGGGATGTTGAATGCCGAGGCGCAGTTCGACCTCGCGGACATATTTGCCCAGGAGATAGTGAAACTCCGCTGTCCCCATGCGGCGCTGAAACGGCTCGGCCCGAATGATCCGCCGGATAAAGCCATCGGTTTCCAGCAGCACATCATAGTCAAACACAATGTCATAGATCCGAATCAAGCCTTCCTCGCGCAGCTTGACATCGTTCATAAATGGATTGCCTGCGTAGAGGTTGAGGCCGAGACCAAAGTGCAGGTCATGGTAGAGATTCGCGCCCGTACTGATCATCCAATCCACATAGCCCGCCCGCAGCAGCGGGGCCAAAATCGACGTGCCAAATCCGGCGGGGGTAAGTGCCCCCGAAAGGCTGAGTCCCACCGTTACGCCCGGTTGAAACACCGATCGGCTGAGTAATTGGCAAGTTTCCCGTAGGCGGGCGGAATTGTAGGCGGTGAAATAGTGATCGATGAGTGCTGTGATACCGATCGTGGCATCCAGGGGCAGTGGGGCAATACGCGAACTGGCAAGATCAGACATGGTAGTGAGGGCAGGCAGTGACGATGATAGGCGGTGCTGATGAGGATAATCAGGCCGATTGCAAGATGCGTTTAAGGCTTATCTGATAGTATGCCCGCTACAGTTGGCAGAATGCTGATGGACTGACTGGTAATATCTCTCACAATAAAGACTTGACCGGATTTGGTTGCTATTTAAATCACTGTTTGATTGTGATCGCCGTCGATTTTAGGTAAATTCAGATTGCTGGGCGGTGCGGCGTTGGGGATGGCCAGCTGCCTAATGAGCTGTGCGGGAATCCCCGCGACGATCGCGCCTGCGGGAATGCTGCTGCCCGCTGTGACGACGGCTCCGGCGGCGATCACGGCATGGTCGCCGATCGTGCAGGGGCCGAGAATTGTCGCATTTGAGCCGATCCAGACCCCCTGCCCGATCGTAATATCCCGGCCCGTTTCGGGAATGTCCGTCATGCGCTCAGGGCCATAGGCCCGGTAATTGTGTGTGCCTGTAATGATCGAAACATTATGCCCCGTAAAGCTGTAGTCCCCCACCCAGACTTCACCACAGGAAAGATTAAATAACGTATTCACCATCTCCGTGTGGGCAGCGAGGTGGAGGCGCGTGCGATCGCCCCAGATGCGAATTTCGGCGTTGAGAATGCGCTGTACTGTGGGACTGAGGGCTTCAGCACTAAGACTGGCGCTGAGACTGGCGGTAAGCTGTTGCTGGGACTGTTGCTGGATTGCCGCGATCGTTGGGGCCATGATCGCTTCGACGATTGGTTGGAGGAATTGCTGGAGGCGGCGGCGGAGGCGCGACTTGCAGCGGGCCTTAAGCTGCGGCCAGGTGGCCAAATTTAACGGCAGAAGGGATGGCATAGGGAATCGGGCATGAATTGCTCAGCAAGGAAATTGTGGAAAATCAGGATTTTGGGCGTTGGCGGAAGGCGGAAGCGCGTAGATTTTCGATTTAAATCGGATTAGGCAATTGCGTTGTATTGATATTTAGTCTGCTTCGAGAAAAGTCGGCTACCATGAACAAGTTTGGCAGTATGTCAATCCTGGCACCTTGGTGATGCCTCGCATTGACTGATACCGTCACTGATTTCCTTGAACGCTCCCGATCGGCTCAAGTCATTTCCCAATTGTCTCAGTTGTTCAAGGCTTAGCTATTCAGAGCTTAGCATCGGCCCGTTCACGCGAGGTAATTCTGAGTTCTGGATGACTGCTATGTTCACGGCTGTGAATGGGTACTTTAGCTGAAAGGGCCACCTGCCTGAAAGTCTGCTTAATCTCTGCGATCGCTTGCCCAGTGTGGTGCCGCAGGATTCAAGTGGCATCGCCCATGTGTCATCCGTATATTCAAAAGGTCAGCAAACCATGCCAGCAACCCCGAACCCACTAAACAATACCGTTGGAACCGCGACAAACCTGTTGCTGTCGTCGGGTTTGCCACAGACAGTATCCGGTTTTTTGAGCAGCACTGACGAAGTTGATTACTACCGCTTCACAACGACCGCCGCCAGTGATCTGAAGTTGGTGATGAATGGGTTATCCGGTGATGCGAAGCTCAGTGTTTTTCAATCCAATGGTTCCACCCCGTTGACCCCCGGGGCAGGGGCGGGCAATACCACTTCAACGAATAATTCGGGTCTGCTGTCCGAGGCGTTTGTGTTTAATAATCTGGCTGTGGGCACCTATGTCATCAAGGTAGAGCGCGAAACGCCAACCGTGACGACGGCGGAATATCGACTGGAAGCGTTGGCGAGTGTGAATGCCACGGCCAACAGTCTACTGTGGCAGCAAACTCCGTTGACGAATAGTTCGCCGCTGGCCATTTCCTGGTTGTTGAATGGGGGCAACTTGATCGGGCAGGCTTCGCCGAGCGCCGCCCAAAACCCTGATTTTGCGGGTCTGCAATATTTAGATTCCGGTGATTTTGATGGAGATAAAGTTCAGGATATTCTGTGGAAGAAAGATCTGGGCGGTTCCTATCAGTTGTTCACTTGGTTCATGAACAGCGATAACACCCTGCGGGAATCGAAGGGCGTTTCCCTGAGTACGAATGCTACGGGTGCGACCTTCACGATTCCAAATGCCTTTGAAATCAAGCGCGTTGAAGACTTTAACGGTGAAGGCCGGGCGGATATTCTGTTCCGCAATGCCGACGTGGGCAGCATCATCATCTGGAAGATGGATGGTAGCGTGGTCGATATGAACTTCGGCAGCACCTTCTCCAATTTCAATCTTTTGGACTATAGCGTCGTTGGAACGGGGGATTTTGACAATAACGGTGTGCGCGATGTGCTGTTCCGCAATGGCGGGGTGATGGTCAACTGGTTATTGCAGACAACTGGTAATCAGTTCAGCCTGATTCAGGCCCCTGCGGGTCAGCCGAATGCTCCGGGGCAAAGTGGTTTGATTAAAACGAAGACCGGGGTGACGATTACGCAGCTGACCTCGGAATGGGAATTGGTCGGTGTGGGTGATTTTGATAAGACGTTCGCAACAAATCCTTCCTTGGCGGACGATCGGGACGATATGCTCTTCCTGAATCGTGTCAGCGGTCAAATGGTGGCTTGGCTGATGAATGGTTCGGAAATTGAAGACAGTGGATTGCTGCTGAACGGTGCGGTCATTAGTGGCGATCCGGGGATCTTCAGTTTCGTCGGCCTCGGTGACTTCAACGGTGATAGCAACCTCGATATGCTGTGGCGATCGAAGGCCAGCCCTGATCTTGTGGTCTGGCAAATGAACGGGAAAGACATCGATTTGCCGAACAGTGGCTACGTCCGATTGAATAGCCAGAATGTCAACTTCCTCACCCCGAATCTCCAAATTGTCACCCGGAACAACTTGCCTGGAGAGCGTCGTCTGGTCGACTTTAATTCCAATAAGCAGGCAGATGTGCTGTTCCGTGATACCAGCACGGGGCGCTTGATTCTTTGGGAAATGAACGGTCGTACCGTCGATCCAGTGAACAATGGCTTTGTGAAAAATTCCGATGGTTCGATTCCGGCGGTTCCGGCGGCCGACTTCCAAGTGATTGGTGGATTGACCACAGAATTGCTGCGATCGGCGCAGGCGACAGCGGGGACTGAATTCTCGACGGCATTCAACATGGGTGTTCTGAATACTGGCTCCCTCGCCGACCCCACTAAAGCGGCCAATTACCAAGATTCCGTGAGGAATTTGGGAACCAGCGGCGACTATTACAAGTTTAAGTTAGAGCGTTCCTCTGACATTGCCTTGAAGCTGCTGACCGCCAGAGGTGCAACCACTGCGGCGAATGCGACGTTCGAGATCTTTAAGGATGATTTGGCGAGAACGCCGGTGGCGCTAACCCCTGCCCAAAAAGCCGGAACCATCACCCTTGATTCGGGTTCCTACTTCATTAAAGTGACTAGCACTGGTGCAGTTGGTGTTGATGTCAACTACAACCTCAACATTGTCGGCGAACCGAATGTGATCAACTTTAAGAGCGTTGCGCTCGCTACGGTAGAACCGGTGAATCCCGCCTTGAAGGATGCGGCTACGGGCCAAATTATTTTGGCGGATTTAGATCCAGGGACAACTTCGACTACACCTGACTCGGCGAAGCCCAAGACAAAAGTCAGCATTGCCTACACGCTCACGAATACTGAAGTGAAGACGGCTCCTACGGTCGATGTTTCTTTCTACTTGTCCCGTGTTCCGACGATTAATGTGCTGGATGCACAGAATACGAAGTTTTTGGGTAAACAGACGTTGACCAATATCGTGGGGAATAGCCAAGACAGTCCGAATGTGTTTGAAGTGGATCTGCCGCCTGGAGATAATAATATCTGGACGACTGATACCAACTACTACATCGGCTACGTAATTGACTATCCGGATCTGATCCCAGAAACCTTCGAGCTCAATAATCCGGGGCAGACGGATAACATCAGCCCGATCAAAACGGTCGCGATCAAAAATACCCAAACGCCAGATTTGCTCGGTAAAACGCTGACGACCTCAGCAACTTCGATCACGCGCGGCGGTACGATCAACCTCAACTATGTGGTTGAGAATATCGGTAAGCGGGCGACGGGTAGCTTCCCTGGGGCCGATAACCTGCGGGTAGACTTCTACCTGTATCGTGCCAGCACGGATGCGAATCTCACCCTCGACCAACGCAATGCATTGGACATTGGTGACAGCCTCCGCACCAGTCCGGTTTTGGCTTCGGTGATTGATGGCGATAACATTTTGCCGATCGACATCCCAGGCAGTACAGCGACAGCAAGCAAGTCGATTCAGTTGCAGTTGCCGGGGGCAAATAGTTCTTTCTGGAACGGTGCAACCGCTGGGACGCAGTACTTCATCGGGATGGTCACGGAGGCTGGGGATGTGATTGTCGAATCGAAGGAAGGGAATGCGTTGGCTGGTGGGAATAACTTCAACCTGGGTCTCGGCGTCGATCGGGTGGCAGTGACTCTGGCGTAGGCCGAATCCAACATCGGCGCAATCGCGCCATTGTCGATCGCTGAGATGAATCATAAAACGGGTATGTCGCAGTCTGTGACGTACCCGTTTTTCGCAGGTGTTGCCGTGGAAATGTCACCGTGGGAATTCCAGTAATTTCGGCTAGTATGTAAACGCTAGCGCTGCTAAATTCTCATGTCAGTTTCTCATCAGGTGAATGTTGCTTATGCGATCGTCATCGCTATCTGCTACTCGGTCTCGTCCACTTCGTCGTCATAAAGTTGTCCGTCGCCGTCGCTTCGCGATCGCGCGGGCGGGTGTGTTAATGGCAATTGTGGCCTTGGGCTGGAGTGGGTATCGGCAATTGCAATTTGCCTTGACTAAACCGCAGGCGGTGTTGGTGTTGGGCGGGGAAGCGGAACGGGAACGCTATGCGGCGGCGTTCGCGCTGTCCCACCCGGATTTGCCCGTGTGGATTTCGTCGGGGGCACCGCGCGAATACAGTGAATGGGTGTTCAGTCAGGCGGGGGTGGATCTCGATCGGCTCAAGCTCGATTACCGGGCGGTCGATACGCTGACGAACTTTACGACCTTGGTGGATGACCTGAAAGCGCGCGGTATCACTAAGGTTTATTTGATTACTTCGGATTATCACATGCGTCGATCGCGGATGATTGGTGATGTGGTGCTGGGCAGTCGCGGGATTGGCTTTCAGACGGTGGAGATTCCGTCACAGCAAGGTGAAGAAGATTTTGCGAAGGCGTTGCGCGATAGTGGTCGAGCTTTGGTGTGGTTGGCAACGGGTTATACCGGCTATGATCAGCCCAAGCCCAAAGCCGCCGCTGCACCGCCAAAATCGCCATAGTCACGCCATCAGCGGGATTGTTCTGAATGTGCTGCCGCCCTTGGCAGTTCACCCGTGACGCTCCACGGTCGTTATTGCGGTAAGCGTATCCGAATCCAGGCTCCGCCCGTTGCGGGATGATTGCGGGCGGTAATGCCGCCGCCGTGAAGTTCGATAATCTGGCGGACGATCGCTAGACCTAAGCCGCTCCCACTGCTGGCCGGGGCCACTGGACTGTCGCCTGCCGGACGGGAACGAGAGGGATCGCCCCGGTAAAAGCGATCGAAAATTAACGGCAGATCCGCCTCGGCAAATCCTGGGCCAGCATCAATGATTTCAATCTGGATATCATGGTCGCGGCGCTTGATCAGGATGCTGATGCGTTGCCGTTCGGGGGAAGCCTTGAGGCTGTTGTCGAGCAAATTCAAAAAAACGCGAAAGAGTCGGGATTCCTGGGCCTGGATGATCAGTGCGGGCGGGCCTTCGTAGTGCAGTTGGATGTGTTGGGCTTGGGCGATCGGTTCGAGGCTTTGCCAAGCGGCCTGAATCAGTTGTACCAAGTCAACGCTGGTACGCGGTAAGGGGCGCTCGGTCTGGCTTTCGAGTTGGCTGAGGTCGAGGATTTCTTGCACCAGATTGCTGAGACGCATTGCTTCGGAGAGGAGTCGATCGACCCACTGCCGCAGTCCGGGCTCGATTCGGGGTTGGAGGGTTTCGGCGACGAGACGGATCGAGGTGAGGGGTGTTTTCAGCTCATGGGCAACGTCCGAGGCCCAGCGATCGCGTTCCTTGGAGAGGCGCATGGCTTCCTGACGGCTTTCGAGCAGGACGGCGATGTAGTCATTGGGCAGGGGAAAGGCTTGGCTGCGGAGGTAGCTGACTTTCGGGTTACTGCTGGCGGCGTTGCGGATGTCGGCATTGACAGGATAGAGCCGCCATTCTTTGTGCTGGCTCTGTTGGCGATCGCGGGTGTCTTCGATCAGCCGATCGAGTTCGTAGGAGCGTACGATTTCGAGTAAAAGCCGGGGACTGTTGGCTTGATAGTCCTGGCGATCAAGCTGGACATGCAGCAGATTCATGGCGGTGGGATTGAATTCGATCAAGTGATTGTCTTCATCGACGAGCAGATAACCCCAAGGCCCTTGGTTGATCAGGTTGCGCCAAGCGTCAATTTCGATTTGTTGTTGGCGCTGCTGCTGTTGCACGGCATCGAGCAGTTGGCGGAGACGACGGCTGAGGGAAAATTCGGATTGCCAGTGGGTGCGACTTTGCCAATGGGTGCGACTTTGCCACAGTTGATCGATCTGCCGTCGTAGACGAGCCCGATCAATCAAGGCAAATAAACCACCCATTGCCAATCCCAAAAATAAACTAAACCAATGCACAAGGATGATCGCTCCAGTGGAGGTAAATAGCTGGCAGTGGGCCTAGCCAAAGCGGTAGCCGAAGCCCCGGACGGTGACGAGGTGCTGCGGATGGCTGGGGTCGGTTTCGAGTTTTTCGCGGAGCCAGCGGATATGGACATCGACGGTTTTGCTGTCGCCGATGAAATTATGGCCCCAAATTTTTTCCAGCAGTTGTTCCCGCGACCAGACCCGACGCGGGTTGGCAATAAAGAGCTCCAGCAGTTTAAATTCCTTCGGCGAGAGGTTGATTTCCTGCTCGTTGACCGTGACGCGGCATTCATCGGGATAAAGCGCAATGCCGTTGTGGGTCAGGGCGGCGGTCGGCGCTGGCAGCTGAGGTGTTGGCGATGCGGGAATTTGGCTTTGAATCTGGCTTTGGCGGCGGAGGAGGGCGCGGCAACGGGCGATCAGTTCGCGCATGCCGAAGGGTTTGGTGAGGTAGTCATCGGCTCCCACTTCGAGGCCGACGACCCGATCGGTTTCACTGCCTCTGGCGCTGAGCATCAGGATGGGCACCAGATTGCCCTGACGGCGCAGTAGGCGACAAATGTCCAGCCCGTTGACATGGGGTAGCATTAAATCGAGAATCACGAGGCTGTAATCAAAGGGTTTGGCGGTTTGATCAGCGGTTTGGAGCCGATCGAGGGCCTGGCGACCATCGGCGATCGTTTGAACCTCGAAGCCTTCTTCGCGGAGCGCCAGTTCGATCGTTTCACGAATCAGTGCTTCGTCTTCCACCACTAAAATTTTGCCGAGACTCATGACCAGGCCAACCTGTAACGCTTCTGGGTTGCATGATACGCGAATTGGGGTAGCGCTTACGTTTAAGCGTGGGTTAATCTTTGCGATCGCCACCGATACCAGAATGCCAAAAGCGGCCAGAGGCTTGCGACTCCGACCGCTTTCGGCGGTTAACTTTTGGAATTACCGCTTAGTCGATGAAGCCCATCAGTTCGTAGGCATCATCCATTTCATTCGAGAAAATCGGCCGATCGCCGGGGAGCTTATTTGCACCAATTAAACCGCTGGGGCTGGCCATCACTGGCCGACCACCGGGCAGATCCAAACCCTCAACCGCGTGGAAATCGCTCAAAAATACAGCGCTACCGCCCGGCAACCCTTCGTAAATTTTCAGTTCCGAAGACTGGATGGGCCGACCGTTTAAAATCGTCCCAAACACAGTCATCGAACTCGCCGCAACGGGACGCTCGCCCGCCATCTGCAACGTACCAATTACTTCAACTTCGTTCGGCATAATCGGGCGCTCCCAAATAGATAAGGTAGGTTGTGTCACCAATGCACCTTTGCTGCTGGCCTTGGCTTTCGTCGATTTGGGGTCGACGCTTTTGGCATCAGCTGGGGGCATCTTGTGAGTTCCTGGGTTTGTAGGTTGGTTGGCGACGGCGGCGGTTGCACCGCTGGTCACAGGGTTTGAGGGTTTGGCGGTGGGGGATTCAGGGGTTGTGGGTTGGCTGGAAGCGGTTTCGGCACTGGGGTTGAGCGCATCACTGGCTGAGGCATCCACGTCGGCTTCAGGGGTGGACTGATCAGTAGCCTGGGCCGCTGCGGCGGTTGATGCTGGACGCGCGGCCCCATTGCGAGCGGTCGTCTTTTTTGTTTTACGGACTGCCATGCGATCGGACTCCTCCAGACAACAACCAGCACCTAAATCAATGGCCAGAACCATCAACCGTTCGCGACATTACTGCGGCGATCCAGTTGAACAGATACAGGTTGATTCAGGTCGACTAAATCTTAAGTAATTATTATAGGCGTAAACGCCGCTCGAATTGCGGCTGGGATCGCTTGGGAGAACTTATCGCTGGAATTGCGGATGCTGATGAATGGGGTTTAGCAAAATCAAACGGGGGTGATGATTGTGGTCATCTACCCCCGTTGATGGCTTAGCCTTGAATGGCGATCGTCAAGTTACACGCCAGCGGCAACGCGGGCCGCATCTTTCTTGCCCACGAGGCGCTCATAGGTGGCGCGCATCTTCAAGCCAGTCAGCACCTGCCACAGGCCAGTACCGTTGTTCGAGCCAGGATATTCCTTGTGCTGCAACAGCAGTTCCGTGGCTTCGCCGGAGTAGCGGGTCGAGAGGTTGCTGAGGTGCTTCTCGATGTAGATCACTTCTTCGAGGTTGTCGAACTGCCCATCAACTTCTAGAACCGACACGCTATGACCATAGTATTCGTCCGGCCCGTAGTGCATCTTGATGCCCGGGTAGGAACAAGTCAGCTTGCGACCGCAGGGAATCCAGTCGATCGTCGAACCTTCGTCGAACAGGTAAGCGGGCTCAAAGCCTTCTACACCGTCGCGCTGAATCATTTGCACCCGCAGCACTTTACGCTCGGTGTCATCTTTGATCAACTTAGTGGGCAACACACGCACCACGACATCCGCATGGCCTTTTTGCGGGTCAACGAACTTATCAAAGTCCGGCTTCCGGGACTGAATCTGGGCCAGCACGTCATCATAACTGTGACCGCGCTCAGCCATGTCGCGCTGGATTTTCCAGGCGATTTTCACTTCATCGTCGATGTCCAGATAGACACTGAAGTCGAGCAAACCGCGCACACGCTCATCGTAGATCGGGTGCAGCCCTTCGATCACGACCACATGGTTCGGGTCAATTTGCTCAGGGGGGTCGATCTCACCGGTTTCGTGGTTGTAGATCGGCTTCATGATGCTGTTGCCCGCTTTCAGCGACTTGATCTGCTCATACATCAAGTCGAAGTTATTGGCGCGTGGGTCGAGGGCGGTGATGCCAGTTTCCTTCCGCTGTTTGCGATCCAGACTGTGGTAGTCATCGAGGCAAATCACCGTCACAAAGTCTTCACCGAACAAATCGGTAATCCGCCGCAAAAAGGTCGATTTCCCACAACCTGAGTCGCCGGCCACGCCGATGAGAACCACACGGTCTGGCTTAGTCATAACTTCCCTCTAAAATGTCTCTGCTGATGAACTGAAAACTACGCTACCTCGGGTCTGATGCCCGAAAACAGCTGCGACGCTGCACCCAAGTTGTGGTGCCAATACTCTCCATAGCCTACACCAGAAGGTGCATTGACCAAAAGGTGCGCCCGGTATTTTGCACCGAGAGGATGGCTTGCATGGGGATCAGTGGGGGTGACCTGTGGGGCGAGCTAAATCAATCGGACAAGCGATGATCTAGGTATTTATACCTCACGTTTTGAGCATCCTAGCGTTTAATGGGAGTGCCCACAAGGGGGACGATCGGGCGTTTATCAGGATTTTATTTTTGGCGGAAGTTGTTGGGGTGAAATTTGGCAAATCGGCCATTTGCCGCTGGTACGAATCGTTCGTTCCTGTGCGAGAATGGCAATACTTTGTTTTTAAAGTTTTGCGATCGCCGCAACGGAAATTTAGGACTAGCTTGGGAGAAATTCAGCGCAATGTACAATTCCAGTACAAATAGCACCCAGTCATCCGCCAGTCGGATGTACCAGTATGAGGTTGTGCAGTATTTGGGTGGCCGCCGCAGCGGTAGCAAGATGATCACCGTGCCCTACGAGCGGATGGGCGAAGTAATGCGTCAAGTGGCGCGTATGGGGGGCAAAATTGTCGGCATTACGCCGATCGGTGATGCTGCCAGTTCTGTTCCTGTGACACAGTCCGCACCGGCCGCTTCTGCTAATAGTAGTGCTAGTCAACCCACCGCGCCGAAGAAATCCATGGAACATGCAAAAGTCCCAGTCAATACCTACAAGCCCAAAACGCCGCTGAAGGCGAAGGTAATCTCCAATGATGCCCTGGTCGGCGAAGGCGGCATCGGCATCGTGCAGCACATTAAGTTTGACCTGGCAGCCAGCAGTCCGAAGCTGGAATATGTGGAAGGTCAAAGTATTGGGATTATCCCCCCGGGCCTGGATAAGAATGGTAAGCCCGAGAAGCTACGCTTGTATTCGATCGCTTCGACCCGTCACGGCGACGATGTCGATGACAATACGATTTCCCTCTGTGTGCGCCAGCTGGTGTACAACAACGATGCGGGTGAAGAAATCCAAGGCGTTTGCTCCACGCACCTGTGCTTCCTGAAGCCCGGCGATGAAGTGCAAATCACTGGCCCCGTGGGTAAGGAAATGCTCTTGCCTCCCGATGAAGATGCGAATGTGATTATGTTCGCAACGGGGACTGGGATTGCGCCGATGCGGGCTTACCTGTGGCGGATGTTTAAGGATAAGGAGCGCGCCGCCAACTCGGAATACCAGTTCAAGGGCTTTGCTTGGCTCGTCTTCGGCGCACCGACCACGCCCAATATCCTGTATAAGGAAGAGCTGGAAGAGATGCAGACTAAGTATCCGGATAACTTCCGCTTGACCTACGCGATCAGCCGTGAACAGCAAAACAGCGAGGGTGGCCGGATGTACATCCAGCACCGCGTCGGTGAAAATGCCGCCGAAATGTGGGCGATGTTGAAGAACCCGAAGACCCACACTTACATCTGTGGTCTGCGCGGCATGGAACCGGGGATTGAAGAAGCCCTGGGTGCGGAAGCAGCCAAGGAAGGCATCGAGTGGAAGGACTACGTCCGCGAAATGAAGAAGGCTGAGCGCTGGCACGTCGAGACTTACTAAGTCGCGATAATTATTTAAGTCGAGCCTTAATTTCAGGCTCGATGCTTGATTAAGTCCGAATCTTACATTAAACCCCGCAGGGCAGAAGCCTGGCGGGGTTTAATGTTGGGTTGGCAAAGCTGGCTGGCAAACCAGTTTGCTCATTGAAGACCCGACCTATAGTTTCGGTTCAGCGGGTGCAGGCTGTTGGGTAACGCTGGTGGGCGATTGGGATGCCAGGGTCATTTCTTCGCGCAGGAACTTTTGGTACAGTTCAGGCAGCTTGGCGCTCATAGAGTTGGTTTCAATGCCGTAGCCGAGGCTGGTCCAAGTGTCCGAGAGCTTTGCGAGGACATCATGGATGTGACCTTGCTGGAGGGATGTGCGCAGGTCCCCGTCCCAGGCTTCCGGGTCACTGAGCCAGGCGTACATTACGGCGTCCTGGTATTTTGGCTCAAAGCTATAGCGCTCCCAGACGATGAAGCGCGCCGGATAGGGGTGATAAACGCGGGCTTTTTCCGTCCAAGTTGTGGTGAGGAATTGGTAGCGGCCAGCGGCGGTGGAGCAGCGTCCGGCGTTGGGGCCGAGGGTGATATTGGTGCAGCGATCGGGGTGCTGGCTGAGATCGTCGGCGTAGACCCCACCATGGATAATGGCGTAGGGATTGGGGTAGTTGGACTCGCTCATGGAGATGGTACGCATGAGTGCCCGAATATGGGGATCGCCGCCCTGCATTACCAGGGGTGCATCACCGCCATTAAATTGTAGGGTCGGCTGCGTCCCATCCTTGCCACGCAGATTTTGCACCACGAACATAAGCCACAGAATGAGTGTGGCGTGGGTGAGAAACTTACCGAGGGAATATCCTTTGGACATCGTATTTGGGTAGCAGGGGATCAAACAAAAAACTGTTCCCGCCAGAATTTTACAGTTAGTTTGGGATCAGTCAAGTCCTGGGGTATGGATTCCTTAACTGAGCGATACAACCGAGCGATACAACCAAGCGATACAACCGAGCGATACGTTGAGTGTTCGGGAGAATGATACTCAGTGATTGTGCTCAATTCCTGATTACACACGACTCAGCATCGGTGCAGCGCCTAGTAGCCGCTGGGTATATTCCTCTTGCGGATGGCTAAAAAGCTGCTGAGTGGGGCCAATTTCGATAATTTTGCCGCCATTCATCACGGCGATTCGATCGCAGAAAAAGCGAGCGACCCAGAGATCATGGGTGATAAATAAATAAGTCAAATTCAGCTCTTCCTTCAGCTCTCGCATCAGATCCAGCACCTGTGTCCGCACCGTCGCATCGAGCATACTGACAGGCTCATCGGCAATTACGAGGCGAGGTCGAGTAATCAAAGCACGGGCGATCGCGACCCGCTGCTGCTGTCCGCCGGAGAGTTCGCCTGGATAGCGATCGTAGAAAATTGCTGGATCCAAGCCAACCCGCTGCATAATTGCTTCAACCTGGGGCCGACCTTGGGCAGGCGTGGCAATTTGGTGAATCAGTAGAGGGTCGAGGATACTGTCGCCGATCGTCATCCGGGGATTCAGACAAGCATGAGGATCCTGGAAAATCATTTGGATTTCTCGGCGTTGGCGCTGCATCGCTTGGCGACCGAAGCCAGAGAGATCTTGGCCCGCGAACTGCACTTGGCCGCCCGTCGGTTTGATTAATTGCAGGATCGTGCGGGACAGTGTGGATTTGCCACAGCCGGATTCGCCCACGAGGCCCAGGGTTTCGCCGGGATAGATTTCGAGATTGATCCCATCGACGGCGCGAATGGTGCGATCGTTCGAGGGGGTGAAGAGATTCGCGATCGGATTGCCGCCGAGGCTGTAGTGCTGTTTGAGTTCTTGCAGTTGGAGTAGGGGTTGGGTCGATTGGGGCGTTGTGGTTTGGGCGGGGTCGCGATCGCCTGCTGCTTCCAGATAGAGCGCCGATTGAATCAGAGTTTTCGTATAGTCATGCTGGGGATTGCGGAAGATCGCCTCGCTAGAGCCAGTTTCCACGATGTTGCCCTGATACATCACTGCGAGTCGATCGCAATATTCGCCGACCAAGGCCAAATCATGGGAAATCAAGACCAAGGCCATCTGTCGTTCGCTGCAAAGGCGGGTGAGTTCTTGCAAGATTTGGGCTGAAACCGTGACATCTAAGCTCGTTGTGGGTTCATCGGCAATGATCAGCTGGGGATTGAGCAGCAGGGCGAGGGCGATCGCCACCCGTTGCCGCATTCCACCGCTGAATTCATGGGGATACTGTTTCCAGCGCGTTGCCGGAATATTGACAGCGGCGAGGGCATCGAGGGCGCGGGTTTTGGCTTCGGCTTTGGACAAGTCCGGTGCGTGGGCCAGCAGCGTTTCGATGCAGTGATCGCCGATCGTCAGCAATGGATTAAGTCGGGTCATCGGGTCTTGGAAGATCAAGGAGACGACTTCACCTCGGTACTTGCGGGCGGCGGCAGGACTCAGCCCGCGAATTGATGAACCTTTGACGCGAATATCACCGTCGATCGCCGAACCCTGGGGCAGCATATTTAACAGCGCGCGGCCGATCGTCGATTTACCGCAGCCGGATTCGCCGACCAGTCCGATGCGTTCGCCGGGTTGAAGGGCAAATGAGACGTTTTCCACCACGGGTTGAGAACTGCGGGGATAGCGGATGCTGAGGTTTTCGACGGATAACAGGGAGTCAGGCATGGCGATCGAGCTTGGGGGCAGCGGATTTTGATTAATAGTTTATCAGGAATACTTTGTTGACCAGGGCAACAAAACCTGGATGTCTGGAATACTATATTGGGCTGAATCGATCGCGCTAAAGTTAGAGAACGTTAGAGTCAGTCAAGCATTTTGAGTGAGATAGGGCTGTGGGTCAGGATCAGGCGACGAAAACTGAATTAGCGCAAGGGGATCGGACAGTGGTAACGCTCGTTTCCCAGGATGTTCAGCTGCAAATCGCCCGCGAAAGCCTGGAGCAAACCCTGAAGAGTTACACGCAATGTTTGGATGCAGCGACCGATCGACCGGGTGCCGTTGCGCTCAAAGCATTATTGGAACGCGAACTCGAACAATTGGCAACGACCCTCGATAAGCTCGAACAGCGGATTGTGCGGGTAGCGGTGTTTGGGTTAGTGAGTCGCGGCAAGTCGGCGGTGCTGAATGCGCTGGTGGGGGGCGATCAGTTGGAAATTGGGCCGTTGAATGGGGTGACGCGGCGGGTGAATGTGCTGCGCTGGTCGCCCGATCCGGCGAATGCGGTGACGATCGAGCTGTACGACACGCCCGGATTGGATGAAGTTGCTGGTGCAGAACGGGCGGCGATGGCGGCGACGGTGGCGGCGCAGTCGGATTTGATTTTATTCGTGGTGGCGGGGGCGATTACCCAGGTTGAATATGCGGCGCTTTGCGAATTACGATCGGCCCAGAAGCCCTTGATTTTAGTCTTTAACAAAATCGATTTGTATCCTGACCAAACCCGATCGCAGATTTATCAGAATCTTTATGCGTTGAGTCAGCAGTCGGTGGCCGATAGCGCTTTGCAGCAATTATTGACGGAGGATGAAATTGTTTTAATTGCGGCTGATCCCGCGCCGGAGCAAGTGCGGGTGGAACGCCCTGGCGCTGCACCAGAATATCTGTGGGAAAAGCCACCGACATTGATCGAACCCTTGCAGCAAAAAATTCTGGAATTGTTGCAGCGGGAGGGGCGATCGCTGTTGGCGTTAAATGCGCTGATGCAGTCGCGGCGGGCAGAAGCCACCATGGCAGCGGCGATTATTGACGATCGGGATCTGGAAGCGGAGGCATTGATTTGGAAGTTTGTGCGCTACAAGGCGATCGGGGTGGGGCTGAGTCCGTTTGGCTTTATTGATTTGGTGGGCGGGGCGCTCGCGGATTTGACGTTAATTCGGGAATTGTCACAGTTATATGGCTTGCCAATGACGCGCTATGAGGCGGGGGCATTGCTCAAAACGCTATTGATCAGTTCGGGAAGTTTGTTGGGGGCGGAAGGATTGGGTTGGGTTCTGGGTGTGAGCCGTGGGGTTTCGGCAATTGTGGATGGCGGGGCGATCGCGGCGTTTACGGGGATGGGGGTGCTGCAAGCGGGGGCATCGGGGTATGGTGCTTATCTGGTGGGACGGGCGGCGCAGGTGTATTTAGCTCAGGGCTGTAGCTGGGGTGATCGGGGGCCGAATACCGTGATTCAGTCGATTCTCAGTCAAGTGCAGCCGGAGATGATTCTCGATCGGATTAAGACGGATTTGATGTGATGCTTGATTAATGAGGAAGCCTAACTGCTACTCATGAAGTACCTAAGCCTACAGAGCTTTGGGAATCAGTCACTCATCGAGTGAAATTGCGATAAGATTCTCACATATCAAGTCTGCGCCACTATCTGTCAATTCCAGTGATCACTGAGCTAACCCTAAAAAACTTCAAGAGCATTGAGCATCAAACTTATCAGTTTGGGCAATTTGACCTCTTAGTAGGGCGTAATAATAGCGGGAAAAGTACGATTCTACAGGCCCTAGCGATTTGGCAATTTTGTGTTGACGAATTTCGTCGAGTGAAACGCCGAGGAAATACTGGGAAGCAGGTTGTTCTTCCAAACTTTACGGCGTTACCTGTTCCAGAGTTCAATCTTCTGTGGAAAGAAAAAACTGATAGACGGTATCCTAAGATTAATGGTTCGAAGAAACAGGAATTTGTCTTAGTTGAAATTGATGTGACATGGACAACAGACGCTTCTATTCCCGAGAAGCATTCATTTGGAGTCAAGTTGCGGTATAGTTCGCCCCAGGCAATTTATGCAATTCCTTCGGAAGGATGGGAGCATTTCCGGAAGTTGGAAGGAGAGTCTGGCCATTCAGACTCGCTTTTTCCAGTGATTGCCTACGTTCCCCCATTTTCCGGTTTAGAACCCAGTGAAGAGTGGCGCGACGATGGCCCTCTACGAAAGCAAGTCGGCAAAGCCCAACCAGGAAGTGTATTGAGAAATCTCTTACTCCGTGTTTGGGAGGAAAATCGTGACGATTGGACAGAAATTCAACGAATTGTGAGACATTGGTTTAGCGTTGACCTAAGTTCCCCCCGATATGAACGAGGAATTGACACGCAGATTATTTGTGAATACAAGAATGGCGAGAAGTCTTACGATATTATTTCTGGTGGCAGTGGATTTCATCAGACCCTAACTTTGTTAGCATTTTTCTATGGGTATAGGCCGACCACTATTTTACTTGATGAACCTGACGCTCATCTCCATGTGAATTTGCAACGTGAAATTCTTGATTACTTTAAGCGACCAGCGCTCCAAAGGAGTAGTCAGTTCCTGATTGCAACTCATGCTGAGGAGTTCATCCGGGGAGTAGATGTTCATCAAATTATTTCATTACTGGATCGACAGCCTAAAAGAGTTGAATCGACTCCAGAAATCCTGACGGCAATGGCTGATGTATCTAATTTAGAGATCACACAGCTCTCAGAACTGGCTAAGCCGCTAGTTTTATATGTTGAGGGCGAAACCGATGAACGTCTTCTGCGGGGATGGGCTGCTGTTTTGAATGCCTCAGATCTTCTCAATCAAATTTGCTTTCGTGTTATGGGGGGTGGGTCGAAGAAGTTAATGCAAGATGATAGTGATCGTCACTTCAGGGGAGTAACACGAATTATTCCCAATGCAAAACGACTTGTTTTATTTGATTATGACGATGAGTCTTCATACCATCCAGAAGCGAACAACCCTGTTTTATATGAGTGGCGTCGTAGAAATATTGAAAATTACTTGCTAGTACCTGATGCTTGGATAAGAGCAGCCAAGAATAAGGTTCAGCAAAATAGCATCTATGAAGGAGAGATATTTCAAGTATCAATTAATGATTTAGTTGAGAATTTCTTTGCTGGACAAAACCTTACGCTTCCGCCAGCTCAATCTTGGCGCAATGTGGAGGCAGAGATATTCAAACTTGTGAATGGGAAAGCGCTTCTTTTCGAGAACTCAGACTCCCTTTTCCAAAGGCTGAAGAAATATGATTTACCTACTCCTTCGATTCCTTCTTTAGAGCTGACACGTGAAACGGTTGCAGCTAGCATGACTGAGGATGAGATTGGTGAAGACGTGCATATTTTCTTCGAAAAGCTCAGGAAAATTTTAGGTTGATTTAGCTTTTTAGAATTCTGACTACTGCAAGGGCCATTCAAACAATGTAACTTCTGGCACTGAACCTAATCTGGCGCGGATACCTGAGCCGCCGATTCCTCGGGATACATACAGCGGTAAACCTAAGGTCGAATTGTCGCCATACCAGCCCTGGACATAGCGCCCTGATCCACGGGGCAAGACGGGTCGCCAGCCGAGGAAGGTAATCTGCCCTGCGTGGGTGTGACCCGATAGCATCAATTGCGGTTGAAAGGGCTGCAATCGTGCAATTTCGGCGTTGCTAAATAAGTCATGCTGATCGGGTGCATGGGCCAAAATTAGATGATTGGGCTGGGGCTTGGCCCCGGTCATGGCTTGTTCTAAATTGGGCGTTCCCTCGACGGTATCATCCAGTCCAGTAATTAAGAGTTTGCGGCCCTGATGCTCATGAATTAAGCTGGCATTGATCAGCAGCGGGCAGTTATACCGATCGTACAGCGTGCGCAGTTCCGTCTGATTCACACCCGCATAATTTTCCCAGTTGCCGAGGATGGCGTATTTCGCCGGGGCTGGGTCAAGCATGGCCAAAAACTGATCGAGCAGGGGTAGGTTCCTGGCGCGATCGATGATGTCCCCGGTCAGCACAATCAAGTCAGGTTTGAGCTGATTTACTGCCGTTGCTACCTTTTGGGCAAATCCGTCGATTTTTTTGAGGTGGAGATCGGAGACTTGAACTAACTGCAGGGTCACGTCGCTGGGCCGAAAGGGGGGACGATCGGCGAGGTTATAGCGTTCGACCTGAAGCTGCTCGGGTTCGATCCAGATCGCATGGCCCGCGATCGCCGCGATGCCAGTACCACCGAGTAATTTGAGTGCCGTGCGACGATTGATCATGGGAAGGAACGTCAATTCTGAATATGATAGGAACAGTTAATGCTTTTAGGTGCCCTGATGATGGAGCCAACTACGAAGCTAACCGCTAAGCCAACCAATGGGCGGTTAGTCTATCACGATAACCTGTTCGATCGGTTATTCATCCGACTGTTTAGCGGCAAAATGGCGAAGGCGCTGGGCCAGAGGGCAGTGCTATCACCGGGCTATGATGGCTTTGTGGCGCTGTCGCAGCAGATCATGGCGGGGCGCAATGCCGCTGATCAGCAGCAGGTGGTGGCGCGGGTGTTGGGGTCATTGGTGCCAGCGCCGGTATTGTGGGCGATTCGGACGCTGGTCACGCCGAATCGTTGGGTCTGTGAATCGAATGCTTGGTTCGCGACGCAGTTGTTTGAGTGGTTGGTGGGGCCTTGTCAGGTGAAGGCGGCAGAAGTGGTTACGCCGGATGGCCGCAAGCAGATCCAAAATAGCGCGGTGCAAATCGAAAAATGCCGTTATCTGGAACAGAGTGGCTGTGTGGGAATGTGTGTGAATATGTGCAAGTTGCCGACGCAGAAATTTTTTACGGAGCAGTTTGGGATTCCGCTGACGATGATTCCGAATTTTGAGGATCTCAGTTGTGAAATGATTTTTGGTCAAATGCCGCCGCCGCTGGAAACGGAGGCGGTGTATCAGCAGCCTTGTTTGAGCGATCGCTGTACGATGGCCAGCCCGCCGCCACAACCCTGTCCGAAGGTGCGATCGTAGCTTCATGAGATTTATAAATTTTCAATGACTAGCCAAACCTGGAATGCGAAAACCTACGCTAAAAATGCGCGATTTGTTGCGGATTTAGGGATGCCTGTGGTGGAACTGCTGAATCCACAAGTGGGTGAGCGAATCCTAGATTTAGGCTGTGGGGATGGCGCATTGACGATGAAACTTCAGGCGTTTGGCTGTGAAGTGATTGGCGTTGATGCGAGTGCGGATTTAATTAAGGCGGCGCGTGAGTTGGGGCTAAATGCGATCGTGATGGATGGCCATGAATTGCCGTTCGATCGGGAATTTGATGCGGTATTTAGTAATGCCACATTGCATTGGATGAAGCGACCGGAGGCGGTGATTGCCGGGGTGGCGCGATCGTTGAAACCCGGTGGTCGATTTATCGGGGAATTTGGCGGCGCGGGAAATGTCGGGACAATTCATCAGGCACTCCGATCGGCAGTTGCAGTACGAGGGTTTGATGCGGATGCGATCGATCCTTGGTATTTTCCAACGCCTGAGGCTTACCAAGCGCAATTAATGAATGGTGGCTTTGAAGTGCAACAGATTGAGCTAATTCCCCGCCCCACGCCTTTACCGACGGGCGTGCGCGGCTGGCTGGAAACCTTTGCGAATCCGTTTATGCAAGTCTTGCCCGTGGCAGAGCGATCGATCATGCTGGATGAAATTATTACCGCTGTACAGCCGACATTATGCGATAGCGAAAACCAATGGACGGCGGATTATGTGCGGCTTCGATTTGCCGCAGTCAACCGCTGAAATGCCCCTACGGGGATTCAACCTGTTTTCCTAATCCTTGCAATCCCTGCAACACGATCGCTAATTCATTCCCTGGTGCCAACAATGAGGCCACCCGCGATGTGGCATATTGGGCCGTGCCATCGCCCCGCGTCAACTTCAAAAACATAAATTCACTCCCATTTGTCACCAGTCCATAGGTCACAACATTGGGACTCGCCAGCATATAACTCAGGGTTTGCGGCAATGCTTTCGTTAATGAGAAGTCACTCATCTTCGCTTCAATGACGACGACCCATATTTTTTCGAGTACAACAATTGCGTCGATCGCGCCCCGAATCTCTGTGCCATCTTCATCCTGACTGACAACAATCACCGATTCCTCTGTCCGCATCCGAAACGGTGGCTGATAAAATCCGGCCAAATCCAGCAATGGCGATAACACCACCAGTTTGACTGTTTCTTCCAGGACGGGCGGTTCTTTGAGCAAATAAGTATAATTGCGTTTTACGCGATCCAATGCCCGCAACGCCTCCGGTTCTAGTTCCCCCGCCACTTGCCATTCGGGGAAGGCTTGGGCATCATCGATCAAACTCAAGCCAAACTGCCGTTCTAGCAGTCCTAACGTTACTTTACTGGCTTGAATAGTTGGCATCACCGATGGTTCTACTATAGGCGTTCAACCCAAATTTAGCACATTCCCCCGATTGTTCGTCGGAGACATCGCCATGCTGAAAGCCCTACAAGTAATTTGGTCAAGATTGGCGATCGAGGATCAGCTCGATCCGGCGGGTATCTGCGCCGAATTGTTGGTATGTTTGGGCGAATCCGGCGGCGTTGATTGGGATGGGGGATGGGGGATTGGGTCGATCGGGCTATAATGGCGGAATAGGCAGAAAAGTTCTCGTTTTACCCTAGGGGATATGCTGAATCTTTCTACCTATCACCCCAAACTTGGGTAGATAGGCGGAAAAATTCTGTCTAATGATTGTTAGCTTGAATTCAAATATTAGCTGGTAGAACCCATTGTTTAAGGCTCTGCGTTGACAGAAAATGAAGCATCAAGACCAAATTAATCGTATTAAAAATAAATTAAAAATCGCTCAAGAAGTTGATCATGACTTGAAGGTGTTTGGCGCAGATTCACACAAGTATTACATTGATACTCCTATCAATATTGAATCGCTCAGAGAAGTCGAAAATCAGCACAATATTGTTTTGCCAGATTGCTATAGAGGATTTTTGACCCAGGTTGGTAATGGTGGATGTTCTGCTAACCGATCTGCTGCTGGACCTTTCTATGGAATCTCTCCCATTGAGACATTGCTCGTAGGTTATTCTCTGGAGCATTTGAGCCAACCTGTTAAAATTTCTCCTGACATGACAGAGGAAGAGTGGAGTTTTTTGGCGGCACAACTCAATGATGATTTGCCTGATGAAGAATATGAAAAAATACATGATGAAATCTATTCTGGGATCTTGTGGATAGGATTTCAAGGATGTTCGTTCTATCACGGATTAATTCTTAACGGTCAATACAAAGGCAGAGTAATTTATTTAAGTGACGAGATTTATGAGGATTACCAGCCTGAATTTACTCATTCAGATAACTTTTTGGATTGGTATGAGAGTTGGCTTGATGCTGTTATTTCTAAAGATATTTTTCAGCCTGGTGGTTCTAGAGAGTTTGGTTTTATCAAGTCTGGTAGTGAGCAAGACCTAATTCAGGCATACGTTAGTTCCTCTAACTTGGCGGATAAACGTCGCTGTTTGCTAGGGCTAAGGTACAAAGTAGAATTATCAGGTGAGACTATTGACTTTGTTGAGCAACAATTTGATCAAAATGATAACGAGCTTCAGAAAATTATTGCTCAGATATTGACCAAACAAGATTACGCAAGAGCCAAGCCAAGATTATTAAGCTTATGGGATTCCTCTCCATTGGATGTTTTTGAATGTATTCTGTGCTATGCAAAATCTTCATCAGAAGAATGGGTAGAGCAGATTGGGATTATACTATTGAAGCAACTTGAGCAGGTTCAATTAGATGAACATGTTGATCTAGATCTGCTAAAAACATCGATGTCGCTGGCTCGTAACTGTACAACTAATCTCAGTTCATTGATTCAGCTTTTCACAGCCTGCACAAATCCAAGAATCCGAGAGAATGCAGAGTATGCATTAGAAGTTTTAGGACGTAAAAGCTAACCAGCGCAATGCACCCGAACTTTGGAGTATGATAACTGGTGGCTGGAGTCGTCTGAGTCCGGTGATTGTAAACGTTATACGCCTTAGATGGACAACACCATGTAGCACATCAATGGTGTCACAGTAGTTTTTCTCAAGTATCCCGATCGCCAACAACCGCTATCCCTCAGTCATCGCCAGAATATCCACGATCGCGAAAACCAATGGACGGCAGATTATGTGAGGCTCCGATTTGCCGCAGTCAAGTGTTGAAATTAAAATTTTATGAAAAAACGATCTCAGAGATGCTTCAGTTGTCGATTGTTCAGCCGATTTTGCGATCGTCATTGTAGAGGGTATGATTCAGGCTTTCCAGCGATTGGCGAAATAGGGAATCGGTGTGCCTCGGCGTGGAAAATTCTGTACTAAAAAGCGGATTACCCAAGGCAAACTCACAGCCAACAGCACAAATCCGATCCAGCCATTGGCAAAGGTCTGTTGCATTTGCATAATCTGATCGCCACTACTCAACGCGGTCGATCGCTCTGGCAGCACCATTCCGAGACTGGCGATCGTATTATTAATCGCATGCAGTGCTATGGGTGCCCAAAGTGTTTTCGTCTGGTGATACAGCACGCCTGCAATTAGCCCCAGCAATCCCGCTCCGATGAAATTCAAGTGCAAAATCCCAAATAATGCGGATGTGAGTAATAAGCCGATCGCAAAATTCCACTTCGTGGCCCAGCGCTGCAACAAAATCCCGCGAAACAAAAACTCTTCACAGAGCGGGGCCCCGATAATTACCGTGATCACCGATAAAACTCGGCTCACTTCTGGCATGACCGATCGCTGGGGCCGCATCCCATGCCGCTGGTCGATCATGCGTTGAATCAGCCCACTGATGCTATCTGGCCACCAGCGATAGCAGAGATAAGCAAACGCTAAAAAGCATCCCAATGATGCAATTAACGTCACGATCGTCAAACCCACCAGCCCTCCCCAGGACAGTCGCCGAGGTAACTTGCCAAAAAATGCTGAAAAATCCGTCTCTACCTGACGCAGTCGCCACAAGAGCCACCCCGATGCGGGCAAGAACGTCAGCCCATAGGTCATCGGCATCCATAGCGGATCGCGCGGCCCGATATTCGTTACGCGGCTTAGCCCCTGCGTCAAAAATGCCGCCATCACGGAGGTTAAAACAACGGTATAAATTACTTCACGCGCTTTAATCCGGTTAAATGGATTAATTCTATTGCCTTCATTTAAAGGCATAACTCCGGATTTAAATCCCATCTTAACCCCCACCGACGATCGTCACGATTTCTAGCCGATCGTCGGTTTGAACGGTTGTTGTATCCCAGAACTGTCGATGCAGGATTTCACCGTTGTATTCCACGGCAACCAGTTTGGGGTTGATGCCCAATTGGGTTAAAAATTCGGGCAAGGGAGTCTCTGGTGAACAGGATTTTTCCTCACCATTGACGAGGAGGACGATCGATTCCTTCATAGACAATCACTGGATAATTGCTTCTATCAGCCTAGCATTGATGATTCGGGGTATGGCGAATTCCGAAGCGGTTGGGTTAGCTAGCCGCTGCCAATTGCGCGACGAATTGTTGGGTCACTTGTTTGGGGTCGCTTGCCTGCATAATTGCCCGCACTACGGAAGCCCGCGTTGCTCCTGCCTCAATCACAGTACTAATATTCCCGGCATCAATGCCCCCGATCGCGTACCAAGGCATGGGTGCATGGGCTTTAGCATAGGCAACGTATTCATGACCCGCTGCCGCTTTGCCTGCTTTGGTTGGGGTTTCGTAGACGGGGCCAACGCCAATGTAGTCGGCTTTTTCGGCGATCGCTTTGGCCAGTTCCGTGGGATTGGTGGTCGATCGACCGACAATCTTTTCCGGGCCGAGCAGTCGCCGCGCCACTTCGATCGGGTAGTCCTGCTGACCCAAATGTACGCCATCCGCATCGACGGCCAAGGCTAAATCAATGTGATCATTAATGATGAAAACCGCACCGTATTGCTGGCAGAGAAATTTTAGTTTCATTGCCATGTCGTAGCGTTTTGCGTTATCGGCATTTTTATCGCGATATTGAACCAAGCGCAGGCCGCCGTTTAGAGCGGCTTCAACTACATGCAAAATATTCGGCTCGGGGGATGTGACTAGATAGAGCTGTGCCGCTTGCAGCACCGACATTTTGGGTTGATGGAACAGCGCACTTTCCAGCGTGTAAACCTGATAGCGAATTTGCTTCACCGCTGCGGCGAATTCCACCCGATCGACTTTGCCATATTCTTCGAGCACCCGCAGCGATTCCTGTACCCGTGCGAGGTTGACCCGCAGCACTTGGGTAATGTCTTCGCGCTGGGTTTCCTGGGCGTGGGTTAACTGCGTTCCGGGATCACCGGGCGTATCGCGTGCCGCCCGCATCGCGTCGCTGTGCCACTGACCGAGCTGCTGCCGCAAATCTTTGCACCGATCGGTTAAATCTGCCCGTTCTAAGCCAAACCGACACCATTCTTCAATGACGCGCAATCCTTCACGGGCGCGATCGAGGTTGGCATCGAGGATTCGGAGCAGGGCACGATCGGACATACTTAAAAATTTAGGCTGACTGCAAAGGTACAGTCAGCCATCATAGCATCGATAATCTAACGCTTCGCCGTAATCGGCTGGTATGACAACGAGCATGGCAGGATTCGAACCTGCGACCCTCAGGACCGGAACCTGATACTCTATCCACTGAGCTACATGCCCTCGTTGCGGGTGGAACTTGATTAAACATTAATTCCAACTGGATTACCTTAGCATATTCTGCCGGGAAACGGTGAATCCCTTTGCTCAATGCCGTGAAGCCCTACATGTAAGGCAATGGATCCACTGGCTCCCCATTCGCGCGCAATTCAAAATGGAGATGGGGGCCTGTCGATAGCCCGGTTGAGCCGACGAGGGCGATCGGTTCGCCCCGCTGCACTTGCTGACCTTCGGCAACGTATAGGCCGTCGGCATGGGCGTAGAGCGTGGTGACATCATTGCCATGGTCAACGATTACGGTATTCCCATAGCCACCATACCAACCCGCAAAAATCACATAGCCCGGAGCCGCCGATCGGATTACTTGCCCATAGTCCGCCC
>JBJORF010000033.1:0-39214 GCA_046049545.1 Cyanobacteriota bacterium | reverse complement strand
GCTGCTGTCCCCAATTGTCGCCTGAGAGGTGCTGATCAATCGTTGCAATTGCTGCGTACAGGCACATCTACCCAGGGGTGACAATTGCCAACACTCTGCTCGATCGGTCCCAACCATTACTAAATCGATAGTTCTGCAAGGGGTGCGGCCGATCGGGTCTGTCCAAATATGAACCTAACACCTACGACAGACTTTCGCTTCATCCCTGAGACAGATGACCAATCCGCACCATTCTGCAATCTATGGCCGCACCGCCATGATTACATCTACTCACCGCCGGGAATTGCGGCTAAATGGCGCACCGAAACCAGACACCCACTCAGCGATCGGCTCCTGTTACAGCAATCATACCTCTACGGCGTGAGATTTGGCCGTGAGACCGCCTACGCCATGCTCGACATCGATGCCCACTCACCCTATCACCCCAATCAAGACCCCATGGCGATCGGGCGCATCATGGCGGCGCTGGAACCGATGGGGCTGGTGAGTGCGATCACCGTCACCAGCTCCTACAGCGGGGGACTACATCTCTACTTCCCATGGCGATCGCCACTGCCCACCTGGGCGATCGCCGCCTGCCTTAATGCCCTGCTCAGCGCCGCCGGAATGCCACCCGCATTGGGGCAGCTCGAAACCTTCCCGAATAAGCGCACCCATGCTGACCAGCGTTATGCGGCCCACCGGTTACCGATGCAAGTTGGGAGCTACATACTCGATTCTGACTTGTCGCCGGTGTATGGCGATCGCGATGAATTCTGCCGCCGGTGGGAGTTGTGCCGCTGGCGAAATGACCCGCACCAGGGCGCAATTGATCAATTGCTGAAACGCCTACTCCGAAACGATTACAGGCTAACCAAATCAGCAAAGAAATTCTGTCAAGACCTGGACGCAGAGATCGAACCCGGTTGGACAGGGCGCGGCCAGACAAATCGCATCCTAGGACGGATTGCCCTCCGTGGCTACTGTTTCGGGCACATCATCGACGGTGACGAACCCCTGACCGATCGGCGGTTGGTTCGCTACATCTGCCAGACCGCTCGATCGTTGCCAGGATTTGAAGAGCATTGCCGCCACCGTCAGGAGCTGGAGAAAAAAGCGGAATTTTGGGCGCGATCGGTCGAAGCCTCACCGCGTTACTTCCCCTATGCGATCGGCAAAGCTTCACCCACGATCGTCACCGATGGCGATCGTGAAGTGGAAGTTGGGATGGGGAATGCTTGGAACATCCTTCAATTCCAGCTCGCACGATTGAAGATTCGAGAGGCGATCGCGTCACTGCTGAATGATGGAATTTTATGTGCGGGGATTCGAGAGCGGTTGGAACAGTTGATGAGTTTTGGATTCAGCTCAGACACGCTTTATAGACACCGGGATTTATGGCATCCGAAGAGCTTGACCGACCCTGAACCAGCGCCAACGATCGCTACAAGCTTATTACCCTCCGCAGGGTGGATCAATCCTCTGGGCAGGGGATACAGCCTATATCTTGCTAAATTTGCCCATCAACAGGGTGGATCAACCTTCCTAGAGCGGGTTTTAGACGATTGGCCGGGGGGAATATCCGGTGTCTGACCTCCCCCCCTCTGACAAATCCGACACGATCACGCTTCTCAATTGCTACCGAATCCATCTCTCCGACATTCATCCCACAGGTGAATGGATGCTGCATGAGTTTTACCAGCGCTACCGAGCGCGGCCCTATGGCGGTTTAACCAACAGACAAATGGATCAGTTGCTCGACTACCTCAGCGGCGAAATAGCGGCCCTCACGCCTGCCCTATACCGCGATTGGCTTACCCGGCATCAGCAAGCGCAAGAAGATGCCCAAACGACAGAAGACCTGCCAACAGTGGATTGACCGATTCCACGCTGACTACTTGCAGCGGGGCAGCTCTGAGGCGACATGGCGCGGGGACTACTGGAAGGTACTCAAAGCCCTGCCCTTAGACAAACCCCTCACCCGTGATCGGCTGCATGAGCTGGTGATTGCCACCGAACCCAACACCAAATCACGGAAGCGCGCCGTGATGGTGGCGAACGCGATCGCCCGCTTTGCCAAAATCGACTACGACGGCGCACCCTACCGGGGCCGCTACTCACAGTTCAACAGCACCAAGACCCGGACGCTACCGGATGACGCGACGATCGCGGCCATCTGGTACGACATCGAAAATCCCGGCTACCGCTGGATTTACGGCATGATGGCGACCTATGGCCTGAGAGACCACGAGTGTTTTCGGTTGGACTTCAAACGATTGCAGTCTGATTCAGTTGTCATGGTGCAGGAGGAGACCAAGACCGGGGCACGGGAGGTCTGGCCCTATCACCCGGAATGGGTAGATGAGTTTGGATTGCACCGCGTCACGCTACCCGATGTAGACCTGAAGCGCACGAACCAATCCCTAGGCCGTTCCGTCTCGAAGTATTTCCGGGTCTATCGCCCCTTACCGTTTGTGCCCTATGACCTGCGCCATCGGTGGGCAGTCCGTGCCATGGAGTACGGCTTAGACAATGCGTTAGCATCCAAACAAATGGGACATTCATTAGAGATTCATAACCGGATTTATCAGCGGTGGATTGATCGTGCAACGCAGCAAAAAGCCTACGATTCAACTATTAATAATCCATACCGTCCAAAGCCTCCGAAATCCCCTAAATAGTGAAAACCCCGCAACCTGATATGATTACAGGGCGGGGCTTTCACTAATGGAGCCAAGGGAACTCGAATCCCTGACCCCTTGCATGCCATGCAAGTGCTCTACCAACTGAGCTATGGCCCCATGATGTAATCATCATCCACTGAAGTGAAGAATTCGTCAAGCGATCGGAGGGCGGATGCTCGATATGATGTAGGTTGAGAATGATGCTTGCTGTCTTAGGTATTTCGATCATGGTTGACCCATCGGCTAATCCCTCAGCTCAATCCGCGCCGCTGTCTGAAGCCGAGGCGACGGCCTTAGTGACGGCGATGCGGCGGAAGGAGGGCAACTGGGTGGAATGGGCAGCGGCCTGTCAGACGTTGCAGAAAGGCGGTTGGAACCCAAATCAAATCTTTGAGGCAACGGGCTTCGAGCCGATTCAGCAGAACCAAATCCTCGGGGCGGTGCAGGTTTACAATTCGATGCTGACGGCGGGGCTGTCGGCTCCGGCCCAGGCGCATTTTAGCTATCGGGCAAGCGATGTGCTGTATGAGTTGCGGGTGCTGTCGCCGAGCGATCGGGTGGCGGCCTCGGAGTTTGCGTTTACGCGCGGGATGGATATGCTGGATGCGCGGGAAATGGCGAAGGCGATGAAGGATTTTTCGCGTTTACCGGCAGTGCCCGAGGGCTTTACGTCGCATCCGGGGGATGTGTTGGCTTATTTTGCTTGGTTTGCGGCGAAGCAGAAGAGTGATTTGCAGGCTCGATCGGGGTTTATTGCGAAGGGGCTGAAGTTTGCCCACACGGAGACGGCGCGCAAGCAGATTGAGCAGTTGTTGACGGACTTTACGGCGGCCCCAGCGAAGCGGGCACCGCGCATGCCGGTGTATCGGCTCGATAGTGATGAGGAATTGCCTCGGATTATTCCGCTGATTGGACAATTGCCGCTGACCCCAGCGGATCTTCAGGCGGTGCCGTTGGTGGTGCCGACGGAGCCGTTTGGGATGGTGCAGTTTCCGGCGACGGTTACGGCGGTGCCGATTCCGGGCTGGCAGGTGATTCGGACGGCGACTGATCCGGTGGTGCTGTTGGCGCGGAATGCGGATTTGCCGACACCGTTGGAGGGGGATGACGGGCTGGTGTTGGCGATCGTTGATCGGGCGGTGCGATCGTGGAATGCGGATAGCTATTTTGTGGTTGCGGGCAGTGATGGGACGTTATCGATTCAGTGGTTTGAAGCGGAATCAGATGTGGAATTGCTAGGGAAAATGATTTTGGTAATGCGACCGAAGAAGATTCTGGATGAGGGGCACACGCAGGAGCTGTATCAGTGGGATGAGTAAGATTGGGATTTATACCTTTTCGGGTGGGGTGCATTGGTAGCCTTGGTAGGGAATGCCGATGCGATAATATTGCTCGGGCATCCGCCGACATTGCCGATTTCCCACTTCGGTCAAATTCGGAAAGTCGCGCTGTCGAAGACCTGGCCCAATTAACCAGAAGTTTTCATTTGTGACAAGTTTTGGGAAAATTTTGAAAATTGATTCATAGCCCGTTGACCGATCGAGAAACAAAAACTTTGTACGTGGTTCGACCTCGCGCAGTGCAAGGACAAAGCTCATGCCCAGTGCCAATTCTTGATAACTTTCGTAGCCCATGACCACTGTGGCAGGGGACTGAACTCGCGTGATGCGACTAGCAACTTGCTCCGGGCGGAACGGCTTTTGAAACGCGAGATTCGCATTGATAAAAATCGCACTGAGACTGCCCACAAGAATAAGTGCAAATAACGGTTGCCAACTCCGATCGGGTGATTTGGGTTGGTTGGCTTCTGCGGCTACAAGCCCTGCGCCGACGAGTAAACAGACGGCAGGATAATAAATGAAATTGTACCGAGGCACTTGGGCAATGTCTTTGCCCAAGCCGAAAATGACAATGAAGAATTCAATTAGCACAATGCTGAGAAAGCTGCCAATTAAAATCAAACTGTGATGCTGCTGCCGATCGCGCCAGAGTTGCCGCAATCCAAACGCTGTCTGCTGCACAATCCACAGCCCAAACCCCAGCATCACGATCGCCGTCGGAATGACTTTCCAGAGCGCTTGGCCCTCTACCGGAAACGCCACAACCATACTCAACCAGCCGATCGGGAGTTGCCATAGGGGCGCTAGCGCCGTGAGCAAATTTGGTTCAAAGGATTTCATCCAGTTCGTTTCCGGTCGCGTCACATGGCTGACCATCGTGCGAATCCACGGTGCGTAATTAAAGCTAATTGCGGTAATGACAAACGCCACGGGCACCCAAAATGCGGGGAATGGCGACTTTCCACCGCTGCGTTTCCAGTACCATTGCCAGATTAGTAATGCACCAATTTGCCCGATCGTTGCCATGACGCAAAAATAATGCGTATAGAGTCCCAGCGTTTGCGCGATCGTCCAGCCGATCCAGACCCAGGGATTGATCATACCGTTGCGCCAGTCTTGCTGAATTTGGCTGAGGCAAAGCAAACCGAGCATGACGATTGCCATGGGCATTGTGTAATGCCGCGCTTCCTGGGATAAATAAATCGCAAACGGTGAAACGGCCATCACCCAAGCGCTCCCCAATGCAATCCGTTGACTGCGAAACGCAACGCGCCCGATCGCGTAGGCCAATCCGATCGTCGCAGTGCCCAGTAATGCCGCAAACGATCGCATTTGCCAAATAATATCGAACCTACTGTGCTGAAGTAATGCCAGCCATTGGTGCAGCGTGCAGAAAAATAGCGGTGGATGTACCGACTGCACCATGACATGACTGGTAATCGCGGCGCAGGTGCTGGGGGTGAACTGAAGTGTCTCGGCGATCACGGCGACGGTGCGGGTGCTGCCGGTAGTAATTACGTCGTAAGTTTGGCCCAAGCTGAAAATCTGGGTAATCACCTCATCCATCCAGAGCGGTTTCCCTGTGAGATTCAGCAAACGCAAAATCAATCCCACGAAAACTGCGGCAATCAGAAGCGGATGGGGAATAAACATAGCGGCAAACAGACGACCAATTTAATCAGGCTCATCATAGCCCGATCGGGTGACGGACTTGGTTGATGAAATTAGGGCGATTGACGCGGCTTCGCATTCCGTTCCCAGAAAATGCCCTGCCGCCAGCCTTGAATCGCGCGATCGGTCTCCGCTAAAGCCAGCCGTTTCGCTGCCAACAAACAGTATTCGGCATTGCGTTCAATGCCGAGATAGGCCCGATCGAGCTTTTTAGCAACGACAGCGCTGGTACCACTGCCGAGAAACGGATCAAAGACGACATCCCCCGGCTGACTGCTAGCGAGAATCAATTTCGCGATCAGTTTTTCGCTCTTTTGCGTTGGATGCTCAGTATTTTCGGGCATCGACCAAAAGGGAATTGTGATGTCGCTCCAGAAATTCGATGGGTAAGTGTCACGAAAGCTGCCAAGATCAGTTTCTTCCCAGTCCTTCGGGCTGCCGTCGGCTTGGCGATAGGGAGCCTGAACTCGCCGTCGGAGTTTGACCGCATCCGGGTTGAAGGTGTAGCTGTCCGATCGGGTGCAATACCAAATATCTTCACTGGCATTTTTCCAATTTCGTTTTGAACCCCGCCCTTTTTCCCGCTCCCAGGTGATCCGGTTGCGAACAATCAAGTGAGCTGAAGCCACGGTGAAAATCGAAGCCGAGGTGAGCCAATCACCGCATATGTAAATGCTAGCCGTGGATTTTAAGGTGGGCAGAAGCGATCGCACTACACCATCGAGCCAGTCGGTATAGTCCGCGACGGTACGCTGGCTGAAACGGTAATCCTTGAATATTTTGGTGAGATTGTAGGGGGGGTCGAGAATCAGGAGATCAACAAAATTTTCGGGAAGTTGGGCCGCCAGTTCGGTGCAATCCCCTTGAATAATTCCCCTTGATGCGGCTTGATGCTGGATCTGTTCGGTCAAGGTTTGACGATCAGTTTCGGTGAGCTGAACCGATCGATTATGGGGCGCAACCATTTAATCATCCTCAACCCATCATCAATTTTTTTAGTCAGCTAATTCCCGAATGATTTCAATTGCTTTCACAGCTCTCTGGGTCAACTTAACATAAATGCTCCAGCCTGCAAATGAAATCTTCTCAAGTGTGAGACACTTCCACAACTGTAGAAGTCACCTCTAGTTAAAACTGCTTCTCCGTAGGCTTTTACAAGATTTCTGTGGTCAACCTGTGTAAATTGCTGGGGAATTTCATGTGGAATAAATTGTGGGATCTGTTGAGGAATTTGGCACCGATCGCAGTGGATCATAGCAGTCCGATCGCGGGGATCCGGGCACTGATCGAGCAGTTGGAATTTTTCAAAATTGGCTGATTTTTCGATCGATCCTGATGGGACAGGCGATCGATGCCACCCGGAAAAATCCTTCGCAAAATTATGGAGAAGAAATTCTGATCCAGTGGATCTTTTTTGTAATTGATGGGTATATTCAGTGCTAACTTAACAGCGTCACGGAATGAAACGCTATATGTAGTGCTTGACTGCAATGGCAATGCGTTCGGACGGTTTAAGTGCAGCAAATGCGTCTCATGCAGTTCTGGATCCAAAAGCGACTGATGTCTACCACCATCAATTTGAATTTGGGCTACCACCCGGAACCGCAAAGTCAGCGCAATGCAATCCTGCAACGGCGGAAATTCTGCCCAAGCAAAAACCCCTAAGCCTCCCTACCACAGTTAGCTCCGGGGTCATTGTTCAACCTTGTCATCCCAATTTGCGGTTGGGATATCTGTCCTTATGTCGAAGCATTGTAACAGGAGTTGCGGCTCCGAAACACAATTGCGGCAATTTGTCCTGCAAAAAGATCAACAATTTGATCCCGCTTTGGATCCAGGTATGGGTTCGATCGTCGGTCGTCAGGTTGCGATTGATCATGAACAGGAATGGTTGGCCAGTGGTGTTGATCCGGTAATCACTCGGCTAAATGTCCAAACCATTGTAGATTCCCAGGTTGATCCCTACAGTCATGAGGTGGTCTACCCGATTGCTGAGCGACTCAATTGGGCGATTAAAACGCCGCGATCGGCAAAGTCGCGATCGCGCAGTAACTTGCGCGGCTGGTGGGTCAATGGTGTGGATCCATTAAACAATTGGCAGCCGATGACTTGGGGCCGCTTTAAGCCGGATGCGGATGCGCCAGTGTTTGACCCAATGAAGGGGAAACCCGCAAAGTATTTAAGCCCGAGTTTGGGGCAGGGATCGAGTCGGTTGGTATTGCTCGATGTGCCTTTTCGGATTTGGCAAAAGATTGCCGATCGCTATCAAATGAAGATTTCCCGCCAGGATTTGCGGGCGGGTTTTTGGCAGTGGGTGTGGCAATCGGGGGTGCCGATCATCCTGACTGAAGGTGAAAAAAAAGCGGGCTGTCTTTTGACTGCGGGCTATGTGGCGATTTCATTGCCGGGGATTTTTGGCGGTTATCGTCGTGAAGGCAATCGGTTGATCCCTGAACTTGCGTTTTTCGCGACCGCTGGACGGCGGTTCCAAATTTGTTTTGACTACGAAACCAAACCCCTCGTTGCCCATAATATTTTTCTGGCAACCTGTCGGTTGGGGCAGTTACTAACTCGATCGGGCTGTGAAGTCCAAGTGATGGCGCTGCCGGGGCCAGAGAAAGGCGTTGATGATTTGATCGTTGCTCAGGGAATTGAGGCGTTTGAGCAGGTCGATCGCGGTTCCCAGGAATGGTCGCTTTGGCAAACGGCGCGGTTATGGGCTTTGAATACGCCGCCAACTTTGGACATCGATCAGCCTTATTTAGGCGATGTGGATTATCCCCAGTCCGGTTTGGCATTTGTGAAAAGTGCGAAAGGTACGGGTAAAACCACGGCCCTGAAAGGTTTAGTCCAACGCGCGATCGGGCAGGGCCAAAAGATTCTGGTAATCACTCACCGGATCCAGTTGGGCAAGGCGATTTGTGAAAGTGTTGGGATTAATTGGATTACAGATTTAGCGGCAGCAACAGGCCAGGAATTTCACGGTTTTGGGCTGTGCATTGACTCCTTGCATCCAAATTCCCAGGCAAAATTCGACCCCATGGCCTGGGATGGCGCGATCGTCATTCTGGATGAAGTGGAGCAGGTGCTCTGGCACGCGATGAATAGCGCGACTTGTTACAACGCGCGGGTACGCATTTTGGAAACGCTGAAGCAATTAATTCAGCATGTCCTACTCACGGGTGGCTTGGTACTGTCTCAGGATGCCGACCTGTCGGATCTGAGTGTCAATTATTTAAAGCAATTGGCCACCCAGAGTTCTGAGGCATTGCCTGAAACCCTCAGTCACGAAATCTTTAGCCAGATCGAACCCTGGCTTCTGGTCAATCGCTGGCAAAAAAACACAAACCGAACGGTAAATCTCTATGACACAAAAAACCCTGCGCCCCTCCTCGCTAAACTCCCCGAAATTCTCGATCGTGGTGCGGTCTTCATCGCACTGGACTCACAAAAAGTCCGAGGCCGCTGGAGTTCAAAAAACCTGGAAACCTACCTCCAGAAAACCTATCCCCACAAGCGGATTCTCCGAATTGACAGCGAAACCGTCAATCAACCGGACCACGCTGCCTTTGGTATATCCCATTGCATTAATCAAGTCGTTGAACAATACGACATCGTCTTAGCCACACCGACGATCGGTACGGGAGTTTCGATCGATATTCAAGGCCACTTCAAGGCGGTATTTGGAATTTTTCAGGGCGTAATTGCTGACACGGAGGCTCGCCAAGCGATCGCCCGTGTCCGGGAAGATGTGCCGCGCTACCTCTGGGCCGCAAAATTTGGGCCGGGTAAAATTGGTAATGGCAGTTGTTTCTATCGCGATTTGGCGCAGTCCACCGCGAAGGCGGTGAAATACAACATTATGCTGCTGCGAGAAGTGGATTTTGATTTGGATCAACAGAGTGATCCGATCGCCCTCCGCACTTGGGCTAAGATGGCCGCGCGGGTCAACCTTTCCCTGTGGCAATTCCGGGATTCCTTCAAGCATGGGATGCACCGCGAAGGTCAGTCCGTGACGGTGGTCACGGATGATTCGCTAAAACTTTTGGGCGTGGCAAATCTTACTCCAGAGCAGCAGCGAGATCTGCTTCTGGGCCGCTTGACGGTTCCCGGCTATGAATTTCTTGCGACGAATCATGATCTGAAATTAATCGAGCAGATTCAACAATCGATTGCTCAAGTGCGATCGGCCAACCAACAAGCCGAAGCCGAAGCGATCGCCAGTTCTCCAGAAATGGAACGGGATGAAACCTCGGGTGATCGCAAAACCAAAACCAAACAGCAACGCAATAGCAAACGCAAAAAAGAATTGCAAACTCGTTATGCCGTCGCGGTAACGCCGGAATTGACGATGAAGGACGAGCGGGGTTGGTATCAGCAATTGTTGCTGCATTACTATGTGACCCACGATCCATTATTTGTGAAGCTGCGCGATCGCCAGGAATGGCAATCACACCTCGAACGCGGTGCGGGGAAAGTCGCCTTGCAAGATGTGCAGCTATTTACCGCCCAGGTCGAAATGCTTAAGGCGATGGGGATTTTGCCGCTGCTCGATGTCGATCGCAAAATCCGGGCCACCGATGAGGATATTCAGCGCATTGCGAAGCTCGGCTGGGAGTACCGTCAAGATGTGCGGACATTGTTTAATATCCGCGTCACGGAGAAAACACCGCCCATGACCTTTGTGCAGGGTTTACTCGCTAAAATGGACGTGAAATTCCTCGCGGTTTCCCGCGATCGAATGGCTGATGGTCGTCGCGGGGGGCAGCGGGTCTATCGTTATTTCCCACCGGAGGACGATCGCTACGAGATTTTTGCGCAGTGGGAATTGCGTGATCAAGCATTGCTGGAAGCGTCTACTCCCGCCAAGCGAAAACATCGTCTCGGCTTAGTTGAGGATTTGCCTCGATCGGCATAAAGTGCTATGTCTTCGCAAACTTTACTCCAATGGTTAATTCTCGGATTGTGCTACTTGATTCGGCAGGGCTATTACGAATGCTTGCGCGATCGAATTAACGATCGGCGGCGGTTTGGGGATGGCGATGGCATTGTGATTTTGGTTGCCTTGGGCACGGCGAGCTGGACGGCAATGGAGATGCATTTTGCGCCACTGACGGGGGGCACTGCACCGAGTTCTTGGCTGGAGGCGATGTTGCAGGGTATGTTGCAACTCTCAATCGTGGTGCCGGGATTGTTGTTGCTACTTGTGCGTGGCTTGCGGATCTGGCCGGGGAATTTCTTGGCGGGCGTGGGACGGGGGTTTGTCTCGTTTGGGTTGGGCGTTGCGCTATTGGCGTTGTTCTGCTGGTTGCCCTAGTCAGTATTTTCCGTAGAAAAGATTTCTGAGTTGTCCGTTATACCACTCAGGTGATGGGTATATTAAGGTGTGAGCCTCAGTATATCTTCTCAATCTACGTTGCGTCTGAACCTATGTTGCGTCTGAACCAAGCAGCCCTCGATCTGCTGCAAATCGAGCTTCGTGCCCGTACGCGGTTAACCTATGCCCAGGTTGATTTTGCGGATGCGATGGTGTTGATGGATACCCTGACGGTGCCGGATTCGACAGCGGAGGCGACGGAGGTGGCCCATGAGCTGGTCGCCCATCGGCTGCAACGGCTGCATGATACATCGGGCAACCCTGCAACCTACCTAGAACTGAAACGCCTCATTATTGATCTGCTCCCAGGTTTTCCTGACCCAGTGCTATACCAAGCAGCTCGGCTCAATGCACCAGCGCGTCAAGGGCGGTCGATGGGCTGGGTCAACCCGATCGCGGCTTGGCGATGGCCTGTGTTTACGACGTTGTCGGCCATTGCCGGTCTCGGCATGGTCACATTGTCGGGGTCGCCGGAGCAACTCTGGCAGCGATTCCGGACGATGCCTGGGGCGACGATCAAACCCGGATTTTTAGCGGAAACGGCAGCCCCCCGATCGAATGAATTGATCCCGACGGCGGAAACCTTTGCGGGCATTGTCCGCCAACAGATGTCGGCCTCGGCCCTGCCCGTGCAGGAATGGCAAATAGTGGTGAATCAGTGGCAGGAAGCGATCGACTTGTTGGCCCAGGTGCCGCCCACCGATTCTGACTATTTTAAAGCCCAGCAATTGATCCAACTCTATCGTCAACAGCAATCGCAATCGCAATCGCGCCAATCCCAGGAGCGCCAATCCCAAGCCGCCTTGAAAGCGGCAACAGGCCGGGTCAATTGGCTCCTCAAGCGATCGGCCCAGCTCCAGCCCGCGCAGAAAACAGCAGCGATCGCCGCTTTGGATCGCCAGTTGCGCCCGGTGACGAAAACCACCACAGGCTATGCGGCGGCGCAGCAACTCCGCAGTCGCCTGTCTCAAACGCTGAAATAGACCCTCAAAAGTTGAAATAAAGCTAAGACACATTCGGCTGGATGCCTTGCCCTTGTTATGATGGGCGGTGACGTTCATCTGACCTTTGCCATGACTGCGGTGCAAGTTCTCCCGGTTAATACGCCCGAGCAACAGCAACAATTTATTGATCTGCCTTGGACGGTGTACCAAGGTGATCCCAATTGGGTACCGCCATTGAAGTCGGATGTGGCGAAGAAATTTGCACCAGAGAATCCGTTTTTCGGTTATGGGCGGTTGCAGCAGTTTTTGGCGCGGCGCGATGGACAGGCGATCGGTCGAATTGTGGCAGCGGTGAACGATCGCTTAATTGAAAAAGAAGGGCGCTCAATCGGTTTATTTGGTTTCTTTGAATGTGTGAACGAATTGTCCGTAGCGGCGGGACTGTTTGAAGCAGCGGGGCAATGGCTGAAGCAGCAGGGCATGACGGCAGTGCGGGGGCCGATCGATTTATCCACCCATAATAATTGCTTGTTTCTGGTGGATGGCTTTGATACACCGCCGATGGTGATGATGCCTTATAACCCGGCTTATTACGCCGAATTTATGGCGAATTTAGGCTGGGAAAAGGCCAAGGATGCCTATGCCTATGACTTTCCGTTGGATAGGGAACTGGCCCCAGAATTTGCCAAAGGGTATCAAATTGCGCTGAAAGCCGGAATTACGTTCCGCCCGATGCGGACAAAAGGTGAGGGGTTTGAGCAAGATTGCATTAGTTTGTACAATTTATTTACGCAGGCGTTCGAATATAACTGGAGTTCAACCCCGCGATCGCAGGCTGAATTTCTCGAAGAAGCGAAGTCATTACAGAGTTTAGTTGATCCCGATATTTTCCCTATAGCGGAGTACAACGGTAAGATGGTGGGCTTTTTTATGGGTTTGCCGGATTATAATATTGCCTTGCAAAAAGTGAATGGACGGTTGAATTTACCAGGGATTTTGAAATTTCTTTGGTACAAGCGGCAGATCAATCAGGGGCGAGTGATCGCGATCGCTTCCCTTCCTGAATTCCGGCGGAAAATGGTGCCGCTGGGATTAATTTATTTGGGAATGCGGGGTGGGCAATTGAAAGGAAAGCCCTATCAGCGGGCAGAATTGTCCTGGGTGTATGAGGATAATGCGCCGTCGCGTAAGTTGATCGAGGCTTCGGGCGGGAAGATCTGTAAAACCTATCGAATTTATGAGAAGCAGTTGTAAGGGCTTCTACTGGGAATCAATTAATCCACACTCCGTCCCCGCGCCGATCGCACCACCTTTTTCGGCATCGCCACTGGCGCATCCTCAATCTTTCTGGCCTGCATCTGATGTCCCTGGAAATACTGCTGCCACATCGCCGGGGCGTTCAGCGTCTCCCCGCCATGCTTGGTCAACCGTGTCCGCACCTTGCATAACACAGGCGAATTTACACAGGCCCCCGAGACGATTACCTGCCCCTTCGTTAACGACGGCAATTCTTTTAACAGATCCCGTCCTGCGGCTTCCACCCCATGTTTGAGACTCTCTTGATCCACCGGATTAATGATCCGCATGATGAACTGACTCATACATTGCGACAAGACATCGGCATCGATCTTCCCTGGCCGCTGCGTGATTAACCCAATCCCAATCCCAAATTTGCGCCCCTCACTCAAAATCGTCCGCAACACCTGCTTACACCGTGACGGCTCATGGGCTGGGGCAAAGCGATGGGCTTCTTCGAGCAAAATAAAGATCGGAAACGGCAGATGATTTTCATCCATTTCATCGGTTTGGCCCCGGTGCGTCGCCATGCGTGCTTGATTTGCCGATCGTAGCACCGCCGTACAGATTACCTGCTGCTCCTCTTGGCTGATCTCATTCATTTGCAGAATCGTCACCTTACCCGGCGCAAATAACTCACGCGGCGCGATCGAATGCTCAAACGCGTGGAAATAGGGCGATCGTTCGAGCTTCTGTAACTTCCATTCCAAGGCCTGCGCCGAGGAACCCACCGTTTCATTACCGTCATCATCAGTTTTCGTGTCGGCTTCTACGACCGCTGCGATTAAATCATTGATATTCCAGCGATGGCCCGATCGGTGCTTACGCAACACCTGAAATCCCTTATCCAAGATCGCCTGCTGCCGTTCACTCATCTGCGGCAACAGCGTCAGCAAATCGTAATAGTCCAACGACGACATCCGAATCCGAATCTCATCCGGTGAAATCACCCGTACCTGCGGCGCATAGCCATCGGCCCCCGCAAACTGCGGATGCCCCTGAATCTCGTCCAGAGTGCCATATTCACCATGGGGATCCAAAATCAACACCGCCGCCCGGTTATAGGGTCGCAGCAGTTCTTCGATCAACACCCCCGCCGTGTAGGACTTCCCCGATCCCGTCCCGGCTAGGATCGCCATGTGAGTACTGACCAATTCCTTCACATCCAAGGCCACAGGTACGGCCCCCGGTTCACGCAGCAGCAATGACCCAATCTCAGCGGATCCGATATCGCCTGGCTGCTTACGGTTCAGCGCTTGCTGCAACATTTGGTCATCGGCGAGAAACACTCGCGCCCCGGGATCCGGCGACTTTCGGGGGTTCATGAAGCCGAGCGCCCGATCGAAGTAACCAATCACTTCGACCCCCACCTCGTAGATTTCCGGCTGCTTATGGGTCAAGCCAATCATTGTCGCCACCGCCTGCGGACTAATCTCCGCATCGGCAAACAAGCGATCGGGCAGATGATCAATCAACCGCAACGCCGAAATCTTGCCCAAAATCTGGCGATCGCGATCGCCCTCGCGCACATTGTAGTAGACGTATTCGCCAATCTTCGCATGGCGATTATCCGAGGTAATAAACACATATTGGTTGCCCGACTCCCCCGGCCCCTTCACGGTACCGACCACATAATTCGAGCGATTCGATGCAGGGTTCGCCATAGAAAAGCCTAATGACAATACGATTCAGTCAAGAAACAAAGCCGCGTACACAGGAGCGCCGCCGCATCACCAAACTGTACGTTCAAGCGTACTACGAATTTTGCGATCGCGACGATCCGGTCGACATTATAGAAGCGGAATAATGCTTCGGCTCATCCGTTCAATGTTGACCCGATCGTGTAACCTATTACTCATTCAAAACTAAGGCACCGCCCAATAATCGCCTCCGATAAAAACGCAGATCATAGGGAAATTACGGATACGCATACCGAATGGACACGGTAATCTTAGAGGTATATGACTGTCATACGCTACGCCACAGCGCTTACGCGAAGGTAACTTCAGCGACATCGTTGCGAACTAGTCTGCTTGCATCAGTCATCCGTCGATAGATGTATTGTTCGTCACTTCCTGGGCTCACTCAAAACGATCCCATCGCGCCCTCTCTGACTCGAACCTAACGCAGGATGCCCGTGAACATTTCGCCGATTACAGCGGAATCTCAAGACCAGTCCCAAGCAGTTTTAGCGCTTGGCATGACTGACGATGTCAGCATTGCTGCTGGTGTGACATCGTCTGGATTCAGCCGATCGGACAACTCCCCCGAATTAATTGGTAGTCTCCACAGCCAAGTGGAGCGGCAGGCTAAGTATCAGGCGTTGATTCGCCGGATCACCATGGCGATCCAAAACGCCACCGAGCTAGCCGAAATCCTGAAAATTGCAGCCGAAGGCACCGCCCAAGTTCTGAATGTCGATCAGGCGATGGTCCTGCGGATTCGGTTCTGGGATCCACGCCATAGCATTCGATCGAGTGAACGTATTCCCAAAGCGCGGGTGATCATTGATGCCAAATGGTCACGCTTCCCCACCACCTTGGAAGACCATCCTGCTCCCGCCACTGCCGCCGGGCACAATGGTGTGGTTCCCGGCCAATCGTTTTGGATTGCCGACTGTGGCCTCTGCCAACATGCGATGACCAGTGGTTCGCAACCCTTGATTTTCAATCAGGCAGCGGACTTCGGTAGCACTTTGAAGAAGCCAGAAACTGCACCGCTGCTTGACCCCAACGTCATGCCTGCCCTACTGATGGTGCCTCTGGAAAGTAAGAATAAAGTTTTAGGCTTCCTGACGGTGCAGCGTAGTCATGACTATGCATGGCAAATCGAAGAGGTCGAACTGTTGGAATTGCTCGCCGCCCAGCTCAGCTCTGCCGTCCTCCAAACCGAAACCCTGCGCCAGGTTGAATCGCTCGTCGAAGAACGAACGGCCCAGCTTCAGCAAAGTCTTGAGCTTCAGGCCAAACTCTACGAAATCACCCGCAAACAGATTGAGAAACTGCGGGAAATGAACCAGCGGATGGATGAATTCCTCAGCACCTTGAGCCACGAGTTGCGGACACCGTTGACCAGCATGATGATGGCAATTCGGATGCTGCGCGAAGCCAATTTGCCGGAAGCAAAGCGCGATCGCTACTTAGAAATTCTCGAAAAGCAGTGCGCCCAGGAAACCAGTTTGGTCAATGACCTGCTTGCTCTGCAAGAGCTGGAAACCAAACAAGTGGTCATGCAGCCCCAGGAAGTTCACCTGCCGGAAATGCTCGATACGCTGCGATCGGCCTTTGATCAGCGGTGGAATATGAAGGGTCTGAACTTGGATATTCAGTTACCGGACAACTTGCCTGCCTTATCAACCGACGCAGCGAGCCTGAAGCGAATTTTATTGGAACTTATTACTAATGCGGGTAAATATGCTGATCCCAGCACTGCGATCGGGGTCATTGTCCAGCAGCCTGACCATACCAATCTGGTCATTCAGATCACAAATTTGGGGATCGGGATTAGCGCCGAGGAATTGCCGCACATTTTTGAAAAGTTCCGCCGCGCCCAGGGCATGACGCAACAAGCGGTGCCCGGTACGGGGCTTGGTCTGGCCTTGGTGAAAAGTCTCTTGCAACATCTCAACGGTAATGTTGCCGCCACCAGTGAACCTTGCCCCGGTAAGTCCGATCACGAAACGACCTTCACGGTGACTTTGCCGTTGACGTTGGATACGGGTAAAGCCTAAGGCATGGGTAAAGCCTAGTGTGATGCTTGTTGGATGTTTGGTCCCGCGCTAAATCATCGGTAGGTGTGTCAAAAAAATCAGCCATTTGCGCGCATTTGTCGGCGATCGCGCCAATGATTGGAAAAATTCACTTGAGCATAATATTTTTGGCTAAAAAAGATTGTCAGTTTTTGTAGATAACCCTCTAAAATCTTGATACGAATTGCCCCAATTCAACGCTGGGATTCCCGGTTTGGATTTGGCGGTAACCGTTTCAGGGTCTCCCTACCATTCGTGCCCTGGCACTTAGCCCCTTCTCACTGAACTAAGCGAAGCACCGCTGTGAAAAAAGTTAACCAACGTCCTGTCTCCCCTACCCCACCCCGTCGGCCTGCCCCACCCCGATCGCTGTCCGGCAACAGCCCTACGCCCCGTCCGCCGACCCACGCCAACGGACAGCCCCCAACGGGCGGCAAACGTGGGCGACGGGTCAATTGGTTGGCCCTGAGTCTCGCGGGCATCGGGTTAGTTTCGGCGACGGCGGGTGCATTGCTGGCTGTGTCCCTGTCTAGTACTCCTTTGATGCAGCGGAAATTTACTGCCGCTGAGGCATCGGTTTTTGGTAAAGGTGGCATTTCGCGCACAGGTAACTTAAAAATGCCTGCTCTGACGCGTCCAGTGAATATCTTGGTCATGGGCACTAAGGTGTTGTCGAGTGATTTGAAGGAAGTGCCGCCGGATTTGCAGAACAAGGGCTATCACGCGCTAGTCAATTCCTTTGAAGGACTGACCGACACAATGCTATTGATTCGGTTTGATCCCGAAGATAAGAAGCTCTCTGTCCTCTCGTTGCCGCGCGACACCCGCACAGAGATTCCTGGGTTCGGCATTCGCAAACTGAACGATGCAAATGCCGAAGGAGGCCCAGCTTTAGCAGCGCGCGCGACCAGCGATTTGCTCGGAGGGGTGGGCATCGATCGCTACGTCATTCTCAACGTCCAGGGCGTGGAGGCGCTGGTGAACGCCCTCGGTGGTATCAGTGTGCATGTCCCGAAAGACATGAAGTATCAAGATGATAGTCAGCATCTCTACATCAACCTCAAAGCGGGGCGGCAAAAACTCAATGGCAGTCAAGTGCTCCAACTGTTACGCTTCCGCTATGACGAGTACGGTGACATTGGCCGGATTCAGCGCCAGCAAATGGTGATGCGATCGTTGATGGAGCAAACCCTGAACCCCGCGACCATGACCCGTCTACCGCAAATTCTATCGGTGATTCAGTCGCATCTCGACACCAACCTTAGCGTCGAGGAACTCGTAGCCCTGGTGGGCTTTAGCGGCCAGGTGAACCGCACCAATACGCAGATGATGATGCTCCCTGGAGAATTCAGCAATCCCGGCGAATTTGATGCCAGCTACTGGTTACCCAGCCAAAATCGGATTAGCGACATCATGGCCCGTCACTTTGATTTCGGCACGCTGAAAGATGAAGACGATCGCCCGGAAAATGTGCGCATCACGATTCAAGATGGGGCCGAAAAACCGGAGCAGGCCCAATCAATTCTCAACAATCTCCGCAAAGCGGGCTTCGTGGATTCAGGGATTGGTCAACCTTGGACGGAGAAACTTAGCGTCACCCGGATTGTGGCACAACAGGGCGACAGTCATAAGGCTAATGCCATCCGTGAAACGCTCGGGTTTGGGGAAGTGCGGATCGAGGCCAGTGGCGACATTGCTTCGGATGTAACGATTCAGTTGGGCAAAGATGCGGCTCGCAAACTGAAGAAGCCTTAGCGCCGGTTATCGACAATGGCTCAATTGCACCAAGGCTGCCCGCAAGTCGGCTGTGATTTGGCGGGCACTGGCTTTGGGGTTGTGGGTTAAATAATCGGTCACGGCGATCGATCGGCCAATTTGCAAATCCACCGCACAGCGTCCCCGCAGGCGGGGGCGATAGTTGATCGCGATCGGCACAATTCTGACATCCTGCGCCATGGTATGTGGCGCCGCCGATAAACTGGCTTTCACAGCGATCCGCGCCAGGCCAGGATGCAGACGATTGAGGCACCGCCGTCGATTTTCCGCCAGGTTGCCCCCCTCCGGAAAAACCACCAGCGATTCCCCTTGATGCAGCAAATCAATCCCAAAGCGCAAACTCGAAACGCCCGGTGTCCGAGTATCGATCGCAAAGCCCCCGAGTCGCCGGATCAAATAGCCCTGCAAACCCTGCATCTCATCGACCGTCACCATGTAGCGCGGATAGCGGCCCGTCACCTGCGGCCCCACCGCATAGGGTAATAGCAAGCCATCCCAGCGCGATCGATGGGTCGGCGCAAAAATCACCGGGCCCGACGGCGGCAAATGCTCCTGTCCCGCCACCCGAATTTGCTCAAAGCAACTCGGCAAGAACCAATCATGGTTCAAACGGTAAGCCACATTCGCGAAGCGCTTATTCAGCCGGGAAGGCGGCCACAGCGACTGTCGGCGCGCATCCGGTCGAGCAGTGGACGAAGCCACTGCCGAGGCCGATCGTCGCGGTCGCCAGCGATTAAACTGATGACCCGCCGCACTGGCAATAGGCACAAAGTTAGACTTGAACGAAATCATGGCGTGCAATCGACATCCAACAGCAATCGTGACGGTTAAACTGGTGATCAATCCGCGATCGCAACAGCATCGCCGCTTCGCCACCTCAGCGCTCAACCGACATCTCTTAGGCTAGTGCCTTTATTTCGCCGATCGGACAGGGAAGGGACAGTTCTACAGTTGGCATGACTAAAGTCATGTTGATCAATACTACAGATTCTGCACACTTTGCCACAAAATCCCGACCTTGGCCCACCAATTCCAAATTCAACGGATTGCATCGATCGGGTGGGATGATGGGGGTGATCGTGGGTTGGCGTAGGCTGTGGGCGTGGGATGCACGCCCCTACGGATCACTGACCACGCCATGGATGGGATGGGGCGATGATCGCTCCCTCCCGTACGGGCGCGTTTTCCGCGCCCCAATCGCGCAATGCCGCCCTTTAATCCCGATCGCTGATGGATAAACTTTGAATTTGGAATTGCTGACCTTGGCCGAATTTTTCCACCCCAATGCGGTCTGCGCAACCAGCGTCTGCAAACATCCTTAAGATTTTTCCGTAGGAGAGTTGACATTTTCCCAGCAGGTGCCGTATCTTAATAAAGCGAGCGGAAAGGATTCAAATCCAAGCGCAGCAACCACATTAGGCCCCCATCGTCTAGAGGCCTAGGACACCTCCCTTTCACGGAGGCGACGGGGATTCGAATTCCCCTGGGGGTATTAAAAACTAAAGTCAATCAGGGCGGGGCTTTCGGGTTCCGCCTTTTTAGTCCGGGAACGATGGCGGCTTGGGACGGTTTGGGTTTTGCAGTGTGGCATCGTAGGCAGATTGATGGGCCGATCGGCTAATCCACCGCTGGTAAATTTTGTTATGGACTTCGAGGCTATGCCCCATCTGTTGAGCGGCGATCGCATCGGGCAAGCCATAGAGGGTAGAACGGACGGCCCAAGCGTGGCGGAGATTGTACAGCGTGAAGGGTAAGCGGGCGGTTTCTTTGAAGTAGTGGGCGGCGGATTCACCGATCGCGCGGTTCGGTCGGTCAAGTTTGATGGGTGGAATTTCAACCGATTTCAGTTGAAACTGCTCTACCCATTCAGGGTGATAAGGCCACACACGGCGGAATCCGGTCTTTGTCTCATGGTCAACGTGTACCACGACATCCCCAGTCCGAAGCAAATCGTGATCCATGCGGAAGACTTCATGGGGTCGGAGGCCATAGGTCGCAATCATGCCGTAGGCCCATCGCCAAGCAGGGTTACGCAGGCTTAGGAAGCATTGAACGATCTTGGCATCATTGGGCAGGTCGCGGGGCTTGACGTTGCGGGGATTGTAGTTCCCACGGTAGGGCGACGGGTCGTAGTCCAACTTGGCAAACCGGGCGAGTACGCCGATCGCCATGCAATGCCGTACCCGGCTGCGCGTGTTGACCGGGCTACTCAGCACCAGTGCGTGCAGCATTTCGCCAGTCAGCTCCTGGTCAAGGGGGAGGCGGTTGAAGATTTTGAGGTATTCGTCTTTCCAGGTGGCTTCGGTCTTCCCACGATGGATGTAATCTGCGTGGAGAAGCGCCACCCATTCACGGGCGGTAGACATAGCAGGGAACACGGAGGCTTAGGGACGGTGTAGCGCTTATTTGGCCAATCGCAAATCTGTCTTAGGGATGGTTTGAGTTACGACCCACCCGGTATGGGTCACCTCGCAGTAATCCCCATTGATCTCGGTGATCGTCAGCTTCCTAGCCCCGCAAACCCTTAATTTTGAGGCGTTTGAGCCGATGTAGCGGACGCGGGCACCGACTGAGATTGTCCCCCGTTGATCACCCCTTGGTGTCAATGTATCGTCAGATACCTGGCTCTCAGTATTTTGCGTATGTGCCCGTTTTGATTTGCTCAAACTCTGGGAATCGCTGTTTGAGCATACATCCCTTACAGCGCTTGTTTCCTGGCTTTGCTCAAACAATATAGTTACGTTAGGGGGAAAGTGATCACTGGGTACATCTGAGTGATCACTTTCTTCGCCATTGATCACTTTTTGATCTACATCTCCATACAAATTATCTTGTTTGAGCAAAGCTGTATCTTCTGATGTGTCTACGTTTGGATGCTCAAACTGTGTTTCAAGCTGTTTGAGCAAGTTTGAGCTACGCTTATAGATCGCGGGGGATCTGCCTTTCCCTGCATCTTTTGATACAAGCCCGTCTCTATGTAAGCGGCTCATTACGGTTGAAACAGAGGCGGAATTGAAATTGAGTTCTTTCGCGATTTCGGCAACGGTGGCATCGCCCATCAGATTCAGGTGATCAAGAATTTGGGATTTCATGTCGCCATCAATGCGCGGTTGCCAGTTGCCTAGCAATTTCCATTCGAGGGTATCGGGGTTGATGCGAACGTTTACATCTAACTGGTCACTGAAGCCGTTTTCAGCAAGTAGCCGATAACTGCCATCGTTGGGGACGATGACGATCGCACCCCTGCACGTTGCCCGGATGGAAGTTGACCCACGGAGCGCGTCGAAGGGGTCAGAGCTAACGTGATCAGAACTGAGTTTCCCGGTGTGGTGAGTAATCAGGATGCACACACCGCGTTCCTTTGCCCATTCCTGCAATGGTTCAAGGATGCGTCCCAGTTCGGCACTGGATTCTTTGTGATTGTCGTCACGGATGCGGCTGAACGTGTCCAGCACCACTAGCCGCAAATCGGGCATTTCCTCTGCGAGTTCCTTCAGTTCATCCAATTCCGACAATTTGAATTTGTCTAACCAGAAGACGGGCAAGCCTTCCGCCCAACCTTGGGCGGCTTGGCGGTATTTGATTTTGGTGGCGGAATCTTCCAGGTTTACGTAGATGACGCTTCCCTGGGTAACGGGCCGATCGAGGAATGGGGTTCCGGTGGCGACGGCCTTCGCTAGGGTGAGGCCAAATAGCGATTTTCCGCCGCGTGGTGGCATCCCGATGATGAATAGTTCGTCAGGGGTGAGAATGTCGGGTACCAACCATTCAACGTGGTCTGGGGCTTCGGCAATCAGTTCGTCATTGGTCTTGAGCCTTGCCCTCAGTTTGTTCTCTTTCTTCGGGGCTTCCCAGGGCTTCGCGTTGGCGATCGCGTCGCATATATCCCCGATGGTGAATCCGGCTGTCAGTGCGTCGCTGATGTCGTAGCCTTTGGGCGGTTCCCCCGCGTGGGGGACGGTGGCGATCGCGGCCCGGTCTTTCAATCGCGCCTGCACCTTGGCGGCTCCCTTGGCTCCGGCCTCGTCCAAGTCGTAGAAGATGGTGATTTTCCCGGGTAATCGTGCCAACTGTTCATCGTTGGGGATGTTCCCAGCGCCGCAGGTGAAGCAGGCGATCGCAACTTCATCCGTTTCCCGGAACGCCCAACCTAAGCGGATTGCATCCCATTCCCCCTCGCAAAGGATTGTTTCGGTGGCGGCGGCGGGTCGGTGGGTGAAGTAGACTATCCCCCCATTCATGCCGTACTGACTCCATGCGGGCGCGCCGTTGCGTGCGGTTTCGTTGTTGTCCAGCCATGGGGCAATCCGTTTCTTCTGGAAATAGTGGGTCCGATCGTCGCCGGTGGCGATCGGGATGGAGATCGCGGGTAGATGTCCGTTTTCAACTTTGGCCCTGGCGGCTCCGAGTTTGTAATGTTTGATGGCTTCGAGGGGGATGCCTCGGTCTAAAAGCCATGTCAGGCAGTTGTTTGAGGCGAGTAGCTTTTCATGGGCGGCAGCGACCTGGCGCGGGGTGAGTTGGGTGGCTTTTGGCGGTGGGGTTGCGATCGCGGTGGGGACGATGCGATCGCGCGGTTGGTTCAGTGCTTCACGGATTTCGTCAGGAGTGCAGCCTCGGTGACATTTGTAACCGTTGCCGTTCGGGTCTACCCATAGATTTTTTGCCTTGTAGCTGTTACCTTTGACTATCATGCAGGCAGGGCATTTCGCCCGATTCTTCTCATCGGTTTCGACAAATTCTCGGATGTCAAACATTGGTTTTCAGTCTCGTTAAGTGAACTTTGAAGGGGAACACGCGACGGGCATTAGGAAAGGGCTGTACCCGGCAAGGTGCAGCCCTTGTTGTTGGTTAGGCGGCTTCGATCGTGTGGATTTTGATGGAACTGGGATGGCGGTCGCGGAATTCGCGCGCCCAGATTATTCTTTGAGTTCGCTTCCGGGCATCGTCTTCGTCATCGGCTTCCAGTTCGAGCAAGCCGGAGTAGGATGTAGCCATTCCCTCACATATCCATTCACAGCGGTATTTCATTGATTTTTCTCCTGTGATTTGAGGCCCGATCGCTTCCGCCGCGATCGGGCTTTTTTATTGCGCGTCGTACATCGAAACAAGTTGTAATCTTTGGCCTACTTCCAGATGGCCGCCTGCTTTCCATAGCGCTTCGGGGAACTCCCATCCATCCTCTATCAGGGTGTTTAGGTGCTTCAGGGCTTGCTCAACTTCAAACATAGTTACCTCGGTGAGAATGCCGTGCCATCGGTTGCACACCTTGCAAAACGGATTTAGTAAGGTTTTCCGATGGCGCGGTTTGTTGATTTTTGGCCCCATAGGGGGATGCCACTCCGGCCCAGCTTTGAGATAAAGGGGCATCCCTTGGGACAATGGGGACAGTCACAAGGGCTAGAGATTGCAGCCTTAAACCCAAGTGAATGTTGTTTATTCCGTGCATCAATGCGCGGTCTCGTGCAGTAATGCACGGTTTTATGTTACTATGGATTTGTCGGATCACACAACAGGAGGTAAATCTCCCTTGGTCGTAGAAGGAATGTCCCCTCTGGATGTCGCGGTTAAGCGTCTTGGTCTGACGATTGAGGCGTTCTGTGGCGAAATTGGAATTGACAGCAGCACTTACCGCCGCTGGCGTTCTGGTGGAACTGCTCACCTTGATCACGTTCAGGCTAAAAATCTGGATCGGATGCTCCGAACCGTGGGGCTTTCTATCCAAGACTTGCCCGACAGTCTGGCGAAATGCCCAATTAACAAAGCGCATGAGTGACCCACACCCACGCGCTTTTAGTTCAAATAAGTTAGGCGGTAGGCGGCGACTCGCGATCGCCCCTACCTTGACCCCCAAAATTCATCAAAGTCATTGGAGGCATCTCAATAATGCAGCAGTTAACCAAGCTACGGAAGAGTTTTTTGCGGTGGGAGGTACCACAACCGCCCACCGCTAAGACCCAAGACGAAACGATCGTCCAACACGACGGCGTGAACTACAAAATCCTCCCTCTGGATAAGTTCAATGAACTCATCAACCGTTGGAGCCTTTCCGATGCGTTCTTCTTCGCCCTCGGTGCGGGCCTAGTGGCATTCTGTGCCGGGTTCACCCTTGCCCCACAGCGGCAACCGACCGTAGTTGAGAAAATCGTCACGGTGGATAAACCGATCGTCATTGAAAAGCCAACACCCGTAAATTCGGGGTGCTTGGCGTTCTGCAACCGTTAGAAACCCATTTCACTATCAGGAGAAACAACCATGGGAGTAATGAGTACCGTTACCAGAATCACCGCCAAGCCCGTCCGTCATGGTGGGCATTCCCTGAACCATAAAGAGATTTTGAGTCCCTGTGCTGATGCACTCAACCCCACAACTGCGGTCAACTGGAGTACCAACAACCCCACTGTCGTTCGTACCCCTCGCACTTCCACCGTCGCCAAAGCTGACCAAGCCGAACGGCAAGCTGGACTATATGAGGTTGCTGTAGAGAATGGTATCCGAGTCATGAAAGCGGATGCTAAACGTCATGCAGCCCATGCAAGGTTGGCGAAGAATCACCGGGAATATCTCGGTAATGTCTCCGATGCCCAGGTGGAGATCGCCACAGCGAACAAACACCTTGCCAGTAAACTCCACGGTCATCGGGAAACCTATGCCCAGCTCGGTTATAGCCTTGACCGTAAGGCCGTCACCACAGAACAGCGGATTGAACTCACCGCCGCTAAGTATGGAGCGATGAGCTAATGGCAAAAGCGGCACAGTTTGCGAGTTGGTTTTTCGCTGCCTGTGCCGCTAACTCACTCCTATCGTGGTTAGCGGTACTCTCCCCCTCTGGGGCAGCCATCACCAAGTTCTTCTACCTCAGTCTGGTTCTACTGATACTCGCCGCCATCCTGCTTGATGACGGCATTCAACCCCTCACCGGACTCGAACCCCAAACTTACTATGCAGCGATCGCCATTGCTGCCCTATCAGCACTCATCGGAGGATGCCTTATATGGATCAATCAATGACCCTAACCCTGCCCCAGCGGTGGGGTTTTTCATTCGGACTTAGCCTCATGGCTTGGGCGCTGCCCGTCGCCCTCAAAGCCCCACCCATGATCACCCTCATTTGTCTGGTCGGTGCGATCGCGGGCTTCGGTGCCTGTATCCACATCGCCGGCGAATGGCATGGGACCGATCGGCGGAACCGAAAAATGGCCTCATTCCATGAGGAGCTGGAGAACTACCAGTTGGCTTTGGATGAAGAGGCCACCAAACGGGAAATGGTTCTTCTCACCTTCGGTTCAGCCAGTTCAGCCAGTTCGAACCCGGTTCAGGAATTGGCGGACGTACCGCGTACCGAACCGCTGAACCAAGCGCCCAGCGTTTTGCCCACGGGTTCAGGTTCAGGTTCAAATCCGAACCCTGAACCGCTGAACCACCTGAACCGTCTGTACACCGCACAGAACTTGACCCATGACGAAGCCCGTGAACTGATCACACGGCTCGCCCTCACCATGTCCAAGACTCAAATAGTCGAAGGACTTTGGCAAGTTAAGAAAGGCGGTTCCAAGGCATACCGCGCCGCCGTCGCGGATTTCAACCTTCTCACCCAATGAAAAAGCCGATCGCTCCCTACTTTGGAGGGCGATCGGCATCTGTCAGGGTGCATCTACCAGCGCCATTGTGACCCAAACCCAACAAAATAGCCCGCCAATGCGACGGGCTACAATCGTAGAAAGATTTAAGGTGAACCCATTATGACCGACAGACTTGACCGAATCGAAGCCGCCTTAGCCGCCACTGCCGAAATCGTGCAGCGCATGGGCGAACGCACCGATGCCCGATTAGAGGATTTCGCTGAACGCATGGGTGATCGTGCCACCTTTCGTCACCGTCTTGACCGCACAGAAGATGTCAGCTCAGACAATGCCGTTCAGATTGGCAAACTCGCCCGCCATGTCGATCGCGTAGCTGAATCAGTCGAGCAACTCAGCCAAGTTTATGACCGCGATCGCCGCGCCTTCCGTGACATTATTTCCAACCACGATCGCATAATCAGCCGCCAGGACGAAATCATCAAACTCCTGACGCGGGAAATTGTGGGTGAAACTGGCACACCCGACCTTATGGACTAGATTTGGCCTACATAACCAAACGGTGATGCTTCAAACCCTTGATTTTCGGACTGTGCCAGTTGCCGATCGGCGACGGCCCATCCCAAGAAATCAGGGGTTTCACGTTGGGACTTCTGCTTTGTGGTGCAGAAGCCCGTCATGAGTAAAACCCAAAATTGCTGTAGAGCTTGATTTTATCCGCCATGACTTCATCTTCTGAAACATCAATAGCAACCGCCTGCGCTTTAACCTTGGGTTTCAACAGCGCTTCGATTTGGTCAAGATGCCATGCTCTTGGTTTGCCTGGGTGTTTGCGATAACTAAACTCAATCACCGCTTTCAGCTTGGGTTTTGAGTTGTCACAAAGCGCCAATAGATTTCTTAGTTGCTGAGTTGAATCCTGGGTAGCCATAACCATTTCAATATCCCTACCCCTCATTCATGCCACGCTGCATCGTTTCCTGACAGGCGTAGAATCTCGCATAGTCTCAGATCTACGTAATCCTGCTACTTTTTATACCTTCCGGGCATAATGGATCCGACAGTATAACTACCGAGCATCATGACAACATTCACTAAGGCTGAACTCCCCTCGGATATCAACACGGTCGAGCAGGTTGCATTGTGGTGTGCCCTGGTTCTGAATGCCGTGAACGGTCAAAAAGCGGTCATCGAAGCAGTCAATACGATTCCCGAGCCGATCGCCCAGTACAACATATTCCAGTCTCCAAATGACGGACTACGAACCCTCACGCGGCTTGATCTGCCCTTAGATCCGGCAAGTGCCTCTGATCGCTCAAAAAAACTCTGGCGATTTGCAAACGAAATGACGATCGGCGCTATTCCCGCACCCTTCACGACTAACTAAATCAATTAATCCGCACACCTGTCGCCGTTTTGGTGGCAGGTGTGCATGTATTGGAGAGTCAACATGCCTGAAGTCTTATCCCGCCCTCCCGCTCGTCCATCTGGCGTGACTTACGCGAATCCGCCAACACAAGCGCCATTGAATATAAGCCCAGCTCCCGCAGGAACTGGGCAGCTAGCTCCATACAACCCGCCCGCCCAAACCATCTACCCCCGCCCGGTCACTTCGCCGCCCTCAACTCCCGCGCCTCAACCGTCTCCCCCTTCCGCCCCTGCTCCTCAGCCCGTTAATAGTCAAGTCCCATCAACTGGCAATATAGGCCGGGGGTCAGCAAAACCGACAGCCGGACGGATGGGCGGTAGTTTTTGGCCTAGCTCCGCACCACCCCCACCAACAGTTCCACCCTCGGCCCCACGAACACCGCCGATCGTTCGGCCTCCGGGCGGAGGATTTGTGGGCGCTTTGGGCGGCCCGGTTGGCATTGCGGTCACGATTGGGCCGCCTATCAAAGAAGCTGCTGATCGTGAATTCGATCGGCGGTTCCCGAGCTTGGCTCCCTACCGAGATGCGGCATGGAACGCAACACCGATCGGGATAAATCAATCGATCGCTAATCACCCGCTAAACCCGTTGAATCCTTTTGGGCGATGGTGGGACTGGGCCCCATGGAACAAACCGGATAGCCCGAACAGTCTCAATCCACCACCGCAAACAAGTACCCCAAATGTTGCTCCTGATGGAACGCAAGAAATTGAAAATCGCCCATCAGCACCAATCGCAATTAATTGGTATGTTCCTATCTACTATTTAGCCCTGAAAAATGGTGATGGTAGCGTAACCAATCCTTGGACTATCGGCGGTGGGGGGAATGGGAACGGTGTTTTTGGGATCCCTCTACGCTTTCGTACTGTCAGTTCAGGCCGTGCCCGACAGCGTTACTTGGAATACTCGGATCAATATGGAGTCCAGCGATCAGCCTTATTGTTAAGCTATAACCTCTTTGTTGAACCAATGACCCCGTTTACCGGGGGCGTTATGGGGGATCCCTCTATACAATTTTCCATGGGTTCAGCCAAACCCGCCGAAATCCAAGCCCCTGCGGATCTAAGTGGGTTCAGTGCAGTTCCAGAATCCTTATTTACTCCTGATGCTCCGCCGCAATATCAACCAACTGGCCGACCTGAAGCCCCACCGCAACTGACCCCAGCCAGATCCCCCGCTCCTTTAGTTTCCCAAGTCCCGCGCCCGTCTGCATTCCCTCGACCACAACCCGCCCCGGCACCAACAAACAATCCGACGACTCAACCTAGCCCGCAACCTGATCCAAGTGCAATTCCTTCACCTTGGCCATTTCCTTTTGCCCCACCGTTTCCCGCTCCATATTTAAATCCGGCTCCATCGCCATCACAAAACTCAAGTACAAGTACTACCACCACTACTTATGGAGTTCCTACCAAAGCGCCTAATGCGTTCCCTGATGGTTTGCAAACTCCGAACATTTTGAATGAAGTTTTTCCGTTCCCTTCGTTCGATCCAGGGTTACCGCCGTCTGATGTGGATTTGTGCAAAGACCCTTGTATCAAGGACATGCACGAAACCAGCCAAGGTCAAAAGCCAACTGAAATCGAGTACCAGCAATTCAAAGGGTGCAATGCGGAAACAGGAGAAGCCGAATTTGAGACCATAACGATGGAAGTTCCAGCAGCACAAGCAGAATTCACTAGCACAATGCTAGACAAAATCGCCGCTCTAGAAGCACAGCAATGCTACGCTCCCCGCCCTGAAGCCTACGCCGCAATTCCCGATTCCCACGAAATCAAGCTAAATGCAATCCCGCCGCAATTGGTAATTCAATATGCTGAAATTTCCAGGGATGGCAAAATTGGCTCTCCCAAATACTCGATTTCAATCCCCTATTATCGCTATTCCGAAGCTCAAACCCAAAAATCCCTATTCCCGGAATACACCAAAGGGCAACGGTTTGGCGTACTGGTACTGCCAGACAATGCAAAGTTAATCATCAACGCGGCGAATGAAGTCGAAGTTAATCGAGTGATGAAAACACTTGAAAAACTAATCGAACCCAGTCGAAGAAACGGTGCAATTCTCAGTAATAACGCACGTCGAGGGCAACAACTGAAGCAGATTCGTGTCGTTCCAAGGATCGCAAAATACTTCACAGGTGATAAGAATGCCAAGCCAGAATGGATCGTTTATTTTTAGAGAAAAATATCTATGGAAGCCCCGCCGAGTCGAAGACACGGCGCAATTAAAACGCTTGATCACAATTAGCCAATACAGCAAGCTCCGTCACCTTTCGCGCAGTGGTGTAATGAATCGCATTCAAGGCGGGAAAGTTTGGGCGACGAAAATCGGAAGCGGGATATGGATTGACCCCAGCAAAGACACCGAGTAACTCAATAGTCGGGACTTAATCTTCGACAACTGTTTTGACTACTCAACTGTCAACTTTAACCCCCCAAAAGGCAATCATAGAGGTATCCAAAATTCGTTTCTCTCTGGAGATTTACACCATGGCAGCAGCTATCGTAACCACTGCAACCACGCTCGAAAAACAGCTAATCGAAGTCGCTCAAGCCGTCGAGAACGCCGAACGCGCCTACAACGTTGCGAACCCGAATACTCCCGTGAACAATGTTTCGGTAGCCCTTGACCAGGAAGGCGGCGCTATCTCGGTTTCCATTAACTTGCCTTCGACCGTCAGCGCCGCCGCTGGTGTGGTGTCCATGACCCCGGACACTTACCTGCCGTAATTGGTAGGCGAAGTGACCTTATTTGGAGACTTAAAAAATGGGACGTGAAAAAACCAACTATTACGTTACTTTGGGCGGCAATAGTTCACAGACGGCTGGGGCGCGATTAGGCTTCCGGTCTTACAAAGACATCTACGACGGCATTAAGAGCCAATTGGGGGTAACGCCAGTAGGCCAAAAGGGCGCAGGCTTTTTGATCTACGGTCAGGCGGGAGAATACTTGCCTAAGCTCGCACTGAAGCTCTCAGGCAAAAACCTGCTGCCGAACGCGGTGACCAACGCGGCGCAAACCGACGGTCAGGCTTACGTTCGTGTTTTCTGCGATCCGTACAATCTTGAAAAGGCTTTTAAAGAGCTGATCGGTAAGAACTGTAAGGGCCGTGAGATTGCGGGTGTACGGATTCCTAAGCGCCGGGTGTACGTCTAATGCTGGTTGGCTCAGTCTCAGAATTACAGCATGAACTCACGCCAGAACAACGGGCCTTTATGGGTCAGTTGCTCATGGATAATCATGCTCATGCTGATGATGTTGAGATTGAGCTAATTGAGCGGGAAGTTACGGGGGTGGAATTAATTCTGCCTCCGGGCTGTCGAACAGAATCGGAAATGCTGCAAAACCTTGAAAGGAAACTGATTTGGGTTCCTGACGATGCCTAACCTGAATCAATGGAAATTTACTGGAATTATTCAATTCAGTAAAAACCAAAGCAAAATCACTCAGAGCTATCGTTACACTCGCCCGATCATCAAAATCAAGGCCACCAGCAAACTTCCCGCCGCAAAAGATTGGTATAGAGCCGGGTATCTCACCCAAAGCTATGAAGGGGCGCGATTGACATCGAAGGTCATCCCCCTGAATCAAACCACTATATTCGAGTTGTCGCCGCTATCTGAAAGCTACACGCTGATTTTCAGCGCTGTGCCGTATTTGTTTGGTGATCTACGCTTGGAAATTTGGGAAGATGCCAGCTACCAATCTCAGGATTTGCCATTGGTGCAGTGTGTTGACGGTGTGCAGCCAAGTTACGGGGGCTATCAATGAGCAGCAGGATTAACGCGCTTTCGACGGTACCGGATCTCGTGCCTCAAAGCTCGGAGGTGATTCTAGGGCAATTCGCGATCAATGCCGCTGACGGCAAGGTGTACCTGAAAAAAACATCAGGGCAGATGATATGTATCGGTGCTGATGTTGGTCAATTTGCCTCAGAGCAGGATCTGCAATCGGCGATCGCCGGATTGGATCTGAGTGACTACGCCCTGGTCGCCGACGTAGCGCAATCCCTGTCAACAGTGGCGCAGGAACTCCAAAATTTAGCCAATGCGATCGCGGGCAAAGCTCCAACTGCGCATACCCACCCGATCACCGAGATAGCTCAATTGGGGGATACACTTTCAGCGTTACAAGCGTCGATCAACGCCCTCAGCACCCAGATTACCAATGGACTAGCGACGAAAGCGGGCATAGCCGGAGTTACGGGGGCTTTCACAGTCGGTAATAACTTTCAGGCGAACGTCGTTGCGTCCAACAATCACATCATCGCCGCGACTTCCTACCGAGTGGGGACAAACAACGTCATTCGGGCACCCAATCCGCAAGGGTGGCAAAACCCCACAGGGCCGCAATCTACCGCCGCTTTCAACTCTTCAGCGGTAACACTGAATGAACTCGCCCGACGAGTGGCGGCAATCCAGTCTCAGCTTATCTATCACGGACTGCTATCAACCCAAGGAACGACAATCCAATGAGCTTTGAAATTCCCCGCCAAATCACGATCGTCGCAGAGGAACGCCGGACAGCTCACTTCCAGGTGTCGCTCTATGGCCTCCGAGGTAATGATTTTTCAGCAATCAACTTTATTCGCGAATCGGTATTCCTTGACTCACTCGGCAACGAAGTTAAACGGGGTCAGGACTCGGAGTTGTTCGAGTTCACCCCGGAAACGATCGCTCAAGCTCCCGACTTGGCAGCGGCGATCGCCACCATTCACAAATACCTTGACGGGGCTGATATGCAACGGCTCCAAGCTCAGCAATAGCCCCGAAAGCCGAAAGGCGGGGCCGCTACCAACGGCTCCGCCTTTCTCGTATCCGTATTGTCACTTATCACCCCTTATATCATGAGCACTCAGCACGCGATCGACTGGACAAAGCCTGATTGTCTGATTTCCAAGTATTTCACCGTAGGTGAAGTGACTCAGAACGACCCGGAGCGAGTCCCTTCGCCCGGTTCTAAAGAAGAGATTAATATTTTGAGTCTGGCGGCGGATTTGGACTTGCTGCGCGAGGCATGGGGCGATGCAATCGGGGTAACAAGTTGGTATCGACCCTATGAAATCAATCGAGCCGTAGGCGGGGCGACAAACTCACAGCACATTTACGGCCTCGCCGCTGACATCTACCCGATCGATGGCGACATCTATGAGTTCCAGGATTGGCTTGACGCGCGATGGGGCGGGGCGCTTGGCTATGGCGCGGCCCGTGGGTTTGTGCATGTTGACTTACGCGGCGGCGGCTGGGAGCGTGGGGAGGCTGAAATCAGATGGTCTTACTAACTCAAGCACCAGGGCGCGACGGGGAACGGACGATCGCACCACCCCCACCGTCGCCGTCAATCCCACCAATCGCCGATCGGGGGTGGGCAGATTGGGGTTTAGCTCTAGGGGTGGCCGCATGGGCAGGGGGCAAAGTCTGGGGGCTGTTTTCCCGTCAGCAATCAACCGACAGCCACATTCAACAGAAGCTCATACAGTCTTTACTTGACGAGCGGAAAATGTTGCTTGAAGCTGTCCTGAAGCGTTAGTAATTGCCAGTAGAAGGGATTACACGATGGGGGATCCGCATGAATGATTTGTTGAATGAATTACTGGAAGCGATCGAAGTTGAATTTACGATGTCTTCCATGCTTCCGGCGGCATTTTCGAGACAGTCAGTAGATAGACTCTGGTTGATAGCTGAACGGATCAGATTAGAAAAAAGACTGAGATTGACCACTCAAAGATCTACCCTTGGACGGATGATTTCAAATTCGAATTCCCCTGGGGGTATCAATGAAAGGGTTAAGCATCATGAGTTGATGCTTAACCCTTTTGTAATTGCTGAAGGTTGAGTTGGATTGCCAGCCAAGCTGGGTATTGCGGTATTGGGTGATCGGAAGATACTCGATCGGAGGCGAGGTATCCGCTCCCGCCAAGGTCAAATCATTGCGCTACAGTAAAATAAAGGCTATGTCTGTGCCTGTCGGAGTATCCAAAACCCCTGCCACCCGATCGCTGCCGCTATGAAACATTTCTTTGGTCGTCTTGGAAAAGCCTTGGGTCTGCTGTTCACCGTCATTGGTGGGATCGTCACAGCCGCACTACTCTTGGTCATTGTCTTGGGAAAAATTAGCGGTGGCTGGTTAGTCCTATTGGCATTTCCCTTGATTGGGGTCGGGATCATTCCCTTGGGAATTGGTGTCGTTTCGCTCTATGCCAGTGCCCGACTGGGCCAGGAAGCCATCCGCGATCGGTTTCATCAGATGTTGCAAAAAGGCACGGGGCGCATTTCATTGCTGGGATTTTCCACGGCTACCCGGCTCGAACCGAGCATTGCCCGTCAATATCTGGATACCTGGGCGCGGGAATGTGATGCGACCTTCGATGTCACCGATGAAGGCGACATCTACTATGTCTTTAGTCAGCAATCGCCCAAAAGCCTGCCCGCTGGCACCTCAAAAGCCTTTCAAGTGGTTGAACGCGTCGTCGGAAAACTCTTTGCCTAGGCGAATCAAGCCTGTCGGAGCAGTCCGCCCGAAAATTACGGATGGCGATCGGCTGATCCGCCTCCACAATATCCACAATCAAAAGCGCCGCTGATCGAAATCATCGATTAATGGCACCCAATTTCTGGGAATCTACTCAACTTCCTGCGAGATAGACGGGGAACCCTGAGTATAATATGCTGTGAAACTATGTTAACCATTGCATCCGCACCGAAACAAAAGCGCTGGCAGCAGCGCAACTACACACCCCTGGCCCGGCAGGTGGACGTGACCGTTTCGGCGGCAAAACTAGGCATCTATCTCTGGGGCGATCGCATGGGCTTCCAAAGCTCATCGGAAGAACGGCAAAAGCGCGCTGACTGGCTCGTGGAGACACTGATTAATCTCGGCCCAACTTTCATCAAAATTGGTCAAGCCCTCTCCACCCGCGCTGATCTCTTGCCCTTGGAATATGTTCGGGCCTTAGTCAAACTTCAAGATCAGGTGCCCCAGTTTCCCGTGGACCAAGCGATCGCGATTATTGAGTCCGAACTCGGCGTTCCCCTCGAACAGGTCTACAAAGAATTCGATCGCGAACCGCTCGCCGCCGCGAGTCTGGGTCAAGTTCATCGCGCCCGCCTACACAGCGGCGAGGAAGTGGTGATCAAAGTGCAGCGGCCGGGGCTGGATAAACTATTTGACCTGGACTTTAAGATCCTGGGTGACCTCGTGCGGTTCGTCAAACGCCGTCTCAAGGGCGCGAAGCATTTTGACCTGGAAGCGATTCACCAGGAGTTTTGTGAAATCCTGCATCGGGAAATCGACTACGTCCAAGAAGCGATGAATGCGGAGCGCTTCCGGCGTAGCTTCGAAGATCATGAGTACATTCTGGTGCCGCGCGTTTATCCCGAGTTTACGACGAAGCGTGTGCTGACGATGGAATACATGCCGGGGATTAAGGTGAACGATCGCCGTAGCCTCGAAGCGATCGGGATTAACCCTAAGGATATTAACCACATCGGGATTTGTGCTTACCTCAAGCAGCTCCTTCAAGATGGGTTTTATCAAGCCGATCCCCACCCTGGAAATATGGCAGTCAGTGCTGACGGTAAGCTGATTTTCTATGACTTTGGCATGATGGCCGAAGTGATGCCGATCAACCAAGGACAGATGGTGGAGACGTTCTTCGCGGTGCTGCGCAAGGATACCGACCAGGTGATTAAGACCATGCTGGATATGGGTCTGATTGAACCGATGTCGGACATGACTCCGGTGCGACGGATTATCAAGCTGTTGCTGGAGAAGTTTGCAGACAAACCTGTGGAAGCGCAGGCATTCCGCAGTGTCCGCAATGAGCTGTACGCGGTGTTTGAGCAACAGCCGTTTCGCCTGCCCGCGCGGATGACATTCATTATCAAGGCCCTCACCACCCTGGATGGTGTGGCGCGCGATCTCGACCCACAGTACAACCTGCTGGTTGCCGCCAAACCTTTCGTGAAGAGTCTGGCAACGACGACGATTCAGAATCGGGGGTCGGGCATGGGGCAGTTGGTCAAGCAAGCGCGGGGTTATCTCAATCACCAGCTTTCTAAACCCAATCCCGCTGAAGCCGCGATCGTCCGTCTGGAAACCCGGATGGAGGAAGGCGAAATCGAACTGCGCGTCAAAGCCTTTGATACTGATCGCAACTTGAAACTGGTGCAGATGTCGATCAAGGCGCTGCTCTATGCCTGCATGAGCGGGTTTGCGGCGCTCTGTGGCACCATCTTGCTGGTTGGCGGTTATAAAGGCGGTGCGGTGTTTGCTTTTGTGATTACGACCGTGATGCTGTTCCAGTTGGGTAAGTCCTTGATCAAATTGATGCTGCGTGAGCGCATTGATCGGTTAGCTGCAAGTTAGATTTTGCATCGCCGTGACTGCATAAGCCCTCGGTCTCTCAGTGGTAGCTAAGAACACAATCTTAAAGCTACACACGGAAGCTGGAGTGCCTGCAATGCGTGATCGATTGATCCTGTTAAGCCTTTTGGGGATAGGGGGGGGACTTTGTCTCATGCCATCGGCAGGATTGGCTTGCCAGCCGATTGCGATGCTGGAATCCAGCAACCAGCCTCCCCAGCGTCGAGCCGCTCAAACAACACAGACCCCGATCGCGCCATCACGCATCGCTCAAGATCTGACTGAGTGGCAAGGTCAATATAGCTTCATTGAAAGCAGCGCCAGCAGACCCGCACCGATGTACATGAATTATGAAATGCGGGTGAGTTTGGCGCGTTGTGGTTGGCGCTCGTACATTACGGTGAATGGACATTTAACGGCGTTGGATTTGCAGGCAGCGGCAGTGGCGATTGATGACAATACGATCGGCTTGTATTATCAGCAGGATTTAATTCCCGGTTTGCAGGTAGAACGATTTAAGCATGGCGAATTGCTCCTGCGTCTCCAAAAAACACCCGCATCAAAACCGGGTAAACCCGCCAATTATCGCGTTTATTTTGAAGCGCTGGAACCGCTCGTCCCGGCTCATAAACAAAGTGGGTTAAGCATTGAGCCACCGAAATCATTGACCAAACCCTAAGCGCGATTAGTAAACCAATTTGCAAACTGTCCACCCCCAGGAAACTTATACGGAACACCCCCGTCATGGAGGGAACAAAGCAAATAAAGCAATGGTCAGGCGATTCGCAACACACCATTTCCATTTGCTCCTACTCTCTCTATTTCTCTCAGGATTTGACCTATGTTCCGTTCTCTCCAAGCTAGCACTGCGCTCATGTTGATGGTCGGTACTTCTGTTGCCGCAATGGCTCCCGCGATCGTTGCCCCGGCCCCGGCCCAAGCCCAAGCAACTTTCAGTGATGTTCCGGCGAATTACTGGGCGAACGACTTTATTCAAGCCTTAACCGCACGCGGCGCGATTAAAGGTTTTACCGACGGTACTTTCCGTCCGAATGATTTGGTGACGCGCGCTCAATTTGCTTCGATGCTGGGTGCCTTTAATACTGCTAATACTCGCACTGCTGTGAGCTTCCCCGATGTTCCCAGCAACTTCTGGGCCAACTCCGCTATTCGCAGCGCCTACCAAAAAGGCTTCATGTCCGGCTATCCCAATGGTAATTTCAGCCCTAATCAGCAAATTCCCCGCGAACAGGCTTTGGTTTCCCTGGCGAATGGGTTGGGCTACTCAGCAACAAGCAATGTGGATTCGATTCTCAATTACTACAGCGATAAGTCTAGCATTCCGAATTATGCTAAATCAGGAATTGCAGCGGCAACACAAAAGCGGATGGTGGTGAACTACCCGACGCTAACGCAGCTGAATCCCAATCGATCAATGACTCGGGCCGAAGCTGCTGCCTTCATCTACCAAGCGCTGCAAAGCCGCAATGAAGTGCCGGCCCTGGCAAATTCCTACATCGTCGATCAGCAAAACACCGCGATCGTCATTCCCCAAGGTACAGTGCTCCCTGTCAAGTACGATCGGGCCGACAAAATCCTGCTGGGCAAAAATGAGCCAGCGCCGAGCGCGATTACTTTAACTGTGCCCCAGGATATCGTGAACGACGCGGGCCGGGTGCTGATTCCCGCTGGTAGCACCGTTGAAGGCAAACTCGTAGTCAGCCAAGGCGCAGCGCAATTCGTCGCCGATCGGCTGGTCATGACGAACGGCCAACGCTATAACCTGAGCGCCACGTCCAACAAAATCACCACGACTGAAACCGTGAAAAAAGGTGCGAAATCAGGCGATGTGATTAAGGGGACAGTCTTGGGTGCGGCGGCGGCGGCCGGGATTACTGCGGTCACGGGCGATCGGAATGTGAACGCTTGGGAAACCCTGGCGGGTGCCGGTGCGGGTGCCTTGGCGAGCTTGATCTTCAACAAAAATGAAGTGGAGCTGATTGCGATTAAGCCGAACACTGATTTGGGGATGCAGCTCAACAGCGATTTGGTGTTGCAGCCATAGTCTCTGATGCACAGTCGAGACTTTCACCATAACGGAAACCTCTAACTCAAACCGCAATGTTCTCCCTTCCGAGAATGTTGCGGTATTTTTTAATTGATTTAGGACTGCTCGGATTCGGGCGTTAATGTCAAACCTTGGTAGATTTGCTCGATCGGGAAACTGAGGTCAATGCTTTTTAGTTCGATCGTGTCGCCGACTTGATAATTAATAATCACCCAATCGCCATTATCATTTTTGTGATCCAAGTCGATTTCGACGCTGGCGGAACTGACTAATAAATAATTAATCAGCGCTGGGTTCGGGGTAGGTGATGTATTGGGTTGCGGTTTTGTCCCGATCGTCGCAGGTGACGCTGGCATCGGGATACGTGTAGTTACTTGAATCAACAATATTGACTCTTATATCGGAATTGCCTGTGATGCAGCCATTTTGCAAGGAGTGGCTATCGAATAAACCCGTCAATTGACCGCAAGGCGACCGTTTTCGGGTGTGTTGGAGGGCGCGATCGCCCCAACATGGCAACAGGGAAACCGATCGGTTAAGGTGAATGCACCGTGATTTGAGGGCAGAATGGATGCTCAAAAGCTATGAGGGGATTTTTGAGAATGGCCAGGTGACTTGGGTGGCCGAGCGCCCGACGATCGAATCGGCCCGTGTGATTGTGACCGTGCTGGAAGACCCAGTTGTTGAAGGAACAACACCTCGACCCAAACGACGCACAACCTCGCCTCTGATTGCGGGCAAGGGCAGAACTTTAGGGGATTTGGTTAGCCCGATCGCCGATGAATATGATTGGGGTGAGGCGAGGATTCCGGAGTGCCGTACTATCCGCTTTGTGCCTGGTGAAGGTTTGGTCGTAGATTAGACATTATCGGGAATAAGGGTTGTAGAATAGAGTGAGAAGCTCGCAGGTTAATGCCGCCAGAGGTTGCCACATGAAAATGAGCTACCAAGCGCTA
>JBJORF010000032.1:0-40399 GCA_046049545.1 Cyanobacteriota bacterium | reverse complement strand
TATTGTTCACAAATATTGCACAGCAATCGCCATATGGTTATAAAATCTATCTCATTTGAGATTTGGATTAACTAGAAATCTATTAATCGAGGTGCCCTTAAAGAAATGAGCATTTTGAAGCAGCTAAAAGCCACGCAAAATAATCGTGTGTATGTCCTGGATTACTACGGTCTGATCAACGCTGGCAGCATCGGCGCGATTGAAAATGCTAGCCGTCGATTAAAGCAAGAAGTGTTCATTGCTAGGTAAGCTGTGTTTCCCATGAGTATTACGTCAACTACTTTTAGAGCCGAATTAAGCGATAAAGGCTGGCGATTAACATAAATCATGAAAATTATGGCTACATCGAGGTTTCCCCATCCCCTAAAGCACTACCTGGTGTTTTATTCAAGCAGTTAGGAGTTCAGGCTCTTCCAGTAACGCCCACCGACGATGCCCATAAATGCCACATAGCCGATCGCTTGCAACGCATACAAATGTTGCGTATAGCCAAACAGTGCCTTAATCAACAATCCCGGAAAACGACTGTCTGGTAACTGATCGACCAAATCCCACACCGTTCCGCCCAATAAGCAAGAATCCTGATTACCCCAACAAAGGTTATGCCATTGAGGATCAATTTGGCTGAGCAATCCAATGCTCGCTTCCGCTTTTCGCAGGGCGGTGACGACTAAACCTGCCACAATTAGCAGCAGTACAATCCCCATAATTTGGAAAAACAATTTTAGATTGATTCGACGACCCCCTTTGAAAATTAATAGCCCGATCGCCGTCGCCCCCAAAATCCCCCCCACAGCTCCCAACAGCGGTACCCAGCCCTGCTGCACCTGCGCTCCGACAAATAGCACCGTTTCAATCCCTTCCCGCAGCACCGCCACAAAAATCAAACTAAATACGCCCCAGCCCGTATTGTCATTCAGCGCAAATTGCACCGATTGTTCCACTTCGGCCTTGAGTCCCCGCGCCTGTTGTGTCATCCAAATCAACATCCAACTCAACAGCCCGATCGCAATCACGGCAATTCCGCCTTGCAAAGCCTGCTTCAGTGCTGGCGCATAAATCCATTCCGACAATCCCAAAGTCCGAAATCCCCACGTGACAATCGCGCCGCAGAGCAAGCTCAAAGCCACGCCCGCGCCGATGCCTTGGTACACTGATTGGTTCAACTGACTGGCATTAGCCTTTGCCAGACAAGCGAGGACAATTCCCACGACTAACGCCGCTTCAACGCCTTCGCGCAGGGTGATCAAAAATACCGGGAGAGCAACGGTGAAATCCATAGAGTCAGACCAAAGGTGATGGCGAATTAAGCATTAACGATGGGGGAAACTGGAGTTGGTGATAGCGTTTTTGCTGGGTCAACAGTTCTGCGTGGGTACCCTGCTCAATCACCCTCCCGGCTTCTAAAACAACAATTTGATCAGCCGCTTGAATCGTTGAGAGTCGATGGGCAATCACGAGACAGGTACGATCGTGCAGTAACCGATGCAATGCCTGCTGAATTAAATGTTCGGATTCAGTGTCGAGGGCCGCCGTCGCTTCATCGAGAATCAAGAACTTGGGATCAGCAATTAAGGCACCGGCGATCGCCAATCGCTGACGTTGCCCCCCGGAGAGTTTCACCCCCCGCTCCCCAATAATTGTATCGTAGCCTTGGGGTAATTGCTGGATAAATTCGTGGGCATAGGCGGATTTCGCAGCAGCTTCGATGTCAGCGATCGTTGCCTGGGGATTGCCATAGGCGATATTTTCGCGCACGGTGCTGTGGAGCAAGAGGGTTTCCTGGGACACAATGCCGAGTTGTTTACGGAATTGGGTCAGATCAAGCTGGCGTAGATCAATGCCGTCGATCAGAATTTGGCCCGCGATCGGGTCGTAGAATCGGGCGGCGAGATTAGCGATCGTGGTTTTGCCTGCGCCGGAGGAACCGACCAAGGCAACGGTAGTTCCGGGTTCGAGGGTGAGATTGATGTCGTGCAGTACGGGCCGATCGGCTTGGTAGCCAAAATTCACTTGTTGAAATTCGATTTTTCCGCTGAAGTTGGGTAAGGCGATCGGATTAGCGGGTTGCGTAATCTGAGGCGGCGTATCGAGGATTTCAAAAAGGCGTTCGAGGGCAGTGGCACCTTTTTGGAGAACGTTCAGTACACGGCTGTAGCGTTTGGCGGGTTGATTAATTGGGCCGAGATAGGCGAGAAAGGCGGTGAGTTCCCCGATCGTCAGTTGGTGATTGACGACTTGCCAAGTGCCGTAGGAGAGGACGATAATGCTGCCGAGGGAATTCATCACATCAATTACGGGCATAAATCCGGCCCAGAGCTGGCTGAGGGTAAGATTGGCATCGCGGTAGGCGCTGTTGTACTGGTTAAAGCGATCGATTTCGTATTGTTCATTGGCACAGGCTTTCACCAATTTGACGTTGGTGAGGGTTTCCTGGAGGTGATTGCTAATTGCGGTGCTTTGGGTTTGAATTTCGCGGTAGCCGCCGCGCATTCGGGTACCGAAGAATTGACTGAGCGCAATCATTATCGGTAGTGTAATTAGTAACAGCAGCGTTAATTGCCAATCAGCATAAAATAAATAGGCTACGATCGCAAAAAATGTAAAAGTTTCTGCAATGATTTCTGCCACATCCGTGGTAATCAGTTTTTCTACTGACTCCACATCCTTGGTCAGCCGGGTCATCAAGGTGCCCGTGCGCTGATTTTCAAAATAGCTGAGGGAAAGGCTTTGCAGGTGTTGGTAAAGTTCGTGGCGCAGTTGGCAGATAATCTGCTGACCGACTTGGGCAAGGGTATAGTTGCGAATGAAGTTGAGCAAACCGATCGCGATCGCAATGCCCAGAATCGCCCCACCCATCCAGAGGACAAGATCAATCCGAGCCTGGGGAATCACGACATCGATCACATATCGTGTAATTTGCGGCGTGAGGATCTGGAGAAAAGCGAGCCCGAATACGGTACTGGAGCCAATCAGAAAGCGCCACTTCTGCTGCCAAATGTAGCGGAAGAATCGACGATAGTGGCCCCAAGCCGAAGCCTGAAGCTGGAATTTGCTGGGGTCTTCCTTGGCGAGTTTTTGGATGAAGTTTGCTTGCACCGCGAACGTTCCGCAATCGATAATTAATACCACCTACCGTCACAAAATCTAACACATTAACGCACCGTTGGTATTGTAGCTTTAGCTTTATTAAGAACAGGCCGCTGCGATCTGACCCACCAAATGCCTATTCCAGTTACGGATACGACTAAGCTCAACCCTGTCAATCCGAGGTAAACCCAAGCAACCCCGATCAAGCCATATTTGGCTGTATGTAATCGATCGACCCAATGCTTAACCCAGGGCATTCCCGTCAAATTATTCGGGTTCTCAATTTGCAGAATTTCTCCACTGTAGGGATTCAGGCTGAGTTTAATCGGTTCAGCCAGCGCACTTGATAACTGCATATGAATTTTTACGGGATTTTTCGGCGATCGGGCTGGATGAATGCGGGTGACGATCGCCGTTGGAAATTCCCGTTGAGCGTTTTGCAACAGTTGTTTTAGGGGTAATTGCTTTTCTCCGCTGAACTGGACTTTGGCTAGGGTTTTAGGTGCAGTTGGGAGGAACTTCGCGATCGGGCCGTGCAATCCCATAAAGGTTCCTGTTATAGCGATCATTAATAAAAATCCTAGAACAAGCAACCCACTCACATTATGCAAATCGTAATTAATCGCCTGGGGTTTCGCCTGCCAACGAATGCGAAAGCCACTGGCCAACTTCCGCCAGCCCGTCCAGCGCCACAGCCCAGTGAGGCTAATAATCAATAACCCCAACCCACTGAATCCGACCAGCCATTTACCGAATTTACCCAACAAAAAATCACCATGCAGTCGATGAATGCCGTGGAGCCAAGCCCGATCGGGCGATCGTTGCGCCAGAACCGTTGCATTATGGGGATCAATCACCAAGTCGAGCCGAGGGTGCGATCCAAATTGCAGTCGGGCGATCGCGGGATCAGTGCGTTGTTGCGGTAAATCGAGCCATTCGATCGTGCCATCCGGAAACTGTCGCTGAATTCGATCGAGTAATTCACTCACTGGCAACGATTGACCAGAAGCCGTAATCGGATAAGCCGCTGCCCATTCTGGCTGGATCTGCTGTTCCCAGAGCAACACCATGCCCGTTAACGTAAACATCACCATCACCCCCGCCATGACAATCCCCAAAGCTCGATGCCATTGGAGGGAAATGGTTTGGAGTGATTTGAACATGGGTAATTGCGTGAGCGATCGGTTCATAGCGTCGTCACCTCTGCCGGATTAAATAATTCTGGTTTTAGCACCCGCAGCAAAGCCGGATAGGATTCCCGCGCTTTGTTGTAGACTTTGACAATATCCGCGAGAGGTTTGGATAAAAGATTGAGATTGGCGATGAACAATAGCAAATCCCCGGCTTCCAAACTCTTCGGCACCAGCCCCAAATGCAACACCGAACTGCTAATCACCACCATAAATAACCCAAACCACTGCACCACATCCATTAAGGTTTCTGTGCCAAATTTGCAGATTTCTAACCGAATCGTTTGCCGTAAAAAAGTCTGCTGTCCAGCGATCAGTTGTTCGGTCTGATCGGCTCCGGTGGAAGTGGCGATCGCCTGCTGAGCTTTCAGTCGTTTGAAGCTCGCTTTCTGAATCGATGGCCCAAAAATAAAGCCTACAAACACTGGTGGGATCACCGCAATCAGCAAAGCCGGAATCCACTGCGGCGCAAGGGAAAACTGCCAAATCAACACCGAGATACTCTGGAAAATAATCTTCCCCGCATCTTTGTGAATGATGTCCAGTCCCGCCTTCGCCTTCTCGCTATCAAAAATCACCCGCGAAATATCCTCCACGCCCCGATCGCGATCGCGCCGCTGGAGATATTGCCGTTGGAGTTGGATCACCAGTTTCAGCTCGTAGATTTTGTCAATCAACTTATCACCAAACTTGATAAAACCCAGGCCGAGCATCAGTCCCACAAATAGCAAACCATAGTTTAAAAGTGAACCATCAAGATCCACTCGCCCCTTTTTCAGATCATCCAAAAATGACTTTCCCAACCAAGCCAGACTCGGCTCCAAACCCACCACCACGATCGTCGAGAGAATCGAAGCGGCCAGCCAACCCGGATACATCAGCAGGACACGAAACATTTCCGCAAGGAGCGATCGGTTAGTGGCGGTGGAGTTGGACATGGGATGCCTTACGAGGAATAGATTCAGAGGAATAGATTCAGTGGATTAATCGCCGATCGCGCTATCCCACCTGCGAGTAAATTGCGGGCTAATAGTGCCAGTCCCTACAGGACGCTAAAACTTCCAATCTAACCCAATCAAGAAAGTCTGGCCCGGATCTTCCGTTTTTCGGGTCGAACTCCCGTTCAAAAACTGCTCTCGCTCCTCTTTCTTTGCATTGGTCAAATTACTCACCTCAAAAAATAACCCAAAATTCGCCCCCAATTTCTGCTTCAGTGCCAATGACAAAAACGAAAATGGCGTAATTGTTTTAGTGCTGCCATCGGCGCGGCCTTCGACCCGATCGCCCACATAAGTCCAAGCCAAAGAAAGCGTTGTCCCCCAAGGCGCGTAAGTATAATCCAGCCCCAAATTATTAATAAACTTCGGCTGTTCCTTAAAGGGTCGCGTCACCCCGGCTTTGTCGGTCAACTCGGAATTCAAAAAAGTTTGGTTGCCCCAAACCGTAAAGCCTCTGAGAAACTCCGATTTCGCAAAACCGAGATTTAACCGCTGTTCAAGTTCCACCCCGCCCGTCCAACCATCACCGACGTTCTCCACCTGAAAAATCCGTTTGCGATTCCGCACACGACCCGTATCAACTTCTTCGATCGCGTCCTTGATATTGCGATAAAAGTAGTTTGCCCCCAGGGTAAAGTGTTTGTCTTCAAATTTCCCGCCAATGTCGAGATTGAGTGAGGTTGCAGGATTGAGATTGGGATTACCGATCGTGAATTTGTCATTCGCTTCGGTTTCAAACGGCGATAATTCATCAAACTTTGGACGATTCACCCCACGGGACACCGCCGCCACAAAATTCAACTTATCCGTCGGATTGTAGAACAAATGCAGCGAAGGATTCCAGTCCGTCCGCTTACTGCTCGCGTCACGAGTCCGCGTATCGGAACTTTCCAGATTCACCTGCTCAAACCGAATTCCTGGCAAAATGCTGAACCGATCGCCGAGGAAAATCCGATTCTGAATAAACGCCGCAAAGTAATCTTCATCGATTTGATAATTATCCTTCGGGCCGGTTTTATCGCTGCGTTGTCCTCGGTTATTAATTTCAACTACCGACTTCAGACGTTCCCGATCGCGCAGTCGCATCGCCGCCCCCACCTTGATTTCCTGCTTCAGTCCCGCATCAATCGGCACAGTCAAAGCCGTTTTCAGACCAAAGGTGCTGTCCTTTTTATCCTCTAATTCCAGGGTTGTCTTATTCAATAGCAGCACATTGCGGTTATTCGGCGTAAATTCCCGCTTGTCCTTATCTTTGTCCTCTGTTGCACTGTGCAGTCCCAACTGTGTATCCAATTGCACACCACCGCCAAATTTATGCTGGTGGGTGACAATTACACCGCGTGTCGCCCGTTCTTCCGCTTCAAGATCAAAGTTGCGCTGCGTGACCCGACCAGCGGCATTAATATTCGTTTTCGTCTTTTCTTTGTCAAGATCTAGATTAAGGAACGTCGGCTTGATTGACAGTTCACCATTTTTGTAGGGAAACCCAACGCTGAAGGTATAGTCACGATAGCGCTGGTCGAGCAATTCACTTTCATCTTCTCTAGCGCGGGTCGAGAAGATTTTGGGTTTAGCGATCGTATTACGCCGATTCAGAATATTCACACCCGCGCTGTAACCAAACTCCGGTGTTGGTCGATCGCCGATTCCCACACTAAAATCAAAAATCCCACTGCCCAGACCAAGCTGATCCCCCAGACCCGCACGCCCGTCAAAGAAGAACTTCTCCGGCACCGATCGCGTCTTCACATCAATCCGCCCCGCAATCCCATCACTTTCAAATTCCGCCGTCGGATTCCGAATAATCGTCACGCTCTCGACCTGGGAAGACGGCAACCGATCGGCCTGAAATTCCCGCTTTTCGCCGCCATCTGGCAGGGTCAGCCCATCAATCTGCGTCCGCGTAAACTCCTTATCCAAGCCCCGCAAGCGCACATCTTTATTTTCCCCCGGCGGCCCATCCACTGTCACCCCCGGCAACCGTTCAATAATGTCACCCAAGCGGCGATTATTGCGGTTTTCAAAGTCACTGCGCTGCACGCCACTCTGGGGAACGTACTCCGGCACGGGTGGCTCATCTGCCTTCTCCGCCGTGACAGTGATTTCTTCTTCTGGGTCAGCGGCAGGTGCTTGGGCGATCGCCGTACCCGCCGAAAATGCCGTACCCGCCAAGTGCTCCGGCTGTAACAGCCGCGCTTCCGAAACCCCCACATCGATCTCGGACAACCGTTTAACCGTTGCTACCGACTCCGTCGCCCTTTCTGCCGACTGCGCCACTCCTGGCGGCACCAGCAGCAATAGACAAACGATCGGGGAACTCAAGGCAACCCATTTAGAATCTAGTCTCAATAAGATCACAGACTTCTCCAACAATAACGCGATGTAATATCAATTTTTGGTAGATAGACAACTGACCACAAAACTACAGAGGCGCTAGGGAACTTCAGCGCACAATCGATCTCAGGTTAAGACGAGATTAAACTCAACTCAGAAAATCATACTATCAAAAAGAAACCTTATTGACAATAAATTTCATTTCTATTAAAAAGCTGGGAGTGGCTATTTTGTACTATTTTGTCTGTGACATACAAATTGTCCAGACGAGTAGGTTGCTCTATCAGGGATGCTTTGGGTGGTTGTGGGTTCACCTAAGTGGCTACCTCTGCTCCCCAGTCCATTCGGGGTAAGGGTTTCAGGCCGTTTCAACGGACTTGCGCTGTGAGCCTTGAAATTCATTTCAAGATGGGACCAGTGACTCACTGAGATCCCTCAACTCAGCGATGACAAACCACTAGACAAGATTTTGCGGGCTATTGATTGGGTGACTTATTAACCCAGTGAATTTAGAAGCCGTATAATAGAGAAGGTGTGATTGCCATAAGGTAAGGCCAGAATATGCGCCCTGTCGATACCCGAAAATTAACACCAGAAATCCAAAACTACTTGCGGAAGCGTCAGATTTTCTTGATCCTCGATCGCCATCCCGTGCATCGAAGTGGGGCCGTTCAGGACTGGCTGAACCAGCACCAAGACCAAATTCGCGTCTTTTTTCTGCCCGCCTATAGTCCCGAACTAAATCCGGCTGAGTATCTCAATTGTGACCTCAAAGGTGGCGTGCATAGCAAACCCCCAACCCTGAGTGTCCAGGCTTTAAGCCAACGGGTGTCCAGTTATTTACGCAAACTGCAAAAACTGCCGGAATGAGTGAAGCGGTATTTTAAGCATGATGCGATTAGCCTCAATTAAATAGTTACGCAACTTAATTTTTGTAAGGCTCCTAAGAGCGCGAAACGACTTGATTCAAGTCGTTTCGCTTAGTGTTGGCACAACGCTGTCTTCTCGCTTTTTTCCCATTTGCGGGTAGACGGGTGAGAGGCATCGACGCGGGGCATACTTGGCACAATACCTTGCAATCTTTCTGATCACAAAATGCGCAAAATCAGTATTGCTATATCGGGCATGATCGTGATGGGTATCCTATCGAGTTGTGGCGTGCCGCCCACTGGCACGCCACTAACTGGCAGTAGTAATGCGGGTGGGGGACAGTCGGTACAATCCGTCATTAAGATTGGGGGTTCAACCAGTACAGTGAATTTGTTGAACTTACTCGAACGTGAATTCACGGCCACTGCCCCTGATGTCAAAATTAAGCAACTTGAACCCGGACAATCCGAAAGTGTGATCGAAGGGATTAAACTCAGGGTTGTGGATCTGGGAGCGATTTCCAAATCGGCACTCAAGGTCGGCAAAAACGATCAAGACTTAGCATCGCGGGAAGTGGCCCAAGACTTGCTTATGGTGGCGACCCACACCAGCGTCACTGGTGTCAAAAATCTCACCACGGCCCAACTCAAAGGTATCTATAGCGGCACGATCAAGAACTGGCAGGAATTAGGTGGACCCGATGCGTCCATTGTCTTGCTCGATCGGCCCGACGATGAATCGGCTAAACAGCTCCTGCGGCAGCATTATTTAGGCAAAGACCTGCCGAATTCCCCTAATGCCGTGGTGTTTCGCAAAGAGGGTGAATTAATTCAGGCAATGCAATCCACGCCCTACAGCATTGGGGCATTTTCGTTGGCCTACGCCATTAGCCATCAGTTGCCCGTACAGCCACTCAGTCTGAATGGCGTTGCCCCAAATCAAGCCAATTTCCAAGCGGGCCACTATCTAATGGTGCGCAATATCTCACTGGTTTGGCATCAACAGCCTTCCGCCGCGACGCAACGTTTAGTTCAATATGTTTCTACCCCAGCGGCAATCCGTGGACTAGAAGCAGCGGGATTTATTCCAGTGCGTGAATTGGCCCAGCCGTAGGCTTCATGAGTATGCTATCAAAATTGCGACCGCATTCCGTTTCCTTGAGGTTATTATTGCCGATATTAGTCACCTTCCTCAGTTTATGGACGGTTGGCACAGTAGCATTTGGCTACTTTGCTAGCAATCGCTTAGAGCTGGCCGCGCGCAAGGAGTTGGAGGATACCGTACGATTTCTGGAAGATGCCCTGCAACAGCGGCGATCGACACTTAACTTGAAAGCGCGTGCCATCAGTATCGATCGCGCGGTGGTTGCGGCGACGGCAAAGGGCGATCGGGCGGCACTATTTCGGACAATGAAGCCGATTCAAGTCGCTTTAGAACTAGATTGGATGGCGATCTTTAATCTTCAGGGCGAACTGTTATTGTCATTGCAGGAAGGTGCGCTAAGTTCGATCCGGTTATCGGATCGCGCGGCGGTGAGTCGAGCCAGTCGAGCCGCGCTCGAAGTCTCCGGTATCCTGCCCGCCCAAACGGCCAGTCCGTCCGCGTTAGTGGAGCTACAGCGAATCAAATCCGATCAAAAGACGTTCGCGGGATTAGTGGTCGGGATGGCAGTAGATGATGCGCTGCTCCAGGAGATCCGTCGCGATACCTCAATGCACGTGGTGGCCTTTGAGGGCGATCAGGTGACAGCGGCGACATTGCCGATCGATCGCCATCAGTCCTTGTCGTTTCCGCCGCGCGATCTTGCCAAGATTTTACAGTCCATGAACGTTGGCTCCGTCCGGATTCGCGATATTGTGCTGTCACTGCGCAATTTCTCACGCCTCGATGAAGCCGAATACAAACTGGTAAATCTCCACGAGGGTCTCGATAATACCTTGATGATTTTGCGGCACCGGCTCACGGGCAACCCAGAATTGCCTGTCGTTGAAGTCGTCAAGCATTACGGCCAACTCCCCTTAGTTAAATGCTATCCCGGACACCTCAATCAGGTTTTTATGAACCTTTTGGCGAATGCGATCGATGCCTTAGAAGCTGCGAGTCAATCCAGCCGATCGCCCGTGATTACCATTTCGACCAATGTTGTGGCCGATCGTCAGGTGCAAATTACGATTGCCGACAATGGCGTGGGGATTTCTGAGGCGGTGCGCCCACAAATTTTTGATCCCTTTTTTACGACCAAACCGATCGGCAAAGGGACAGGCTTAGGTCTGTCGATTAGCTACCAGATTGTCACCGATCGGCACCACGGTAAAATGTGGTGTGAGTCAACACCTGATGCAGGGAGTAAATTTGTAATTGCAATTCCCATGGGCAAATGATTAGGGTGCGGCTCTTTTGCGGTAACAGGATTGAGCCCCGATGACTTGTTCAGCACGCTGCTCAAAATGCGGTGTGACCATTGATAGCGGTGACGGAACAGGAATTAGTGCTTTTGATTGAGACCTTTGCTCGTCATGAATTGGGATTTGTTCCACCGGAATATGCTGCCGCGATCGAGTGTCTTGCTCAAACATTCCATCTGGGTTTAGTCATGGACAAAATTGACGAACCGCCGCCAATTAGCCCGAACGACTTTCCACTGGGCGATCGTATGCAGGATGACAAACGCTAAAAACGTATAAGCCAACCAAAAATGCAACCCTCGCCCGACTTCTACCATCTCTTTATTCGGGGAAAACATATCCGGCAGAACAAGGCCAAAAAAGCTGACATTCTTGGCCTTGAAGGAATTAGATAACAGGAATCCTGCAATCGGGACTGCCCACATAAAAAGATATAGTGATGTGTGGAGGACGAACGTTTGCCACCATTTGGGGCTCAGTTTGGGCGATCGTTTGCTATATTTTTTCCACCAGACCTGAATCAAGACGAAAATCCGCCAAGTCAATAGCGCCATACTCAACACCCCGATCGACTTATGAAAGTCATACATCATGCCGCGAAATGAAATCTCACGGGGCAATTGCGACATGATTGTGCCGCCGATAAATAAAATCAAATAAGCCGCCGCCATCCACCAATGCACCGACATCAAGCGCTGAAAAGCAGAGGTGAGGCGAGGTTTTGATGTGGTAGAAGCCTGGCTCATAGGGTTGTGATCGAAGAGGGATAGGGATTCCTTTCTAAACTATCGAAAAGTCCTCAACTCTGCCATCGGTTTTTCCCAGTAGTTGGCATTCAAACAATTAGATTGAACAGGCTTTGGGGCAATTCCTATTTCTGCGTGGTCTGGGTGGGTGGGGTTTGTCGTGGGCGTACCAATGGCATTCCGGGTGGTGCCGCACAAAAGCAGCATTATCCGGCGATGCTATGTGCAATGGGCGGCAAGTATGTGCCAGTTTGCCTGCCTTGATCAAAGTGGTATCGATAAGGCCCCGTTGAATGGTCATTCAACGGGGCCTTATCTCATGATTTTATGGATAGCTTAGATCAGCTTGACGGCCCGCAGCGTGAACATCAGACCCACGGCTGCACCGAAAGCGACAGCAAGCAAAATAACTAAATCAACGACAACGCCCATTTCTAAATTCTCCGAATACAAAATTCTTAGCCTAATTCTACCATGCTCCGCGACTAGATGCGGTCAAACCTGTGCCAGAATGAAGATCCTTCTAACAAGTCTTCTTTCTTCTGCATTGCCATGGCTGTTCAATCCCATCGCCAAACTATCGTTGTTGACCTGCCGCAAAATGCTTATGAGATCACGATCGCGCCTGGTGATCTGACTGGTGTGGCGACTGCGATGCAGCAGCTGAAGCTCGGTCGAAAAGTTCTGCTGGTCTCGAATCCGGTGATCTTCAAGCACTATGGGCAAGCCTTGGTTGCGGCGATCGCCAAGGTGGGGTTTACGGTGGATTATTGCATCCTGCCGCCGGGAGAACGCTACAAGACAGCAGCAACAGTGCAGAAAATCTATGATGCGGCCTTGGCGATGGGGCTCGAGCGATCGTCGACAATGGTGGCGCTGGGTGGCGGCGTTGTGGGGGATATGACCGGGTTTGCGGCGGCGACTTGGTTGCGGGGGATCAATGTGATCCAGGTGCCGACCACCCTGCTGGCGATGGTAGACTCAGCGATCGGTGGCAAAACCGGAATGAATCACCCCAAGGGCAAGAACTTGATTGGGGCGTTTCATCAGCCGCGCTTGGTTTGGATCGATCCGTTGGTGCTGAAGACGCTTCCGGCGCGGGAGTTTCGGGCAGCGATGGCGGAGGTGATTAAGTACGGGGTGAATTGGGATCAGGACCTGTTTGAGCAGTTGGAAGCGGCGAAACGGCTGGATCAGTTGCGTTATGTCAGTGATGATCTGCTGACCACGATCGTCACTCGTTCCTGTCAAGCCAAAGCTCAGGTGGTCAGTCAAGATGAAAAGGAATCGGGCCTGCGGGAAATCCTGAATTATGGCCATACAATCGGCCATGCGGTCGAAAGTCTGACGGGCTATCGAGCTGTCAACCATGGTGAAGGTGTGGCGATCGGGATGGTCGCTGCTGGTGAGATTGCGGTGGCGATGGACTGGTGGAGCCGTGAGGACTGCGATCGGCAGCAGCAATTGATCGAAAAATGTGGCTTGCCGACCCGCTTACCAGAAGGGATTGACCGCAGCGCGATCGTGCCGAAGCTACAAACCGATAAGAAGGTCAAAGCGGGTAAAGTTCGCTTTGTACTGCCGAAGCAAATCGGTGTCGTTGCGGTGACGGATGCAGTACCGCCGATGGTGATTGAGTCCGTGCTGAAAAAAATGTAGAACGACTACCGGAGCCATAAAATCTTTATCCCGATGCGATTTTGGCTGAAGTTCTGATGAAGGCGGATAAAATTCATTCGCTAGCAGGATATTATTTAGACTGTAGCAATTGACACTCGTAATTTACTTAAATTAGCTTCGCTGAATTTTGTTTGGGTTGATTTGTGGCGTGGATTGGGTTGAGCCTGACTTAACGCCGTATGAGTTCTTGATAACGTCACTGTTTATGTTGAAAAGTCGTTTGCGATCGCCTCGCGCTAGCTGGGTGCGATTTGTTCCCGATCGCCCTGCCTCTAAGCGCCGCCGACTGGTGAATCGCTTGAAGCGACTGGTGGGGCAATCATACCGTTTACCGATTCTGTCTCTAAACGATACAGATTTGTTAGCAACGCTACGACGACGGGGTGTAGCGGAAGTGCATTTGGATCAGTTGCAGTTTGAATCGACTTCAGCCATGTGGTTGGCGGCGCAGGAATTAGCCCGTCAGTTGCCTTCAGCGGCGAATCTTGGGGTGAATGGTGAAACGGATTTTCAGGGTCACTGTCTCCATGCGGATTCGGCTAAGTTTGTGCTGGATTACCCCGAAATTTTGCTCTGGGGGTTGAACGATCGCTTGCTGGATGTTTTGGAAAATTACATGCGATCGGCCCCCGCTTTGATCGGCGTGGCCTTGCGGAAAGATAGTCCGAATGGTCTCCAAATTGGGACAAGGCAATGGCATATTGATGCCGAAGATCAGTATGTGGTGAAGGTGTTGGTCTATTTAAATGACGTGCCCAGGGAGGCGGGGCCGTTTGAGTATGTGGCGAAGGATCGGTTCAATCCGCGCTGGCGCTACTGGAGTCGCTTTTTGGTAAGGTTTCGGCCTGGATATGACTGCGATCAGGGATTTGAAAAACTGGTGCCTGCCGATCGTTGGTCTTGTGCGGTGGGCCAAGCGGGTACGGCGGTAATTGCCGATACAGCACAGGTGTTTCACCATGGGTCGGTCGCAACTGACGGTGAGCGTCTGGCCCTAATTTTTGCTTACACAACGCAAAAGCCCAAGCTGATGTCACTTTGTCAGAAATTTTTTCCAAGGGCGGACTTGTTGCCCCAGTTGACACCGCGCTTGTCCCTGAGGCAATGGCGCTGTCTGATGGGCTGGCGTGGTGTGCCAGTTGGGGAGATTGGCCCAGGGGAATTGGGGATGCCAGTGCTGGTTTCATCGGCGGTTGAGCGTCCAATTCAATAAGCGACACATCGCGCCTGCCTACACGGGGGGTGATCGGAGAAGATTGAACCGAGGTTCTAGGATGGCTGAATGCAGCGATCGCTCTAGGACATTGATTCCCTGAAAATGTTTGCGGTTAAAGGTTGGAGTCGTCGAAACTCGTCACACCTAATTTCAACTGGTGCGTACTGAATTTGCGCGCCGGATGTGGAGGTTGAATTGTCCTAGAGGCAGTCGCCTTTGAGCTGCAATATTTCCTGAATCATCGTTGCGATCGATTGCCTCATTTAGATTTCATTGAATCTCGTGACCGATTGCACTTAGTTTGCTTCGACACTTAGTTTGCTTTGATGCTCAGTCTGCTTCGACACTTAGTTTGCTTTGATGCTTAGTCTGCTTTGATGCTTAGTCTGCTTTGATGCTTAGTCTGCTTTGATGCTTAGTCTGCTTTGATGCTTAGTCTGCTTTGATGCTTAGTCTGCTTCGCTTGATTTTGATTGGGTTGTGATTATGACATCGCTGGCTGTGATGCAGCGAGTGGTAATGTGAATCCGATTTCCTGTGTTTTCCTGGAGTGCTGAATTTATGTTGTGTGTAATTGACCCGGTGGAGGCGATGTTTTCCTGGCAAGGAAAGCAATTGCATCAGCCTTGGCAGGATTTGAGCCACTGTGTGACGTTGCAGTCGGCAGTGGAGCAAGTCGCTGAAATCTATGAATTTCAATTGCATCCCTATTTTCTGTGGATGCGGGGTGTGGGCTTGGATGAACGGCGATTTGTGCGATCGCAGGTGCCTTTTCAATATGCGATCGAGGCGTTTGCCCAAGCCTATGGTGTGATTTTCGATCGATCGGAATCGCTTGCTTGCGTTGAGGTGCCTTCGGCTGGGACGGTGATGAGTCCTTCCCGGCAAGCATTTCAGGTTTGTTTGCAGCGGTTATCGCCACGTGTGAATTTGGCGGAGGATTGTCCGGCGGCAATCGTTGCTGCAAATCGGCAGTTACTCAATTATTGCTTGACCCAGCCGCTTGCTTCTGGGGCAGCGGTGCTTGGGATGATCGAATATCTTTATGTTGATGTGAGTGCGACGATCGCGCAGATTGTCGTACAGCGTAATTGGGCCGATGGCAATAGCGACTTTTATTATCTGATCCATGAATCGCTAGGCATCAATCCCGATCAGGACTTGCTGACGCTGGCTCAGCCGAGCTGGTCTGATCCAACGGCACGATCGCAAACGGCACAGTCGTTATTGCTGGGTGCTCAGTATCTGTGGGATCTCTATGATGCGATTTATCCAGGTTAAACGATATCCAGGTTAAACGAGGTTAGGCGGGAAATTTATTCAGCGATCGACGTTAGCAACAGTATTCTAAGGAAAGATTTTTCTTTGATCTTCTGTTGAGAGCTGGCTATGGCTGCTGATTTGAACCCCGATTCGACTGCGAATATCCCAACTTCCCCCCAGGCTTCGGCTTCTTGGCCCTATATGACGCTGCTGCTGTGGACGTTGCCGCTGGTGCTGATGCAGAGTGCAGGGCAAAGCCTGATGTCCCACGATGAGGGGATCTATGCGATGCAGGCGCGGACGATCGTTGAGACGAATGACTGGATCACGCCGCAGTGGGGTGGGCAGATCAGCTTCGATCGGACGATTGGCATCCAGTGGCTGATTGCGTTGGGGTATCGCCTGTTTGGAGTGGGTGAAATGGCGGTTCGACTGCCGAGCCAGATTGCATTTGTGGGTTCGGTGTGGCTGCTCTATCGGATTGTTTGGTTAATGACGCAGCGGCGATCGCTGTCCTGGCTGAGTGCCGCCATTTTTGCGGTGATGCCGATCGCGGTGCAGTATGCGCGGTTGGGGACGCAGGATAGTCTATTAGTAGCGATTGAACTGTTGGCGGCTTGGGCGTTACTGGAAAGTGAAGTGCAGCAACGGCGATCGCTGTTGTTACTGACTGGCGCGGCGTTTGGCTGGGCTTTTATGGTTAAAGGGTTTATGGCAATTCCGGCGGCGATTGCTTTTCTGCCCTATCTGCTGTTGCAATTTCGTCCCCATAAGCATTTGCTCAATCCTTGGTTGTATGTAGGTCTCATCATTGGGGTGATTCCGGTAGCCGGTTGGCTCTGGGCGGCGACTCAGCAGTATGGCATGATGCCGTTGCAGGAGTTGGTATTCAAATTATTTTATCTGAAAGAGAATACAAACTATAGCGCGGGGCCGTTCTACTATTTGTGGAATATCCCGGCGAATGGATTTCCTTGGGTGTTCTTCGCGATCGCGGGCATCGTCCTCAGTCTGCGAAATCTGCATTGTTACCAACTGATTAAGCAGCATTGGGCGCTGGCGCTGGGGTTCCCACTGACTTTGTTTTTGGAATTGATGCTGTTTAAAACACGGACGCACTATTATCCGTTGCAGCTTTTGCCTTGGTTGGCGCTGTTTGCCGGGATTGCGGTCGATCGATTGCTGTATCTCTATCGGCAGCAGCGTGGGGATGGCGCAGTCAAGGTGGTGAGTTGGGTCTTGGGATTGCTGGGATTGGGGCTAGTCGGTTTAGGTGGGTTGGGATTTGGCGATCGGTTGCCGCTGTTGCCGGGCATTGAGCGGGGTGAGGTATTGCGGGTTTCGGGGTTAGCCGTGACGTTGGGTGTGGGCTGGATGATGTTGCTGGGGACTTGGCTGACGCGGCAGCAGCAGTGGATTTTTCGATCGGCGCGGCAGTGGTTGATGGCGTTGATTTTGCCCGTGTGGTTGGGCTTAGGAATTTTGGGGCTGACTGGATTGTGGGGGGATTATAGTCCGGCGCTCAAAGCGATGATGCAGGAACCCACTGTGCGGGAAGCATTGCAGGTACAACCCGTGGACTTTTTGGTGTCGCCACCGGAACTGGGGCGGGGCGATCGCAAGCGACATTTGCTGTTGAGCTATTACACACCGCAGCATGGGCAATATTATCGTCAGTGGGAACCCGTGGATTTGGCTTGGGTTGATCCCAATTTGGCGGCGGTGAAACCGGAGGGCTACGAAACTTTGGCGGAATTCTTTGGCTGGGAGCTCGTGCGGCGAGAAGCAACGCACCAATCCCCAGCCGTCTCAAATTAATCACCCATCTCGATCGGGGCAAATCCCTGTCGCTGAATATTTTCTGTCACCACCCTTGACTCTAAAAATTGCAGTAAATAATCCACGCCGCCTGCCTTCGATCCTACACCGGATAACTTAAAGCCTCCAAATGGTTGCCGATCGACGATCGCCCCGGTAATCCCGCGATTAATGTACAAATTGCCGACCGCAAAATTTTCCTGGGCTTGGGCAATATGTGAAGGTGTGCGGGAATAAATGCCACCCGTCAGTGCGTAATCCGTATCATTCGCAATTGCCAATGCCTGCTCAAATGTCTGGGCCGGAATCACCGCCAACACTGGCCCGAAGATTTCATTCTGGGCGATCGCTGCATCGGGTGGCACGTCGCGGAAAATCGTCGGGGAAACGAAATAGCCCTCGGTTGGCACGGTCATTTCCAGGGCGATCGAGGCTTCTGCTTTCCCCTTGACAATCCATTCCTGAATCTTCGCCTGCGCTTTGCCATCAATTACAGGCCCCATATTTGTACTGGGTAAATCCGCTGCACCGATGTTGAGGGATTTTGTGGCGGCAATGAGCCGCTCTAAAAATGCTTCATACACTGATTCCAGTACGATCGCCCGTGATGCTGCTGAACATTTCTGGCCACTGTAGCCAAAAGCCGAATGCACCACGCCTTCTACCGCTTGATCGAGGTCAGCACTGTGATCAATAATCACCGCATTTTTGCCGCCCATTTCGGCGACAACCCGCTTCAAATGGCGTTGCCCTGGTTGTAACTTCGCGGCATCGGCATAAATTTGGCAGCCGACGGATTGCGAACCCGTGAAGACAATCATGTGAATGTCCTTATGCTGGACTAAATAATTGCCCACGGTGCCACCATCGGCGGGTAAATAATTAAATACCCCGGCTGGGATGCCCGCTTGCACTAAAAGTTCGCTAAACTTTGCCGCAATTACACTGGCAGTTGTCGCGGGTTTAAGAATGACGCTATTGCCTGCGACTAAAGCAGCGACGGTCATTCCGATCGGAATCGCCAACGGGAAATTCCACGGCGAAATCACCACGACTACACCACGACCTTGATAGTGGTAGCGATTGGTTTCCCCCGGATAATCGCGAATGGAACCTTGGGCTAACCATTCCATCTCACGAGCATAATAGCGACAAAAATCGATCGCTTCCGACACTTCACCATTCGTCTCATGTAACGGCTTCCCCACTTCCAAACAAATCCAAGCAGCTAATTCGTCACGATTTTCTTGAAGTAAATCAGCCATGCGATCGAGAACCTTGGCCCGTTCTAAAACCGGGGTTTTGCGCCAGCTTTGGAAGGCTTGTTTTGCTGCTTGAATTGCTGTCTCTGCTTGCTCGATCGACGCTAAACCGACTTTGCCGATACAGGTGCGATTAGAAGGATTGAGGGATGCCGCCGATTGATCGGTGCTGATCCATTCGCCGTTGATTAGCGGTTGATAGGATTTTCCGAGCTGTGTTTTAACCCGTTGAAGGGCCGCTTGGCCTTGCTCCCGTTGGGCTGAGTCAGCGTAATCGCGATCGCTGGTATTTTGGAAGCGGCGGGATTTGGGTTTTGCGGGGGGGTGGCGACTAACTTGCGGTGGGGCGATTAAGGTTTCGATCGTCGCTTGCTCAAATCGCTGCCGCAAAAATGAAGTATTCGCCGTGTTTTCTAATAACCGCCGAATCAGATAGGACATCCCCGGTAGCAAATCACCATAGGGACAGTAAACCCGCACCCGATGCCCTTTCTGGGCCATCGCCTGGACGATCGAATCGGCCATGCCATAAAGCGCTTGAAATTCAATTCGTCTTGCAGGAATTTGGAGCGTTTCCGCTAGCGCCATTGCATGGGCCTGAGAACGAGCATTGTGACTGCCGATCGCCGCATATAAATAAGCGTGATTTTCCAATAACAATTGCGTTAATTGCTCAAAATTCTGATCGGTTTCCGCTTTATCGCTGTAAACAGGCGATTCCCAACCATGCTGAATTGCTTTGATCGTCTCCTGATCCCAATAGGCTCCTTTAACCAGTCGAATCGTCACAGGCGATCCACGATCCTTTGCCCAGTTAATCAAATCTTGCAAATCCTGCTTACTATCGCGCAAATAAGCCTGAATCGTTATTCCGACATCATCCCGATCGCGAAATTCCGGTTCCATCAAAAGTTGCTTCAACGCCATCAGCGTCACGGCTTTGTATTGATACTGCTCCATGTCGAAATGCACGGCGCAGCCTAGCTCTTTGGATTTGCGGAGTAAGATCCGAATACGATCGCCAACCTTAGCGATACTCCCCGCCACATCTAACGGATCAAATTGCGAATAAAATGCAGTTAACTTAACCGACACCTGTACTTTTGCCAAACCCTCTAAATCGATTTGCGGATCGTGAGTCCAGGATTTCGCCGCTTCGGCCAATTCCGTCATCAATTGCAAATACCGATCGAGATACTGCTGCGCTTCTGCTTCACTAATTACTGCTTCACCTAATAAATCTAACGTAAACGTCAAATGCTGACTGCGGAGGCGATTAATTGTCTTCAGCACTTGGGCGATAGTTTCACCCGCAATGTAGCGCTGCGCCAGGGTTTCCACCGCCCCCACCATTGTCCCAGCGGCCACTTGTCCGGGCAAAGAATCGGGATTGGCAAATTGCAAAAGCCCTTTCAAAGCTCCGGGCAATTCCACATCTGCCTGCCCTAGATATTCTTGAATATGCTGCGCGATCGCGGCTTTAGTTTTGAGGGTCGGGAGGCAGTCGATTAATTGAAACAACTGCAATCGCAGGTTGGGATTCTCCATCGCCCATTGCATCAACTTATCATCCCAACGGGCGTTGGTATCGAGACCGATCGAGTCTCGCAATTTGCCGAAAAGTGAAGGTTTCTCATTGCTCTGACTGAGGAGTTGCCGCGCAATGGTTTGAACCTTGGTTTCGTCAGTCCGGGTGAAATTAGCAACCATGATAGCAGCCTCCTGAAAGGGTTTTCGGTAATAGAAGTTTTTCAGAAGATTTTTAAAATGATTTATTGAACCGAATTTAAAAGCAACCCGTACCAACAATGTTGGCACAAACCATTGGCTGAATGTGTGACCGTCGTGACAAATCTTTAATTGCCGATCGCGAAATATAAAGTTTTCCAAAGTTCTCTAACGAGGTAATCGCTTTCTCATAAAACTGATTTACCTGGTTTTGCCCGATGGGATGGATAAGGCGATCAGCGAAGCCGCGTTGCCCAGCTTTCAGTCAATCCGCGATCGTGGGTTTTCTGAAGAGGTGTTTCCCACGGATGATCAAGCGCTGTATGCCAAAGGAACTGTCCAGGCGATCGCTGATGGGCACTGGGCCGAGGCTTCGACTAGAAAACGCCGATTGAGACTTTGAGATATGATGTCAGCGGGTTTTGAGCTGCGCTTTGTTTTCTTAAATCCTGTAGGGCAGTCCGCCTAACGGTGTCGTTCTGCGGCTGTGAGCCACGCTACGCTTATTATAGTCCAATTCTCGCCAGCCCGCAGCGACGAAATTGTTAGATCGTGGAAAGTACCGTATCTTGATTCTTAAACTGCCCAGACATGACGATCATGTGACATCTTTTCTGGCCATCGATCAGCCCCTTTGTCCTTGCTACATCCATAAACTCAGATGCGAGCATATCAGACTGAAATTCTCTTCCAGTTGAGAATTCATCACCTTGATAGTATAAATAATGGTCAAAATGTGAGCGTTCATGAACACTTCCATCATGAATATGAATCGTAGGAAAAAATAATTGATTTGGCCATCTTGTCACAAATTCAAATGCGATTGGATGTGGCGTGACGATACTGGAAGGATTCGCTTTCCGTAACTTAAACACAGCAAAACCATAGCTTTGATATTCCGGTAACTGATCCCAAATCTTTCTAGATAATCTGAATCGAGCATCTAAACGATCAAAATCCTTTAAAGTCGGGATAAAACTTGCACTATAATCGCCCACCTCATAAACTTTCAACTGGCTGGAATAGATAGAAGAAGAATCTATCATTCCTCTTGGTATTCCCATCATCAGCTCAGGAAAACCACTATACATATCATTAAAGAAACTTTCATAGCTATCTAATGCAATAAAACGCACAGTAGCATCTTCGTCATGAGAACCCACAGGAAGAGGTAAAATCATCGCCATATCCTGCTTTGACTGATAGCCCATGCTATAAACCAAAAACTGCCTGGAATCTGCCGACTGCCTCGCAAAAATCTTCGTGCCTTCTACTGACGAAACCGGAGGAGAGAAAATACACATAATTAAAAAGACTTAAATATTTATGTGTGCCCTATCAGACAAGTCAACTATCTAACTATTTATTAGACGGAATCGCATCCGCCTAACACCCCAAAATGGGATCTTAGGTGGAAATATTTCTGCCTAACACCCCCATTTAGACGGTTAGGTCGCCAATTTGTCCGTCTAACACCCTAAAATGGGATCTTAGGTGGACTCACTTCAGTATAACCATCTGACTCCTCAACGAAAAATTCTTCACGGGATTTTAAGCATCCGCTACTCGAACCGGTATTCATTAATTGTCGCCGCGATCGTCCGACCCTGTGGCAAAATGGCGGGGCTGACTAGCTTCTACCCCGTTGAAAGTTTATGTTTGATTCCCCGGCACCCACTGCTGCGCCTATGCCAGTGATGTCTCAGGTGACATCGGTCTCGCAACTCTCGGATGTGCGACCGACCGATTGGGCATTCCAATCTTTGCAATCCCTCATCGAACGCTATGGCTGCATTGCGGGCTATCCCGACCAAACCTTTCGTGGCGATCGGGCCATCTCGCGCTTTGAATTTGCCGCCGCAATGAATGCTTGCATTGCCAAGGTGACAGAGCTAATTGCGGCGAATGATGCGGCCAGTCAGGAAGACATGGAAGCGATTCAGCGGCTGCAAACGGAATTTGCCAATGAACTAGCAACGCTGCGATCGCGCACCGACAACATTGAATCCACAGCTAAACGCCTGATTGCCCAATCGTTTTCCACGACAACGAAGCTCTACGGTCAAGCGGTGATTGGGGTGCAGGGAACAAATCGCAGTGACGTGGACTTTTTCCCGCGTGATGGTGTTCCCGAACGCGAAGCCAAAGCCGAAACGACCCTAGCCTACAATCTCCAGCTCACCCTCGCGACCAGTTTCACAGGCAAAGACCTGTTGCTTACGGGATTACAAACGGGAAATGGGGCCATTACGGCTCCGAGTTTGTTTACCACTATGGGGCGATTGGCCTACGAATCGAGTGCCAATCGTCAGCTTGTGGTCAGCGACCTGTCCTATCGGTTTCCCCTGTCGCCAAACTTTGGTGTCCTCGTCGGCCCCGTCGGTGTGAATCCCGAAAATACTTTTCGTGGCATCAATCCTCTGGAAGGCTACGGTGAAGGGGCAATCTCTCTCCTCGGGCAACGCAACCCGATTATCAGCTTAGGCAATACCAGTGCGGGGGTCGGCTTTGACTGGCAGATTAGCGATCGGGCCAGTCTCCAAGGGGTATACAGTGCAGCGTTAGCGGATCAACCGACGGTCGGGGCGTTTGGCGATCGCTGGACAGCGGGGTTGCAGGTGTCGCTGGCACCGACGGATAGCGTGAATGTCGGGCTGAATTATCTGTTCTCGCGCAGTGCCGATGGGGTGATTAATCCGGGGATTGGCGATGGGCAGGTGCTCGCACCGTTTGCGCCAGCGGTGCCCTTCAGTACCCATGCCCTCGGGGCGACGGCGGCTTGGCGGGTGAATCCGCAGTGGACATTGGGTAGCTGGGGCGGTTGGACGAGTTCGAGCAGTGAAGATCTTGATGGTTCGGTACAAACGACGAACTGGATGCTGTTTTCGAGCTTTCCGGATTTGCTGGCTCCGGGGAACCTCGGTGGCATTCTGTTCGGTCAACCGCCGAAGATTACGAGCAGTACGTTACCGATCGGCAATAACTTCCCTAATTTCTCCACCGGGGGCGCACCGGGAGGACAGCCAGATACGGCGCTGCATCTGGAAGCCTTCTATCGAGCCCAAGTGCATCCGCGAATTTCTGTCACACCAGGGTTGCTTGTGATCTTTAACCCGAATCACAATAAAGCTAATGACACGATCGTGCAGGGTGTGGTGCGGGCGACTTATCAGTTTTAAGATTCAGTTTTTAGGGTTTGGGGTTTCGAGTTGGCGGTTTTTAGTTGTTGAAGGAATGGGATTGTATGTTGGCTAAGGTTTTGATGTTCGGTTTGATGGGTGGCTTACTGCTCACGGAAGCGCTGTCGCAGCGGGCGATCGCTCAAGTAACAGTGCGGAGTACGGGGATTGTCACGGGCACCGTCACACCGCCCAGTCGCAATCCGACTTTTAACCAGGGCACGACGCGGGTGGATACCGATGCCCAGGGCCGCTACCGACGCAATGGCACGGTGGTGTTTGATGCCCAGGCAGTGAACCCGAATCTGGTGCGGCTGGGGGCGAATGGGCAATATTTTGTTGATTTTCGGGGCATTCCTGTAGTGTCCGTAGATGGAACGCTGAGTTCGCCCGTGTTGAATGGGCAATTGACCCAAACCCAGCGGTTTAATAACGACGCGCCCGTCCGCTACTGGGGCAATATCCAGGATGAGTTTGTCGTTCAGGGAAATTTTGTCGGAACAGCCACCGATCCGGTCACGGGTGCCCAGTATCAAGGGACATTTCCGATTCGGGGCCAAGGGCCGCGCTACAGCGATGCGAATGGGGGCAGTAGCCCGACGGTATTTGACTTCCGTTCCTACTACAACTTCCAGGCCGATCCCGCAATTAATCCAACGCCGACGGTCTTTTCTTACCCCATCAATTCAATGCCCGTGAACTTGAGTGTGACAATTCCGGCGGGTTTAGCGCCGATCGTGCCTGGGATGCCGGCACTGCCGTCTACGCCGATCGGCCCGGGCATCGCACCATCGCTCACACCGCCGCCGACACCGACCCTAGAATCGCTCGTTTTTAGTGGCACGTCGCGCTTGGAAGTGAATCACTTGGTGCTGCAACCCGCCGTTCGACCAGCCGTGAACGGGCCAGTGAGTCGAATTTTACAGCGTTAGTGTTTATCGGGGGGCATCCCAAGGACTCATATCATGGCGGACACTGTTTCATTCATCCAACATCAAACTGGGTATTTTCAGAGTGAAGATGGAATTGCGCTGTTCTATCGTCATTGGTTTCAGGCAGGGGTTAAGCCACGGGCGGTACTTGTGATGATCCATGGTATGGGCGGGCACAGTGGGTTATTTGAGCATATTGCCGAAGGTCTTGCGCCGCAGGGTGTGCAGCTCTATGCCCCGGATTGGCGCGGCAATGGTCGATCGCCGGGTCAGCGCGGTTATATCAATCATTGGGATGAACTGCGGGGGGATGTGCGATCGTTTCTGGCCTGGGTTGATCAGCAGGCCCCTGGGCTACCGCGATTGATCTTGGGACATAGCCTCGGTGGAGCAATTGTTTTAGATTACGTACTGCGGTTTCCGCAGGGATTTCAAGGGGTGGTAATTTCCAATCCGACCCTTGGGGCGATCGGGGTTTCACCCATCAAATTAGGGTTGGCGAAGTTATTGTCGAATCTCTGGCCACGCTTTAGCCTCAGCACGGGGATGGATTTGACGACGGGATCGCGGGATCCGGTGGTGCAGGCGAGTCATGGGCGTGATCCATTGCGTCATGCTACGGGTTCTGCCCGATTAGCGACGGAATATATGGCGACGGCGGATTGGATTCAGGCCCATGCCCAGAATTTGCAAGTGCCGCTGTTGATGATTCAGGGCGGAAACGATCGAGTGTCGTTACCCGCAGGCAGTCGGCGCTTCTTTGAGCAGGTTACGTTTCCTGACAAAACCTGGCGCGAATATCCCGAAAGCTACCACGAAATCTATGATGATTTGGACTATCCCCAGGTGATTCGTGATCTGGGAGATTGGTTGCAGTTCAAGTTATCTTCCCATGCCCAAGCTGATTAATCATGTTCAACCGGGGTTAGACCCGATCGTGCCCGCTTTAAATTTAGGCATTGTCCGGTTAGTGCATTTAGCCTTGCCGTTGATGATGCGGTTGCGGTTGTTCCCTTGGTTACCGGCAAAAATCAGCGGCGTCGATGTTGTTAATGCAAAAACTCTAACGCAATGCTATCAGCAGTTTCAAGCGGGAAACATGCGCCTGATTCTGGCCTTTCGGCATGTGGAAGTGGATGATCCAATGGCCGGATTGTATGTGCTGTCGCGAACTGTGCCGAAAATTGCGCGATCGCTGAATATCCCATTGCAATACCCGCTGCACGCGCATTTTCTCTACGATCGGGGGATGCCGCTGTGGGGCGGTAAATTATTGGGCTGGATGCTGTCGCGGATGGGTGGGGTGTCGTTGCATCGGGGGAAGCGCCCGGATTGGGGAGCACTGCGGACAGCCAGGGATTTGGTAGTGAATGGGGCCTATCCGTTTGTGGTCGCGCCTGAGGGGGCAACGAATGGGCATAGTGAAGCGATCGGCCCCTTAGAACCGGGTGTGGCTCAGTTAGCTTTTTGGGGGGTGGAAGACGTGATTAAAGCGGAACGATCGGAAGATGTGATGATTTTGCCGATCGGCTTACAGTATCACTATCCTGATCAGCCTTGGCATCGTTTAAATGAATTAATGTCGGAATTAGAATCAACGATTGGACTGCCGTTACAGTCAATTGTAGAACCGAATCCTGATCAGTTTTATCAACGCTTATTAGTTATTGGAGAAGCGCTGTTAGTTAAACTTGAAACTTTTTATCAGCAGTTTTATCCGGGGGCTGCAAATGCCAGCGCTTTAGATGTGTTAAATCCCGATCGGCCGCAGGCCGAAATCACCCAAAGAATTCATCAACTTTTAGATCATGCTTTGGGCGTTGCTGAGTCTTATTTTAATCTAACGGCCCAAGGTACGCCCGTCGATCGTTGTCGGCGACTGGAAGAACTTTCCTGGATGCAGATTTACCGATCGGATTTAGCCTCGGCCTCCGCCCTCGATCGGGGCCTTGCCGACTGGATGGCCCAAGAAGCCAGTTTGCGAATTATTCACATGCGTCTGGCCGAAAGTTTTGTTGCTGTTACGGGCCACTATGTTGCTGAACATCCTAGCTTTGAGCGCTTAGCCGAAACCACATTAATCATGTTCGATGCGATCGCGCGATTACGCGGCGACAAATTGCCCCAACGCCCCAACCTCGGCTGGCGAAAAATTACAATGACGATTACAGAGCCGATTTCCGTGAGCGATCGCTGGGCACAATATTCCGCTAATCGCCGGTCGGCAAGGGCCGCGATCGATGCCTTGACCGAAGAGATTCGTCAGGCATTAGTCAATTGCTATGAATCAGCAAAGCGGGGATAAAATCTGTTGCCCGCTTCAACCAACCGCTCCCCCCATCCGCGTCCCATCTTCTGATACAATCGAAAACCTCTGTCTTGACAGCAGAATCATCAACCAGCTTGCGGACTTTGTAAGGAGAAAATTCCAACTATGGCGCGGATGTACTATGACGGGGATGCCAACCTCGATTTGATCAAATCCAAAACCGTAGCCATCATCGGCTTCGGTTCCCAGGGCCACGCTCACGCCCAAAACCTGCATGACAGTGGCGTGAAGGTAATTGTGGGGCTTTACCCTGGCAGTAAGTCCGCCGAGAAAGCGAAGGCCGCTGGTCTGGAAGTCTACAGCGTCGCGGAAGCCAGCCAAAAAGCTGACTTCATTATGATTCTGCTGCCGGATGAAGTGCAGAAGACGATCTATGATGCGGAAATCAAGCCGCACCTCAGCGCAGGCAAAATTCTCGCCTTCGCCCATGGGTTTAACATTAACTACGGTCAAATCGTCCCCCCTGCTGATGTGGATGTGGTGATGATTGCGCCCAAAGGCCCCGGTCACTTGGTGCGGCGGACCTATGAGCAGGGCCAGGGTGTTCCGGCACTGTTTGCGGTGTATCAGGATGCTTCGGGTCAGGCGCGCGATCGGGCGATGTCCTACGCCAAAGGCATCGGCGGCACACGCGGCGGGATTTTGGAAACCAACTTCCGCGAAGAAACTGAAACAGATTTGTTCGGTGAGCAGGTGGTGCTGTGCGGCGGTTTGAGCGCGCTGATTAAAGCGGGCTTTGAAACCCTAGTCGAAGCCGGGTACCAGCCGGAGCTGGCTTACTTCGAGTGCTGCCACGAAGTGAAGCTGATTGTGGACTTGATCGTGGAAGGTGGCCTCGCTACCATGCGCGATAGTATTTCCAACACGGCGGAGTACGGTGACTTGACGCGCGGCCCCCGCATCGTCACTGAAGAAACCAAGAAGGAAATGAAGAAAATCCTCACGGAAATTCAGACGGGTCAATTCGCCCGCGAATTTGTGTTGGAAAATCAGTCCGGTAAGGCAGGCTTCACCGCCATGCGTCGCCGCGAAGCGGAGCATCAAATTGAGGAAGTGGGTAAGGACCTGCGATCGATGTTTAGCTGGATGAAGAAAGTCTAGGACTGTCTACAGTCTTCGAATGCTGCGAAAACCGTAGCTGACGTAACCCCCAAGGAATTTCGCCTGGGGGTTTTTTGTTATTTCGACTTTTCTTCGCGCTCGATCGCTTGTTCGGTGCGCTGGTGGGGGTTAGTTTTGATTTTGAAGCCGGGGAAGATGTTGATCATCCAGCTATTGACTTGGGCGCGGGTTTGGTAGCTTAAGCGTCCCGCTTCACCGGGGAGAAATGCATCGCCGAAGCCGATATAAGCCATCGCGACCAGGAGTAAAATCCCCAAGGGTAAACCTTTTCTATTTGCGTTGCGTGCCATAGGGTGTGTCCTAAAAGATGCCAGTGATCGAAGATGCCAGTGATTAAAGATGCTAGCGATTAAAGATGCCAGTAATCGAAGATGCCAGTGATTGAAATTTGGCTGGTTCTGAATGGGTCGCTACAGACTTCGCTTGCTTCTAAGATAGCTCAGGATATTCTGGGGATCCAAACTGGAAGTTCAAGATTCTGCCTCCAGTCTGACCAACCAATCACTGACCGAAATACTTGAACAACGGCTAAAACTTCGGGCTATGCTAAATCCAGACTTGATCCCCACAGATCGCTTTATTCCCGCACTATGGCGGAATCAGTCAGGCTTAAATCCGATCGTATGCGCATTGTGTAGGGCAAGGTCATGACATTTCTGCTATCCGGTTTGGCAACTTGGTATGTCTTGGTGGCACTACTCTTGGGGCGGACATGGTGGCGCTATTGGCAGCGCGATCGCGCAATTATGACTCCCAGTGAACGATGTTTATCGGGGCTGATGCTTGTGATTTCCAGCGTGGGCTGGCTCGTTTCCTTGCCCTTGACTTATCTCGCGCTGCTTCGTCGCCAAGCCCAAACAGCTCGTGAACAGAGCCTCGAAGAACTGCTCACCCAAGAACTCCAGCACCCGCCCCATTAAATCGTGAACTAATCCGATTACAATAGGAAGGCTTTAGAAAAACTTGCAGCAGCTTAAAATTCATGGATATCGTGGCGTTTTTCCAGCAGAGCGCAGGCCGCTGGTCTTCGATCAAAAGTAATCATCACGTTGATACGACCCAGCAGCAAAGTGGTCGATCGGCGATCGAAATGGATTTGCTCGATGTGAACGATCCCGCCGTCCTTGAACTCTGTAGCAAACAAGGCGAAGATCCGCAAAGCGTTACCGTTGCGGCCAAAGTCAAGTGGGAAGGCACCCTTGAAGGCAGCACCAAGACCGATACCAATCAAAGTCTGCTGGTGGCGATCGGCGATCCGACCCAAGGTCAACTGCTGCGGACGATCGGCAAATTTGGCACACCGAGCGCGACGGGGCGCTATCACTTCGGCGAAGGCGGTGAATTTATCCTGACCGTCGAAGATCAGAACTGGGTCACCACCGAGCGGGTCTGGTTCGAGAGCGAAAATGTGCGGATGCGCCACACCAAGATTCAACATACCGATAACCGCCAAGTGGTGTCCTTCTGTTCCGAAGTGCGGTTGGTGACTGCGCCACCGAAGGCTTAACCCCAGATATCACCTCCGCTAATTAGCCCTGCTTCCAACGAGGCAGGGCGTTTTGCGTGACAAATCGCACCATCTTGCCTAATAATCTTGTCAGGTATAAAAAAACACCTAATTTTTGAATTCTGCCAACGATCGCGGGTACGAAAAAACCGTGTTTTGTGCTTGAGGATGCATTTTATCGTGCCAGAACCCTTTAATCTAAAGCCATCGTGTGAATCTTTGACGATGCCGCTCAGCTGTTCTAGCGATCTCCCATCGCGATCGAGCAAAGTATAAATTGCATCTGGCCCGAGCAAATCGAGCGGATGAAGTTTATTTCCTCTGGAATAGGTAAAAGTGAGTGGGATTTGACAATAGTTGCTTTGTACTATTATCTTATTCCTTTGTTGTCTCCCCCAGTTTCATCTATGGTTAACCAAGCTGTTCAGTCCGACAATCTGATCGATAGTGTCCGGCTCTATCTTCGCGAGATTGGCCGTGTGCCGCTACTGACCCATGAAGAGGAAATTCTCTACGGCAAGCAAGTGCAGCGTTTGGCCTTGTTGAATGAAGCGAAGACAGCATTGATGGTCGGTCTGCATCGACAGCCGACGATCGGGGAATGGGCTGATCGGGTGAATCTCACCACGATGGCCTTGGAGAAAGCCTTGGCGGAAGGTGAACGAGCCAAGCGCCGGATGGTGGAAGCGAATCTGCGGCTAGTGGTGTCGGTAGCGAAGAAGTATCAGAAGCGCAACATTGACTTGATGGATTTGATCCAAGAAGGCTCGATCGGGATGCAGCGCGGGGTTGAGAAGTTTGATCCGACGAAGGGCTATCGCTTCAGCACCTATGCCTATTGGTGGATTCGGCAGGCGATTACGCGGGCGATCGCTGAGAAGAGTCGCACCATCCGCCTCCCCATCCACATCACCGAAAAACTCAACAAAATCAAGCGCGTCCAGCGGGAACTGAGTCAGCAGTTGGGCCGCGCCGCCAATACCGAGGAACTGGCGATCGCCCTCGAAATGACCTCGGATCAAATCCGGACGGTGCTGGAACAGGCCCGAGGGCCACTCTCTTTGGATTTGCGCGTGGGGGATAACCAGGATACGGAGCTGGGCGACCTGTTGGAAGATCCGGGTTTATCGCCGGAGGATTACACGGTGCAAACAGCGATGCAGCAAGATATTCAATCGGTGATGGCGGATCTCAATCCCCAGCAGCAACAGGTCCTAACCCTCCGGTTTGGTCTGGCCAACGGTCAGCCGATGACGCTCTCGAAGATCGGTGAGCAAATGAATGTCAGCCGGGAGCGGGTGCGGCAGATTGAGCGTGAGGCACTGACGAAGTTACGGCGACGGCGCTTGAGCATGGCGGGTTATATTGCGGCCAGTTGAGCATGATTGAGCGTAGCGGTCGATCGGATTTGGGGGGATTTACGCTCCTTTCGTTCGGTTCTGCCTACTGACGCGACCCCAAGCAGTTGCTAAAGTAGAAACGACTCAAGCGGACACATTGTCAATCACTCATCGAGTCAAATCACTCACCGAGTCAAATCACTCATCGAGTCAAGTCATGATGCCGCTGCCTTGATTTCATAAGGATGACGTTGCCAGCCCTATGTCCAATCTTTCTAACAACCGTTTCCCCGAATCTGCTGATCGTCCTCGCCAGGATAATCTGATGCAGTATGTGCAAACATTGCATCCCGAAACGGTGAGCCGTTTGTCCCGGCCTGATTCGCACGAGGTCACCCAGGTCATGGAGCAGAATGTACTCTCCTTGCTCGGCGGCCTACCGAATGAACAATTTGATGTGACGATTACCACCAGCCGGGAAGCCCTCGGCCAGTTGCTGGCCTCCGCGATGATGAGTGGCTATTTTCTGCGGAATGCGGAACAGCGTTTCGCGATCGAGCAGGCCCTGACTGCCGATGCCGAATAAACCGCCACATTCTCCCAAACGCCCTTGTCTCGCCTCGACGGATCTTGATTCGTCGAGTTTTTTGTGGGGGCAGTTGAGTCAGGCATTGCTGGATTGGTATGGCCATGCGGGGCGGGATTTGCCCTGGCGACGGACGCGGGATGTCTATGCAATCTGGATTTCGGAGATCATGTTGCAGCAGACGCAGGTAAAGACGGTGCTGCCCTACTACGATCGTTGGCTGAAGCAATTTCCCGATTTCGAAACCCTCGCTGCCGCCGATTTGCAAACGGTGCTGAAAGCCTGGGAGGGCTTAGGCTACTATTCTCGGGCAAAAAATCTGCATCGAACCGCGCAGGCGATCGTGGCGGACTTTGACGGCCAGTTTCCCCAAGATTTAGACCAAGTAATGTCGCTACCAGGCATCGGACGGACAACGGCGGGGGGAATTCTCAGCGCCGCGTTTAATTTGCCGTTGCCGATTATGGATGGCAATGTGAAGCGAGTTTTGGCGCGGTTAGTTGGACTGGAACAGCCCCCGGCAAAAGCATTGCCGCAGCTTTGGGAAGTTTCAAGTAACTTAGTTCCGGCAAAAGCTGGTCGCGATTTCAATCAAGCATTGATGGATTTGGGCGCAACCCTCTGTACGCCGAAACAGCCCGCTTGCGATCGCTGTCCTTGGGCGTTTGCCTGCCAAGCCAAGGCGCAGCATCGCCAAACGGCGCTACCGATTGTTGAGCGCAAAGCGCCCTTGCCCCACCGGGATTTTCTGGTGGCGGTTGTGAGCAATTCCCAAGCGGCAATTCTAATTCACCAACGTCCCGATAAAGGATTACTCGCCAATCTTTGGGATTTTCCGACCGTGGAAGTCGAAGGCTTGAGCGCCGATTCATCCCTTGAACCTTTGACTGATCATCTGATGCAAAATTTTGGACTGACGATCGAACCGCGCTATGCCATACTGCAAGTCCATCACACGTACACGCATTTCAAAGCGACCTACCACGTCTACCAATGCGATTGCGAGACCGTGGTCGCCACCAATATCCAGGGGAAATGGGTTGGAGTCAAGCAACTTACGCAATTCCCCTTCCCCAAATCCCACTTGAAAATCATCGACGCGATCCGATCGCTTCCCTGAATCAGCTAGAACTGGACTTGGTTAGGTATTTCTCCACCAATTCGACGATCCGATCGGAGGCCTTTCCATCCCCAAATGGACTGGCGGCATTGGCCATTGCGCCGTAGGCATCGGCATCGGTCAGCAGGCTGGTGGCTTCGTCAAACATCCGATCGGGCAATGTTCCAATCAGTTTCGCGGTACCTGCCATCATCGCTTCGGGCCGTTCCGTGGTCTCGCGCAGCACCAACACGGGCTTACCTAACGACGGTGCCTCTTCCTGAATCCCGCCCGAATCAGTCATGATTAAATGACAACGCTGCATCGCACCGATCAAACCCATATAGTCCAGCGGTTCAATCAAAAAGACGCGGGGGTGATCGCCCAGGATTTCAGTTAGTGGGGCACGGACAGTCGGGTTACGGTGCATTGGTAGGAGCAATGCGGTGTCAGGATGCGCTTCCAGAATTTTGTGGAAACCCGTGGCAATGTCGCGCAGCGGTTCGCCCCAGTTTTCGCGGCGATGAACGGTCGAAAGAATGACCCGGTGCTTACCCCAATCTAGACCTGGGACATCACAGGGCGGCTGACTCGCAGCCACAGCTAGTAATGCGTCGATCACGGTATTTCCAGTTTGATGGATTTCACCCACAACGCCGGATTTTTGGACGTTTTCTGCCGAGAGTGCGGTCGGCGCAAAGTGCAGATGGGCAATCTGGGAAATTAAGCGACGATTCGCTTCTTCCGGAAACGGATTGTAAATGTCTGAGGTACGCAGGCCCGCTTCCACGTGCCCCACCGGAATCTGTTGGTAAAACGCCGCCAGTCCGGCGGCAAATGCTGTCGTCGTATCCCCTTGAACCAAAACCATCGCGGGCTTGATCTGTTTAAACAAATCTTCCAAGCCACGCAGGGCCAGGCTTGTAATGTCGGTCAGCGTTTGGTTCGGCTGCATGATTTTGAGATCATGATCCGCTTCGAGTTTGAAGAATGCCATCACCTGATCGACCATCTCCCGGTGCTGCCCGGTCAAAATCACATAGGGCTTAAACTGTGGCGATCGCTGGAATGCTTGGATCACGGGTGCCATTTTAATCGCTTCCGGGCGGGTGCCAGCAATCAATGCGACGGGAATCGGTGTTTGGGACATGGAATTCAGATTTGATGGTTTGGCAAAGCAGACTGGAGACGTAGCATTTAATACAAGCACTACGATCGTCCGTCCCCCATGGTAGCCGTTTTTTCTCTTATTTTTTCTCTTAAGGGAATCCACTCAGCTGAATTGGCTAGCAAGAAGCCCCCATGCACGATCATGCATGGGGGCCATGAGACTTACTAAATTCAGAGCGACAAACGGATCGAGCCACCGCACAAATCGCTTACAGGGTGGAGCTGTTGATATCGCAAGTGAGGGGGCAGGAAGCGTAAACTGCGGTATTCATTGGATTTTCTTGACCACGCAACCAGTTCATCCAATCCACTTGATGCGGATAAATGCCGCGCCAAGTCAAGAAGCTGGAAACGCCCAAGATACCGAGCACATGGACACCGACAAAGGCCAACACGGTGTATAGAATTGCCGATACCGGCATCACTGCATGCAATGCAAACGCCGATATCGAGGCCAACGCAACCACCAACACCAGAATCGGGAACCCAATCACAATCATACAAACGGTGAGCACAAAAGACCAAATAAGAATACTCTTGACCGTTGCCAAAAATGACAGACCCTCAGCGTACTGACTGCGTGCCAACGCCATAATCGTGCCTCCAAAGTAGAGTTGTAAGTGAATTCGTAACGAGTGACAAGACCGGTGGTAAGCAACTTCCCAAGATTTGATTCAAGGCAATCCCGGTTGGGAAGTTATTAAATTGCGTATTAGTAAATCAGGTCTTCAGTATAGAAAATCCTCGGGGATCAAGCAAGGTCGTTTCAATAAAGTTTACAGAGAACCGGGGTTTCAGCGATTTTGGTAAGTATTTTTACTCGGGGAGCATTTGTATTTGATTTGGCTTGATCCCCGTTGCTACTCAGGCTGATCCCAAAATCTACTGGAAGAATTTCGTCCTCTAATCGTGCCGATCGGCTCGCGTCTCAGCTTAACAATTGCACAGCAGCCTGGGCGAAAAAGCCGATCGGGATACGATTGGGTTCGCCAGTCTGTTGATTGTGTAGCAATGCCGTGAATGCCCCTGCTCCCTGGCCCGACTGGGGAAATAGGCGATAGCAAGGTTGTTCACTGAGGCTGGATTGATATTTGGCGAGGCGATCGACGGATGTTGCCTGGAACTGCGGAAATTCTCGCAGCACCCATTCCATGACCCGTTCATTCTCGTCGGCGGTGTAGGTTTTGGTCATGTAGAGCAAATAACCGCCAGGGGCGACCAGTTGTAAGGCTTGGCTGAGGATGCGTTTTTGGCGTTTGGCGTATTGGGCGATCGTGATGGGGTGGAAGCAGCCCGGCATTTGACCGCCGCGTGCGAGGCGGGATTGGCCTGTGCAGGGCGGTTCGACGATCACCACGGATGCGGTTTGGGGAATGACGACTGATAGTACGGCGGCATCTACTCCGAGAACAGCGGCGGGCTGAACGTGACAGCGGCGCAGATTGTTGAGCAGTTTGACATGACGTTTGGGGCGGCGATCGTTGGTTAGCAGTTGACGGGGTTGCAAGGCCCGCCAAGCGAAAATACTCTTGCCGCCTGGTGCCGCACAGACATCGATGATCAGGTCAGGATTGCGGGGTAAGTCCATCAATGGTGTTAAACCAAAAATAGCGGAGAGGTCGAGACCATAGAAGCTGCCTGATCGATAGAGTGCGTGGGATTTGATCAGGGTGTCGAGGGGAAGCCGATCGACGAATTCGGGTTGCCAGTTAAGCGGGGCGATCGGGGCAAAGGGATGCGGCTGTGGGCGGGGTTGGTTCCAGAAAATGCTGGGGAGAAACGGTTGCGGATCGGTTAGTGCTTGGACAAAGGCTTGACGCTCATCGATGTCATCGAAGAGCTGTCGACTCGTTCTAAGGAGTAGGTCTGGTATCCGTTTCATGCGCTGTTATGCGTTGGGAGTTTGGGGCTACGCGCATTGGGGCTGCCAGAAGTTGCAGACCGGAGAGTTGGGTTTATCCTAGCAGCGATGGGGGAAACGTAACGGTATCGTTGCAACAATTTGTTAATGATTGCTGGGGGATGGGGTGGTCGCTGATCGTGCGATTACCGGGGCGGACATCGCCTACCTTCCGGTTCGAGGTTACGGTTCGAGGTGTTGGGCCGTGGTGATGAGTTTTTGGGCGATCGTGCGCGCATTCATGCCAGCCGTGATCACAGGAATGATCGGCACGCCGCGCCGTTGCAGGTCGTAGGTGTAGGTTTTGTCGTAGTAGCTGAGGACGATCGCGATCGCGGGTTTGAGGTTGCCTGCCTGAATATACTCAATGGCTTGGTTCGCATTCTGGCCGCCGATGTGTTTACTGATGCGTTGAGTGGCTTTGATCAATTCGGCTGGATCGCTTTGGCCATAAATCTGTTCTAGGAGTTTGAGCCGAAAATCGAGCGATCGTTCAACTTGAATGACAGGGGTGTTGAGCATGGGTTTGAGGATTTCGTCGGGGATACGGCATACCCCAATGCGCCGACTTTCAGCTTCGAGCCAAACGCGTCGATCGGGCTGGAATTGTGCCCAGGCGATCGCCAGGTCGTTATCAAACTGCTCTTGACTCGGCTGCGGCGGTAACCCCAAAGCCCCGTAGCTACTGCCACGATGATTCGCCAACTGTTCGAGATCCAAAACCTGTTCACCCAAAGCGGCTAAGTCATGGAGCAATGCCGTTTTGCCCGTACCCGTCATCCCACCCAGGACAGTGAGGCGTTTCGGCTGGGCTAACGTGGCCCGCACCCAGCGCCGAAAACTTTTGTAGCCGCCGCTGAGCACCTGCACTTCAAATCCGGCGGTTTCGAGTAGCCAAGCGAGGCTTTGACTCCGCATGCCACCGCGCCAACAATGAAGGCGAACGCGCCGATCGGGGGCAATGGTTTTCGCTTGGCGGACAAAGCCTGCGAGTTTTGGCCCGACGAGTTCGAGGCCCAGTTCGATCGCGGCTTCCTGGCTTACCTGTTTATAGCAAGTCCCGACGGCGGCACGTTCGGCATCGTCGAAGAGGGGAAAGCTAATGGCATTCGGCATTCGCCCCTGGGCAAATTCGCTGGGACTGCGGCTATCAAGCAGCGGCAACGGCGAGGCGAGGAATGCTTCAATGGCGAGGGATTGGGGCATAGTTACAGATCTAGCACGGTTACAGATCTAGCACGGTTACAGATCTAGCACGATCGCGGGTTGCGCGGCATCGGCCCGTTGTGCGATTGCCCCAATTACCGCACTCTCATAACCCGCTTGCTGCAAAGCCTGAACACAATCATCGGCCCGATCGGCCGGTACCGTTGCGAGTAATCCGCCTGCGGTTTGCGGATCGAACAGGAGGGGCAAAGCGGGGTGAGAACTCACGGCATCCGTATTGACCCAAATCGCCGCTTGCACATTCTGCGGATACAAACTGCTGCGAATTCCGGTTTGGCTAACCCCGATCGCGCCATCGAGTAACGGAATCTGCTCAAGCTGAAGCTGAGCTTGAAGGTTTGAGGCGGGTTTGAGCATTTCGAGCAGATGACCAATTAGGCCAAAACCCGTTACATCCGTACAAGCTGTCGTCCCAAACTGGCGCAAAACTTGGGCTGCCGTCGCGTTCGATTGCTGCATGGTGACGATCGCCCCGTCGATCCAAGCGGATTTTGCCTGACCCTGCATTTGCGCGGCGAATAAAGCCCCTGTTCCTAAGGGTTTGGTCAAAATCAGCCGTTCCCCCGGTTGCATCCCAGCTTTGCGCCAAAGCTGATCGGGCGCAGCAAAGCCATTACAGCTCAGACCAAACATGAATTGATCCGCCACGATCGTATGGCCCCCAATTAGTTGCGTCCGGGTTTGATCCAAAATCTTCAACGCGCCTGATAAGAGTTGAAATAATGTCTCTTCTTGAATTGCATCGGTGGCTTCGGGGAGGGCGACGATCGCCAGCGCTGAATGTGCTGTCGCACCCATCGCGTACAAATCACTCAGGGCATGGTTGGCGGCGATTTGGCCGAATAAATAGGGGTCATCGACGATCGCCGGAAAGTAATCGACGGTCTGTACCAACTGCTGACCGGGGGGGACTTGAATCACCGCCGCATCGTCGGGCTGGGCCAATCCCAACGGCAGACTGGCATCCGCTGGTCCGATTGGCAATCGCGCCATGACTCGGCTTAATACTGAAGCGCCGACCTTCGCCCCACAGCCGGAACAGCGCATGGGTTCTGGTTGCGATTGTGGTTTAGCCATCTTGTCGGCCCCCAACCCCCCAATACTGGGGGCTTTGATTCTCGTTCCTCCAGCATTGGAGGCGAGGGGGCGATTGAGGTTTGGCATGAATGTCAAATCCGAGAACTGTGCCATGAAGCGCCGATCGATACGATCTTTCAACGCCCATAACCCCGGCAATTCCACACCCCACTTGTCCCAAAGCGCGATTGCCCGCCGATCGCCCAACCCCAGCAAACTCAAGTAGCGGCGTTGGAGTTGGACAGGTTGAAGGGGTTCTCCTAACAGCGATCGCGCCAAATTTTCGTGCAACGGTTTTCCCTGGCGCACCGCAAATACGCCCGCTTTTGGTCGCGGCTGACCGACGATCGTCGCAATATCCCCCGCCGCAAAGACGTTGGTATGGGACATCGATCGCAGCGTTGCATCCACCTGCACAAAACCGCTGTTATCTACCGCCAAACCCGCTTGCCGCAACCAGTTCGGGGCCGTGGCTTCAGTTACCCAAACCGTCGCGTCAAACGCTGTGCTACCCGTGTTCATCGTCAAAGTTTGTCCATCCCAGGCGGTGACGGTCTGATTCAGATGCAGTTCAATCCCGCGCTCCAGCAGTCGTTGCTGCAATTGCTGCGAAACCCGCCGCGATCGGTCGCTCAAAACCCGATCGCCCCGATGCCACAAATGTAACTTGACCGTCCCCGGCCATTGCTGCAAGCGCTGCTGCATATTGATCGCCAGTTCCACACCGCCCAATCCGCCCCCAACGATCGCGATATGCTGCGGTGATGCTAAGTGGCGTTCTGTAGAGTTCGTCTCCAAGTCCCGACAAAACCCATCCCACCAAGCCAAAAACTGCGGCACCGGTTTCGCCGGAATTGCATTCACGCCAATCAGTTCTGGCGGACAGTCCACCACCGCAGGCGTACTGCCAATGTCGATCGACAACAGATCAAACCGCACCGGGGGCCGATCGGCACAAATCACCTGCTGCGCCGACAGATCTAATCCCACCACCCGATCACGATAAAACACCGCCCCCACCCGCTGACAGAGCGATCGTAAATCGATGTGGCATTCGGTATGACTGTATAAACCTGCCACATGCCCTGGTAGCATTCCTGAATAAGGCGTATCTGCCCCATCGCTGATCAAAATCAGCCGTACCCCCGGCAATGGCTGCATCGCCCAGCGCCGCAGGACGATCGCGTGGCTATGTCCCCCGCCAATTAAAACTAAATCGCGTTCCCGCTTTTGCTGCTTCAACACCGTTGTTTCAATACTGTTATCGATGGTTAATTCTGCACAGCTCAATTCTGCACAGTCGTTACTTTACAATGCAAAAGCAAAACGACTCGCTTCTCTACCCATGGCAATCCGGATTGGCAATGGCTACGACATCCATCAACTCGGCCCCGATCGGGATCTGATCCTCGGCGGCGTGAAAATTGAACATGAATTGGGATTGGTGGGCCATAGTGATGCCGATGTGCTCACCCACGCGATTATGGACGCGATGCTCGGGGCGCTAAGCCTGGGTGACATCGGCCATTATTTTCCGCCGACTGACCCCCAGTGGAAAGGCGCAGACAGCCTCAAACTGCTCGAACAGGTTCACCAACTGCTGCGCGATCGCAACTGGTCGATCGGCAATATTGACTCCGTCATCGTTGCCGAACGGCCCAAAATCAAACCCCACATCGCCGCGATGAAAGCTCGCCTCGCGCAAGTGCTAGGGGTTGAACCCGATCAAATTGGGATCAAAGCTACGACCAATGAAAAACTCGATGCGGTTGGTCAGGAAGCGGGAATCGCCGCCTATGCCGTGATTTTGCTGGAGCAGTAGCGGTTTAAAAAGATGATGCGAGAGCCAGGTTCAGCAGGCTGTAGGCCCGACCAAAATCTTTGACTCTCGCGGTTTAAAATATAGCGATTGAAGGCGTTAGGGTAGAAAATTTAGGGTTGGCGGTGCAACTGTCCAAGCTGTATGCGCAACCCACGATTGAGTTGTGTGGTGTGCATGGGTCTTAGAATAATTCCGTAAATCTACCTTTTGGCAGATCTTCCCCCGATCGCCATTGAGTCTTCACAATAAAATTTAATTTCGATAAATCTCCGGGTGAACGCCTAAAGCGTCTGTATTTATAAGTTCCAAAATATTATTAAATCCCTTGATTTCAAGACTTTCTGAATCTTTCAGTAAGTTCGGTTTAATTATTTTTCCATTCAATTTCCAAAAACGCAGTCGTTCAGCAAATGAGGCGCTCTATCGGGAATCCCGACATTTCAGGGTTCCCAATCACCAATCGAATCGAGAGACTAGACCGGGGTGCAGCACATAAAGAAATTTGTTTC
>JBJORF010000031.1:0-40940 GCA_046049545.1 Cyanobacteriota bacterium | reverse complement strand
AAGGCGCCTGCTGCGAAGCCGGCGGCGCCGAAAACCGCGGCGGCGAGCAAAAGGCCGGCCACTGCGGAACCACGCTGTTTCTGTTCCATGCCCAAACTTACCCTGAAATCCGGGTGCCGGACGGTGGATATTGGCGCTTCGCTGATGAGCGTTTCACCCAAAGTCGCGCTGGATTTTTTTCGCGCGGTTAAAGAAGTCTCGGTCTATCTCGAAAGCAATGACTTGCGCGCGTGGGCCGAACTCGGCAAACGCATTGCCCTGAACAGCTCAGAAGAAGCCAGCGATTTCTTTCGTTATTCAGCCGAGACGCTGGGCCAGTTGCACCGCATTCACTTGATTCAGGCTCATTTGATTTAGGCTCACTTGATTCAATAAATTTGCCATATCCTTCCTCGGCAATGCATCATTTACAGGCATGGGGCAACTCCCAAAGCCGCTGGGGGTCAAACTTGAACGGGGCGGCTATGAGCTAAAGCAAGATCATCGGGGAGCTTGATATTTCTCTCGGTTCCTAGAAAATACTAGACGCAGATCCGTGATTCCCGAACTATCGCTAACCAACGATTTATCGAATCTTCATAGAGGTGGCTGGGCTTTTGGAGTTGCGTGAAGATTTTTCTATCTGTATCGAGAATCACATTGACGGCAATCCCCCCAGGATTCGCGATTGACACTGGCCAGTTGGCGCGTCAAGATGGAATGGATAAAGCTTTGTAAAGGCTTTCCTTGGAGGAAACGCTTGGAATTCATCTCGATCGAGACAATTCAGGATCTGGCGCAGCAGTATGGCTACTGGGCGATCTTCTGGGGAATCTTACTCGAAAATGTCGGGTTGCCGATTCCAGGTGAAACCGTCACCATCGTCGGCGGGTTTCTCGCGGGTAGCGGTAAGTTGAATTACAGCCTGGTTTTGACCGATGCGGCGGTCGGTGCGACGCTCGGCGGTCACATCGGCTATTGGGTTGGTCGGATTGGGGGCTATGGGATGCTGGTGAAGCTGGGGAAGCTGCTGCGATTCTCAGAAAAGCAAATTGCGGATCTGCGCAACCAATTCAGTCAGAACGGCGCGAAGGCCGTATTCATTGGCCGATTTATTGCGCTGCTGCGGGTATTCGCCAGTCCCCTAGCGGGAATTACGGAGATGCCTTATCTGAAATTTACGATCTACAACACGATCGGGGCGTTGGCTTGGGCGGCGACGATGGTGAGCTTGGCATTTTTTGCGGGGGAGCTGATTCCCCTAGAGCGCTTGATTAAGCTGGCATCGCAGTTTTCGCTGGTGGCGCTGACCTTGGTGGCGTTGGCTATCGGGGTGCCCTTATATTTGGAAAACCGTAAGCATGCAGCGGCAGAGGCATCCATAGTTACAGCGCCGGCAGAACAACCGACCGCTTCCGTTACACATTCGGTAACAGAAGCGACCAGTGGTACCCAAGATTAGGCGATTCCGCTTGTTGCTTCGGCTTCTGCCAAACCTTCGGTAAATTCTGGCACTCCAGATTCTGGCACTTCAAATTCTGCAACTTGGAATTCTGGCACTTCAAATTCGGTCATGGCGAAACTCGGATTGGTCAACTCAGACGCGATCGCGTCTGAGTTGACTAGGCCCGAGACTTCCAAATTGGGGATTTCCAAGATCGCACCCGTCGTCGTCAGGGTAAATTCGTAGGCTCCAATGTCATAGAAACCGAGGGGGCGGGTACTGCCGAGAAAGTCATTGGGGACTTGGGGCACAGTACTGCCGCGATTAATGGCACTGGAGCTAGCGGCGATCGCGTAGTCCTGCACGTCAAACCCGCCCGGATTGGCAAATAGCGGATCGGTGCGAATATCCGTCAAGCTGGCGGCTTGACTCGGATCGGTACCAAACCACAGGTTAGAGCTAAAGTTCAGACCTTCGATCGACTCTGGGAGAAAGACGATCTGTGATGGGTTTTCGGCATAAAAAATATTATTGACCAGACTGGTATTGGCATGGCGATCGGGGGCGATCTCCAGGATGTTGCGGGTCGTGGGATTGCCATAGAAGGTGTTGTTGGCAATCAAGATATTTTTGAGCCCACCGCCTTGATCGAAATTTCCGTAGCCCAGGGTTACATCGCCCCCCACGATGATGTTATTCCGCACAATGTTATTTGAGAGCGGATTGGCATCCGCGTAGGTTTCGTTCGCCAATAAAATACCTTTCCCGGCACGCTCAACGGTCGTCCCATCGGCCTGCACAAACCGCCGATAAAATTCCTGATCACCCGTGTTGAAAATCCAATTGCTGTCGATCGTCGAATTGGTCGCATGGTCTAAGTAGACCTGCACGGAATAGTTGTCAAAGACCGTATTGTTTTCCGCCAATGCCCCATTTGATAGGGTGATGGCAATGCCTTCGCCGTAGTTTTGATACACGACATTATTGCTAATGCGCCCACCTTCAGTCCGGGAAAAAACAATACCCGATCCCCAGCCACCCGGTTGGACAGCGGGCCGATCTTGGTTGAATAAATTGGTGCGGTAGACAACGTTGCCATCGATCGTGATGTTTTGGATCGATTTCTGGTTGGCGGCATAGGCGGCGATGCCTGCACGTTGAATATCGTGGACAACATTATTGCGAATGGTGATGTCGCGGGAGTCCCCCAAAACCGCAATACCGACATCCGAACCCTGAATTTCCAGGCCCTGAATTTCGACAAATTGGGTCGAACTCAGCACGATCGTATTCAATCCTTGACGGCCAAGTTGCTGTCCATCAAGTAGGACTGACTCGTTTTGGTAATTGCGAATGCTCAGGGGATTGGCGCTGGTGCCACCTTCATCATCGGAAACGCGAATGGGACTGGTGAGCAGATAGCTCCCGCCCCGCAAAAAAACAGTGCCGCCTTGCCCGACGGGTAAGGTACTGAGGGCGGCCTGCACCGTGGCAAAGGGTTGCTCGAAGGTGCCAACATTCAGATCGCTGCCATTCGGCGCAACAAATAACGTCAAACTCATGATAAGTCCCCTGATCGAATTGCAGTAAAAGCCAGATTTTTGATAACCATGGCCGAGACAGACTGCGATCGACCATGGTCACGATGATGCGAGGCGGGTTGAGCTAACCGATTTCGATCATGCCGCGATAAATGGCATCACTACTTTCCGCGAGATCATTCCAGCCACCGGTGGCCCCGTCCCAGTTCATCACGAAGATGTCTTCGTCTTCTAGGCCGTTCACGAGGCTGTTGCTGGGTTCGCCGGGGGCGAAATTGCGGTAGTCGCTGATTTCACCGTCATTCCACCGAAATTCACCTTCGATTTCCCGATCGCTCAAACCGATCCAGAATCGCTCCGTTACGCCAAAGGTCTGCCTGAGCCAGTCTTGCTCCGCCGCATCATTGATCGTGACGAGTTGTCCACCGAGGGCGGTCGCTTCCGCCACCGCATCCGCCCAGCGGACGGTGGTATTGGTCAATTGGTAGCTTTTACCCTTGTAAGTGAACCCTGATGCGATCGGCAGGGGGGATGGGCTGGGGGGATCGATACTGGCAGGAATGCTGTCTGCACCGCTCGATCGACCGCCGAGAAACTCGTAGGCCCCTAGGTCGATCGTCGCCCCGAAGGGCCGCGCGGTACCAAAAAAGTCGGCCCCAGCCAGATCGGTCTTCGTGCCCCGATCGATGGCTGCCGAACCCACTTGGGATTGATAGTCCACGGCCCGGAACCCACCCGCATTGCTAAAGAGGGGGTCACTGTAAACATCAGAAGCACTAGCGGCAATCCCCGGATCACTGCCATACCAAAGATTGCTAGAGAAATTGAGGCCCGCAATGGAACTGGGAATCACCGCGTTCTGGGTGTTATTTTCGGCGTAGAAGATGTTGTTAATAAAACTCGAATTGTTGTGGCGATCGGGTTGAATTTCGATCACCTTGGCGCTGGTGCCGTTGGCATAGAAGGTGTTATTGATCACATCGACATTTTGCAGTCCGCCACCAAATTGGTAACTGCCGTAGTTAATCGGTGTGTAGCCACCCACAACGATATTGTTGCGGATCAGATTGTCACGCAGGGGATTGGCATCATCATAAAATTCGTTAGCGAGCTGAATGCCCGCTGCCGCGCGTTCTTCAACGCCCGTTTCAAATTCAAAACGACGATAAAATTCGATGTTGCCCGTGTTGTAAATAAAATTACTCTCAAAAATCGAAGCCGATGCATGGTCGATGTAAAGCTGAACGGAGTAATTGTCGTAGATGGTGTTGCCTCGGGTCACAGCACCATCGGAAAGCGTGACGGCAATGCCTTCACCATAATTTTCAAACACGGTGTTGTTGGTAATGGCACCGCCCTGGGTACGGGAGAAAACAATGCCAGAACCCCAACCGCCCGGTTGAATGGCCGGCCGATCGCGATTAAATAAATTGGTGCGATAGACGGTATTACCATCGATAAAAATGTTGCGAATATCACCCTGTACCGCTGAGTAAGCAGCAATGCCCGCCCGCTGGATATCGCGTACGGTATTATCGCGCAGCGAAATTTCCCGGGAGTTTCCCAGCATGACGATGCCCGTATCGGCACCGTAGATTTCTAAACCTTGAATGTCAACATACTCTGTCCAACCGAGCAAAATTGCGCTACTGGCGGATTCCGCTAGGGAACTGGCATTGAGGCTAACTTTTTCATTGTTATAGTTACGAATGCTGAGACGGGAGCTGGCGGTGCCACCACGATTGCCATAAATGGCGATCGTGTCTTCGAGTTGGTAGGTACCGCCACGCACCAAAACGTTGCCGCCATTGCCTTCAGGCAGGGCGCGGAGGGCAGACTGAATCGAGGCAAAGGGGCGATCAAGGGTACCAGGATTACTGTCGCTGCCGTTGGGGGCGACGTATAGCGTTTGACTCACAGGGGGGCTCCTTTCAGTAGATGGGGATGCAACAGCTGAGGGTTTGGCAGATGATCATCGTTTGCATAATTGCAGGTTGTCCCATCGTTTAATGCTGGATTAAATCCATAAACGGCCTAGCGGAACCACAAAATTGACGGTCTTAATGTACTGAGCTTAATGTACTGAGTTTGTTGCCATTAGCAGGTCTACCTCAAGGCTTAATTCCTGCTTTTAAAGGCTCCTACGCAAGATAGATCTATATCAAGCCATGGCGCAGCAGGGTCAGGTTACTGTTCGGCGGCACTGGCGGCGATCGCACCTTGGTCAGGCCCACCGCTATTCGAGAGATACAGCACACCCGGATCATCGGGCGGGGTAATCTGCATGGCGGGATTAACGGCGTTGGTGATGTTACCAGGGGCAACCGATGTGTTGGGGAGGCCGACCGGGGCGATCGGAACGGCCCCCGGAGCGGTTTGACCGCAGAGGTTTTGCAGATCGACGACGGTGCCATCGGCGGTGCGATAGAAGCAGGGAGAGTCAGCGGGGGATTGGGCGAAGCTGCGCTGCGAACCTGCATGGGGCGACAAAATCAGCAATGCGGTGGCGATCGCTAAAATGATGAGGCGGATGCGACGGGAAATCATGGGTTAACCTACCTGTAAGATTTTGGAAACGCTGGGTACGCCTTGGCTGTTGAGCGCAAACAGCATGTAATATCCGGGCGGTGTGATGTTGGCGTTGGCATCGAGATTGAGCATGTAGGTGCTGCCGTTTTTCGTCGATCGGACGCGCTTGAAGCGTTGGTCGGTGTTGACGCTGTGGGTGACGGAGGAAAGTCGCACTAAGGTGAATTGCGTCGTGTCGGTACTGGCGTTGACCGTGAAGTTTTGATTGTAGCTGACGACATTGGGGGCGCTGTTGATCTTCGGGCGGTTGCCTTTGAACAGATAGGGGGGACTGAAGATTTGAGCATCGGAGTGGTTGACATCACAGTTACCGCAGAGGCCACCGCCGCCCGCAAAAACCCGACCATCGGGCAGCAACAGCGCGACGGAGTGATAGGTGCGGGGGACGCTCATGTTGGCCATGGTTGTCCAGCTGTTGTTGCGGGGGTTGAATAACTCGGGGGCGAGAATGGCCCCGTTGTCGCTAAAGGCTTTGCCGTTGTTGATACCACCGACGGCGAGCATTTGGCCGTTGGGCAGGACAACACCTGTGGCAAAGGCGCGTGGGTAGCGCATGGACTGGACTTGCGTCACCTGGGGCTGCGGGCCGTTGATGTCAATCACATGGGTGGTCGTGCTGGAGGGGGTGCTGGCGGAATTAGCCCCGTCGTAGTTGGGGTTGCCGCCCGCGACGATGACTTTGCCGACATCGTAGGTGGCGACGATGCTGTTCTGGGCAAATTCGGTGCCCCGCTTGCCCGCCGACTGGTAGCTGCCGCTGCCTTGGAGGTCATACCACTGCATATTTGGCGTTGGGCCAGCGGCGAGAAGTTTGCCGTTGGGGGCGACGACGAGCTGCGGATGTTCTTCGGCGCGGTTGATCGGATTGCCGCTGTAGAGCGGATTCATCAAGGCCCCGGTGAGGGTGCGCCAGCCTTGGCCGGGTTGCCAGAGTTCGCCGCGTCCGTCGAGCTGGGCGGTGCGGTTCCCGCCAAGGGTAAAGGCGTTGCCGTTGGGCAGGGCGATCGTGGTGTTGTACCAGCGGCGTTGATTCATTTCCTGATCGCGGCTCCAGCTATTGCTGGTGGGGTTATAAATGCTGGTGTGGGTGATGGTGGGGCCGCCGCCGTTGACGATTAAGCGACCATCGCTGAGCATCGCGGTGCCCGGACAGAACATATCGTGCTGGGTGTTGGTAACGAGGTTTTCGCTGACTTGGTTGGTTTGGGGATCGAAGATGGCGGTGTAGGTTTTTTGTGCGCCCTGGTTGCCGACGAAGGTGTTGCGATCGTAGGACGACCAAGTAACGACTTTGCCCGTCGGGAGCACAGCAGCGGCGACGGGGATGGAGGGGAAGGGAATCAGGTTGCTCCATTGGCCTTTGGATGAGGGTGCAGCTGGCGCAGGGATCTTACCCACATTGGTCAGTGACCATTGCTGGTTCGTGCCGTTGCCGTTGGCCCACTGCTGGAGCTGCACACCATCGGCGGTTGAGCGATTGGGGACATCGAGGACTTTTTGGCTGTGGCGGGCAGTGACATTGTAGTAGCCATTACCCGCTGGTTGGAAACACCATTCTTCGTTCGCCGCCGATCGGCCATTGTCATACTGAATGATTTTGCCACCGTTGTCGGGGACGGCACCGGAGACGTTCACCTTTTTCTGACTGTGGCGAGCGATGATGTTGTAATAGCCATTACCCGCCGCTTTCAGTTGCCATTGTTGGTTAGCACCGCCGCCGTAGGGCCACTGGATGACTTTGGCATCGTTGGCATAGCCAGCGCCAAAAACATCCATCGATTTGCCACTGTGACGGGGCGTAATGCGGTAATAGGCCCCAACATCCAACGTGGCGCAACTGCTCGGTACGGCTTGCGCGAGAAGCATCGGCTGTCGATCGGCGGCTTGAGCGGGTGGGATAGTCGTGATCAACCAACTACAAGTGAAAATGCTGACGGCAATGCTAGAACCAATCAGCTTAAGGAGAAACCGCAATCCTTTCTGAAACATAACCCATTCATCCGCTGTGTAATTAAGCCCGACTTAAGCCTTTAAATCACCCTGAATGATGAATTTGTAGCGGATTACGGGATGATGTCTCATCCCCAGTGGGAAGGAGATCGCGGCTCTGTCGGAGGGCGGAGAACGGGTTAGAGAGTAGCGGATTTGACCCCGCCGAAACGGCGATCGCGCTGCTGATAGGCCAATAACGCCTGATGCAATTCCGCAACACCAAAGTCGGGCCAAAGCGTGGGGGCAAAATAAAGTTCGGTGTAGGCCAGTTGCCAGGGCAGGAAATTACTCAATCGCAGTTCGTTGCTGGTGCGGATCAGCAAGTCGGGGTCGGGAATGTTTTGGGTCATTAAATGCTGGGAAATGGTGGTGGCATTAATCGCATCGCTGGTTAATTCGCCAGATTTCACCCGATCGGCAATTTGTTGACAGGCGCGGACGAGTTCATCACGGCCCCCATAATTCACGGCGATGATCAGGTGCAGTCCCGTGTTTGCAGCGGTATGTTCAGTGACTTGGGTGATGATTTGCTGGAGTCGATCGGGCAAGCCCGCGCGATCGCCGATAAATGATAAGCGCACCCCCTGATCGTGTAATTCGACTAATTCATCCATTAACACCCGTTCAAATAACCCCATCAGAAATTCGACTTCGGTGGCGGGACGTTGCCAGTTTTCGGTAGAAAAGGCGTAGACGGTCATGGCATCAATGCCCCAATCGTTGCAGCAGCGCACGAGGGTTTTCAAGGCTTTCACACCTTGGCGATGGCCGACGATGCGCGGCAAGCCCCGCTGCTTGGCCCAGCGACCATTGCCGTCCATGATGATCGCGATATGTTTTGGTAGTGCGGCGCGATGAAGATCATTGGGCAGGGCGATCGTGGGGGTCGATCGGTGGGGTAAGGTCGCAGTCAGCATGAATCGAAGTTCTCCTAAGGTTTAAGTCCGCAACGCCACAATTCAGCGTTGGTTCTAGGCTAAAAAAGATTCCGGTTGCTGTCAGTCGGAGGCAGTCGGGTATCCCAGTCCGACGATCGGGCGGGAAATTGCCGCAGCGAATACCAATGCGGTTGAAAAGTCGGAAAAGTCGGGCAGCCTTCACCAAAATCCTCGCAGCAGCGTAAACTTTCGATGAAATTGCTTGAGTTGCGGATGCCTTCAGGAATGGGGCTGTCTATGCTGGTAGCACTTTAGGCCAGCGATGATGCAGTAGGCTTCGGGCTGACGCGATCGGGCGGCTTTGGTGTGAGTTATTCAGTACGTATTGACCAATGGATTCGGAATTAGTTGTTCGTCATCTCGATCGCGCCGTGGCCCATCGCACGGGTCAGCGACTGAATCATTTGCAATGTCTGATTTTGCGGCAGGTCTATCAGGGCCAGAAATATCGCGAGATTGCCGATGATGCGGGCTATACCGAGGGCCATATTAAGGATGTTGGGTCGGATCTATGGCAGTTGCTCTCCCATGCGTTCGGGACAAAATTCACGAAGAGCAATTGCAAGGCGATGATCAAGCGATCGCTGCAATCGGCTGGCATCTATAAGCCGGAGCATTTTATTCCGCCCGTGGGGGACGTTTACCGATCGAGTCCAACGCCGGATGTTGCGCCACTGAGTTTGGCGAACTGGGATTGGGCGGCGCTGGAATTGCCACTGGGTGAGAGTGCGCCTTTCCCCCTATCGCTGAGCATTGCTAATCCAAATCCAGCGATCGTTTTAGGCCGATCGCTGGCGGTCTCACAGATTCAGCAATGGGTACAGCAGGGGCGGCGGGTGATTGTGCTGCAAGGGGGCGCGGGAATCGGCAAGACGGCCTTGGCGCAGCACTTTCTCCAGGGTGGGGCAGCATTTGATTGTGTATTGGAGCTGTTGATTCCGCAGGATAGCAGCCAGATTACGGCGGCGGAACAGGTGGTGGCGGAGTGGTTGCGTCAGGATTTTGAGACTGATCCGGGGGTGGATTTTGGGGTGGCGTTGAGTCGGTTACAGCGGCAATTGCAGCAGCGATCGGTGGGGATTTTGCTCGATCGGGTGGAGGGGCTGCTGGATGGGCAAGGCGGCTTTCTGCCGGAGCATCGTCAGTATGCAGAGCTACTCCGGGTATTGGCGCAGCCGCGATCGTTGAGTACAACGCTGATTACGAGCCGCGATCGTGTCAGTGAGGGATCCCTAGATTTGATGCATTACCGATTGCCGGGGTTAAGTGCGACAACTTGGATTGAGTGGTTTCAGCAACAGGGTTGTGTGGTGGATGGCCCACAGGCGGCGATGTTGGAGCGGATTTGCACGTTTTATGGTGGGAATGCGAAGGCGATGCAGTTGGTGGCGCAGGCGGTGCAGCTCGACTGCGATCGAGATTTGGGCACGTACTGGCAATGGCATCAGACGTTACAGCATCGGGAAGCAGATTTTGTGCAGTTGGTGCTGGGGGAGATGGCGCGGTTAGGCGAGTGCGATCCCATGGCGGGGCAGCTGCTCGATCGGTTAGGGGCTTATCAGGAACGATCAGTATTGTCGCTGACTGAGATGACGGCGATGCTGTGGGATGTGCCGGAAACGCAGCATTTGGGTGTGATTCAAGCGTTGCAGCAGCGATCGTTCTTGGAGTTTCAGCAGGGCGCATATCGTTTGGCTCCGATCGTGCAGCAGTTAGCTTGGCAGCGGTTGCAGGGATTGCCGGAATTGGAGCGCGCGATCGAGTTGGCCGTGGGTTTCGGCTGACGCTCAACCCACTGGGGTGTCGGTAAAGATGTGCGTCGCCATTCGATCATGGAGGGCTGAGCGCAGCCGAAGCCCGGCTCCGCAACCGACCCAAATCTCGCAGGCTGAGCCCCGCCGAAGCCGCACTTCTAACCCAAATCCGCGATCGTCATACCTGTCCAAATGCCATCAATGCGGACAAAAGTCTGCTTACTGTCGATCGCTTGGGTTGGATAGTTGGGATTGGCGGCTTCAAGCAGGATGGTTTTGCCCTTGCGGTAGAAACGTTTGAGTGTCGTCCCTAAGCCTTCGACGTAGGCCGCAACAATTTGCCCCGGTTTCGGTTCGTAACCGTCCGGTACGCGCTCAAATACAACCGTAGCCCGATCGTGGATCCCAACATCGATCATGCTGTCGCCGGAAACTTTGAGAGAAAAATGCTTGTCGGGGTCAAATTGCGCCAATTCGAGAAATTCTTCATGGGTCGCTGGATCGCTGAGATAACCAGCGGCAATCTCTCCCAAGCAAGGAATGCGACTTAGCGGATTCGTTGTCGATTGATACTTGCCAACAGTTTTGAGGGTGTCGATGCCGAGGGAAGTGATTTGGCGCGATCGGTTTTGGCGTTCGTGCGAGGTGATGTATCCGCCATCGCTTAACCCGCGCAAACGGCCCTGAAGCGTCCCATGGGGTATGCCTAGTGCCATGCGCAAATCAATGTAGCTCGGGGTAAAACCAAATCGAACTTCAAACTCATGGATTGCAATCAAGGTTTCCAACCGAACAGGGGACAACATGATGACCACCAAATGACTGTACTAATATTATAGTACTTCCTGGCAATTTTGGTTAATCTGTTCTACTGGATTGTCACCTTGCCTAAATCGACTGCACTGCCCGCATCCGCGATTCCAACAGCCGATCGACAAAGCCTTCAAAGAATTTCTGATTCGCTGCCAACGCCGCCGGGTCAGTGCTATCCAACGGATGCGGAGCCAAGCCCCAGATTGCCGCATTCGTCACGCAGAACATCGACTTCTGAAAGCTCTCGGTCAGCTTCACCCGCAGATCATGTTCGCCCCGACCGTAGGTGCGGTAATAATCCATCAGATAATCCGGGATAAAGTGCAGCATGTCCTGCATCAACAATGTCGGCGGAATCCCACTGCCCCCCACGGGCAACGGATCCGCGTAGAGCGCCCCGTAAGCAAAGCCGCTCTGCTCACCGGGAATCTGCTGGGCTTGGGCGTTGTAGCTGAGCGTTCCCATGAAGGGGAGCGATCGGAAAAATACGGCCTCTACGTAGGGCACGGCGGCATCCATCAGGAAGGTCAATCCCGCGTCCGGGGGCAAGATATCGTAAGTTTCGCCTTTGATCTCGACTTTATAGGTAATTGGGACAGCGGCGGCGGCGACCAATCCCGCTTTAACAAATTCCACCACGTCCATGATGCTTTTGACTTCTCCGGCTTCGTAGGCATCAGAGAGATCGAAGAACATTTTGCTCATGATCGTCCAGAATTGGCCGAGGGCACTGTAGTAGCACATCTGTCGGACTTGCTCGATCGCGAATTGGTCAAAGGCTTTATCCACCAACTGCATCACGGGGTTACCTTTGAGTTTGGCATTGATGGCTTTCCGGGCTAAGGCTTCAAATTCCGGGGTATCCAAGTAGGCATCCATGCCGCCGCCGCCGTGCCAGAACATCGCTTTCATGCAATATTCCGAAAATTCGTAATTAATCCGATCGTGGTTCCAGTGCTTGAGCAGATTTTTGAAGGAGCGATCGCCGTTCATGTATTTGTAGAACGGGAACAGTACGAGGAACTGGGTATCAGCCACGTAGAGCAGATTTTTCCAGTAGGCTCCAATGATGTTGGCGTAGTCCCACAGAACGCCCACGACTTCCATGGTGTTGTGAGGATTATCGGGCAGCAAGGTTTGGTGCTGCATCAGCCGCTGTACGAATTGCTCACGGGTCAGCTCCGGCAGGGGCTGGGTGGGCTTCGGATTTTGGTTTTTGGCGGGGAAATTTGGGGTGGGTGACGCAGCGAGGTTCATAGCAGAGGTACGGTGTGATTGGCGGTAAGCGGGATTAAGGCAATGCGGAAATCGGGGATGCGAGCAATTCGAGGATGCGAGCAATCCTAAGATGCAGGACTGCCGCTATTGTACGCAAGTTTCGGGGCGGGCAGGGCGATCGCGGTCGCGGCGGGGACGATCGGCGGGGCTTCCCGGAGTTTTCGCGGTTGTTGCGGGAAGTTCGCCATCATCGCCGTGCTAGTGCTTTCGACCCAGCGCGACATCCACATCGGTTGCAATCCAAATAAGATAATCAGTAGGGCGAGAACGGCACCCGGAGCGCGTTCCGACCAGCGGACTTCCGGCAGATTGCTAAATTCGATCGGCAACCGACCAAAGAAGGTTTTATTAACCAATAGCAGGAAGTAAACCGCAGTGAGGCCCGTACCAACCATACAGAGCAAAGTTTGAACGGGAAAAACGCTGAAGCTGCCTCGAAAGATCAAGAATTCGGAGACAAATCCAACCATACCAGGGAGGCCCGAACTCGCCATCACGCCTAAGACCATCATTGCGCCGATCATCGGCAGGCCGCGTTCGGTGTTGAAGAGGCCGCGCAGCACATTGATGTCGCGGGTTTTAGTTTTTTTGTAAACCACGCCCACCAGGACAAACAGCAAGCCGGAAATCAAACCGTGGGCGACCATCTGGACGATCGTGCCGACTAAGCTCAGCGGGGTCGAAGCGGCGGCGGCGAGGAGCACGAAGCCCATGTGTCCCACGGAACTGTAGGCCACCATTTTTTTCATATCCGTCTGCGCGATCGCGCTGAAGGCCCCAAAGAGCACGCTGATCACCGCCCAAGTCGCCAGGTAAGGTGCCGCGATCGCCCAGGCATCAGGAAAAAGCCCCATCCCAAAGCGAACCAAACCGTAGGTGCCAAGTTTGAGCAATACCCCTGCCAGCAAAATCGAAACCGGGGTCGAGGCTTCAACGTGGGCATCGGGGAGCCAAGTATGGAACGGAAACAGCGGCACTTTAATCCCAAAGCCAATTAAAATCCCGACGAGCAGCACCAGTTGTAGCTTGATCGACAGACCGTCGGCAAGGTGCGGATTGTAGTCAAAGGAGCCCGTGCCACTGAGCAGCACCAGTCCCAAGAATGCCGCCAGGATCAAAATCCCCGACACAGCGGTGTAGATCAAAAATTTGGTCGAAGCGTAGCCCCGACGCGGCCCGCCCCAAATGCCGATCAGCAGGTACAGCGGAATCAGTTCTAATTCATAGAACAGGAAGAATAACAGTAGGTTCTGAGAGAGAAATGCACCAGCAACGCCAAGGTTAATCAGCAATAGCAGCGTGTAATATAACCGGGGCCGTGCCAAATCCCGATCGCTACAGTAGACCGCCACGGACATCAGCAAACCATTCAGCACCAAGAGCAAGACGGATAGGCCATCCACGCCGAGGGAGTAAGTTAAACCCAAATCCTTGAGCCAGTCGAGCTGTTCGACTAACTGCATGGCGGGGTTGTGGATATCGAATTGGGTGACGACGAGGAGTGACCAAGCCAAGGTTGCGGCCATTAGGGCCAAGGCAATTTGACGAATCTTTTCTCCGGAAATCGACTGGGGGAGAAGGGACATGACGATCGCCCCGATCGTTGGAATGAGAATCAGCGGACTCAATAACATAATCAACCTGCCTTCCAGCAAACCCAAATAACGCGAACGGATGACTCAAGCAAATTCAAACTGCAAACTCAAGACTAAAAACTCAGGACTCAAAACCGCCTAAAACGGCAACCCGACTAGATAGCCCCGGGACCAAGTGAGATACAGCCCGATCAGCCCAACTCCGAGCAAAATCGTCAGCATATAGCCCTGAGAACGCCCGGACACGCTGTACTTCAGCCCTTCACCCGTCAAAATCGAGGCAAATCCCACTAAGTTAATTGCCGCATCCACCACGTAGCGATCGAACCAATACACCAGCTTCGAGAAAGAGGTTACCGCCAAAACTACGGTCAACTCGTAGAAACGCTGGACATAAAAGTCGTAGGCTAGCAAGTCTTGAAGGAAGCGTTGGACAGGCTGGATCGGTCGCGCGAGGGTGCGATGAATTGGGATCAAACTGCCGATCGTCACGCCGATCGCCCCGGAAGCCACCAGCATCAACGCCGCAAAGCCATCAATCTGCCGCCAGTGGGGCAGTAGGTCTAATCGCCCCAGAATGAGCGGGAACAGTAAGGTAATAACTGTCAAAGTCACCATTGGCAATGCCATGGCCCAGGGCGCTTCCACCGCACGACGGGTTTTTGGGTGGACTTCTCCGAGGAAGGCTAAACGGTAAACGCGGGCGACTCCCACACCCGTTAGCGCATTGGTCACGAGAATCACAGCAATCAGCGCCGGACTGCCCCAAAAATCACTCACGGCCCGCTCCAAGGCCCAAAACATCCCGAAGGGGAGCAGCCCAAAGCTGCCGATCGCGCCCATCACAAAGGCGGTCGCTGTGGCGGGCATTCGGGCACGCAGGCCACCGAGTTCCGTTAAATCCTGACTGTTACTGGCGAGGACAATACTGCCGCAGGCCATGAAAATTAAGGCTTTGGAGACCGCATGGGCCAAGAGGAGCAGCAGTGCCACATCGGTCTGATCCATCCCCACGGCAATGAATACTAAGCCCAGAATAGCGCTGGTAGAATGGGAAAAGGCGCGTTTGATGTCGATCTGGGCGATCGCGACGAGGGATGCGCCGATTGCGGTGACGGAACCGAGCACCAAAAGCGCCACGGTCGTTACGGGTGACATTTCGAGAATCGGCTGGAGCTTGATCAGCACAAACGCCCCACCACTAACCACGATCGAGTTCCGTAAAATCGAAGCCGGACTTGGGCCTTCCATCGCTTCATCGAGCCACAGGTGCAGGGGAAACTGCGCGCATTTGCCCACAGGCCCCGCCAATAATGCCAGACCCAATAATGCACTGCCCCAGGGTGGCAGGGGATTCGTCGCGGCCCACTGGTACATATCGGGATAGTTCAAGCTGCCCGCCATCGTCGCCAGCGCCACCAAACCCATCAGCATCAAAATGTCCCCCACCCGCTTGGTCAGAAAGGCATCACGGGCAGCGGTGACGACCAACGGCTGGGCATACCAGAAACCGACTAGTAGATAAGTCGACAGCGTCAGCGCTTCCAGCACCATATAGGTCAGACAGAACGAATTGCTCAAAAACAAGCCCGCGATCGCGGCTTGGAAAAATGCTAACAACCCAAAAAATCGCGCCAAGGCCCAATCTTTTTCCAAATAGCCAAGGGCGTAGAACTGGGCCAACAAGCTCAGCCCCAACGTCATAATCACCGCCCCGATCGTCACCCCGGAAATATCGAGGGCGAAGGTCAGATCAAGATTCGCGACGCGCAGCCAGGGGACATTGATCGTTTGCGGCGCTTTGCCCCAGACTTGAGCAAAGACCGCACTGCCATAGATCAAGTTCGCGATCGTGGCCAGAATCGTGATGTAAGCGGCGGGTCGGGAGCCGGATAATCGGACTAATCCCACCGACCAAGGCAAGGTCGCAACGGACGCAACCAGGCTGATACAAGGAATTAACCAACTGGTTTCGATCAAGAACTGATGCATGCAACTCAAACCCTCTATATGGGCAAACGCGCGTCAGCGATCCCAATTACCTACCCGGACAACCCACAATGGACAACCCAAGATGTGGACGCGGGGAAATCATGGACGCTGAAGGTTTGTACTCAAGCATAAGCATACCGAATCCGCAGATCCAGCTCAGCTTAATAGTTCGCAATCCAAACCTATCGACAAGAATAGGAGGAATGTGATATTACCTATCGATTTTACTCTATGATTAACACCTGGACAATACCTTTGAATTTATCATGCAGGCGCTCGATTATACGGGCTTGGGAATTTTGGGAAGCTGGATGGGGTGGGGAACCATGGTTTTGTATCGATGGCTGGGCTTGCTGAGCAGCGGTTTGGGCGATTGGTTCAAGGGAGAATTAACGACAGGGGCGATCGCGAAAATATGAAACAAAGATAAATAGATAAATAGACCTAATCGCCGAAATTTATAACTATCATCGGCCATTATGTTGCCAAGGGGATCGTCCAACTCTATGCTTAGTAGGAGCAAGGTTGAAACTTAGTCAAACTGCCAAATCTCGTGACACTCGGCTTTGTTCCGAAATATAGTAGAGCGGCTTTGGATTGTGTTTTGTATTGAGCTTCACCGATCGAAAAACTTGCTCCTGGACTCACCTCAGGCGGTAAAATCTTGAGGCTGTTGGGAGAAAAGTCACAACTGCACGGTAACGTGTTTCGACGAAACTGATTGGAAGGGAGTTATTACGATGGCTATTGCAGTAGGAATGATCGAGACCCTGGGTTTCCCCGCCGTGGTGGAAGCAGCGGATGCGATGGTGAAGGCCGCTCGCGTCACTTTGGTGGGTTACGAAAAAATTGGTTCTGGTCGCGTGACTGTAATCGTCCGTGGCGATGTTTCGGAAGTTCAGGCTTCTGTTGCCGCTGGGATTGAAAACGTGAAGCGAGTGAACGGTGGCCAGGTGTTGTCCACCCACATCATCGCGCGTCCCCACGAGAACTTGGAATATGTGCTGCCGATTCGTTACACGGAGGCCGTGGAGCCCTTTCGCGAGAGCGTGAGCGGTATCCGTCCCCTCAACCGTCCGTAATTCCTAATCCCTAATGCAAGTTGCCAAAGTTCGCGGCACCATCGTTAGTACGCAAAAAGAAGAGCGGCTCAGTGGCCTGAAGTTTCTGCTAGTTCAACTGGTGGATGAAGAAGGTGAACCGATGCCGATCTATGAGGTTGCGGCTGACCGCGTGGGCGCAGGGGTGGGTGAATGGGTGTTGATTAGTCGCGGGAGTGCTGCAAGGCGCATTGAAGGTAGCATTGACCGTCCGATTGATGCGGCGGTCGTAGCGATCATCGACACTGTGACGATTGATAATCAGCGTCTCTACGACAAAGGGAAGCAGTGGTAGGATTCAGCCTCAGTCGTTGAGTCGATGGCCATAGCTGCGTCATCCACCTTTTAATTGCCGAATTACCGGAGTATTCCCTGCTCGCTCCGGTGAACTTTTCAGGGATTTGCAGTTGTTCTGGAAGTCGGATGGCATTGAATGTCAGGCCGTTTTCTAGGGCGATGTTGAGGTTTTTGTTAAATACTCGGAATTAGTGACAATTGAGGATCGGTTTATGGCAGCCACAGTTACGGCTCCCACCGTGCCTTCGCGTTCGCTTACTGCACCGAAGATTCATGCAACGGCTCAGGTACACACTTTCACCAATGTTGTGGGGGATGTGCGTTTGGGTGAGTCTGTTTGGGTCGCTCCGGGTACGTCGATTCGGGCGGATGAGGGAATGTCCTTGAACATTGGACAAGGAACCCATCTTCAGGATGGCGTTGTGGTCCACGGCCAGCAACTGGGCCGAGTTTTGGGCGATGACGATCGGGAGTATTCTGTCTGGATTGGTAATCAGACATCGATTATGCATATGGCGTTGGTGCATGGCCCCGCCTACATCGGTGATGGTTGCTTGATCGGATTTCGATCGACGGTTTTTAATGCCCGAATTGGCAACGGTTGCATTGTAATGATGCATTGTCTGATTCAGGATGTTGAAATTCCCCCCGGTAGGCTGGTGCCTTCCGGTTCGGTGATTACGACGCAGCAACAGGCTGATCGGCTACCTGTTGTGGAAGCAAGCGATCGTCAATTCGCCGCCCAGGTTGCTGGTATTTCCGCTCTGGGAATTGCTCCCGTGGGCGCTTCATCTTCCGCTTGTACCCTTCCCACCCGAAACACCATGGCTACTACCTATTCCACAAATAATTTGGCCGCAGAGGTCGCAAACCACGTCCGCCAGCTGTTGGCCCAGGGCTATCGGATTGGGACGGAGCATGCCAATGCTCGCCAGTTCAAGGCTTCCGCTTGGCAAACCTGTGCCCCGATCGCCGCGACGCAGGATGGTGCCGTGATGAGTGCCCTACAAGGCTGCTTGGCTGATCACTCGGGTGAATACGTGCGGTTGATCGGGATCGATACGAAAGCGAAGAAGCGCGTCCTCGAAAAAATTATTCAACGCCCCACGGATGCACCGATTCAGTTGTCCGGAGCACAGGCCAGCTACAGCGCCCCCGCAGCGACAAGCTATACCAGCAATGGTGCAGCACCAGCGGCAGATGCGGGAATTGCGGGGCAGGTGCGTCAAGTGCTGAACCGAGGTGGCCGGATTTCCTTTGAATATGCGAATGCGCGTCAGTTCAAGGCCGCCGCTTGGCAGACGGGCGGCTTCCTGAATGGCAGCAGCGAATCGGCGGTAATGAATGAGCTGAACCAAATTTTGGCAGCTTATGCCGGGGACTATGTGCGGATCGTCGGGGTTGACCCGCGGGCGAAGCAGCGGTTACTCGAAGCGATCGTTCAGCGTCCGAACGGCAAGGTGGCAATGACTGCCACCGCTAGTACAGCAAACTACAGTGCGCCTGCAACGGCACCGAGTGCTTCCTTCAGCGCCCCGGCGGTGAATGGTGACTTGAGTAGCACGATTCAGAGTTTGTTGAATCAAGGCGCAACGATCGGTCTAGAGTTCGCCAGCCCGCGTCACTTCCGGGCAAGTTCCTGGACGAGTGCGCCGTTGATGCAATCCCGCAGTGCGAGTGATGTGACGGGTGCGGTGAGTCGTTTCTTGGGCGAACATGCCGGCGATTATGTGCGATTGATCGGGGTGGATGCCCGAGCCAAGAAGCGCGTGTTCGAGCAAATCGTTCAGCGCCCTGGTAGCGGCAATGGCAGTGCGTCCGCAGCCAGCTATGGCGCTCCAACAGCCGCTCCGAGCGCTGGCTATAGTGCTCCAGCGACAGCTTCGAGCGCAAATAGCTTGAATGCGGATGCCGCAAATCATATTCGTAGCCTGGTGCGGAATGGGCACAAGATCACGCTGGAGTTTGCCGACAAGCGGCGCTATAAGATCAACTCCTGGCAGACTGCTGGTGTGGTTCAGTCAGCGAATGAGTCTGGTGCGCTGGGCCAAGTTGAATCAATCATGGCGGACTACGCGGGTACTTACCTGCGGATCGTCGGGACTGACAGCCGATCGAAGCGTCGGGTCGTCGAAGCGGTGATTCAGAAGCCGTAACCAGCCGAATGTGACGGCCTCCACTGGACTGTCTCCACTGTTTTTCACCTGAATCAAAACTTGAGTTTAAGCGCCGGGATGCCTTCCACCCCCTTCCATTTAGAGCCAATTCGCACAGACCAGTATGTGGTCTTGGGTGATGTGGTGATTGCGGATGGTGTGGTGATTGCGCCCGGTGTTTTGTTGCAGGCGGATGCGGGGGCGAAGATTGTGGTGGGGGGCGGTGTGTGTTTGGGTATGGGGTGTGTGATCCATGCTCAGGGCGGTGTGATTCAGGTTGAGCCGGGGGCTAATCTCGGTGCGGGTGTACTGATTGTGGCCCAAGGGACGATCGGACGCGGGGCGATCGTTGGGGCAGGCAGTACGGTGTATGGTGCATCGATCGCCGCCGGACAAGTGGTTGCGCCAATGACTTTGATGATTGATGACGCGACAAATACGGCCTCTTCGGTTTTTTCGAATCCGCCGATCAATGCAGCAATGCCCCGAATTCCGGATACGGAACCGGAGGTGGCCGAGAGTCAGAACAGTGCAGCAAACAGCGGTGCCGAAAAAACCAAAGTTGCGGTTGAAGGCAATGGGTTTTTCTACCGGGGGGGAGCAAATGGTACGAAATCGAATGCTTCTGAGCCGATCGCTGATCCTTGGGCCACACCGGAGTCTACCTTCAAGTCACCCCAGTATGAAGATGCCTGGAAAAGTCCTGAGACTGAGCCATTGCAACCGCAGGTGACGACCGACCCGATCGCGGCTTCAACGTTTGTTTATCCCGAAGATACCTACCAGCCGAAACCGGCTTGGCAAGTGAGCGCCAATGCGGATTTGGGTCAGCCGCCGCAGCCGAGTCCGGATTCGGATTTGTCGGCGACGGAAATGCAGGGCAATGATATTCCACGGGCCAATCCGGCGATCGATCAGGGAACTTTGGTGAAGCATTCGCCCAAACAGGTCTACGGTCAGGCCTACGTGAATCAAATGCTCGGGAAAATGATGGGTAAACGGGACTTGTAGGAGCTGGGGTTGAGCTGGAGATATTTTGCGGTGGAATACTGGCGTTTGGATATATAATTGGGTACGTTGCGATTCGCAATTTCCGGGATGTAGCGCAGCTTGGTAGCGCGCCTGCTTTGGGAGCAGGATGTCGTAGGTTCAAATCCTATCATCCCGATTGATTTAACTGCTGATAAATGGCGATCGGCTCCACCCGTATTCCTGTGAGGTGCGGATGATGGATACATTACGTACTCGTTACGAATAAAAAACTAGAGGCCGTTGATTGCATTGCAGGGATGATTTCAACGACCTCTGGTGGCATTAACGCGATTAGTTAGCGGGCAGCGACATCACCAAATTCATCAAGCTGAGCGACTTCCCAATTCCCAGGGGCAAATTGGAACGGCGTTCCCACCGTTTGGACATCCGGCGCTGGGGTCAAACGGTTATTCACATCGTTGATCGCAAAGCGCAAACCGTTGAGGCCATTGGCCGTCAAGACATCGGCAATGTTGTCACGATCGATGTCGCCAATTCCGAGGACGGGCGTTGAACTGGAGGACTGGATAAACGTATCACTGACCCAACGATCGGCGGCCAAGCTAACCGATTGGACAAAGACCTGCTGATGATCGGGGGTTTGCCAATAGATGGTGGCAGGTCGGTTTGTTTGTGCGGCACTGATACCTTTGATAGTTGCGGTTGGTGTAGCTGCCGAATCAATGAATTGATAATCCACTAGGCTCTGGCCATTGAGTCGCAGGATCGCGGTTTGGTTCAACTCCGGTAACCGGAACAGCAAATCCGCATCCCCATCACCGTCAAAGTCGGCAACATCGCTCATCTGCCAATTATTGCGGGTGCGGAGAATCGTACCCGCTTGGTCGTACAGGTAGTCGTAGCTTTGAACCGATTGGCCATCGGCGTTCATGAACCAGAAGCCGACCCCATCATCAACTGGGTTGTGCCACACGATATCAAGCACGTTGTCCTGGTTAATGTCCGCAAAGCCAATGACATTCCAGTTGGTATTGCCCGTCTTCAGTGCAGCACCGTTCTGGGTGAGGGCTTGGCGCGATCGGACTTGGCCGTCGGCGTTCATCATTACCATTTCGACTTGATCGCCGAGTTTGTTGTGCAACAAGATATCGGCTAGGCCATCCCGATCGAAGTCAGCGGTATCGGCAATTGCCCAATCTTGGGTGATGGCGATCGGTTGACCGTTGGTATCCGTTAAGGTGCGCTGGGCTTGGAGCTGGGTGCCATTATCGATATAGAGTAAGGCAACTTGGTGGTTATCCAAGTTCCGCACAAGGGCTTCGGGGCGATAAGTGATTTGTAATGTATTGGTTTGGATGAGTTGCGGATCGATCGTGCCATCGGCGCGTTGAACATTGATGGTGAGATTTACTAAGGCGTTGATATTGACGTAGGGTTTGAGTTCGTAACGGAGTTCACCGGTGGGGCTGACGGTGGGTTGTTGGGCAAAGAGGTCGGGGCGATCGGTGCTGATGACGTAGCTGAGGCCAACGGGATAGCCGGGTTGGGTGAGGTCGGTGGCCCAAGCGGGAATTGACTGGGGGGCAATGCCTGCGACGGCTGTGGCCGTAGCGGCGACTTGAATCCCGGTAATACTGACCGTGGGGTCGCTGGTCACGGATTCGGGGGTATTGCCTAAATCGGTATAGCGGGCTTGGACGGTGATGACTTTACCCACTTGAGCTTGACCCAATCGGAAGGAATCTCCGGTGGCGCCAACAATGTCGGTGCCATCGGCTTGCCATTGATAAGTAATCGCGCCCAAGCCATCGGCATCGGCGAGGGTATTGACGGCGGTGAGGGTTTGGCCGAGGACGGGGGTGCCGCTAATGGTGACGTTGCCTGTGAGGGGATCGTTGACTGGATTCACTGTAACGGCAAACACATTGGTGCTGTTTGTGATGCCATCGTTGCTGGTGAGGGTGATGTTGCTAGTGCCATTGGCGTTAGCGATCGGGGTCACAGTCACAGTTCGATTTGCACCCGTACCAGCCGTGACAATATTGGCATCAGTAACGACAGCAGTATTACTAGAAGTAGCGACAAGGCTAGCGAAATCGCCTTCGATATCGAAGGTACCAAAGCTGAGTGCAGCAGTTGCAGCATCTTCATTGATGGCTTGGTCAGCGATGCCACCGCTGATCAGGACGACGTTGCCCAGACTGAAGCGACCGCTGGCGGAAGTTGTATTGTCGCTAAAGGCAATGAGATTAGCGGTTTCGTAGGGATCGGGTGCACCTGTAAATGCTGTGTAGTTCCGCAGTTTGCCGCTCAGGACGGGGGTGCCGTTGAGCAGGAGCGTGTAGCGATCGTCCTTGACATAAAGCTGATAATTGCCCAATCCCGGATCGGCTAAATCAATCCCTTCGGCTTGGGTGAATAATTGCCTTGTGGGATTGGCCGCATCGGGGGCGAGGCTGGGATTAATTTGGCTGGTGCCATCTTCTTGGGCGAAGATACGGATGCCTGTCCCGGTTTTCGTGAAGCCAAGTTCGATCGCCTTTGTGTTGTCGCTGGTGACGAGGGTGAGGCTGAAGTTGGCCCGATCGGTTTTGCCGTCGGCGTTTTTGTCAGCGGTGGCAGTCAGCGTTTCGGTGAGGACATTGGCTTGGAAGTCAAGCACAAAGCCAGCGGTGGCATTAAGGACTTGATCGTTACGACTATAACCTGCATAGAGCGCGGGATTGGCGCTGCTGTTGACGGTTATGACACCACCGGCGTTGTTGATTGTGCTACCCGTTGTGACACCTGTCCAACCTTGGGTGTTGGGTAAAGTGGTGCCGTCGTAGAGAACGGTGCGACGACCGATTAGGGCGGCGTCGTTGCTATTGACCAGATTAATTGTCTTGGTAACGGCGGTGCTGGTCCCACCATCGCCATCGGTGAGGACAAAGCTGACGGTGCGGGCGGCGAGGCTGGGATTTTCGGAGAGGTTGCTGTAGGTGATGTTTCGGAGAAGGGCTTCGGCGATCGTGGGGGTGGCGTTAGCGTTAAAGGTAATTACCAGATTTTCGGTGCCGATGCCGCCTGTGTAGGTGCCGATTTCAGTGGTGCCGTAGCGGATTTTGCGCCCGTCGAGGTTGATTTGGGTTACGCCTGGGCCTTCGTTGCGGATGGATAAGCGATCGGAGGCGTTGCCTCCGGCGGTATAGCTGACCGTCAGCGTGCCAGTGTCGAAATTATCCGAATCTTGGTCTGTCACAATAGCCCCAGGATCTAGTGGCGTAACGAATGAGTTTTCTACATAGATAATGTTTGACCCTGGCTGAGATAGTGCAATTACGGGACGACTGGGTGGAAGATTATAATTATTTTGATTATCAACAGGTGTACCTGCACTGCTCGCGGCAATATTGCCGCTATATATCAGTTCTGAATAATTGACAGTCGCACCTGTGTTGACAAAAATTGCGCCGCCTTTGCCGGAGCCAGCGAAAGCACCTGTTCCCCCAGCATTGCCACCATTGGCTTGGTTATTGAGGAAATTAGTGCGATTCAGGTTTAATGCCCCGTTCCTGACAAAAATCGCCCCACCTAGGCCCGCACCACCACCACCGTGGGCTGCATTACCTTGTCCAGCAAAGTCTCCAGCAGTAGCATTACCTGCACCACTGCCACCACCGAAACCACCCCTACCACCAAAAGAGCCGTTACCACCGCCACCGCCACCGAAACCACCGCGCGATTTTGTATCAAAGTAGCCACCACCACCGCCAGCAAAATCTCCGCCATTACCGCCACCACCGCCGCCGCGCGATCCAGAACCACTTCCACCACCGCCACCGCCGTTACCACCGTCGCCACCCAATGCGCCAGCGCCAGCATCATTACCACCACCGCCACCACCACCACCGACACCACCACCAGTACCGCCAATGAAACTAGGCGCAGTAATATCTCCTGTGCCATTAGTCGCCGCAGAACCGCCAAAAATTGAACCGACACCAGTTCCGCCATTGCCACCAGGAAGAGCCGTGCCGCCACTGCCGCCATTACCACTAAATCCACCACCACCACCACCAGAACCATTACCCTCTGTAGTTGTTCCAGCATTGCCGCCATTGCCACTAAATCCACCACCACCACCACCCGGTGCATTCCCAAAGGGTTGGGTATTTACTCCGCCATTGCCGCCATTGCCACTAAATCCACCACCACCACCGCTGCCGATGCGGAAAACATTACCTGTGCCATTCCCCCCATCTCCGCCGATCGCGCGGTTATTCCGAAAGGTCACATCGCTAACATTAACTGTCCCACCATTAATAAAAATGGCACCACCAGCACCTAAGCCACCGCCACCACCAAGACCGCCGCTACCGCCATTCCCCCCTTGGCCGCGACCGTTCGCTAATTCGAGATTGCTAATACTGAAATTCCCTTGGTTGACAAAGAAGATTCTTGTATCACCGCTATTATTCGTATTATCGTCATTAGCGTCTCCGCTTAGTGTGATTAGGCTGGAGATATTGCCTGTAATAGTAACGCTATCGTTGATAATCAACTGCGACTGTAAGCGAATTGTTTGGTTGATACTAAAGAATGTGGGATCAAACGTGATGCTATCAGAACCAAGTCGGTTGTTTGCCTGTGCAATGGCATCTCGCAGTGAACCCGCACCACTGTCCGAATCATTAGTGACAACAAAGTTATCGAATGTTGATCGATAGGATGACCAATCGGACAATGCTGTATGGTCGATCGCCCCCGTCGTCACCTCCAAGTCCCAATCACCGCCCAAAGCCGCATTCCCCGTCAAATCCTCCGAGGCCGCCACATCCGCCCCCGTCGCCTGCGCGAGCAAATTCACAAACGCCTTCCCATTCGCATCCGCCGCTACATCACAGCCATACAGCAAAATATCCGCATCGGCTGTTAATGCTTGGCCCCAGGATTTCAACTGGCCCACATAGGTCGGCCATGTCTGCAAATCCAACCAGCTTGCACCCAACTGCACCCCGCCGGATTTCCCGTGGGAGACAATTTGCAAACTCTCAATCCCACTGCGACCCAATAATGTCTGGGTAATCTGACTAATCGCATCTTCGCCCGATCGCAGCACATGCACTTCTGTTCCTGCTGCTGCTCCATTTACCAATGTCTGAATATCATCTACACCGGCATCAATGAAGAGGAGCGATCGGCTTGTCCCAAGATTCGTTGCATTCAGCAAATCGGGATTAGCCCAAGCCGCAATGGATTGCAGTGGAGCGGAAGATTGATTCAGTTGGGAGAAGCTCATGGTTAAACTCGATCGGGAAAGTGGCTGTCCAGGAAAGTAGAATTCCGTATTCTTAGGGTTATTGTCCCCATCCGAGGCTTTGGCCTCTAAGTGCTAATACTTAATTTCAAATGAATTGTGGGACCTTTGCGTAGGCCCCCAATGCTTTTAGTCGAGAATCATCGAGTTTTCCGCATCGAACTTTGGCTAAGTTGCAGTTTTTTGGTGTTATGCAAAATGATGCTCAGCGCGGCGAATTCCCATCGCCGCAAACTCCAGCGATAATTAGATCAACTTGCACTTCCACTCTCGCTATGCACTCTCTACAACCCCAGCTCGATCAACTGATGGCAATGTTTACAGCGATGGATCAGGCGCTGATTGCCTATTCTGGCGGAATCGACAGTACCTTGGTGGCGAAGATTGCCTATGATGCATTGGGCGAGCGGGCGATCGCCATCACCGCTCAGTCACCCTCCCTACTGCCCGAAGACCTCGAAGATGCGGCCATGCAGGCGGCCTATATCGGGATTCGGCATGAAGTGGTCGCCACCCACGAAATGGACAACCCCAACTACACCGCCAATCCCAGCAACCGCTGCTACTTCTGCAAAAGCGAACTCCACGACACGCTCAAACCCCTGGCGATCGCCCAAGGCTATCCCTACGTCGTCGATGGCGTGAATGCCGATGACTTACAGGACTACCGACCGGGCATTCAAGCGGCCCAGGAACGCGGAGCGCGATCGCCCCTAGCAGAAGTTGGGATGAGTAAACTCGAAGTCCGGGAACTGTCGAAACTTTTGGGGCTGCCCTGGTGGGATAAACCTGCGCAGCCTTGCCTCAGTTCCCGCTTTCCCTACGGTGAGGAAATCACGATCGCCAAATTGCAACGGGTCGGACGGGCGGAAGTGTATCTGCGGCGATTGGGTTGGCAGAACATTCGGGTGCGATCGGCGGGGGATACGGCGCGGATTGAAGTGATGCCGGAGGTCGTGAAGCAGTTTGTGGCGGAGACGGACTTGGGCCAGTTGATTGAGGCGTTTCAGGGGTTTGGATTTTTGTATGTCACGCTGGATTTAGAGGGTTTTCGGAGCGGAAAGTTAAACGATGTGCTGAATTTGACCTAAGCCCCGTGATCAGGCTCAGTAATCCTGCGATAAGATAATGGCCAAGGGCAATCTTGCCCCAAGGCTGAATATCATTGCCAATGTGGTGCTTTATGCTAAAAACAATGCTGACGCGATACGCTTTGCCAACGCTGTTGGTGACTGGGGTGGTAACTGGGGCAAGCATTTTGGGATCGGTGGCTACAGCTCAGGCAGAGATGGCGAATCTGACGGCAACCTGCGCCTTTGATACCAATAGCGGTAAGCCAAATCCGTTGGGGATGCGGGCCTACATTACTGCCGTGGAAATTGGCGGTGATACGACTTTTAGCTATGAACAGTTTCCCAGCAATATCAATGGCGAGAAGGACGGGCCAGCGACGATCGCCGTTGAACGCAAATTGGTTTTTTACAAAACTTCGATTAGCCGCGCCAGGGCATTGATGCTGAAAAATTCGGCTTACTATGAGTCGCTGATTGGGACGCGGGATGAAGCGGGATTTGCCGCCGTGAATGCGGTGCTGCGCTGCCAAGGTGCGGATGGCCAGCCCTTGGATAAAAGCGGTAAAGCGGCGGATCTGCCCGATGGCACCTATCGGTTCTGGAGTGGCAATGCCCGTGATGCGGCGATCAGCGATGAGGAATTGCTGAAGCAGGGCGGTGTGCTGGTGATCTTCACGAAGAAGGGCGATCGGGTGATCGGCAATGCGGGCCAAATTGACGGCGAGGCGGGGGTTTGTCTAGAAGGAACCCTGGGCGGCAACACGATCAGCGGATTTGCCACGACCTATGGGCCGATGAAGACGTTTAATCAAACGGATAATTTTGAGCCGTTGAGTGTGATTCCCGATGGAGCACTGCGGGTACGACGCGGCCAGAAATTTGGGAGTGGTCGGGCGCGATTCACGAGTGCGTTGTACAACCTCAATGGCTACAGCAAAATCAATTTGGATGACAGCAAGGCACCGAAAAGCTGCAAGTAGATGCCGTTGAAGCTAGCGCGGGACGGGGACTTGGCCAAGTAAGCCCGTGATCACCCCGTCCATTTGCAGGCCGTCGAGCTGGGCTTCGGGGCGAAGAATCAGACGGTGACGCAGTAAAGGGGGCGCGATCGCTTTAATATCATCCGGTGTAACGTAGTCGCGGCCATCGATCCAGGCGTGAGCTTTGCTGGCTTGGAGCCAACTGACGAGCGATCGGGGCGAAGCGCCCAGCGCGATATCGGGGTGTTTGCGGCTTTTTTGGCCGAGGGCGAGGAGGTAGTCGAGGAGGCTCTCCTGGACGGTGACGGCGCGCACTTGTTGGCGCGTTTGGAGAATGTTATCAACGCTGAGTAGGGGTTTGAGCTTTGCTAAATCGGCGCGTTTGGCCCGGAAGCCGCTTTGGCTGTTGAGTAGCATTTGCTTTTCGGCTTGGGCTTCGGGGTAGTCGAGCACGAGCTTGAACAGGAAGCGATCGAGTTGGGCTTCCGGCAGGGGATAGGTACCTTCAAATTCGAGGGAGTTCTGCGTCGCGATCACCCAGAAGAAGTCCGATAGCGGCAGCGTTTTGCCGTCGAGGGTGACTTGCTGCTCTTCCATGGCTTCGAGTAGGGCCGCTTGGGTCTTCGGGGGCGTGCGGTTGATTTCGTCGGCGAGGAGGATTTGGGTGAAGACGGGGCCCTGCTTGAGGGTGAATTCCCGCGTGTTGAGGTCAAAAATATTAATTCCCACGATGTCTGAGGGCAGGACATCAGGGGTTAGCTGAATCCGCCGGAATTCGGATTGAATAAGCTGGGCAAGGGTGCGGACGGTGAGGGTTTTGCCTGTACCGGGTACGCCTTCGAGGATGACGTGGCCACCTGCAAGGAGGGCGACGAGCATTTGGCGCACCATGGCAGGTTGGCCGACGATGACTTTACTTAAAACTTGCTCTAATTGCGCGATCGCGGCGTTACTCATAAATTTCGGGAATTGCTAATTAGTCTAGGAGTGAAGGCTTGAGGGGCGAAGGCTTGGCTCAAATTGCTGACTGTTTCGAATTGTGGCACAGATTTTTAGCCCTGCCGCAATCGTTGCCAACTTTGCAACCAAGTCAGCAGTTCGCGATCGCTAATGTCGGGGCGCTGCTGAAGGCGTAGCAGGGTTTTGAGATCATCGGTGGGCTGCTGCTGGGCAGTCCAGGCTTCAATGATGTCGGCAAGCGACATCGGATGGCTGCCGAGGCCGAGCTGTTGCTGGAGCTGGCGCAGTTCGGCTTGGCCGACGGTTTCCATGACAAACGATCGACTGTTGGCTTGGCGCAATGATCCGGCTAAGGCGCGAATGTAGGCTTGGGAATTATCGACGCTGGGTTGGTCGATCGTTTGAATGCGGCCAAAGCGGCGGTTTCTGGCCCAGATGGCGATCGCGACTAAAACAATGCTCTGAACGGCGATCGGTAACAGCGGGGTTTGGGCGAAATAGTCGAGAATCGAACGATCGTCGCGATCGCCATTGCGCCCAGGGCCGAATCGACCAGAGCCGGAGCGCTCAGAAGACTTCCCAGAGCTGCTTTGGCGGCGTTTTTCGGACTCTGATGCGACGGGTTCGCGGTAGCCATGGATGCGTTCATCAACGACGATCGGGGCGTTGAGTTGCCTCAATAAGTCAGTGAGAAAGGCGTAGTTTCCCGGTGCTTCCTGATAGGCGTTGGCGGCGAGGTAGGGTGTACTGGCGAGGATCAGCTTTCCGGTGGGGGTGCCCCCATTGGGAGGCAGGGGCTTGGCGCTGGGGTTTTGCAGTTCCCAGACGATCGCGCCGCTGTCATCGGCGAGGCGTGGGTTGGTCTCTTTGCCAAGGGCGCGGCGGCTGGTTTCGATCACGACGGGGCCGACGGGACTGGGCACTCGACTGGAAAAGGGCACCGATCGCACGGGTTGCTTCACACCAAGGACGACGAGGTTGTTGCCCGCTTCTAGCCAATCTTCGACCTCAGAACTGATCGTGACTACGGTTTTCGGAGTCGATTTTGGCTTGGGTAATTTGGGCGGAATGGTTTTTGGGGTGACCGATCGGGTGCGAAAGAGCTGGCTGCTACTGATTAATCGGGGTTGTATCTGGAGAAGCGTTTGGGGTGGGGAATTCGGAGTTTTTTGTTGGGCTTGGAGTAAGTCCGCGATCGATTGGCGCGATTGTTTAATATTTAGACTGCGACTTTCGGCATAGCTGTACCAAGCCGCGTAGCCGTCAGGGGACTTATTGTAGGTGGAGCCGCTTTGCTGCCAACTGTTACCGGGGGTGAGGACGATGAATAGCACGATCGTCAGCACAATGCCGCCGAGGATTAGGCCGATTTGGCGCGGGGAGAGGCGATTGGGGCGGGGCGTAGCGACCATTAGCGTTGGCCTCTCGACGGTTTGCTGCCGTTCGCTTTGCTGACGTTAGCCGGGGCTTGGGCCTTGGCGATCGCGCCAGCGGCAGCATTATAGGCTTGCTGACATTGTGCAAACCCCTCAGCGGAAACCTGGCTGCCTGCAAATTCGAGCTGCTCGTGGGTTTGGAGCAGGGTGGCGAAGGCGTTGGGCTGGGGCAAGTCTTGGGTGATCGCGGCATATTCGCGATCGGTGCGGCTGCGTTTTTCGGGAATGAGGCCACGGTCGTGGAGAATTTGCAACAGCGCAAAGTAGAGCGCCCGCGCCGCTTCGGTAAAATTGCCTTGGCGCTGATATTGCTGGGCACGGGTCAGCCATTCGGACTGACTGACGGGGGTTTCTAGCTCAAGGGGAATTGCCTCGGCCATGGCCCGACGGCGTTGCCGCTGGAGCCGCCAAGCACTAATCGATCGCACCAGAATGTAGAGGATAAAGAGCGCGAGGATGACGCCAAGTGTAATGGTGATATAGGGAGCGATCGCCTCCAACCAAGCCCAAGACCAGTTGCCACGGGGGCGTTGCGTGGGTTTTGCGGGTCGGCTCAAAAGCTGCTCAAACCATTCGCCAAATCGCTGTTGAGTCTGCTGCCATTGCCAGCCGGGGCTACTGGTGGGAAGTTGGGACACCTGCGGATCCTGTGATTGCTAGGGTTGAGGCTGAGTTTTGCGGCTTTGCTTTAAGGCTTATCTTTGAGGCTTAGCCTTGACGTTCAGCGCGGCGCTGACGGAGATTTAGGAGCTGTTGCTTGACCAATTCAACAGAAGCGGTGTCTTCCTGTTGGGCATACAAGTCAGCCGCTCGGAGCAATTCTCGCACAGCCCGATCATCTTGTTTTAAGTTTGCCCAGGTGAGACCGAGATTATGTAAAGCGGCGGCGCAGGGTTCGGGCTGGGCGGCATTGGCTTGATTGAAGTGTTCCACCGATCGAGCGTACTGCCCCCGAATGTAGGTGGCAATGCCTCGCTGAAAATGCTGCTCGGCTTCCGGGGAAAGGCCAGCGGGCAGCGGCATGACTTCCCGAAACAGGATGCCGACGCTACCCGCCCCGCGATAGGCCCAAACGAGTAAACCAGCGCCGACAAAGCCGACGCTGCCTAATACGACGATCGCCAGGGTCAAACCTTCCATGGTGATTTAGACCAACTTCAGCGAGGGATAATCGGCGACCATTTCATCGCGGGTCAGCACATCGCCTTCGGCTTGGGGTGTCCAGAGGACTTCGACGGCCATCAGACGATCGCGACCCACCGCACCCAGCACATTCAAGGCTGTCCGCAGATCTGCTTCACCATTGATTTTTGGCAAGGCCAAGGGGCCATCAGTACCCACCACCATCGTGACGACAATGTATTCACCCGGATCGCTGTTCGCCAGGGCTTCAGCCCGCGCGACGGTAATTGCCCCGCCGCCTTCGCCTTTTTGCTTCAGTTCGCCCGCGATGTTCGACAGGGTTTCGCCGCCGACTTTGCTGCGCTCCATCAGGATCATCCGGTTAAACTCGGCTTCGGCGGATTCCAGACGGGCTTGCTTGGTTTCGCTGCCGCCATAGACCCAGTATTCGGGATGACGCAGGACAGCGAGGGTGGTTTCCTGCAAGAGTTTGGCGAGACCCGCCCGATCGCTGGTGTTGGCTTTCAGGGCCAGTTGGTTGAGTTCGGCCTTGAGTTCTTTGGCTTCCGCCAAGAGACCCACTTGAACTTTAGCGACAGAGACGTTGGGATTGATTGTATTACTCGTCCCACCTTCCGCCGCTTGGCGATAGGTTTGGAAGAGGTAGGTGCCGATCGCGGCCAACACTAAAAGCATGAAGAGGCTACCACCGCCACCACCAATGAACATCCAAGGGGATGGGAAGAAGAAAAAGCCACCGCCACCGCCGTAGCCACGATTGTAGCCACCGCCATAGCCGCCACCATAACTTCCCCCACGCGGCGCGCTATAAGTCCGAGACGGGGCGCGGAACGAGCCACCCCCCATGCGGCCGCCGCTGCGAGAAGCCGCCATGGCATCCTGGGCCTGTCCGAAGACCAAGCTGGCAATCAGCCCGAAGATCAGCACACCCTTCAGCAGGGGCTTAATGTATTGGACTAATTTTTGTTGTGCGAAAGTCTTGTTCATATCCCTCACCGCGACTCAAAGTTCTAATTCGCTAAAGTTAGTTTTGTGATGCTTTGATCTAACTCTAACCGCTTTCTCTAATGTAGTGGCTGTTACCTCAATGCGAATAGCGCGATCGCCCTGGGTTCGGGGCGAGATTACCGAACGCTGGAGCAGGATGGATTAATCGGCTTGGGGCTCATCTTTGCCCAAGAGGATTTGGATACCCAGACCCGACAGCCCGATCGCTGCCATGCCGAATACCCCTGCCCCCAGCGCAAACATACCAATAACCAGGGTGCGAATCGCCGAGGACATCCGCATCACAATAAAGTTCTCCGACTGAATTTGCGTTTGGGCGAAGATTCCCGCGATCACTTCCGCACTGTGGTAGAAGAAAATCGCGATCGCTCCGGCCACAAGTCCCCCAGTGAAACATTTCAGCGGTGTGGCTTTCGTGTTTTCAGTAGGGGCGGATTGGGGTTGCGGTTCAGTTGCGGTGGGGGTGACGTTTTCGGTAGGGGTGACATTGGTGGAGTCGGTCATCGATCGGGCATCCCAGAGATGTGAATAGGTTAAGCGTAGCGTTGGAAGAACGTGGTATGGGTGAGCCGTCGGATTCTGTTAAGCATTGGCCGCGAGTCGAACGCCGGTGCTGGAGAATTGTGTCACCCAGAGATCAAGTTCGGGATCGTTGAACCGATCGTGCATGGCCTGACGCACCGCGATCGCCCCGGCGGCATCCGCACAAAGCGCAAAGACCGTCGAACCCGAACCGGACATCATTGTCCCGAGAACCGGCAATTCCCTAAAGGCATCGCGCAATGCCTGAATCGGTGGATGCTCCGGCAGGACAACTTTTTCCAGGTCGTTGTAGAGGGCGGCGGCAATTTGGGTGGCATTGCGCTGGTTGATGGCAGTCAGCATTTGGCCGGAAGTGAGCGTTTGCTGTTGGACAGCGTTGGCCTCTGGGGTGGTGGGATAGTTGTGCCCAAATTCTTGGCGGAAGGCTTTGTAGGCCCAGGGTGTAGCGACCGGGAGATGGCGATATTTGGCGAGGACAACGTGGATATTGTCTAAATCCGGCAGTGGGTCAATGACTTCACCTCGGCCCGTGGCAAGGGCCGTCCCACCCCCAACGCAGAAGGGAATGTCAGAGCCGATCTGGGCCGCGATCGTTTGCAGTTCCGCTTGAGTCAGCCCCAAATCCCAAAGCAGGTCAATCCCCACCAATACAGCCGCACAATCAGCCGAACCGCCTGCGAGTCCGGCTCCCATGGGAATATGCTTTTCGATGGCGATCGCGATCCCCCCATGCTTCACTGCCGCCTCCGGGAACTGCTGCTGCATCAGGACAGCGGCCTTGTAGGCGAGGTTCGTTTCGTCCTGGGGCACTTCGCCGTCATCGCAGGTAACCACAATGCCGCGCTGACTGGTTTCCTGAACGGTAACCCGATCGGCCAGTTCCACCGACTGCATCACCATCACCAGTTCATGAAAACCGTCGGGCTGGGGCGGTGCAGTGGGCGTGAAATGATCACCCACGATCGCCAGGAATAGATTAATCTTCGCCGGAGCGATCAAACTGTAGCTACGCATATCACCCAACCCTCAAAACCCCGCCTAAAACCCAAAACAACCCATCACCGAGAAACCCAAAACTCACCGTACAGTCCAGGCATGAATCATCTTCTCTGGCAATGGATTGTCCTGTCAAACAGAGCTTCGGCTATCGCTCAGCCCACCCCGATCAACCAGGCAGCGTGAGCTAGCCGAACCCTAGCCCCGAATCAGGCCGCCGCTGAGTTTTTTCAGCGCGTAGCCAGCGACATCGGCATAGCGCAGTTCGCCACACATGATCCGGAGGAGCTTGGAGGTGGCGCTGGGGCGCTTAACACCGACTTTGTAGCCGAGGCCGGGGGCACGGTAGAACAAGCCTGCGAGTTTCTGGGCCCAGGCCATGTCTTTGCCCCATTCGGCTTGGAGATTAGCGCTGTAGTTGGGGAGGGCGTTGGGGTTGCCGCTGAGGGCATCGTTGATCGCGATCGCGGCTTGCATCCCGCTAAACAATGCCGGACGAATCCCTTCGGCGGTAAAGGGATCACTCAGACCAGCGGCTTCCCCAGCTAGGAGCGCATTGCGGGCATGGAGCTGTTGGTCGCCGTCCCAGAGGAGCATCGGATGTTCATGGAGGGTGGCTTGGCTGGCATTGAATCCGGCTTTGCTGACATATTCGTTGAGCACTTTGCGGAGATCGTCGCTGCCGCCTCGGAAATTACCCGCCGCGATCGACCAGCGATCGCCCTTGGGCAAGGCCCAGATAAAGCCATTTTTCAGCATTCCAAAGTCGAACTGGGCTTGGGCCCCTGTTGAGCTCGGTAATTCCATGACTGCGCCGATGCAGGGCTTATGGGGGGTGAAGCCGAGCCACTGGGCCATAGGGCCTTCAGCACCATCGGCAGCGATGAGATAGGTGGCTTTGAGCGGGCCTTGGCTGGTGTTGACTTGCCAGTGGTCACCTTGGAATTCGATGCCTTGAACGGCGGTGTTGTCGCTGAGCTTGGCCCCGAGTTGCTGGGCTTGCTGCATCAGGTAGTGGTCAAACTTGGCCCGATCGACCATCCACATGGGTTCTGGCGTATCCAGATTAGCTTCGACGGGATCACCCGTTTTCCAGGTGTAACGGATCTGGTTGACCTTGGCGGCGATCACGGGGCTAAAGTCAAAGTCAAACCACTGGGCGATCGCGGGCGAAACACCGCCACTACAGGCTTTGTAACGTGGCAATACATCACGATCGAGGACTAATACCGAGCGGCCCCGTTTGGCTAAGTGGTAAGCGGCTGCACCGCCAGCAGGGCCTGCCCCGACGACAATACAATCAAAACAATCACCGCGCTCAAAAATATCACTCATCCCAATAAAAGCTCCTCTGCGATGGGGTCTGATGGTAGATTCCACATTGCCGTAGACGTAATTTATAAACTGCAACGTCACCCGTTCAGCCTATCCCTCTCTCTACTACAAGGCCGCTCGGCGTAATCCGATTGTCCAGTACGAGATTCTGATAAATTTTCATTCTTAAAGTGCCCACTTTTGATGAAGACTCCCAGCACCAATCGGCAAACGATCAGCCAGCATGTTGCACTAACCCAGTTGCTCGTAGGCCAGGTAGATTCCTTCTAACACCACTTCCGCAGGCTCAACAAATTCTAAGCTGTGCAGGTCGAGGCGGTCTGTGATCTGGGCCACGAGGTCTTGACTCAAGCGATCGCGGGCGCTTTGTTCGAGGGTCTGACGACGCTGTAAAAATTCTTTGAGAATGGCGAAGTCATTGGGCCGGAGATCACCGACGTTGGTGGCCAGGGTGACACGATCGGCCACATTTTGGGCTTTACCGGAGAAGGGCATTTGGGCCGAACCGACGGTGGGTTGTTCGGCTTGGATGACGATCGTGCTGCCGACCCAATCGCCGAGCCGCTTCTCCTGTTGGCCAAACAGCACAAAGAAGAACCCCAAAAATAGCCAATCATCTAAGGGGCGCAAAACGGCCCGGAGGGTCGCTTGATAAATTTGCAACGGACGGCCATCATCAGCGATGACACGAATTTTGACCAGCCGTTTACCGGGGGTTTGGCCCTGCCAGATTGTTTCAAAGACGATGAAGTAGCCGATAAACCAGAAAAAGCTGAACAGGATGGCGATCGCGCCGAGCCATTGATTGAATGCATTCGAGGGTTCAACGCCGATCGCTTCGAGACCGGATAGCCCAGCAGCGGTGAGATAGGCGACAACAATAAAAATGCCCCAGACCAACAAATTGTCAATGAATAGCGCAAAGGCACGGTTACCGATACCCGCCAGGTTGAATTCGAGTTCGACACTTTCGGGGGTTTTGACGGTGATTCGGTTAAACAGTTGCATATCAGATTATTCCTTGGGCTAACCGCGATCATCCAAACTCAAGCCAAAGCCTTCGCGCCGACTGCGGAGGTCATAGTACAGAACGGCTTTAATGGTTTGCCAGAAGGGGAGGATAAAAATTTGGATCACTTGCAGTAGCAGTAGGTAGGTGCCCAAGGCGAAGCTACCGCCAATCAAGAATCGACTTGCCAGTTCACTGCCACTCCCAGACCCTAATTCGCTCATGCTTTCCCAAGGAATGAAAGCCAGCAATATCAAACCAGCCGGAACGATCGTCAAGATGTAAAGCGGACAGGTAATCAAAAAGCCAACAAACAGCACCGTCGCAATTCGCCAAAAACTTTGGCGCGTGAGTTTCCACGATCGCTCGACGCAATTGATGGTTTTGACTTCAGGTTGTAAGGCGAGGATCACTTCAACAAAGAACAGTCGAATCGTTAGCCAAAATTGTGCACAGTATTGGGCGATCACGGCAAGGAAGAAGAGCATCCCAGCCAGAGCAGCAATGGTTTTGTTATCCATGCTGATAAACGGCAGGAAAATCTGTTGCATGATGGAGAAACCAAAGCTAACGGCGTATAAAACCAGCCCCACCAGGACTTTTGCTAGCCAGAAGAGCCAAGTTTTGGATTTTAGCCGTTGGTCAGTTTGTTTGACGGGTTCCGGTTGATGACTCAAGTGGCTGAAGGCGTTGGCGGTGATCAGGGTTTCGTTATAGATGATTTTGGCCGCGCAGAAGATCCAGAGCGGAATGCCACCAAGCAACAACACCCCCCCGAACAGCAGTAGCAGAATCGCCCCACCACTCGCTCCACTCGAACCACTGGACTCAATATTGGCCGTTGCTAACCAGACAGCACCGCCGATCATCAGCCCGATCGCCAAGGCAAAAAACCCTAGAAGTAATAGTCCCCAGCCAAATGCTCGGAGTGAGGGAATCAGATATTGCTTGCGATTGTCGTTGTAGAGCCGAAAGCCAGCGCTGACAATGTTGCCAACACTGAGTAGACGAATAGGTGAAGTGGGATTCATGGTCGGGAAAGATCGATGGGTATCAAAACGGGCAGAAAATCCTGCGTTGATTTGCCGTCTGAGGATGGGGACTCTATAGTAGGGGTATTGCTGGGAGCAGAGGTAGTGCTGGGGATACCGTGACTTGCCTTTTCTCAGGGTAGACGCGGAAGCCGAAAAGCGAACCGGATCTTGAGCGGATTGTGGCAATCTTTTTCTATATCGCACCGATCGTTAGAACTTTATGCATATTCAGCGCTGGATTGCCCGTCGTGAGGCTTCCTGGAAATTGCTTGAACAGTTGCTCAACCAAGCGGAAAAACAAGGGGCAAAGTCGCTGAATCCGCAGCAAATTCATGAGTTAGCGAGTCTGTATCGATCGGTGTCGGCGGATTTGGCACGGGCGCGGACGCATCAGGTCGGCGAAGTGCTCATCCAAAATCTCCACAAACTGACCAGTCGCGGCTATGCCCAGGTCTATCAAGGCACCCGCCGCCAGGAATGGCATGGCGTGTGGGAGTTTTACCGATCGGGGTTTGCGGCAGTGCTGCGCGAAACGCTCGGTTATACCCTAGCTTCGACGGGCATCTTTTTGATCAGTGCAGGGGTGGCCTGGTGGTTCGCTTGGGCGGATCCAAATTTTCTGGAAATGCTAGTCCCAGAATCGATGATTAAGCTGGTGCGTGATGACGGGCAGCTCTGGATGGGCAGCATCATGGGTGACTCGCCGGGGAACTCCAGCGGCATCATGACCAATAACATTGGGGTCTGTCTGAAGTCGATCGCGGGGGGACTGCCGGCGGGCCTGGGAACGCTCTACATTTTGGTGTTTAACGGGCTGCTGCTCGGGGCGGTGAGTGCCCTGGTGGCGCAAAACAATTTGGCCTATCCGTTCTGGGCATTTGTATTTCCCCATGGCGCATTGGAGTTGCCAGCGATTTTTATTTCCGGCGGTGCGGGGCTGATGATCGCCAAGGCGTTGCTGTTCCCTGAGGGCTATCGACGGCTGGATGCGTTTCGGGTGTACGGGCCGAAGGTGGCCTATTTGATCTTTGGGATGGTGCCGATGCTGTTGGTCGCGGGGGCGATCGAAGGCTTTATTTCCCCCAATCCCGCGATTCCTGACGGGGTGAAATACCTGTTAGGGACGGTCATTTTTGCGGGGCTTGTGGCTTACATGCTGCCGCGATCGTTGCTGCCTATTGCCCAGTTACCAATTACCCAGCGGGAACGCCGCTGATTCGCAGCACATCGGCGAGGGTGGGATAGTTCGGCTGAAGCCCAAAGTCGCTCGGGTTGAAGACTTTGCGGTGGGTGAAGTGGCGGTAGTTAATCGAAAACTTTTCCCAATCGCCGATTTGAATGCGAAACAGGACAATAAGACAATTCATTAGCCAGATGTAAAGCGGAATCTGGAAGTAAATCCGCTGGTGAAAATAAGCACAGAGCTGATGCACTAACTGATTGGCGGTGAGCCGATCGTTGCCCAGAACCAAGTGGCGCTCATCCTGGGGGCCAGGAATATGATCAACGAGATGGGTCACAACATCAGCAATGTCGCGGGCATGGATAAAGTGAAAGCTCGCGTCAGCGGTCAACCAGCGACAGATTTTGGTCCATTTGCTAAGTTCACTCAGTCCGGCGGTCAGGTGCGATCGGGGGAAGCGATCGTTGCCCCCAAAGACGAGGGTGGGATAGATCACGGTGACACGATCGGCCAGATCCGTGGCGAGAATCGCTTGGTGACCAAAATACTTCGATCGAATATATTCAGTGCCCAGCTTCGCAGCTTCAGCGAGGGGCTGATTTTGCCGATCGAGAATACTGGCAGTCGAAAAGTAAATAATCTGTTGGCAAACCGCAGGGTCAAGCAGATTGACTAAGATGCGGGTCTTATTGACGTTGATTTCTTCCGATTCCTCAATACCGCCCCAGGAGGTTGCAATCAAGATCGCACAGTCCATCGTCTTGAGTAGATCGCCAAATTGCTCAATTTCACGCAAATCCCCTTGCAGAAGTTTGATCCCCGGTCGGGCTTGAACATCAAACTTCAATTTGGCGGGATTGCGTACGAGGAGAAACAGCTCGTGATCGGTCGTTTGGATCAACGTATCGGCAATATAGTGGCCAATACATCCACTCGCACCAGTAATAAAAATCCGCTTTCGGGTCATAGCGTCACGGGGTCGCGCTGATTGTTGCGCTTAGGGGGATGGCAAGATGGCAAAGAACACTCTACCACCCTGCGTTCCCCTGGCTACAATTTAGCGCGCGGCAGCTAGCTTAGCCTGCACCTGCTAGCTTACTGCACCTACTAGCTTAGCGTGCGCCCGCTAGCAGTTGATCGACGTGCTTCGCGGCTTCAAAGAAGTAAGCGGCGTTCTCTTCCGGGGTACCCGGCAGGATGCCGTGGCCCAGGTTGAGAATGTGGCCGGTGTTGCCTGCTTTCTTGACGGTGTCGATAATCCGATCGCGGATGATCTCTTTGGTACCGAACAGCAGACCGGGGTCAACGTTTCCTTGAACACCCATGTTTGGCCCTAAGCGGCGACGCGCATCAGCCATATCCACCGTCCAATCGACACTGACAAAGTCCACGCCGGACTGACCCATGCGCTCCAAAATGCCCGCGCTGCCGCTGATATAGAGGATGAGCGGGGTGTCGGGGTGCGTTTGCTTGACTTGCTGAATGACACGCTGCTGGTAGGGCAGGGCGAAGGTGTCATAGTCGATCGGGCTGAGGTTTCCGGCCCAGGAATCAAACATTTGCACAACCTGCGCGCCGCAGTCGATCTGATAGCGCACGTACTCCGCGATCGAGTCGGCCAAGATGCCCAGCAATGCATGGAGCGTTTCCGGCTCCGCGAAGGCCATGTGCTTGATCACAGCGTAGTTCTTGGAACTCTTACCCTCAACGGCATAGGCCGCCAAGGTCCAAGGCGCGCCGACAAAACCGAGGACTGCCGCTTCATTACCGACTTCCTGACGCAGGGAAGTCAAAATCGTTTTGATAAATGGTAAGGATTCTTCCGGATCGAGCTTCCGCAGCTGCTTGACCTGATCCATCGTGCGGATTGCAGGCTCGATCGTCGGACCTTTGCTTTCAATGATATCGAAGGGAATACCGATGCCGGGTAGCGGGGTCAGAATGTCCGAAAACATGATCACACCGTCGGGCTTAAAGGCACGCCAGGGCTGTAGCGAGATCTCGATCGCAAGGTCGGGATTTTCCGATCGTTCGCGGAAGGAGGGGTAGCGATCGCGCAGATCACGGTAGACCTTCATGTAACGTCCAGCTTGGCGCATCATCCAAACTGGCGGACGGGAAAGGGGTTCTTTGCGCGCTGCTCTTAAAAGATAGGGAATGTCGTTTGGCCCGGTCATTACCGCTTTCCTAAGTCTGTATATTTTATGTACAGACGCTAGCCTAACACTCCTCAGATCGCGATGTATCAGCTTATGAGCAAATGTAACGGCATTGTAATTAAGCGCCTATCCTGGCTCCCAATTAGGCCGCATCGCCGGGGCTTTCGCACATGACTCGGCGCATCTGTCGGAGATTTGTGGGCAAATCCATTTGCATGGCTTGCTCGATGAACAGACCGGGGACAGGAATGGTGGGCGTGGCTTGAACTGAGTAGCTCAAAATCGTACCTTCGCCGTGGGGCTGAAGTTGCACATCGGCAG
>JBJORF010000030.1:0-41909 GCA_046049545.1 Cyanobacteriota bacterium | reverse complement strand
ACGACTCGGCCGGTTGCTGGATGTGGCCTACAACATCGACAACTGGGTGGACACCATGACCACTCCCTATGGCCCAACCACGTTTGCCTATAGCGCGAATGCGGTCGTGGATCGATCCGTCCTGGCCACCGAACCCAACACGCGCAATCGACTGGAGACATGCCGCAAACTTCAGAAGCTGGCAGATTTCGCCAAGCTGCCAGCGGATTTTCTGGAGTTTGAGGGCAACTATGGCCCCTCGAAGGTGAAGGATAGGGCCGTGCCTACAGATGAAGCGATCGTGGCGCAATGGTCAGCGATCGCTAATCCGGGCTGGCGATGGGTCTATGGCATCATGGCCGCGTTCGGCTTGCGTGACCATGAAGTGTTCTTCTGTGAGTGGACAGATGAAGGGTTGCAAGTTCGCAAAGGCAAAACCGGGCCGCGCCTGGTTTTTCAAGCGCTGTACCCGGAATGGGTAGCTGAATGGGATTTGAGAACAGTGATTCGGCCCAAGATTCAGGATGCCGATGGACTCTACGCCAAACAGCAGCTCGGCACCAAAGTCGCCAGGGCATTCAATCGGCAAGGGGTACCCTTTACCCCCTACGATTTGCGCCATGCCTTTGGGATCCGGGCATCAGTCACATTTGAACTACCCGTGACCACCGCTGCCGCCCTGATGGGGCACAGTCCCAAGATTCACTTGGAGCGCTACCACAAGCACATCAATCTGAAGCAGAACCAAGCTGCCGCCCGCCGCGTGATGGATCGCGCCGATCGGCCCAAACCCCCTACACTACCCGCCGATTAGCAGGGTCTTCCGATAGGCGCTTCTGCGCTTTGCCCAAGTGGATTTGGAGCCGTGCCGATTTTGCACCAGGGTTGCGTCGATCGCGCAGTTCCTTACCCAGGCGGAACACGCCAGACTGAATCGCCTTATGCAGTGCGTTATAGCTGGGATAACCCAAGGGTTCCACAGCATCTTTCAGAGATACCCAACGCTCACCATGATCGACTTGAGTGCCAATTACTGGAGACAGCACCTCCGCCAATGCCTCTGGCAGCAATTCACGAATTAAAGATTTAAGTTCATCGCGTTCCATGGTTCACCCCTATACTGCCAAACCCAAATCGGTCAAAATTCGCTGGCCCCAATCCGCTGATCGCAGTTGGGCAATTACCGCTGCCCGTGCTGAGTCGCCAAATTCCGCCCCACCAGGCAAAAACCAAATCGGCTTCCAGTCTTCCGGCCCCTGACCTTGCTTGAGCAACCCTAGCAGCTTCTCCGCTGATTGTCGATCGGCCTGTGGCAAAACGCGCCATTCAACCGGACAAGCATCGATCGCCGCGTCATCAGCCAGCTCATGCGCTTCGATCAGCAGACTGTCCCCAGTAATCGGACAAGGCAAGTCCGAATTGCTATCCCCCCGCAACGCAACGCCCAGGATAAAGGCCCCATCACGATCGCGGCCCTTATCCACTTCAGCATTGCCCAATTGTGATTTGCACAAATCGACCAACAGACCACCGAACCGCCGCAATGAAATGGGCTTCACCTGTGAGCGATCGCAATATTCGCGATAGTTAGGATAGAGCCACGATTCGGCAAAGGCATATTCGTCCCAGGCACTTGAATCGCCGGAGCTTTGCGATTTGGTGACGCGCTGCCGTTTGGCATCACCAATCTGCGATCGCGCCCCAGGAACAAATACACACCGCGCATCCAGCCAATCAGCTAACGGATTCGATGCCATCAGGACATCGGCGTGAATCGCGCCCAAACTGGGAACCGACTGGGCTGTATTGACCAACAAATCAACCATCTCAGCATCGGGCAGCGCCAGCGCCCAATTCAACAGCCCCGGCAAATACTGCACAAATTCACCGTGCAATCCATCCTTGAAAGAAATCAATTCTCGGCGCTGGCTTGCGGGCACCTGTACGTCAAACGGAACGGTCAAGCGCCGTCGCTCCAAGCCGCTGGTGTAATCGCTGGACACGATCGCTTCGTTGGCACAGATTACCACCATGGCATCCGGGTAGAAATCATGCGCCCCCCGGTATTTCAACTCATGGACTAATGGATCGCCCCCTGTGAGAGATTTGAGCGTCGATACCCCGCCCGCCCAGCGTTCGGAATCAGTCATATAAACCAGTCGCTTGCCATAAATCCGGGCAGTGGCAAACTTGTCGGTTTCCAGTGCTTTCAGCGAAATCGCACAGGTGTTTTGTTCACCGACCAATGCCGTCACCAGGTTCGCAAAGGTCGATTTCCCCGTACCCCCCGGCCCAACCAATTCGATAAATCGCTGCAAATCATTGCGGCCCATAATTGCCGCTTTCAGATAGGCCCGAAGTAATTGAACCCGCTTCTTATCGCCTTTCTGAGTAAATTCCAACCATTTGATAATTGGGTCGCAAGTCGCCGCCGGGTCGTAATCATAGGGTAATTGCCAGCGCAGCCGATAACCGGGGCCATGGGGAGAGAATTCACCGCTGGTAATGTGCAAAACGCCATTGGTAAAGGGAATCAGGTCTTTACGCTCGGCCCACTTAGCAATCGCTAACTGACATTTCAGTAATTGATAAATGCCCGTGGGTAGCCCGGAGCCGTAGCCAACGCCTGCATCCCGCAGCGCTTCCATAATTTTTTGGATTCCCAAGGTTTCGGAAAATTCTGTCCAGAGTCCCTTGGAATAGAGCCAGAAGCTATCAGTCTCTAGGTTAAAGGCCAATTGCCCGCCCCAGGCTTCTGCCAATATCTGAGCAATTTCCGAAGTCGGTTTCAACCGGACTTCACCCGTTTTACTCAGACAGCACAGCGCATTAAGAGGCTGCATTTTGCGCCGCCATTCTTCCAGCGGCATTGATTGCCCATAGGCTTTCGCCCAGGCATCTACCCCGTCATGGGCAATCAGATCGTCTACGCCTTTTGCAGCGCCGCCCTTGTGGTGCCAAGTCGCGATCGACACCGGAGACCCCGCCGCCTCAATCAATTTTCCCAAACGCTTAATCGCCCGTTGCCCCTGATCGGAAGCAGTTGGTTTAACATCAGCGTCAAAGGCTAATATCACCCGCCGATCGCCGCCGATAAATCGACACACATCAGCAATCAATTTCGGGGCTGGGAGTTTCGTCTGGAGTCCTTCACTATCGCGCTGGTTGGCTTGCACACCGCCATCAACTCCAGTTAACGCGATCGCGGGATACCCAGCCGATAGCAATGCCAACGCTTTGCCAGGGCCTTCGGTTTTGATAGCGGGGATTTCTGGATGAGCGCCAAACCAATCCCAAAAGTCCACATTCTCAGGAATTTGCACCCCCTGAACTGCGGCGATTTTGGCGCGGGTGGCTGGGTCGATCGGGGGCAGATAAGCCCTTCCCCCTTGACCTACTGGAGTTTCGTACTTGACGACTTTGCCGTTCTCGTCAGTACGCGGATTTTCCGGCTTGGCTTGCCAGACCGAGCCATCGGCATTACGAAAGACCAGTAGGCTTCCAAATTCGTGCGGTTTTCGGGTTTGCCAGTTGGCGCTGGGTTCTTTCCAGTTCAAGAGCTGGTAGGTCTCGTAGGCCCGCTGATTGCTAACGACCTCAGTCGCCGCAGCCATAAGGCTTTGGGAGATTGCCCGTGCTTCCGCATAGGCCAGTTGAATTGGGTCGATCACTGAAGTCAATAAATCCACCATTACCGATCGCCTCCCTCTGCCAAAATCAATAGCCGATCGACCAACAGCGATTTCCGCCGAGAGTATCGAGTCTGGGTGATGCGGTAGATAGCCGATCGGGCGGCTGTGGCGAACAGTCGATCGGTAAAGTAGAGGCGGTTTCCCGCGATTTTTCGTGCTATCATGGGGTCACAAATTTTTGATTCTCGGCTTCAGCCGATCGCCATCCCCAGTTGTAGCCGGGGGTGGCTAATTTTTTGGCTGTCGCCGGGGTGAACATTTACAGATCTATCAAAACCAAAACGCAAAAAGGAAAACCGTCATTACTGTTAAGAAAAGTAACGGAACCTAATAAATAATTTCCCCTTGGAGGTTCGATAGAGAGCCTGTTGTTTTACGACTTGTTGTCACAGGCCGTCCCTTCGTAAAAAAAACTGATGTGCATTGATTTTGTGTCGTGAAAGCAACTTCAGCTTTGTGGCTTCTGAGAAATCTTTCCCAGTCATGCCGAAGTGACTTGGAAAAACGTTTATCCCAGATAGCATACTTCCAGAACCCAGACCACCCACTTCTCTTGCATATATCAAGGAATTCTTGTTCTACGGAATCGCCCCCGTGTCGTCCCCGATATAGCGCAGACTGTTGTTTTCCCGTCTTACGGATTTCGGTTATGGATGAACCTTGCAAAATCCCATCAGCCAACAGTGCTTTGCAGTCTTGGCTGAACTGTTCTCGGAGTATTTCGACGAAAAGCATTCGTGGATTCTCGAAAGGGAAATCTCTCCCCTCTTTCAACGCAGCTTCTCGGATTGAATCAAATCCAAGAATAACGAGTCGGAGTTGGCACCACATCAAGTTTGCCCGCAGTCGAAGGTTTTCCCGTTCAAAACCGTGCCCACCCCATTCAACCGCGTCAAATGGATCTGCGGGGCGAACTCCAAAGTAGACAGCATCTAGGTAGTTGATGTAGCGGATTTGCAATTCCAACTTCCCGACAAAATACCGATACATTTTGCGGAGATGAGGTTGAAGGCAAAGCGCCTGAACAATTACCTCTTCACATCGAAGGTTAATTCTCGTTTCCTCTACCACTTTCACCTCAGTCAAAATTTCCAAAATGTTGGAGTCACTCTACAACGGCACGAGTGAAACCAATGAACTAAATTTCTTCCGTCTGATCGTCAGCCTTTGACTTAGGCCGTCCAGCGCCCGATCGCTTGCCACCGCGTTGGTCTTTAGGTGGGTTCTCTGAAATTGGGATGACCCCCATACCTTGGCAATGCTTCCACAAAACTTGCTCTACATAGCTTCCCCCGCTTTGCCCCATGGACTCGGCCAGCTTCTCAACGGCATCAATCAGCCGTTCATCGAGCTTATAGGTTTTGGGTTTTCGGGCAGGCATGTCAGTAGAAGCGGGTGATCGCTCAATGGCCAAGTGCATAGTTCTCATTCCTATTAAACGGCATGACGGGATTATAGCCTTATCATGAATCTATCGTACACTATTGATAAGTTATCCAGAAGTGACATGAATTTGGCTAAACCGCTACAGAAAATACGCTTAAGAGATCACGGCGAAATCCTGGAGATTGCAATACATCAGCAAAAACAATATTCAAAAGTATTCCCAAACCTAAATCAATGGTGTACGATAGATTCATGAGGCGGGGGGAGACAACCCGGTAAGCCCTCAAGCCACGGGGCGATCGGGGACTGGCCGAAATATCCAGCGGAAAGGGGCGACTCTTGAGAAATATCGGGGGAGCGGCAAGCGGTTGCCGCCCGCAAGTCCCAGCCGCCGCAAGGCAGCCAGAGGAACCCCGCTCTAATGCAGCCGCACCACACAGGCCGTCCCCGCTCGATGAAGGGTAGTGCTGAGAGGTGAGCCAGTCACAAGCCTGGGGAAATGCAGAGTGGAGAAATTTGCAAACGAAAGCCGCGCTACTTTGACGGGCTGCGCGGCTTTCAAACTCATTCATGGAGTCCCTAGATTATGTCACAACGAACCCACAACGGCTATCGCCTGCACCAACTGAGCACCGATATAGCACCGCACCTTCCGGCTGGGAGCTGGATCGCCTGGCGCGGGTGTAACTTCGACTACGAGTTCGCCGCCGCAACCCTAGCCGAACTAAAGGCCGCGATCGACTGGGCACAGACCCCCGCTGATCCGTGGGAGCTGCCTTCGCTGGAGGTGGCGATCGCGGCTTAAATCATCGGGTGCATCACCAAGCGGTCTGTCTGCGGGCCGCTTTTTTCATGCCCAATACCAACACACTCAAATGAAATCAATCATTTTGGCAATCGCCGCAGTAATCGCTTTAGAACAATCGGCTAACGCTGCATTCGTGCCCGCGCCATCTCAGCCCCCAAAAGTGACAAAAGGGGCAGGCGGGCACTAATTTCCAAAATTCTGGAAAGCCGATCGCTTGCTTGAACCCACGCGATCGGCCTCACATCCACCCCATATCACAAGGGAGATACCCCCATGTTAGACCAAAACCATGAGGCCCAATCGCTTAACCGCCGGGGGCTGGACGCTTGCCGCCAGTTGCAAATATTGGTCGCCGCCGAGACCCCCGACCGTGGGGCGATCGCTGATGCTCGCCGACTGGTGCAATTCCTCGCCGATCGTGCCGTTCATGTCCACGCCGAGGCCACAGCGCCGCAGCAGTAATTAATACCAACTCAATACCGGAGATAAACCCATGTTGCTAATCGCATTGCTCGCTGGCCTCATCGGAGGCCAATTCATCCAAATCAAAATCGAACCACAGGCCCAGGAATGGGTATTGATTACTGTGCCCAAGCTGGTAGAGCGCATCGCCGGAGCCGCCGCCCCATTGCTTGAAGGATGGCGCGATCGAGCCATGAGGGCCGAAATCCGCAAGGCCCGCGATGAGCAAGTTAAAGCCGCCGCCGATCGGACTTACCGAGCAGCGGCGGAAAAGCTGGGAGGCGCTGATGCCAAACCAACTTGAGCTATTCCCCTCGGTGCATCTACCGCCTGCAACGCTAACCAAGCGGCCATCGAAACCATATAGCAAACGAAATGAACAGCGAAAACAGAAACGCCAAGATTGCAGCCCTGTGCTTGATTGCAGTGGGATTCATGCAACTCATCCCGACAATCCCGCCGATGGTTGAGTTCATCGGGCAAACATTCCAGACCACGATCGGAGGCAAGACCAAATGAATGACTTCATCGAAGAACATGGGGGCGCGATTGCGATCGGCATCATTGCAGCGATTGCATTAGCCTCGCAGCTCCCGACCATTGGGCAATCCATGAACCGCGCCAAGCTCACCGCCCAGGCCAATCAGTCACGCTTGCAGGAAAACCAATTGCAGCAAGCCGAAAAGCTGGCATTACAGGCTAGCCGGGATGAAGCCAATACCCGCTACGACTCCGGCTGTGAAGTAATTACCACCCTTCGCAGTCCCACGATCGCGGCCCCAATCCAAGAAGGGAAGCCCATCGTGGCGGGTACCTACGCCAAACAGTTTAATCCCCGCAATCCCAATCCCGATCACTACTTGGGCCGCGATGTTGTGGTCTGTGACCTGTACGGCACTACCGCGATTACCCGCTGGGATGAGTCCCTAGGGTATGCGGTAGCCCGATCGATTGCGGTAACCAATGATCGCGATCGGATGGCCGCTGCGAAGAATCGCCGCCCTGGAATCAAACGACCCAATCTCACTAATTAGGAGAATTCCCCTCTATGACTACATCGAATCGCCCAAACAACACCCGCCAACGGGCCGGAGAAGCCTGGGATAAGCTCACCGATGGTTTCGATGATTCCCCGCTTTCGTTCGGCATTGCCGTTTTGGTTCTGACGATTCTGATTGCGCTGTTCTTGAAAGTAATCGCCATCAATATCGCGCCCTACTTGATTGTGATGGGCGAAGCATTGCCCCCGGCGACTAGGATTCCGATCATTGGATGGGCCTATGACGTGCTGAACCTTGCCTACTTCCACACCGGAGCCTTTATCGGATGGGCGTTGCTGCTCATGGGTGAATGTCTCTGGATGTTCATCTGGGCTGATCGCCGCGCCAACCGATCGGCGTTGCGTGAATCCATGGCCGAGCAGCAATATCAGGAAGCTAATCAATCGAACCTGAAAGACCGCCGCGCCAATCGGTATGCCCGCAAAATGCAACGCCGCGCGGTGCGGCTCCCATTCTTCTTCATCGCCGCCGCTGGCTGGATTGCCTTTGTTTGCTACGGGATTGAGTCGGTGATTCAGCTCAAGGCTCATCCGCCCATCAAATCATGGGACGCATTCGTGGCGGGCCTGACGATCGGGGATGTATCACCAGTCGATTTCGGCAACCTTGGCCGCGCCGCTTGGGGGCTGTTTGGTACCGAGCTATTTGTCGCGGCGATTTTGGTTGTGGTGATGTGGATTCGTGCCCACCAGGCCGGAAGCCGCCCGTAACTGTCCCATCGTGTGTTCCTTGTTTTCTCTGTCCTTTATCAATGAGGTAGCTCATGTTTTTGTTTGACGACCCAACCGACTACGACCCGTTAGAGGACATTGAGAACCGGGCCAACCCGCCCGCAACGTCCGTCGGTAAGCCGATGTTCATCGCCGCCGCTCTTGGAGTTGGCGGCTTTGCTTTTACAGGGAGTGCGATCGTCGGTGGCAGTTTGGCCGCTGTCCCTGCCTACCTGCTCACCAAAACCCTAAAGAGAGCTTGGCGGAATAATGTGTTTCTCCGGCGCAATCCCGGATGCTATGCCCATCTGATTAAGTCAGATAGAGACATGGTGGCATGGCTCGAAGCCTATGGCCGCGATGATGTTGCGGAGCAATTACAGCTTGCACTCAAGGCAGGGCAACGGCTCACCCCAACAGCCAAGCGCACAGCCAAACTACTGTTACAGCCTGAAGCGCTGCCTCCGAAGAATGTCGCGGCTTACTTGGCGGCTGAACAGCCTGCAATCACTGCATCGGCCCCAGCAAAATCGCAACCTGTCCCCACGGCAACGGCTCAAACTGCCACCCCGGCGGCATCCCAGCAAACAGGGCAAGCCCAGGAGGAGACCCCTATCCTGTGCCGGGAAGTGGTGAATCTTCCCGTGGCCTTAGCGGGCCGCTTCAAACCCACGGTGATCACAGCCCGCCCGCGTGTTGGTAAGTCCCTCGCCATCTCTCACGCAATGGCACAACTGAAGGCTCAGGGGGTTTCGATTTGGATTATTCAGCCGAAGCCCTCACCGCAGGAATTGGGCTACTGGAAACACGCCGATCGCTTCCTGGGATTCTGGGCGGAAAAGTGCCTCCAGGATGATGAGGCCACCGTCGCCAAGCTGAATCAGTTCATCGACGAATGGCGGGCACAGATCCACCGCCCTACGTTGCTGTTCATCGACGAGGGCTTGATGCTCGAAGCGAAGTTTCCCAAGTGGTTCAAAGCCGATTTTAAGGCAGAAATCGTAGTGGAAGGCAGTAGCGGTGAAACCGATCGGCGGGTGCTATGGGTGGCAACGCAATCGCCATTGGTGACCGACCTGGGACTCACCACCGGGAAGCGTTCGGCTTTTGATATGGTGACTTTGCAGAAAGCCGATACCTTGGATCACGCTCATATGGTGCGGTCATCCTATAAGTCGATGCCAGGACTTCCCGATCGGACAGACTTTCCCCTTTCCCCGGTGGGAGTGTTGGCCTATCATTCCGCCGCTGGCAGTTGGGTCGGTGTGGGGCAGTTGCCAGTGCCAACGATTGAGCCATCTGATGAGCTATGCCCGGAGCTGGAACAATGGGCGCGGCCATCCTACACCGTCGTTACCTCGGCCCCGGAGCTGGAACCCTCACCCATTGATGATGAGCTGCCCATGCTCTATCAAGCAGTGGCACGGATGGCAGTTTCCCAGGCGCAGGCGGAAGTAGACCCCGCGATCGAACTCATTGAATCCATTGCCGATCTCGGGATGCGTGAGGCAATGCTGATTAGTTATCGGTGGGCCAGGGGGCGAATTGATGGCGGCAATCCGGTCGATCGCGCAGCCTTCATCGAACGCGCCCGCAAGGAAAGAACCTGCCAATACTTGGTCGATAACCGTGATGTGATTTGGGAGGATTTACAAACATTAATTGACTGACCGGAACAGCGGAACGGAACGGAACCGGAACAGCAAAATAGGGGGCGGAACAGTACCGGAACAGCGTTCCCTCGCGTTCCTGGCGTTCCGTTCCGGGTGTTCCGGTGTTCCGTTCCGGGTCTGTTCCGGCCAGTGTTCCGGCACAGGTTCAAGATTTTGACCCGCTACAAAATGCCCGAATTACTGTTAGCAAATACCCCTGTTGAATAAACCATGAAGTATCACCAAATGCGCCGCCTTTTGATCGCGACGGGCTACAGCTTCGATCGACAATGCCGAGGCTCACACGAATTCTGGGTCAATGGCACCCATCGAATATTGGTCACCCGATCGGGCTTGGGCGATTCGCGTGCCCAGCAAAATTGGCTGAGCCAAATCGAGCGATGCTTACGAAAACACGAATTGTCGTAACCACTTGGAGCCATGAGCAACATTTTCCCGTTAGTGCAAAATCCCCTCATCAGCGATGAGGAATTGGAGTTGCTCAAGACCACATTGACGAAAGACTACCAACCGACCACCCGCGATCGACTAAACCGGAATCTGACCCGCTTCTTTGTCTGGGCCAGCTACGGCGCAGATGGGTGGACTCAGATGATCGACGAACGCCAAGGCAAGCGATCGGGGCGGGGTGACGCGCGGAAGGCGTGGGTATCAGAACATCTTTCCCAACTCTCGCGGGAGTTCCTGCACCAAGGCAGAATCAAGGCCATTACGAAAACCGCGCAGTATCGGGAATTCCTCAAAGCCAACGATTATGCGCCTGCCACGATCAACAGCTACCTCTGGGCAGTGCGCGAAATGGTGAGCCAAGCGAAGCGCTTGGAAGTCGTAGATTGGGGACTGCGCGATGTTGAAGGCGTTCCCAGTGAGACTTTGCGCGATACCCGTGGCACCAATATCGAGGGGATCCAGAAAATGTTGAATGCCATCGATCAGAGCAGTCTCGAAGGCATTCGCAACTACGCCCTGATCATGCTGCTGTTCCAGAATGCTCTACGCCGGGGCGAGGTCGTCGGGTGCAATATCAGCCACTTCGATCCCACCGCCAAGACCCTCAGCATCCAGGGCAAAGGCAAGCGCGATCGGGCAAGCATCGATTTATCTGCTTCAGTGGTCGATGCGATTCAGCATTGGCTGTCAGCTCGGGAAGAAGCCGGATTGAATGCCCCGCTGTTCTGTGCCCTGGATCGTAACCACTACGGGCATCGGCTGTCTGGTACCTCGGTCTACACCGTCGTGCGATCGCTTGCGAATCTTGCTGAGGTATCAAGTCGATTCAGTCCCCACAAGATTCGTCACTCTGCAATCACCGCAGTGTTGGATGCCACCGATGGGGACTTACGATCGGCTCAAGCCTTGAGCCGCCACAAATCCCTCGAAATCCTGCAAGTCTATGACGACAATCGCAAGCAGCTCCAAATCAAAGCCACAGGGCTTTTGGAGGAGATGGTGAATTCTGCTCAACCTTAATCGATTCGACCCCTAGTGAACACAGGAGACAGCCGGTGGCAGACTATTCGATGGAGAAAATGTGGGAGGGGCAAAATTGGAAGAATCCGAAAAGCCAACCCAAAAAGAAGCCAGCGGAGAAGGCAACACCAGTCCGACAGGCCAAACCCAAGCCACGTAAAGAAGATCGGATGCGCGGCATTAAAGAAGCCGCCGAAATCCTCCAGGAGGAGCTGGGCGGCGGCTTCAGTCGCTCCAAAATCGATGGCTACATTCGCCGATCGGACACGGGGCCGAGGGAGTGGAGCTTGGGAGTGCAGTGGAGCAAGATCGATGGCCTCTACAAAATTAACGTCGATGCGGTGATCCGCTGGGCCTGGGAGCAGTTCAGCAACGGGTGAGCGCTCCAACCAATTAATCAACAGCATCCCCTTACCGATCTCGGCGAGGGGATTTTCTTATGCACTTCAACTTACCGAATTTATTATGCTGAACCCCCACAAAGCCTTTATTTACAAGTCATGGCGCGTCCGAATCACGCTTTCCCGGTATGGCTGGCAATACTGGGCAACGCCGCCCGATGCCCCTGGGGAACCACCAATCGAAGGCGAGACACTGCACTTCACCCAGAAAGATGCCGCCGTAGCCGCGATGTTTTTTGTGGACGAGCGCATCGATCGGGGCCGTTTCTATACCTTGCTCGATGCCTTTCTGGAGCGGGGTGAAATCACGATCGAGCAGTATTATTCGATCGCTATCCTCTGAAGGTTCCGGATTCCGGAACCTCCCCCGATCGTAACGGAGAGCCATTACTCAGCTACCAGAAATCCGGTAGTTGCGTCGAAGATATCCGGGTCGAGTTCGTCCAGGGTGGGGCCCGAGGCGGCGAAGTTCGCATGGAATGCTTCTACCTTGTCGCGGATTTCGAGGGCCAATTGTGAGGGCAGGATGCCGCGATCCATCAGAGTATTTAGGGCCCGCTCCCAATCGGTATCGCCGCTGATACCCTGGAGCTGGGACAAGCCAACAATCACTGAGTACATTCGTTCGCGGATGCGGGTTTTGGATTCAATCAGTGTGGCGCGGGTAGTAAGACCGATCTTTGGCAGTGCGTCGAGCTGGGTCTTGAGGTCTTGGAGTCGCTTGCCGCTAGCGGATTGCATCGCCTGGAGCAGCCGATCGCGCTGGTCGAGGATGTCGCCGACGCGCTTGATCTCCTTCTGGATCTCGACCAGTTCGTTCTGGTAGGTGACAATCTGATCGTGTCGGATCTCCAGAGCGATCGCGTAATTGCCTCGGCGCGTCTCGGCTGTCTCGTCTTCAACCATTTGGCGGATGGCCCAGCGCCGCCAGTTTGATGCGGATTGCGTGCTGCATTGGAACTCTTGCGCAAACTGACGATGCACCGATCGGTTGTTGAAGCCGCGCGAGAGTCGGCTGAGGATGAAATCGGCGCGGGCTTGCCGTTCTTCGGCGCTGTAGCGGGGGCCGTTTGTGATTGCTGCTGCCATAAATCGGGTGAATTGCCTACGAAGACTGAATTACTCAGATCCGAGGCTTCCCTCTCACAGGTTCCGGATTCCGGAACCTGTGAGAGGGAATCTCGCTGAACAAATTATATGCAAAATCGCCCGAAATACTTGCACCATGGGGCTAGCGACCATAGTCAGAATACAGAAGTTATTATTTTCGGATTGAAAGTGCAATGGGAATCCAACCAGGGGAGACGCTGACAATATCAGCGGTTCAATCCTGGATGCCCTGGTTCAGGCTGGCATCCTACAGGACGACAATTTAACCATGGTTCCAGTTCTGTCGGTGCGATTGGACTGGGATAAGAAGGTAGAGCCATCAACGATAGTACATTTGCTTCCAATCGCGGGCTGGAGTTTCCCGGTTCCAATAGCTTGGCTGAATTCGTCTTTTCGCACGGATTGCCCGCACCGCTTGAAAAAGGAGAATTCCCCTGTTTGAAACAGGACTAATCGAGAAATCAACTGGCAACAAAAGTAAACCCTCTAGCCGCATGGGTCAGAGGGGCATCAGGTGGGAAAGTGGTGATGAAGGTTATCGGCCAGCCGTCAACACTTTTCCCGCCGTCAACTTCAGCGCTGGGAAGCTAGGGGACATCAGCCCATTATCCCCGGTGAAGTCTTGGAACTGGTAGGTTCCCTCGATGAGCGTACCGATTTTTACGATCGCTCGACTGGGGTCGATAATCCAATATTCTGGAACGCCCCTTGCCGCGTATTCTCTGGGCTTCTGTTCATAGTCGCGATCGTAGTTTGGCGTTCCTGGCTCACCGGGAGAAACCACCTCGACCACAATCAGCGGGTTTGAATCATTCAGTGATAGACAGAATTCCGAGTCATCATCCCCCGCCGCCGCTGATTCAACACTATGAACGATCAGGTCAGGATCACGAGCCGATACATAGTCGCTGTCTACCTGAATCTTTTGCTTAAACCCAATCCGATAGGCAGGCAAGCCCAAAGAGGCGAAGAAGACATGCAAAAAACTGGCAATCAGTGTATTGATCTTGGCCTCATTTCCCATCTCTACCAACACCCCATCAACCAACTCATAGCGGACATCCGTTCCATCGTCATAGGTCAGGAACGCCTCAAGGCTCATTCTGCTTTGGGTGGCGACGGTCATGGGGTCAAGCTCCCTTGCTTCACCTGGATAGGCTCATTGTATCTCAGGGAAAGTCAGCATCGATCGGGGCGATTGCAGGTCGGCGTGATGGATTGTGACGGTAAATGTGATGGGTTGTGATGGATATGTGACGGCTGGAATGCCCACTGGTGAAGAATGTGATGGATGTGATGGATTTTTTAGAAAAAAAGTAGACAATAGAAAGAGAGGGATAGCAAAAAAGCCGCAAAATAATTCCAGAATTAATGTCAAGTCTGGAAGCAGCTTTCAAAGGCAGTAGTTACGGGGTTTGTAGACTGGGATACGCTCTCGACTCCCGTCAGCTCCACTAAACTACAAACCCGCCCCCGTGCGGGTTTTGTGGTATTCAGGGCAAATCCTTGGCGATCGCAAGCATCCCTAGGATTCGCCATCTACCGCAAGTCACTGTCAACCACTGATCGCAATCATTGCGTAGGAGCTTTGTGATGAATGCCCGCCAAATCGTGAAAGAGGGAATGATTCAGGCGATGCGGGTGATGGATGACCCCGATCAATCGGCAGCAATGGTTCATCAACTGATCAATCAGTACGGTAGAGCCCTGGTTGATCAAGTGACCGCCTCATTCAGCGCTGATCCGAGCCAGCTTCCCCCAGATGTGCTGGCCAAGATGGCGGCGGCAGGCATCGCTGCCGCGCAGGAAGACCCGGAACAATGGCCGATCGCTCAAGGCGAAATCGGCGATGCCATGGCTCAAATCCTGGCAGACCAGGGCATCACCCCAATCTGGCAACATTTTCGGCTGGTGGATGAGGGATTCGTATTGAGCGCTCCCGCCTGGGACGTCTTGAGCCAAGAACCCGGTAGCAACTTGCTCGGCAGTCGTCCCACGATCGCGACCTTGGACGATATTGGGTTGCCCCGATCGCCCTACTGGCATCCACTGAGCGAGGCCCTCCCCGATGAAGGTGGGGTGAATGCTTGGGGCGCGGTATCGCTTCTGCTGGATACGATACTGTTCAATACCATGGACGGTAGCCCCGCTCAAGCCAAGGCGGCCTACAGCGCCCTCGTCGGCCCACTGCATCCGACGCTTGATCTTGAGCAAGCTCTAAGCCGTGCCGTTTATGACGATCGCTGGTTGCTCAAATTGACAACGATCGGTGTGGAAGCAATCGACCAAGCGATCGCCAACAACGGCTAAACAGAAAATTCTGCGAAAAAATTCCGACTTTTTACGGGAATTTAGCAGGTTTTTTCAAATGCCTTGTCAGCAGGGGTTTCCGCTAATTCCCCCAGTCATCGGCACCCTTTCCACAGGTGCCGATCGGCAAATCACACCCCATCCCACAACTTCCCAACAGACCTGAATACTTTCTCCACAGATTATTCACAGGATTTTCCTACTGAGGGAAATTGCTACTTTTATGGCCCGTGTATCCACCATAACCATTCAGAGAGAGCTGTGGCAGAATCTTGCCACAACTGGATGGAAAGCCGACTGAGCAGAGGTGGCAGACTTTAGCTACGCCCATCAGCGGTTCTCGATCATATTCCGGTTGGCATGATTACCTGTTTCGACCCAGATTGATCGATGAGTATTACCGCCATGAATTCCACTGTTTGTTTGTTGACTGAATTACCCGAATCTTTGCATGGGGCACTGAAGACTTATCTCGATCGGCATCCGGAGTGGGATCAAGATCGAACGATCGCCGCTGCACTCTCCCTATTTTTGATGCAGAACAGCAGCGATGGGAACGCCGCACGGGTCTACTTGAATACAATGTTTAGCGAGACGGCATTCAGCGAAGCGGCTTAGTTGGTTCGACGCAACGAATTCCAGCAAATTGCAAAAGGCAACGAATCCCAACACGTTACGAATTGCAACACTTCTATAGCCGCTGGTTTCGTCATGCTTCTTTAATGGGGGATAGATCGGAGAACTCACCCCTCTTAAAATTTTTGCTTAGCTATGGCGTACCTTTGGTTTAAATCCTTTCATATCGTTGCGTTTGTTGCCTGGTTTGCCGGGCTGTTCTACATGCCGCGCCTGTTTGTTTATCATGCCGAGGCCAATGAACAGCCAGAAGCCGTCCGTGAGATTTTGCGGAGTCAGTTTGCGTTAATGGAGAAGCGCCTCTACAGCATCATCATGACTCCGGCAATGCTGGTGACGATCGCCATGGCGGTGGGGATGATTAGTCTCAGCCCGGACTTACTCAAGCAGCCTTGGCTTCAAGTGAAGATGGCCTTGGTCTTCGTGCTGATTGGCTATCACCACTACTGCAAGCGGATTATGAAGCAGTTTGTCGCAGGCGAAACGCCGCTGACAGCGCAACAGTTCCGCTGGTTCAATGAATTTCCCACCTTTATCTTGGTGGTGCTCGTCATGCTGGCGATTTTCAAAAATGACATTCCCCGCGATGCCACAGGTTACGTCGTCGTGGCGATGGCCGTGGCCTTTGCGGCGAGTATTCAGCTCTATGCGCGGAAGCGGCGCTTACAGCGGGAACGGGAAGCACTGGAAAGTGCAGCGGTAGCGACAGCGGCGAGTCCAGCGGAAACCGGCGATAAAGTCAGCGTGTAGACCTCAGTGTTTAGCAGTCAGCATCTAGTAATTGGGTGAGATGGGGCAGTTATGCCAGCGGTGAATTGGGCGGAATTGGTGAGTGCGGTGCGGCAAGGGGCCGTTGCCAGTTTTCCAACGGATACGGTGCCCGCTTTGGCTGCTGCCCCGATCGCTGCGACCCAAATCTACACCCTCAAGCAGCGCCAGCCCGATAAGCCCTTAATCCTGATGGCCGGCGAAATCGATCAGCTCTGGGACTACCTCGTCGGCAGTCCAGCAGAACAGGCGATTTGGCGATCGCTGATGGCACAATATTGGCCGGGGGCACTGACCTTGGTACTGCCCGCATCCGATCGGGTTCCCCTCGCGATGAATCCGCTCCAGCCCGGCAGCGTTGGCGTGCGCGTGCCTGACCATCCCTTGGCCCGAGAAATTCTGCGGCAGACAGGGCCGATGGCGACAACGAGTGCGAATCTTACGGGAGAACCCGCATTATTGGAAATGGCCGCGATCGGCGAAGCCTTTCCCACGGTTGTCCAACTCAACACCCAGGCTTTAGCCGCTTTCGATTTGCCTAACCCAATCCGTATCGCTTCCGGTACACCATCCACCGTCGTCAAATGGCAGCCTGCCAACCCTAGTCAGTCTTCCCACCCTAGCCAATCAGGCCAGTGGCAAATTTTGCGCCAAGGTGCGGTAATCCTACCGGGATCAATCCATCAACCCTGACCAAGATCGATACAATAAAGAACAAGCAGAACCACGAACGAGACGAGGCTTCATGATTCCTACCGTTATTGAACAATCCGGTCGCGGTGAGCGCGCCTTTGACATTTATTCCCGGCTATTGCGCGAGCGCATCGTTTTCCTCGGTAGCCAAGTCACCGCTGAAAGCGCTAACTTGATCGTGGCGCAGTTGCTGTTCCTGGAAGCGGAAGATCCGGAGAAAGACATCTTCCTGTACATCAATTCCCCCGGTGGTTCGGTCTACGACGGGATGGGAATCTATGACACGATTAAGCAAATCAAGCCTGATGTTTCCACCGTCTGCATGGGCTTCGCTGCCAGCATGGGCGCGTTCCTACTGAGCGCTGGCACCAAAGGCAAACGCATGAGCTTGCCCCACGCCCGGATCATGATTCACCAGCCCCTCGGCGGTGCCCAAGGTCAAGCCCGCGATATCGAAATCCAGGCGAACGAAATCCTGTACATCAAGGATCGACTGAATCAAGCCCTGGCTGACCACACCAGCCAACCCCTAAGCAAAATTCAAGAAGACACCGATCGTGACTTCTACATGTCCGCTCAGGAAGCGATGGAATACGGCTTGATTGACCAAGTGATCGATCGTAAATCCACTCCGATGCGAGCGCTGTAGGCTAGCTAGAAGATGCCTTCAGGCAGACTTAGTTGGCAGACTTAGTTAAAGTTGCATTCATACCGAAACAGCCCGAATCCATTGCTGGATTCGGGCTGTTTTGATCCGCCGGGGAATCAACGTGAACTAGAACGGCAAATCGCTCAGGGCGGGCTGTAGCTTCGACGGCAACGCCTTGAGATAATGCAGGAAGCTCAACAGTTCCGGCTCAGTCAGTTCGGCTCGGGTGCGCTTGTTGTAGGTCTCTTGCAGATAAGCGCTGCCCTGTTTGCGCGTCCAGCCAATCCGCTCAATCTCGGCCCCAATCTGCGCGATCGCATCGGACAAATCGATCACTGGCTCGATTGGATCGACCATCAACGTATCCGCCGCTGTCATTTCCGGCTCTTCATCGACGGTGAACTCGTACTCAATTTCCATTTCCTCAGCGTCATCCATGCCACCCGTGATTTCAACCGTCGGCGCTTCGACGATCGACTCAACCACAGGCAGGGCCGCTTCGAGTTCAACCGTTGCTTCGAGTTCAACCGTTGCTTCGGGTTCAACCGTTGCTTCGGTGACTTCGGATTCAATCACTTCGGATTCAATCACTTCGGATTCAGCCTTAGTTGCCTTTGACTTAGTGGCCTTGGCCTTCGATCGGGTCGATTTCACTGCCGATTTCGCTTCGGCCATAAAATCGGGGGAATCGGAGATTGATACTTCATCGTCAACGGGCCTCTCTGGGGCCGTAACCATCGGGGCGATGACGGTTGGAGCGGTGGCCGTCGGGGCTGGATCAGGCAAACGATCGCCAGACCATACTGTTGACTTCACTTCCGCCAACGGCAACGGGGTCAACCCCAAAACAGCCATCACACGGGCGCGGGCCTGATCCTCGGCCTGCTCAACCGTCGCTGCTGCCGCCAATGCCGTGGCGATCGCCGTTCCATCAACTGAAACGCTCGCCCGCACCACGTAGTCCTCGGCCACTACCTGCACCAATTCCGCCGACAAACAGCCCGAGGGATAATGCGATCGCAGCTGAATCAACAAATTTTGGCTGGCAAAGCCGGAATTGGCAAATCCAGAATTAAGGGTGGCATTCACAGCAACGACCTGCTCTAGCATGGGTGAATCAACGGCGGAAAAATTAACAGAATCATTCGCCAATGCGGGGCGCATTAGCGGGGCGCTTGCGGCAACATTCATTATAGTACTCGGGAACTAGCTTGACAAAGGTTGAACTGGGAATACCCTACACGATCTTCTTGATTTTCGTTGGACGAATCTCACCAATACCTTCTGACCCACCGAAAAGTCTTGTCTGATCACACTCAAGCGATCCCCATCAACGATTACCGCATCGAGCAAATCACCGCAAAGTGATGCAGCTTACGTCGCACTCCGGGAACAATTGCTATATTGAAGAGCCGATCGCCCGGGTTGCATCCACGCAATAGATTGCAAATAACCGATAAAATATGTTTTTCAATTCATCGCCGACCATCTTTGGTCAACCCCATCAAAAGAGTAATAATCCTGTGGATGCGAATCACGATGCCCCGCTACGCGTCAATTTTGAACGCCAATTAAAACGACTTCAACAAGATGTTTTGCGCATGGGCGCACTGGTCGAGGAATCCTGCTACCTCGCCCGCCAAAGTCTACTAGAGCGCGACCTCGATGCCGCAAGCCAGATCCGTATCCAAGATCAAGCGATCGATGAACTCTATCGCCAAATTGAGCTTAACTGTGTCAATTTAATTGCCTTGCAATCACCCGTTGCCCAGGATTTGCGACTCCTGAGCGCCATCATGCAGCTCGTGCGCGATCTCGAACGCATCGGCGACTATGCAAAAAACTTGGGCGATGTTGCCCTGCGGCTGGCCAACTACGGCGACCCACCCCACATGGCGCGGATCCGCGTAATGTTCGATCGCTGCCGCGCACTCCTGGCAACGGGCCTCGAAGCCCTAACCAATCTCGATGGGGAAATGGCCCGAAAAATGGCGGAGCAAGACGACCTGATCGACACCGATTACAAGGAACTCTACACACTGCTAACCCAGGAAACCGAAGTGCCCGGTGTGATTGAACCGATCGTGCTGCTCGTCCTGGCAATTCGCCATCTCGAACGGATCGCCGACCATGCCACAAACGTCGGCAAACGCGTCGATTACATCGTCACCGGAGAACGCTAGGTCACCGAAGAACGCTAGCCCAACTGGCTCGAACCAGCTTAAATCGAACCGTGCGATTCTGTCCCCAATCGCTGCACCAACTGGTTGAGCCGCGATCGAGTATCAATGGGTTCACGGGGCCTGAGGGTCAAGTCAGGTAAGTTCTGTAAGTCCCCACAGGGGCAACTTTCCGCTGGCAATCCGTAAACTTTCATCGGAATTGGCAACCCACAGCGCGCACATTCCTCGATCGTCCAGTTCCCCACCAGCAGCTGGGCAATCGTCTGCTCCGTCCCTTCCAAATAACTTGTTGCCGCAATCTCAGGCTGCATTAGCTGCTGCCACAGCGCTTCAAATTCGGAACTGTACTGACCATCGCCGAGGATTGTTGCGGGCCGCAGCTGACGGCCATCCCGCAGGCACACCGATCGGCCCAATTGGAACCAGTAGGCCAGATAGGTTTTGATTTCGGTTGGCAATGCCATAACGCCTCGCATAGCGCATTTTTGGTATTGGGAACCCGCAGTATCTACAGGGTATACGTCCATGCTAACGCGACGGCAGCGAGGAAAAATTAAGACAATCCGCAGCCTCCGATCGCGACCTGCGAACCCCAAAAAACTTGCACCCAACAAAAATTTCGAAAACTTTTGAGAAATTTTCACACAAGCAGATAGAATAGGGCATCAAAATTCTTGGCCTCAGGGTTGACGCTACCTGTAGTGGTTGACTCGGCTTTACTGAGTTCCAGTTTGTAGATTTAGGGGTTATCCCATGACACAAACCGACCCAGCCATCGAAGTCACGAATTTGAGCAATTTTCACCGCTGGCGGACTGTGAGGAGTAAGTAGGCTGCATGAATCGACAACTCAGACGGATTGAGCAAGTCTTAAATCACCTGGAACCAACCCAGGCCGCCGCCACTGCGACGCTAGAACCGCCGCAGGCAAACTTGCGATCGAGTCGCACTGATCGGCCCAGCGACCCATCTACCGTTCTGCCGCGCAGCGTTTCCTTCCAGCTCACCGTCCAGAAGCCCCAGGCTGAACCTAGCATGGTCGGCGCGTCGATTGATCTGCCCCCCGGTCGCCCCTTGCCACAGGCGATGACAATTCAGACGATCACAACTCAGTCCGCCCCCGGAACCACAACATCAAACCCCGTTCCCACCTTCAAGGCAACGCCCCAAGGCGATGAACCGAGTCCCGAGAAATTTAAGCTCCCGCAGTTTACCAACAGCGCCGCCACAACAAACACCGCAACCCCGAGCAATCTGGGCTTCAGCCGGCATCAGAATGGCAGCAATCCCGACCTAGCCCTCAATCTCCTTCAAGAAAGCCTGACCTTGGTTCAGAACTGGCGATCGGAGTTGCACAGCATTGGTCAGCAAATTCAAACAATCTACCGTGAAGGCCCCGTCGTCGATGGTTGGCTCGAATGCTCTACCCAACAGGTTGAAGCCACCACCGCCGTCCTGCGCCATGCTGAAGTTAGCCACTTGATGGGCTACGTCGAAACCCTCTGCAACGACCCCAGCCAAGCCCAACCCGAATATCGGCTCTGTGGCCTCAGTCAAGATGGCCGGGTCTGGTCGAGTCCCTGTCCCCAGAAACAACTGGCGAGTATTAGCCTCGCCATCTCGCGCCACCAAAAGCTCCAACCGCTGCTTCAGCGCAAACTCGTTCTCGAACGCCAGTTGCACCAAGCCGCCGAGTTGACCGCTGTATTTCACGGCAAAGTCCAAGCACTCTAAACCTGACCGTTAGCGAGCTGGCCGTTAGCAAACTGGCTGTTAGCGAGCTGGGCGATTAGCAAACTGGGCGATTAGCAAACTGGCCGTTAGCAAACACGCTGAGGGGGGTTTACTAGAATGTAAACTCCCATCTTTTGCGGTCCATGTCTGAGTCCCCCCGATCCACCTCATCAACAGCAGCACCCAAAATTTCGGCGATTATCTGCACCCACAATCGCGATCGCTACCTCGGTTTGGCGATCGATAGCCTCCTGGCCCAAGACTTAGACAGCTTCGAAATCCTCGTCATTGACAACGCATCCACCGACACCACCACCGCTGTAGTCGCAGCGCGGCAGCCTGATCCGCGTCTGCGTTACATTTACGAACCCACGCTCGGCCTCTCCACCGCCCGCAATCGCGGTGCCCAGGAAGCCCAAGCCCCGATTCTGGCCTACCTCGATGACGACGCAATCGCCTCTCCGAGCTGGCTACAACACTTAATCACCGCCTACGAGACCAACCCCAAACTGGCGATCGCCGGGGGCAAAGTCACCCTAATCTGGACGGATGGCATGGCCGCACCGGAATGGCTATCGGATAATCTCGCGGGCAACCTCGGGGCCTACGACTTGGGCGATCACCCACTCCAAATTGAACAACCCGGCCTCACCCCACGCGGTCTCAACTATTCCATCCGTCGCGCATTTCTCGACAGCGTCGGGGGCTTTGACCCCAAATTGGGCCGCGTCGGCAAAAATCTGCTCTCCAACGAAGAATTGCAAATGACAGAGCTGGCCCTCCAGCAGGGTTGGCAAGTTGCCTATCTGCCCGCCGCCCTCGCCGCACACCATGTTTCCCCCGAGCGGGTGAAGCGCTCCTGGTTCCTCGATCGCGGCTGGTGGCAAGGCATTAGCGAATGCTATCGCGAACAGCTGGTGGGCGATACTGGCTGGGGGCAATGGCAACGCGGCGGCGAACGGCTCCTGCGCGGCCTGTACAAATCGATCAAATTTATCGGCAGTCCGGCACTCTGTTTTGAAAACCTCGTCTATAGTTACGGTCAAATCGGCTACTTAGTCAAAGTGATGCAGGGTGGGAAAAATTCTGGCAAATTCTCCTGAAATCCAGAATTCAGGAGCGTAATCTGATAACCCCTTCTCAGCCTGCACCGATGATTCCTTCGTTACAATCGAAGGGCTGTTCAAATCGTCTACCCATTGTGCTTTAACTACCATGACTGCTAGCCCTGCCGATGTCGCCACCCAAGGCTTTGTGCCCATTACAACCAGCCAAACAGCGGTGACCAGCATCCACAACCCGGATCACCCTTCGATCCGGCTGCTGATTCAGGATGCGTACAATCATGGGGCGACGGCACTGTACATGCAGATTGGTCGCGCCCCCTTCTACCGACTTCATGGCAAACTAGTCGCCCAAGAAACTTATCCGGTCGTTACCCCGGATATCTTTAGCGCACTCATTCAAGAATGCCTCAATCCCGAACAGCTGAGCCGCTACCAGCGCGAACAAAAACTCGATGCGAACATTCTCCTACCCGGAGTCGCACGCGCCCGGATTAACTGCGGCCCGACCTCCCAAGGAGTACAGTCGATTAGCTTAACGGGCCTGATGGTCGATGACCCCACCCCAACGATCGAACGCCAGGGCACGATTCGCGGCATCGTCGATGATGCCCGCACCTGCAACACTTCCGACATTCACATCCAAGTTGGGGAAGTGCCCCGCTTCCGGATTCAGGGCTACATGCGGCCCCAGGAGCGCTACGGCGTGATCACCCCGCGCCAATTTGACGAGTTTCTCGAAGAGGTGCTGACCGAAGAACAGCTTCAAGTGTTCAAAACCCGGATGGAGCTGGACACGGCGATCTACTATCCCAACCTCGTGCGTTGCCGCGTCAATTGCGCCATGTCCATGACCGGCGGCGTAATGGTGCTGCGCTTGATTTCGTTACAGGTGCCGACGATCGCCAGCCTTGGCTTGCCCGAAGTCCTGGGTTACTTGGCCGAAGAACAGCAGGGGCTAATCTTGATCACAGGTTCCGTCAATACGGGCAAATCTACCAGTCTCGCGGCAATGATTCGGCATATCAACGACACCATGCCCCGCAAAATCGTGACGATCGAGGATCCGGTCGAATATGTCCACAGTTCCAACCAATCCCTGATCACCCAGCGCGAAGTCGGCCTCCATACCCACGAATTCAAAGATGCGCTGCGTGCCGCCCTACGTCAGGATCCGGACGTGATCTTAATTGGCGAAATGCGCGATCGGGAAACCGTTGACACGGCGATCCGTGCCGCCCTCACAGGCCATCTCGTCCTCGGCACCCTGCACACCAAAGGCTCCGTTAACGCCGTCAAACGCATCCTCAACTTCTACAGCCCCGAAGAACAAGAAACCGTCCGCTACCAAATCGTCGAAGCCCTCCGCGCCGTGATCGCCCAAACCCTGGTACCCAAGATCAGCGGGGGCCGCACCGCCGCCCTCGAAATCATGCTGAATACCGATGCCATCCGCGACTATCTGCAAAAGGGCGCGATCGATGAAATCCACCAACTCATGGAAGAAGGCAACCAAAGCTCCCAAACCATGAACCAAGCCCTCTTTGATCTCTGCGAAGACCGTATTGTGGATCCAGAAGATGCCCTGAAAGCAGCCTTCCATCCTGACGACCTCGCCTACATGCTGAAGAATTACACCCGTCGTTCCAGTCGATCGGGCCTCCAGAGCAAAGACTACAGCAACGTCATGCCCCGCTAGTGGAGCCTTACCCGTTACATTTCGCAATCTTTCCCCAGTGGGCGATCGCCGATCCAATCGCCCACTGATGCATTTAAATCACCGACAAACCCCAGAAAAAGTCCACCTATCCGGACGGCGCTGGGTTAGTATTGTAAACATATGTAACGAGGCCTGGATTATCGGCTCACAGCAAGGTTTTGCGTACGTTGCCTCGACGTGATCGGGCCAGCGAACCGAGCCATTCCTGCGATGTCGTCCGCAAAACCACAGGAAGCCATTAGGATTTCCGATGGGTTTAGTCAAAAAAGTTCATTGAACTTAACCAGGCGACGCTACAATGTGATGAGTAAAAATGCTCATTGACACCCAAGGCTCTCAGTCCTTTGGTAATGCTGCTTGTGCCCCTTGCTAACTCTACTTTTTGCAAGTCTAAGCAGTGCCACCAACCCATCTGCACTCCACGTTGGGTCAAGGATTCTGGAACAGAAGTGTCTTTAGTAACGCGACCTCTCTGCAAATTCTCCACACCGTCTAGTCACTTGACCCAATGCTGAGTACGTTTCCATGGCTTAGTGCCACCATCCTGCTACCCCTAGTAGCCGCCGCTCTGATTCCGGTACTGCCGGACAAGGAAGGCAAAACCGTTCGCTGGTATAGCCTCGGTACAGCGATCGTCAACTTCGGCTTGATTATCTACGCCATCTGGCAAAACTATGATTTCCAAGCTGCTGGCAACCAACTGGTCGAGAACTTCGCCTGGGTGCCGCAGATTGGCTTGAACTGGAGTCTGGCGATCGATGGTGTTTCAATGCCCTTGGTGCTGCTCACGGGTTTGGTCACGACGCTATCGATTCTGGCGGGCTGGAAGGTCAAAGAGAAGCCCAGACTGTTTCACTTTTTGATGTTGGTCATGTTCAGCGCCCAGATTGGCGTGTTCTGTGCCCAAGATCTGCTGCAATTCTTCTTAATCTGGGAACTGGAACTGGTTCCGGTCTACATCCTGATCGCCATCTGGGGTGGCCCGAAGCGTCGCTACGCGGCCACGAAATTCATTCTCTACACGGCAATTTCCTCCATTTTCATTCTCGTCGCAGCCCTCGGCATGGCCTTTTACGGTGGCAACGTGACATTCAATATGGCGGAATTGGGCCTGAAGGATTACGCCACTTGGTTTGAGCTGCTGGCCTATGCGGGTTTCCTGGTTTCCTTCGGCGTGAAGCTGTCGGTCTTCCCGTTCCACACTTGGCTGCCGGATGCCCATGGTGAGGCTTCGGCCCCGGTTTCAATGATTTTGGCGGGCGTGTTGCTGAAGATGGGTGGCTACGGTCTGATTCGGATGAATGTGCAAATGCTACCGGAAGCCCATGTCTACTTTGCTCCCGTTTTGGCGGTGCTCGGCATTGTTAACATCATCTACGGGGCCTTTGCTTCCTTTGCCCAGCGCAACCTGAAGCGGCGGATGGCCTACTCGTCGATTTCCCACATGGGCTTTGTCCTCCTGGGCATCGCCTCCTACACGGAACTCGGGATGAACGGTGCGGTGCTGCAAATGATATCCCACGGGTTAATCGCAGCGGCTTTGTTCTTCCTCGCGGGCGTGGCCTACGATCGCACCCACACGTTGAGTTTGGATGTGATGAACGGTCTGGCGAAGAAAATGCCTTCGACCTTCGCACTGTTTACTGTGGCTTCGATGGCTTCCTTGGCGCTGCCGGGAATGAGCGGCTTCGTTGGCGAACTCGAAATCTTCATGGGCTTTGCTACCAGTGACATTTACACCGCTGGTTTCAAAGCGGTGATTGTGTTCCTGACGGCTGTGGGCCTAATTCTGACCCCGATTTACCTGCTGTCGATGCTGCGCGAGATGTTCTACGGCAGTGAAAGTGAAACGGTGCAAAAGGAACCGATGCTCGATGCAAATTCTCGTGAATTGTTCATCGCGGCTTGTTTGATTCTGCCGATCATTGGCATCGGTCTCTATCCGAAGTTTCTGATGCAAAGCTACGATGCGACCACGGTGCAAATCGCCGCTGATGCCCGGAATGCTATCCCCACGATCGCGGGTGCCCCGACACAGTTGCCGCAAATTTCTTGGGCTGCCCCCCCGATCGTCACGGAAGCAGCGATGGTCAATCCGCTCAATTAAACTGATTCGCAAAATTGGATCACAATTTAGCGTCTGCATCTTGATGGTGCAGGCGCTTTTTAATTGAGTGCGCCCATTTTGAGCAAGGTGGCAATCTCCGATCGATTCAATCCTTGGATCCTCGCAATATTTAAGCCTTGATAGGGTTGAACAAGATTATGCTGCTGGCCGATCGTGATTATGGACGGTTGTGATCGCCAAGTGCGTACGCCGCCATCAGCATGACAGCTAACCACAATGCCACTCGCAGTAATCCCTATGCCCCAGCCAGCGGAGTAGCTTTGAGCGGTTTGAGCGCGGCAAATTCGCTGGGCCAAATCCCATTGATAGATATAACCATCATCGCCCGTGACCCAGAGTTGATGCGAGTCTTGGGGGTCAAGCGCGATCGCGCGAATTTCCTGCTGGGCGATCGGCCAATGGGCAATCAGTTTACCTCGGGGATTCCAGTGATTCAAAATCCCATCATCCGTGACACCCACCAATGAATGATCCGGTTGGAAAACCAAGTAGTGCATTCGATTACCCACAAACGGCCAACGCTCATGGTGCTGCGTGGATAGGTTGAAAATCTCTAAATATTCCTTCGGTGTCGCGATCGCCAGGTGAGTCCGATCAGGTGTGAGCGTCATGCCCAAAATGAAATCAGCATCATTAAACGGCAAAATCTGTGCTATCTTTTCCGCCCAATTCCATTCGCGCAAAGTCAAATCATAGCTACCGGAAAGCAAGCGCCGCTCGGTCACAAAAACCAGTTGAGCAATATGGTCGGTATGGCCTTCTAAAGTTTGCAGACAGTCGCCAGTGATCGTATCCCAAATTTTGATCGTCCGATCGTGGCTGCCACTGGCCAAGAACCGCCCGGAGGGACTATACGCCACAGATAAAATCATCCCCTGATGACCTTTAAGAATTGTCGGAGGTACCGTGGGTTCGGTGAAGTCCCAAAGATAAATACAGTCATTTGTATCACCCGTTGCGACTTGATTTGCATTCATCGGATGCACGGCCAACGTCAGCATACTTACGGATTTACCCAAGGCGTTCATCATGCATTCGCCCGTGCTGATATTCCAGAGTTTGATCACACCGTTGTCACTGCCCGTTGCAAGCAGCTCCGGTTGAGTCAGCGTCGGTGGGCGATAATCCGCAACGCGACTGCCTTCTTGGTTCAGCACGATCGTGCGTAGACAAGTCCCCGTCTCAGGATGCCAGAGCCGAATTTGCTCAAGGCAGCAGCTAATGATTTCACCACTTTCGCTAAAATTCACTTCGCTGATTTGGCTGGGATGGCCCGTTAAGGTGTGAATGCGTTGACCAGTCGCAACTTCCCAGCAGTGAATTTGACAATTTAAATCCGCACCCACAATCCAATTACCATCCGGACTAAAAACCACACGGCGCAAATGTGTGGCATATTCCGTAATCGATCGAAGATGCTGCAATCGCCAAACCGACCAGAGCTTAATGCCTTCAATGCTACAGGTGGCAACAATGCCATGATTTGGTTCAAACATGACATTGCGAAGCGCTTTATCTTTAATCGTAAAAGACAAAACTGCTTTACCCAGTTGCCAATGCCATACCTTACATTTTCGATCGACCCCAAAACTGACAATCAGGGATTTTCGCGTGGCAAATTGAATGCGCCAGACCCAATCATCATGGGCATCAATCATTTTCAAGCAAGTTTGGCTAGCAATATCCCACACTCGCACTGTGCCATCGCTACTGGCACTCGCCAGCAATTGACTATCAGCGCTAAAACTGACATCGCGCACCCAGCCTGTATGACCCAGGAGCGTTGCATACTCTTGCATCGTACTGACTTCCCACAGTTTAATTTGACAACTGGTATCGCCCACAGCTAACCAACGGCCATCGGGGCTAAACAAAATTCGAATTGGCATACCAACAGCTTGGGCAAAACGGCAGCGATCGCAGGTAACACCGCTAAAATCTACGCCATGCAAAATCACATCCTGAAAATCGACTTCAGCAATATAGCGATGACTAAAATCAAATTTGCATAAGTCAATCTGTTCTACCAACAACAAGTTAATCACATTGCCCGTTGCATAGCCGATCGATGATTTAGGCAGTTGATGCAGTTGGCGATCGAGATAGGCAATCAACTGCTCCTGGCTAGCTGTTTGCAGTTGGGCAATTAAAGGTTTAAGAATTAACCGTTGCTGGATAGCGCGAATGTAGGTGGGGGAGCTGGCGGGGTGGAGGCAGAGGTGGTTAAAAAAAAAGCGTACCGCTTGCTGTCTGTCAGTTCGGTTGATAATTCCCGAATCGTCGCATCGGTCATGAACTCCATCACGACATTTTGCAGCGTGTAGCTTTCGTTCTGAGTGACTTCGATCAACGATCGGGATTTTAGCGAATCAATAATTAGGCCGAGCTTTGCAGTTAAGCCGAGAGGTTCGAGATATCGCTCTAAATCGAGCATTGCTTGGGGTTCACGCTTAATTGCCAGTTGGTAAATGATCACTTTTTCGGCAGGAGTAAGCCGATCGAGTTGCGCCTGCAATACCGCTGCAATTTTGCTGTAGGTGTATTGGTCAGTATTCAGAAAGCGGGAAACTTCGCCATTGAAGGTTTGTAAAATCGTCTTGGCGACGATGCGCAGATACAATGGATTACCTTGGCAGCGGGCCACCAGCGTATCCAAATCGGCAGATTCCGGCAGACCAATTTTCCCCAGGAGCGTTTTTGCGGCTTGATCTAAACCCTGAAGAATCAACGATCGTACGGGTAAGGTATCTCCAGATAATTCAATTAATTCCGGTGCCGGTTCGCGGCTGGTAAAGAGTAGACAACTCTGGTGACGTGCTGTCCCAATGGTTTCAAATAGTTGACCATAGTCTTGATACCCCGATCGATATTGCCCAGCATAGTCACCGGATTCCATAATTGCTTCGGCATTATCCAGGACGATTAAACACCGCTGCTGCTGAAGATAATACAGCAATCGACCAATTGCCCGATCTGTCATCGTTGGCAATTCAACTTCCGCAAACTGCGACAAAAATTGCACTAACTCAATCAATAAGTCCCGCAATGGCGGTGCTTCCCGCAGCGATCGCCAAATCACCACATCAAATTCACCGCTCACCTGATCGCCCAATCGCGCCGCCAATGCCGTTTTGCCAATGCCGCCTAAACCAAGAACGCCAATCAGCTTGCATTGCTGCGCAATCACCCAATGCTTCAAAGTCTTCAGTTCCGTTTCGCGACCGCAAAAGGGCTGCATGTCGATCGGGGCATTTCCCCAGTCAACCCGACCTGTTCCCGTCGTCCCCATCAACCGCAGCAACGCGCTTTTGCAAGTTTTCTTGGTGAGGCGATCATCCGTTGCTTTGGAGAGATCTTGCAGCAGTTTTGAGGCCGCATTCTTAATCGTTGCAACTTCGTAATTGGAATTTTTGCTGGCATCTTGGTAGGCCAGATCAAGCCAGATCGCCTTGAGTACAGTGACTTCGATCGGGGAAAGCGCCCGCTGCCGACTCCGCAGGAGCAGTCGATTGCTCTGATCGATCGCGTGCGCTAGATCCATGCCCTGACTCGTAGCTTTCAATGGTTTCTGGTTTGCAAGGCTATCTTACGCCAAGTTATGCAGGAAAGTCACAAAACCTGTGACTTTTTTGTGACTTTTTGCGGCGAGGTTATGCGAATAGAGCCGCTAAACTGGGTGTTCAGGTCGAATACCCCCGGCGCTTATCTGTGTTTTGTGCTCTCGTCGATGTTTTAGGCGGTTAATGTTGGGCGTGACTTTGTTGCACCCAACTGAGCCTAATCGCTAAAAGTCTCGTCAGGGGTGCGACAACGTGTTAAGAGTATCAGCGATTCTTCAAGTTAATTAATCAAGATCTCGTGAAGAAGTAGCGTTTTTGTGGTTTTTGCCGAGTTATCATCCGGGATCAATCGGGAACTCTGGTAAGTGGATAAGGATATCGAGGTTTTCTCTGGTTAAGGCTAATTTAGGCGATGCCACTGCGGAGTCGAGCCGATTTCGGACCGATCGTTACAATAACTCATTATGAAATGGAGCGAATTATGGTGAAGCGTCTATTGGTTGGGTTGAGTTTGCTGGTGGTGATGGCGGGGATGCCGATCGACAGCGCGATGGGTGAAACTGAGTTAGATCGACTTGTGGAACAGGCAAAAACTGATGCTGATGCGGCTGGACTCCCAGATGGATACGAAGAATCCGCATCGGGATCCATAACTGCGAATCTGGTCTCCATTGCGTTAACAGAGGGCAAGATTGAAGAAGCGATAAAACTCGTGAAAGCCCGTCGTGAGAAGTATCCTAATAACCCAGATTCTTACGGTGAGATGGGCCGGATCAAAGAAGAGTACCTGCAAGACCTTTCCGGCGCTCTCAACGAATATAATGAAGCCAGATTAAAGGCATTGCGAGCACTAGAAGCCGCGAAAAAGAAAACGGGCGATTCCAGCGCTGAGGCGAGGGAGTACAAGGAAGCGATCGTTGATAATTCTCAAAGGGCAGCCAGCATTTTATTGACGATCGCCGATTATGGAAAAAATCAGCAAGCCTTCGCTACTGCCGAGAAAGTGATGGATGCGGCAGATACCTACCATAAGACTGCCGCTAGCTTTATCAATCGATCGCGCGCTATTGAACTGATTATTCGTAGTCCGAAGATTGACGCTCAGAAAAAAGAATTACTCAAGAAAGCAGCGCTGAGGGGTTTTGCTGCAACAATCAAAGCCCAACCAAACTTACCCGAAGCCTACCTTTATCAAGGCATTTTCAAGGCGCGTGTCCTCACAGATAATGCAGGTGCCAAAGCCGATCTGCAAAAAGCCTACGAATTGTCAAAAGCGCAGCAGTGGAAAGCGGGCATCGATCGCAGCAGCGCTGCCTTGAAAGCACTGGAGCAAAAAACCTGAGGCAAAACTACTCCTGAAGCCGTTGGCGCACTGTGATGAGCAACAAGTGACTTTTTTGTTGGAATTTTGCTTTTTACGTGGGCAGCCTAAACATTAGGGATGCTCTACCTAATCGGGCGAGCTTTATCTCGTACTTTCACACTAGATTATTAACCGATGCAATACCGTAACTTACTGTTCCTCGCGCTTTCTCTGGGTTTGACCATCACGATCGCCCCCAGCATTAGCCTCGCCAAACCCGCTACCACGATCGCGGCGAATTCCGATCGGCTCACTGCGCCCAAACTCATCCCTGACGACAGCTCTAATCTTACCATCGATCAAATCGTTCAAAATGAAGCAACATGGCTCAAACGCAAGCCATCCATAGAACGTCACGAAAAACTTTTACGGCCTGTGCGTGAACTACAGGTCGTCGCGCTGGAAAGCAGTGCTATTCCCGACGATGCTGGCACTCCCTCCAAAGCAAGTATTAGCTACTTCGGCGAACTCATGCAAAAGTATCCCCAGAGTGGCGCGATCGCGACGCTTTATGCCGCATCAGTAACGAGTGAGATGACCGACGATCGACAGATTGAGCAGGTCTACGATTCGTTCATGGGCAAGCATCCTAACCATCCAGGTTTGCTGGGATTTTACAGTAATACCATCCTGCAAAAATATGCTGGCTCTATCCCCACGCCCCTACTCACTAAATTACAGGGACTGTACGATCGGCAAATCGCCCAGCATCCAAATTATGCTCAGCTCTATCTGGAACGCGCCCGCCTGACACCGCAAGCACCCGCAATTCTCAAGCAATGGCAAGCCGCCGTCGCTAAAGTGCCAAACAATCCCGAAATTGCCAACGGTTTTTCTGAGCAACTACTGAATACAGCGGATTCCGAATCACCCGATTATCCCAAAACCGTCGCGATCGCGATCCAGCAAGTCGAAGCCGAAATCAAACAGAATCCCCAAAGCAGTCCGCTCTACGAACTATACAAAGATCTTCACCAAAAAGCTAAAACCCCCAAGAAAGCGCTGCCGATACTTCAAGCTGGCTTTGCCAAAGGCGCGGAAGCAGCAAGGCTAAATTATTTAATCGGGGATGCTTATCTCGTCGCGGGTGAAGTTGACTCCGCGATCAGGCACTACCAAAAAGTCGTGCAAGCTAAAACCGCGCTATGCTGGGGCAACATGACCGAACGCTTTGAGGGACTGAAAACACCCGAACAACAGCGGGCAATGCTGAACTTAATGCTTCAGTCTCTTACTCTAAAAGGTGGCGAAGAATGCGTTAGCGATCTTGGCGCGATCGGCTTCAATCCCGAAATGAATCAGCGCTTTGGCAAAGAAATGATTGCCGCAATTACCCCGATCGCACAGTCCAGCAAAGACATTGCGTTGCGGCGGATGCTCCTCGGCCTCATGATTCGCCAAAAGCAATATGCTGAAATCACCAAAATTGGGCCAAAGCTATTGCCAGATAATGGTACTGAGCTGATGCAGTTTGAATACATTGAGGCAACATATATGCCCTGGTATATCGCTGAATCCCATGAGAATTTGGGCAATTTAAGACAAGCTGAAACCTTCTATCAATTACTCGGTGAATACAGCCAAATTCCTCTTTTCGGTCGATCATCGGAACAGGCTGAGGAATATGCTAACCACATTATGGATTGGCATTTAGGACGTATCGCTTGGAAAAGTGGCAAGTCCGTTGAAGCAACCAAGCGATTGCAAAATGTAATTAGAAAACAGCGTGGCCTGCAATTAAGTACGCTTGAAGGCAATGAAATTGCCTATCATGCTCTAGCGCACAATCTCTTGGGGGAAATTTACCAATCCCAAGGCAAGAAAGCGGAAGCCAAACAGCAATTCGAAGCAGCGGTAAAAGCTGAACCCGAATTCCGCGCTCCCAAGGATAACTTGGCGAAGTTGAAGTAACCCGACCAGGATCACTCAAATCCTTCTGGCTAAATAATGAGGCTTTGGCAAAAAGTGACTTTCTTGTGACTTTTTGCCGAGTCTCCATCCGGGATACCGGGGAAATCTAGGTATATGGATAAGGATAGGCCCAAAGAATACATCTAAGTCCTATTTCAGTAACGCTAACAGAATCATCATCATGAAAAAGCAACTGACGATCGCGGCAACAGTATTGCTCACCCATGGAGCATTGCAAATGCCAGTCACAGCGCAAACTCCCGATCGTGGCCCGAAGCCACAACAACCACGGGAAGGCTGGATCACCCCATTCCTCCGGGAATCAGCGGCCACAAAATGGAACGAACGTGCCGCCCAGTTCAACAATGCCTTTGACCAGTTTTTTCCTGCACAAGACGGCACATCACAAAGCACGCCGCAGGGGGGTGTAAGTGAATTTTATGACATTCTGGATAAGCATTGCAGTGGCGCTAAAGGCGAAGCGATCGGTGGCATGGGCGAACTAGAACCAATTATTCATGGTGGACTCTGTGGGCAGTATAAAACTGACTTAAAAACATTTCTGAAACGCGGAAAAACGAAGAATTTCGCACAATGTCGGGCACTCCACAAAGCCTATGAACGACTGACTTCACTGCGCGATAAACCCCACTGGTGGTACATCGGCCAAGAGGGAGAACGGCTAGAGAAACATTTGAAGTTCATTAGTAATTCACCGATGCAATTGACACGCGAAAAAGACAATCAAGTCATTGCCGAATTTCACTGCCCGATGAAGGACTAATCGCTCAATCCTGTGCCCCCGCTCACCCTAACGCTGGGGGCACATCAAGACAAATTGGCTATTTTATCTTGTTATCTTAAAAATGAAATCTCGCTCTATCATTACGATCGGCCTTACCACAGTCCTCCTCTGCATGAGCTATTCTGCCCAAGCTCAGACGATGTTTTTTGAACTGTCACCGATTACGCAAATGGCGAAGGTGACATCGATCGACGACTTTCTCCGCCGCGAAGCCCAAATCCTCGCATCCCGCGACAAGAACCGCAGCAATCAAGCCTCCAGTCTCTCCAGTGAATTGTCACTCTTTGTTGATCAAACAAATGATCCGGCAATCGCTAAGAAAGCGATTGCACAGTTGGCCAAGCAATATCCTAAAAGCACCTTTATTCAATTACTCTGGCTCCATGATTTAGAAACCACAGCGGCTAAACTACCGCCAATCCGTGAGCAACAATATCAACAAATCATTCAGCAGGATCCAACCCATCCGATCGCCGCTCGCCAATATGGCACTTATCTGCAACGCCAAAAGCGGCAGTCAGAAATCAATCAAATCTACGAAAATCTAATCCAGAAAAATCCCGAACACCTTAACCACTATGTGCAACTTGCCATGCTCCAAGATAGTGCAGCAGGGTTTCTCCGAGTTGTCGATCGCGCCGTTGCAGCCATCCCCAATGAACCGCTGCTGTATATCAACATGGAACAGGCACTGTACACCTATAACCTATTGAACGGCGCTGATCCCAAAGCCTGGTCAGCTTGGCATGATCGGCTCAAAACAGCGGTCAAAGTCATGCCCAAAGATGGCCAGATATGGGCGATGCTGATCTCGATGGAGTTGAACTTAGGCAATACCAGAGTTGCACTTGACCAGGCCAATACTGCACTTAAACAAGTTGGCGAAGCGGGCTACTTTGAGATGGTACTTGGTGATATTAAGCTGCTACATCTTCACAGTCCCCAAGCCGCGATCGGGCATTACAAAGCGGCAATGAAGGCGGGCGGTAGCTTTTGTTCAAGTAACTTGACCTTGACGGATCAGCGCGTGAGTGGGTTGGCGGCGGCGGGGTACAAGTCAGTGGCGATCGAACTCGCCCAACAATCACAGAAAACCCCGCCCACAATTCAAAAGATTATCCCGAGGGCTTCCCAGGACTCCTGCGATTACACCTTAGCTAAATTCAATAATGTCCTCCCCCCACCCCAATAACCAACCATGAAGGACACCTGCAGGATCTGGCCGGGAGCACCATAATGCCTCCCCGCCAAACAAATATCTAGCCAAACAAATCTCTGGTAATCGATCGACCAACTTTGGCTTAATGATCAACTTGCTCAACGACTCAGCGAATAACCTGTAACTAACCTACAAATCACCATGAAATTCAAACGATACATCCGATCGCTCTTCCCACTCGCGATCGCCCTCATTAGTCTCACCCCCAACGCCCAAGCCAGCAAACCGAAAACGCAATGTCCGCTCGATCGAGCCACTTACACAGCGATCGGCAAACCCGCCTTTGAGCTGCAATTCAACTCGATCGAAAAGCGCCGGATTGCCACAGAAATTATCGCTTTGACGATTCAGCATCGCGACCGGGGTTCCTTGGGAAGCTACCATCTTGGCCGATCGCAGGGCTATGGCAGCTACTATATGCAGGACTTAGCCAAGTCCGTTGAGGATGACACCGATGCCGACCTGAAGCCCGTCTTCTTCAATGCCAACCTCCAGCAGGCCAATAATCCCGAAACTGGCAATGCTCCGAAATATGTATTTATTTCTGGGCTTGGATCCCGGGATTGGTATACCGATCGTCCCGGCCATCGGGAAACCCCGATCGGTGAGGTTATGTGGCAGATCTCCGGCTGCCGTCCATAATCCTGATTAAATTCGTTCCCATAGGAGTTATATATGCAACGGTTCAAATTCGTATCGCTATTTCTAGTCTCGATCGGTGCCGCGATCACCAGCCACTTCACCATGCCCCAAACCGCTCAAGCAGCACCCGATCCCGTCGTCAAAGCCGCTCTTGAGAAGGCGAATCTTAAATATACAGTTCTCGACAATGACAATTTCAAAGTTGTCATGACTTTTTTAGATGTCTCCCGCAAGCAAACCGTCTACATCAACTCCGCCGTAGACAAACTCCCAAATTCCTCAAGCCGCAAGATTTACGCCTTTCCAACCAGTGCTCAAATCAATGATAAAGCACTCGATTACGCTCTCTTGCGATCAGATAGGAACGTAATCGGCGGATGGGAAGCCACAGCCTCTGACGCTCTAGTTTATGTTGCCAAGGTGAATTCCAACCTCAACGCAAAAGAGCTTCAATTAGTGATCAACGAAGTCTCAGTTGCAGCCGATGAACTAGAGAGAGAAATGAATTTAGCAGATGAGAAGTGATTTTCTTCGTCAACATCCATCCAGCTCAGAAATTCACTCAGGAGAAAACACCATGTCTGCGATTCGAAATTTCATCAATGCAACCTGCGTCGCGATCGCTTTAACGACAACAGCAGTAGCATTACCCGCTCAAGCCAATTCAGCAGCCGACCAAACCCTAAAAGCTAGCCTTGATCGAGCCAAGCTCAATTACTCAATCACAGAAGGCGGCAATTTCCGCCTCCATTACACCCTCAACAACGGACGCAAAGCAGTTGTGATCATCAACTCATCCACAGACTCACTTCGCAATTCATCGACGAAAATCCGCCGAATTTATTCGATCGGCATGCCCTACGCAGGTGCCAGTGTGCCCTTAGATATCAAAAAACAATTGCTCCAAAATTCCAACACAAAACATATCGGGAGCTGGACAACCTGGAAACATGATGACCATATCGATATCGGATTTGTTGCCAAAGTGGATGCTGAGATGAGTCCAGATGATTTGAGACAAGTTGCATCTTGGGTCGCAGAAACGGCTGACGCAATGGAACAGAAGCTATTCGATGTTGACAATGAGTAGAGCCTAACCACTACGGCAGTCCATTGTTGAGACTGCCGTAGGTCAGATATATTATTCAACTGCCCCTGCGCGATCGTTCCCGCAAGTGGGCACCCTGATCGCCAAGCTATTCGAATGCCCTATCAAGCCTGATACTATGCGCTCTACTTTTATTCAAACTCTCCTTACCCTCAGCAGCATCGTCCTCTCCCTTGGCCTTACGCCGAAACCCACGATCGCCGCTGAAAGAGTCTATCTCAACTACGGCTCCTTCCAATTTCCCGTCTCGATCGCAGCCCTCGAAGACTTCGCCAAAACCGGCACCGAAAATTCCGAAATCCGCTTCATCACCAGCAAACTCACCCCCGAGCAAAAAGCCGAAGCCCGGAAAATGCTCGAATTTCGGCTCTCTCCGCAGCAATATGATCAACTGCGCGAGGCCATGTCCCTCTCCGACCAAAAAAGCTACGTCTACCTTTCCCGCTTTCTCAATTCACCCACCGGGGAATCGCTCATCCGCGACCTCGGCGAAATGCTGCAACTCGACGGCAACATCAACGGCTTCCACGGCATTCGCGCCGCCATGGTGCAAGCCGAAGCCTCTGACGATCGCCTCAGCATTCTCAGTTTCCTGCGCCACTTCCCCACCCAAGTCCAAATCAACGGCCCCGCCGTGCTCAAACTTTTCAAACAGCATCTCCACCGCACCGCCCACCTCCAATCCACGATCGCCCGCCTCGAAAATATTCAAGCCCAGCCCCAAACTCAATTTGTTGCCCATTCCAATCTCCCTGACATCCAGGCTCCAGGGCAATTTACGATCGCCCAGCACAATCTCCAACTGCATGACACCCAGCGCGATCGGCCCCTTCCGGTCAAACTTTTTGTGCCCAATACCAACCATCGATCGCCGATTCCACTGGTCGTTGTTTCCAATGGAGTTGGTGTCAAACCCGATCAAATGAACTTTCTGGGTAAACATTTCGCCTCCCACGGTATTGCCGTTGCCATTCCTGATCACATTGGCAGTAATTACCAACACCAACAGGCTTTCTTCATGGGCACAGTGCCCACCAACGCAGGTAACTTTCTGCTCAGCGAGTATTATGAGCGGCCCCGTGACATTTCCTTCATGCTCGACGAATTACAAAAGCGGCCAGAATTCAACCTCAACACCATAAAAGTTGGCATATTCTCCTATTCCTTCGGTGCCGTGACCGCCTTAAGTCTAGCCGGCGCACAATTCGATCGCGTCCATCTCGAAAAAGCCTGCGCCACCCAATCCAAATTCCTCAACTTTTCCCTCGTCTACCAATGCCGCGCCCTCGAATTGTCGCTGGATAATCAAATCGCCTTAAAAGACGATCGTATCCAATCGCTCTATCTGCTCATGCCCATGGGGTATAGTCTCTACGGGCCGAAAGGACTCGCACAAATTGAGCAAGCTACCCTTTGGCACACCACCGACAGCGACCCCTTCACCCCCACCATCCAAGAACATCTTCCTGCGCTTCAGGCCATGTCCCCCGATCGTACCTACAGCGTCATCAGTCGCAACCTCGCCCACAGCGCCGAACTCGTCGAACCCAGCGCCACGCAATTATTTTATCAATATCCCCAAACCCTGGCTACGGCTTTTTTTCAGCGTCATCTGCTGCAAGATGCACGCTATCACCGCTATCTCCACCCCAGCTACACCAACCAAATCAGCCGATCGCCCCACAAACTACTAATAGAATCGCCCAACCCAATTCCGAGCCAAATTACCGCGCGCCAACTCGGCACCCCATAACCTACGAAACCAGCCGTTCGATCGCGACCAACAACGCCTCCCGACTCAACTCCGTCAGCACAAAAACCTCCTGAAACATCTTGCCCTTCCGCGCGATCAACTTATATCCACCGCGAATCTCCGCCGAAATTTTAATTTTCAGATTTGGCATATGGGACTTCGTGCGGCCAATCACCGCAGGCGTAATCGTGCTCACCCCAGGCACCTGCGTCAGGGCTTTCAGGATCGCGATCAACCCCGGCAAATGCGTCGAATGATTCCAGACTAATCGTCCCGCCGCATCATCATTCGACTTTTTCTGATCACCCACGATCGTTCACCCATTCCCAATCACAACAAACCCATAACTCCGTAGACAATGTCATCAGAAGTGGGTACCATCAGAATATAGCAATGATCTAGCCCTTATCCTGATCATTGACGTAATTTATGGGTCAGAAAGCGAACATCAGCATTGGGACTGCCTTATTGGGAAGCAGTATGATCATCAACGCTACTGCTGGCGCGATCGGTGTTGCCAAAACAGGTACAGCAATTGGGACTCTATCCGGTGCGGCTCAGACAAGCGCCACCGCCGCATGGGTCGGATTTGGCAGTATGAAGTTTGGGCTGTTTATGATGAACGCATTACCGATTCTTGGCGGACTCATTCTGCTCAACAGTATCTGCCGCGCCCGCCACGGGATCTCATTGAGTAATTGGTATGAAATCGAAGATGCAGAAGAAGCACAGTGGCGATCGATTGAAATTCAGCATGAATTAAATACACTTAATAACCAACCATCCTCTACCCACCCCCACAGTATGGATAATACACATCAGCACTCAATTCAGCAGCGCTTACAGAAGCTAGAATGGGAAGTCGGCTGTAGTCATCTCCAAGAAGACAGTGAGGGCGGGATATATCAAGGCACATGGGGCTATCCGTCATTCAGTGTTTATCAATCTGGTGACACCTATACATGGGCGCTCTGGACTAGCACAGTTGATGCCGAAGAATTTCTTGAAAGAACGAAGCCCAATCTGAAGCGCCACTGCTATCGCTACGGAACAGCACCTTCAGAAATTCAAGCAATCATCGAAGCCAAGAAGTTTCTGCCAGAATTTCGTCAACTAGACAGCAAATGGGCTAAGGCCGTTTATCAAATTTTGAATTCAACCTCAGACAGTCCCAACAAACCAGTATCGAATCAACCACCTCAACCGCTGCTCAAACATACCCTGCCCCAACAACCACAAGTTCAATCGACTCCCACGAAATCGACTCAACCTCACTCTTTAGAAGGGCAACTTCAAGAACTACATACACTGACTGGGCTAGAAGAAGTCAAGTCCACCGTCCAAGAGTTGGTCAACATTGCCAAAGTTTCGCAAATGCAAGCTCGGGCTGGACTAAAAGCACCAAGTATTACACGGCACCTCGTTCTAACTGGCAATCCAGGCACGGGTAAAACAACTGTTGCAAGGTTATTAGGAAAAATCTACAGCCAGCTTGGGGTTTTGTCCAAAGGCCACTTTGTGGAAGTCGATCGGACGCAGTTAGTTGCGGGATATATCGGCCAAACTGCGCCAAAAACCACGGCGGTGGTTGAATCAGCTTTGGGTGGCGTACTGTTTATTGATGAAGCCTACTCATTGGTGCCGTCAGAGCAAAAAGATCCGTTTGGTGAAGAAGCGATCAACACACTACTGCGCCTAATGGTTGACCATGCTGATGATCTTGTTGTCATCGTCGCTGGCTACAAAAATGAAATGACCCGATTCATCGAATCTAATCCTGGATTAAAGTCTCGGTTCTCTCGGTCGATTCATTTCGCTGACTACTCCCCTGCTGAATTAGTCGAGATTTTCAAAACTCGCTGTGAGCATTGTGGGTACAAAATTTCAGCAGAAGTACTGGTGTTTGTTGAGCAGTTGGCCAATGAATTTGCATCACAAATTGGCAAACTTGGAAATGGTCGATTCATTAGAAATGTTTTTGATCGCTGTATTGCCCTCCAGTGCAATCGACTGGCGGCACTGACAAATTTTTCCAAGCAAGACCTAATAACACTCACAGAAAGTGATGTACCCACAGCGGATGACATCAGAAAATACACCTTGTAATATAGGCTCTTTAAGGCACAAAATTGAGACAGCAGCCATGGAAAACTGTAGAAATAAACATCAAGATAGCATATTTGCAATGCTTCAAGAAGTCATGAGTGAAGTTTTGCAAGTAGGCGTAGATCTAATCACCTTAGACAGCTACCTGTCAGAAGATTTAAACGCTGACGAATTAGATATCGTTGAAGTAATGCAGGAACTGGAAGAAGCGTTTGACATCAAAATAAATGACAATGAAATGAGCGGGATTAGCAGAAAGTCCATTAAAAATGACAATCACCGCAGCATCTCATCATGGCAATTATCATCTAGTATTTGGGGATTTAGGTCTTCTGATTATTTAGTTGAAGATATTTTACTGTTAATATGTAAAAAGCTAGTCGACAAGCCAGAGATTCCTCCGAAAAAGTTAGATTTAGAGTCAAAGCAGAATCCACATAATAGATTGCAGGCGACAGAGAATTTAGAAATAACAGACTGGGAACAAACAGTATTAAGGGCACAGATCAATCTAAAGCCGACAGTGGAGGAATCATTGTTTCAGCGCCTTATTCGAAAGTGCATGGGTGATCTTGAGCAAGCTGAACGACTGATTTCTTATGAGTTAGGGAGATCTCCTAATAGCAGTAGAGAAGAAGCGATTCAAGCTGCTTTAATTAGATGGGAAATCGACACTCAGTGACATATGAAAGTTCAAGTCTAAACAATAAACTTTATCGGAAATAGTAGATTCCTGTGAATCAATAACGGAATCTTGTTCAATGATTTAAAGTTCTCGTTGCTACTATTCTGATTTTCTTCCTATC
>JBJORF010000029.1:0-42027 GCA_046049545.1 Cyanobacteriota bacterium | reverse complement strand
TCATCCATCTCGAACTGAGTGGTGAAACGCACCTGCGGCGACGATAGTGAGGGGGTAGCTCCTTGTCAAAATAGCTCGATGCCAGGTTCATTTTTAACTGAAAGCCTTCAACATAAGAATGTTGAAGGCTTTTTTGGTGACTGATGTCTTATCTCGCTGAGTATGTGGTGTAGTCAGTGATGATGTTGGTAATTTGGGGATTCTGCTGGAGTTGCTGGGTGAGCTTCGGATCGTTCACTGTCCAGGGCCAGTAGGGGATCGATCGGGGATTAATTTGAGTTAGCCATGGCGTTTTGAGGAGGGTGTAGTGGGGGGCGAGGAAGTTGGGCTGAAATTGCGCGATCGTGTGTTTAAGGCGGCAGGGGAAAAGTTGGTGTTGGAGTTGGGGTTTAAGGAGGAGGCCGATTGTGATGTGAGGATTAAGTTGTCGGATGCGACGGAGAACGCGGGGTTCGAAACTGGTGATGACGAATTGGGTGATCGGGTAGTGCTGGAGAATGTGGCCGATAATCAGTTGTTCATGGCCGGGGTGTTTGATTTCGAGGTCGAGGGCGATGCGATCGCCGCAATATTTTAGGGCTTCGGTAAGGGTGGGGATGTGACAATTGGGGCGATCGGTGTGGCTAGCAGCAAGGATTTCGGCGTAGCGAAGCTGCGTGATGGGTTGACCGTTGAGGCTGGGGTCGTGGTGAAGAATTGGGATTTGGTCTTGGGTGATGCGGATGTCGGTTTCGATCATGTCTGCACCGACTTGGATGGCTTGTTCAAAGGCGGCGAGGGTATTTTCGGGGGCAGCGATGTTTGGGCCTCGGGTGTTACCGCGATGGGCGACGATGCGCGGGATGGGCATGGGTGAAATGGGGGGAGTGAAGTGCGGGTGGGCATTTATCAGCCCAACTACAAAATACAGCTAAAAAATCGCCCAAACCGTTAAGGCTTGGGCGATTTGGTGATTAGATAAATGGCTCAAGTGCCGTGATTTACTTTTTGCCGAGTACTTGATTTTTCAGACCGTCGTATAGCTCAGATAACTCTTGGCGGTTGTCGGCTTTGAGAATATAGCGGTAGGCAAACCACAGCGAGTAGAACAGGCCAATGAGTTCAAGGCCCGGCTGGATTAGTGGAATTTCATTCAAAGAAGCCAGCAGAGCCAGTGTCAGTTTGACCCCAACCCCTGCACCAATGGCGATCCCAGCAATTTTGATGGGCCGCTTGTATTCGTTGAAAAAGTTACCTAGGATGTTGTCCAGGTTGCCTAACGAATCTAGGGCTTTGGTTGCGTAGGCTTTCAACTGCTCGGTGGTGTCATCAGAGCCAGAGAACTGGGCAAGGCTGCCACCGAGTTCAGTGTTGATCTTCGAGGCGCTGTCGGCCACGGTTTTCTCTTTTAATTCAGGTTCCATAATGTTCCCTTGATCTAATTGTTGGGGGAGTGGATCCGATGAGAGGTTTGATTTCAATGTCAGTGAAGCCCTGAATTCGTTCACCCTCTTGAACCACGACTGCTAAATAATACTGTCTATGACCGCTGAACACCACTGCGTTATTGGATTCTTCTTAGGATTTCTTCGACTAGGATGGAAGGCGATCGTTGGATATTCAGGAGAATCGGGCTGTGGCGACTGAACGAACCTATCACGACCCGTTGCATGGAGCGATTACGCTGAGTCACGGGGATCCGGTGGAAGCCTTGCTGATTCGGTTAATTGATACGCCAGCATTGCAGCGGTTGCGGCGGATTCGGCAGTTGGGGCCAGCGAATTTGACGTTTCATGGGGCGGAGACTTCGCGGTTTACCCATTCGCTCGGGGTGATGGCGATCGCGCGGCGGGCCTTCGATCGATTGGCGGTGGACTATCCACAGTTACAGCCTTACCGGGTGGTGGTGCTTTGTGCGGCGCTGTTGCACGATGTGGGCCATGGGCCGTTTAGCCATACAGCGGAGGAAATCTTTGGGGGGCACCATGAGCGTTGGACAAGGAAAATTCTGCGGGAGTCAGCGCCAGTACGGCAATTGTTAGACGGCTTTGATTCCGCGTTGGCGGGGCAGATTGAGCAGGTGTTTTTGAAGCAGTTTCCGGTGCCGTTGGTGTCGCAGTTGGTATCGAGTCAGTTGGACTGCGATCGGTTGGACTATTTGATGCGGGATAGCTACTTTACCGGGGCTTCCTATGGCAAGCTGGATCTCGATCGAATTATTTTGGCGCTGCGCTACGACCCGGTGAGTCAGCAGTTGGTGGTGGCGAAGAAGGGGCTGGCAGCGATCGAGCATTATTTGATCGTGCGCTACTTTATGTATGCCCAGATTTATAACCATGCGAAGAATCTGGCGGCGACGGTGGTGCTGGAGCGTGCTTTTGCGCGGGCGAGGGAATTGCTGAAGCAAGGCCAACTGGTGGCGGATGCGGTGATGGCGGCTTGGCTCTTGGGGATGCAGAACTTGGCGCTGGCGGATTATTTGGCAGCAGATGACGATATGTTTATGTACCATCTGGGCCGTTGGCAGCAGGGAGACGATCCGATTCTGGCGGATCTCTGTCGGCGCTACCGCGATCGGGATATGCTGAAAACCCTGGATCTGACCGCACGATCGGGGGATGAGCAGCAACAGATTTTGCAGGAAGTGCAACAGCGATCGCGGCAGGCGGGGTTGGAGCCGGACTATTATGTGGGGCTACGGTTGGCGCTGAGTCGGGGCTATACGCTGTACCAGCGGGGCATTGATTTGCAGATGCCCCATGGATTACAAGATATTAGTGAGTTGTCGCCTTTGGTCAAAACTTTAAGTCAGCCGATGCAAAAAGCCTGGCTGATCTATCCCCGAGAATTGGCGGGGATAGCGGATTTGGGTTAGGTTAGGCTATTTGGTTGGGGTCATGCTGGTTTTGGTGCCCGCTTCGGCGATCGTGGTGCCGCCAAGGGCCGCTACGGCTTTGGCATACTGGGGATCGCTCATGGTGCCGAGGAGTTTGGGATTTTTGGACAGCGTTTCGACATCGGCTTCCTTGAGTTCAATGGTGATATCGGGCTTGATGCCCTTTTTGCTGATGTCGGTGCCGTTGGGAGTGTAGTAATGGGCGATCGTCACGGCGAGGCCCGAACTGTCTGAGGCTAGGGGATGCACCGATTGCACTAAAGCCTTGCCGAAGGTGGTGGTGCCGACGATCGTGGCGCGCTTGTTGTCCTGAAGTGCGCCCGTGAGAATTTCGGCGGAGCTGGCGGAGTTGCTATCGACGATGACGGCCAGGGGCAGCTTACTCAAAACAGGGCGATTGGGGACAACTTCTTGGTAAAAGCCTTGGCGATTGACGAGGCGGGTTTGGCCGCTGGGGTCAACGGTCTTGACCATGCCGCCGCGATCGATGATTTCGACAATATTGGTGCGATCGGTGGTCTTGACGATGTCGCCTTTTTCCAGCCACATTTGGCTGATGCTGAGGCTCTGGTCAAGCAGGCCACCGGGATTGTTGCGCAGGTCGAGCACAAAGGCATCGGCTTTTTGCTCAGTGAGGGCTTTGATCGCCCGCTCCATTTGCCGATCGGCATGGCTGCTGAAATCACCGAGGCGGATGTAGCCAATCCGTTTGTTGCCTTCTTCGCGCAGGCTGTAGCGCACGGTCTGAAGTTCGATTTTGGCGCGGGTGATCGGCTGGTTAAAGTCCCCCGTGCCCGTCCGCCGAATCCGGAGCACAACCTTGGTGTCGACATCGCCGCGAATTAAGCCAGCGGCATCAGCGATGGTCATGTCTTTGGTGGACTTCCCGTTGATTGCGAGAATCTGATCGCCCACTTGGATTCCGGCTTTGAAGGCGGGTGATTCGGGGACAGTGTTATCAACGGTGAGAATTTTAGTGCTGTCGGGTAGATCGAGCTGAATGCCGACACCGGAGAGTTCACCTTGGGTTTGATCGTTGAGGGCGTTAAACTGCTGCGGATCCATGAACCGCGTATAAACGTCGTCAAAGGTTTTGAAGGCTTCGCGGAGCGCCGCGTAAGCCTGCTCTTTACTGGCGTAATTGCGGCTGAGGAGTTGTTTGCGAATGGGTTGCCACTTTTGGGCGACGACGGCGGAGTCAACATACTCGCGGTTGACGATCTGCCAGGCTTCATCAACGATCGCCTTTGGCGTGTCTTTCATGCCGCCGGGTGTGGGGATGGGGCGCAGACTCGCGGCTTGGGCCTGGGCGGGGGCGCTGTGACTGGCAAAACTCAGCATCACACCACCGAGGAGGAGGCCCGTAGTGACCCAAAGGCGGTTTGGACTGGGTAGAAAGCGCGGCTGGCTCGGGGTCATAGCAAGTATCTGGGTGACGTAGAAAAAGAACGGAAAACAGATGTTGAGGCGGCGTGCCAATTCAGGCTTACGTAATGGGGCTGCTCAGGTAATTGTGGCTTCGGTGATTGCGACTGAGATGATCAAGGCTGAGATGACTGAAGTATTGTTCAATGATTATGCCGTAGATTCAGGGGATTTGTGGGGGAGTTTACGGAGCTGATGACTAAAGCCACTGTAGCGAAGTCGCCAAGGATTTAGCCAGGGGCTTGGGGTGATTTTCTGAGATTGATGCGCCGATCGGCGGAAATTCGCCAACAATAGGGTTGCATAGATATCTCTACGGGCAATATGGTTTTCCGGATTGTTTCCCAGGATGGAATTGAGCGAGGGCTGCGGGTGGTCGCGGCGAGTTTGTTGGCGATCGGTGCGCTGACGGGACTGGTGCTGATGCAGCAGCAACGGTTGGTGCATCAACGGGCGACGGCGCTACTACCACAACAGCAGGATCAGCAGGAGACGATCTACATGAAGTCCCTGCGGCGACTGCCGACTCAAGGCTTTGGGTTTAATAATTTGATTGCGGATGGGGTGTTTCTGCGGTTCTTGCAGTATATCGGCGATACCGAGGTGCGATCGGTAGCGGGCTATGGGGCTGCGCCGGACTATTTTGAGCTGATTACCCAGCGCGATCCCCGGTTTGTCGAAACCTATGTGTTCGGTGTGGGTACGTTGTCTTATGACTTGGGGATGCCGGAGGAGTCGATCCGGTTGCTCGATCGGGGAATTGCGGCGATCGATCCGAAGAAAAGTCCGGATGCGGCGAGTTTGTGGGCATTGAAAGCGTTGGATCAGCTATTGCTGATTGGGGATTCGGCGGGGGCGGCACAGTCCTATGCGATGGCGGCAGAATGGTCGAAGCAGTCGCCTGACCCAGGTTGGTGGGAAGAAGCGAAGAATTTTCAGCGCACCAGTGCATTTTTGCAGTCTGATCCGAACAGTGGCGTGGTGCGGTTCTGGGCGTGGAGTTCGGTGTTTGCCCAGGCACAGCTGACGAAGAATCTGAAAACCCAGGAGCGGGCGCGGCAGGAGTTGTTGGCGATGGGGGCGATCGAGGGCAAGAGCCCAGAAGGTGAAGTGGTGTTTATGCCGCCGCCTGCACCGAAGCCGACTCCTAGCCAAAGTGCGAAGCCGAGTGAAAGTCCCACGGCTGCTCCGAGTCCTACGGCTGTTCCGAGTCCTACGGCTGCTCCGAGTCCTACAGTATCTCCGTCACCCACGAATTAGGTTTCGCGGCTAATCTGTTGGGCGATCGCTTGCAGCAAGCTAAAGGGAATCTGGCTGAAGTAGTTGCGGCGGAAGGCTTCTTCCTGGAGGGCTTGCTGGAAGGTTTGGCTGGCTTCGGCGTATTGTGTGGGTGGAAACGGCGATTGTTTGGGTAAGTCGATCGTGAAGCCGTCGTCTTGGGATTTGACTTTGAAGCCGAGGCTTTGGAGCGCTTGGAATCCGGCTTTGAGGCTGGCGGTGCTGATGCCGAGCTGTTGCTGGAGTTTTTGGCGGGGGACGTGGTTGCCCGTGCGGCCCAGGTATTTGGCGATGCCGAGGAGTTGGAGCCAAAGGTGATCGGTTGTCGTGGCGGTGCTGTTGCCGTAGGCGATCGCCAGGGTTTTGCCCTGCTGGTGAACTTGGCGGAAAATCCGCTGCAAGGCTTGCCAACTGGCGGGGACTTCGGTGAGGACGATGACACCGCTGGGTTTGGGTTCGGGTGGCGCTTGTCGCCAGTCGAGGAGCCAGTCGCTGGCGCTGGTTTCGAGAGTGGCGGGGGCGCTCGATCGGACAGCCAGTAGGCGGACTTCGTAGCGTTTTTTGTAGGTGTTGTTATCCAGTTCGACCAGGGCATCGCAGGGGCCGGAGGGCAGTTCTTCGCGGTAGTGGCCCCACCAGACACCAGGGAAGCCGCTGTCGGAGGTGCCATCGACCAGTTCAAAGTCGGTTTTGATGTAGCGGAGCTTTTGGCCTTTGAGGTCGGTGATGTTGCGTTGCCAAGCCCGATCGAAGTGGCAGTTCTGAATCCAGAGGCGGGGAGCCGGATTGCCCATGCCGCAGGGTTCGAGCAGTTTGAGTTCCTGAAACAGGTCTTTGCCGAGGGCACTGACTGGGACGATGAGATCAGCGGTGAGAATTTCGGTGTCGCGATCGGCATGCGTAACTTGCTGCCGCATCCGCTGGTTGACCGCATCGACAAAGATGGGGAGGTTGTCTAGGGTCAAACTCAAGCCTGCTGCAAAGGGATGGCCGCCGAACCGATGCAACAGATGCTCCTGGGATTTGACCAATTGGTAGAGGTCGATCTGGCGAATCGATCGGGCGGAACCGCGCGCCATGCCATCGGCGGTGCTGAGTAAAATTGCGGGGCGGCCAAAGTCCTGGGCCAATTGGCTAGCGACCAGACCGAGAACACCGGGATGCCACTGTTCATCCCAGAGGACGAGGACATCGGTGGTGGACTGGTCGAGCTGGTCGGCTTTAGCCTTGGCTTGCTGGTAAACGTCCTGCTGGAGCGCTTTGCGGCGGGCATTGGCGAGTTCGGTGGCTTCGGCGAGTTCGTGGCAGCGATCGCGATCGTGGCTGGTGAGCAGCTCGACGCAGAAGTGGGCATCGCCTTGGATGCGGCTCACAGCGTTGATCCGGGGGCCGAGGCCGAAGGAAATGTCCGTGGGCCGATCGCCCGTTTTTTTGCACAATTCCAGCAAACGGGCGATGCCGGGACGGGTGGCGGTGTCGGGATTTGATTGGGTTTGCAATTGCTGGATGCCCTGCTGGGCGAGGTGGCGGCAGTCGCCTTTGAGTTCGACCAGGTCGGCAATTAGGCCGATCGCGACGAGATCGAGTAGTTGGTTCAATGGGCGGGTCGGAACCTCGGGAAGTGCTTCATAGAGGGCTTCCACCAGCTTGAAGGCGACGGCAACGCCGGACAGACTGCTCAGCGGGTGGTCGATCGGGAGGGCGCGGGGATTGACGATCGCGGCGACGGGGGGACGGGTATCGGGGAGGGTATGGTGGTCGGTGACGATCGTGTCGATGCCGAGGCTTTGGGCATAGTCGATTTCAGCTAAGTTGGTGCTGCCCGTGTCGCAGGTGACAATCAGGGTAATGCCCTGCTGGTGAAGCTGATCGAGGCCAACGATCGATAAACCGTGGGATTCGGTGAAGCGGTTGGGGATGTAGTAGGTGAGAGTTTGGGTTTTGGTAAAAAATTCGCCTAAACCATCCCACAGCACTGCGGTGGCGGTTACACCGTCTGCGTCGAAATCACCCCAGATCGCGACTTTTTCACCCCGATCGCGGGCTTGAATTAACCGATCGACGGCTTGCTGCATTTCGACCCCAAATTCAGCAGGGGCGTGGGGCTGGTAGCGATCGGCATGGATAAATCCTGGGAGCTGTGCCAAATCCCGAATGCCGCGTTGCCAGAGTAGTTGGGCGATGTATTTGCCGCTGAATGGGGCGCTGAGGGTCGCGACGGCTTGGTAGAACTCAGTCGGCGGTTGGGCCGTGGGCAAGATCCAGGATTGTTGCATGGGGGTGGGGCAGTTGGGCGACTCAAGTGCCTGATGTTATAGCACCGGAATGATCCAAGTATGATGGGGAAAATACGGTGTGTTTCACGGATTCAGGCTTATGCTCGAAAGTTGGCAGGCAGCGGTGGCGCTGACCGTGTTTGTGGCAGTGATTGCGCTAGTGGCGTTGGAGTGGGTGCATTTGACGATCGCGGCCCTGCTCGGTGCGTTGCTGCTGGTGGTGCTAAATATTCTGACACCGGATCAAGCGATCGGCTACATCGCAAAAAGTCATGCGACCCTGGCCCTGTTTTTGGGTGTGATGATTATGGTGCGGGCGTTTCAGCCGACCAAAGTCTTTGAATATCTGGCTACGCAGATGGTGATTTTGGCGAAGGGGCAGGGAAAGCGCTTGCTGCTGGGGATTGTGGCGGTGACGACCCCGATTTGTGCGGTGCTGCCGAATGCGACGACGGTGATGCTGCTCGCGCCGCTGCTGCCGCCCTTGGCGGAAGAGCTGGAAGTGGACTGTGTGCCGTTGCTGATTTTGTTGGTGTTTGTGGCGAATAGCTCGGGGCTGTTGACGTTGGTGGGTGATCCGGCGACGTTTATTGTGGGCACCTCGATCAACATGAGCTTCATGGATTATTTGACCACCCTGAGCTTGGGCGGGGCGGTGGCGGTGGCGGTGATTGTGGCGACGTTGCCATTCTTGTTCAAGAAGATTTGGCGCAAGGAATTAGCGGATCTGGATCATTTACCTCGCCCGCAAATTAATCATCCAAGGATGCTGCTGTTGGGTTCGGTGATTGTGGCGATGGTGTTGTTTTGTTTTGCGGTGGGGGAGATGTTGCCGGTGCCGATCGCGCCAGCAACGGCGGCGCTGTTGGGGGCGGGACTGTGTTTGCTGCTAGCCCATCACGGCAAGATCGACTCGGTGAACCATATTCTGCGCGATGTGGACTGGAGTACGTTGCTGTTTTTCATGAGTATTTTTGTGCTGATTGGCGGGTTGCAGCAGACGGGGGTGATCAGTCAGTTGTCGGTGGCGCTGGCGATCGTGTTGGGTCAAAATATCGCCTTGGGGGCGATCGTGCTGCTGTTCACGATCGGGCTGCTGTCGAGTGTGGTGCCGAATATTCCGTTGGTGGTGGCGATGGTGCCGCTGTTGCAGGAATATTTGCTGACTGTGGGGCTAGTCACGCCGGAAATGCTGGGGCCGAATGCAACGGTGGCGCTGCCAGCGGTGGTGATGCCGTTGTTCTACGCGATGATGTATGGGGCGACGCTGGGCGGGAATGGGACGCTGGTCGGGGCTTCGGCGAATATCGTGGCGGCGGGGATTGCGGAGCAATATGGCCGATCGATTTCGTTTAAGCGGTTTTTGTATTATGGATTGCCGACGATGGGGTTACAGTTGGTGGTGCTGGCGCTGTATGTGGGGATTCGGTTTCTACGGGTTTAGGTGGGGTTCGCTGAATTCACTACAAACTCACTCGCCGTTACGAACATATGAGTGGATGATCGGTTTGTTCCGCGCCCCACCCTGAACTCAAGTTCAGGGCTAATAGCAAAAACCCGTTAAAACGGGTTGCGTCGAACGATTTTGCTCAGTTTAGTCCGTTTTGATGGACTTGCGCGATTAGCCTCGGAGTTCACTCCGGGGTGGGTGATCGGCGTGGTCTGTTGAACTTGGAATTGCTGGCTTACTCACTTTTATTCAACTGCTGTTCTAGGAAGAGTTTGAGCAGCAACGTGACGAGTCCCAGCAACGCCAGTAAGGTCGCGGCGGCAAAAGCCTCGGTGATCGCATATTGCTTGTAGGCTTCTTCGACAAACAGTGAGAGGGTCTGGGTCTTGCGGGCGATGTTGCCGGAGACGACGGAGACTGCGCCAAATTCGCCCATGGCCCGCGCGTTGGTCAAAATCACGCCGTAGAGCAACCCCCAGCGAATATTCGGCAGGGTCACATGCCAGAAGAGTTGCCAGTCGTTGGCCCCCAAAGTCCGTGCCGCATCTTCTTGCTCCGGGCCGACTTCTTCGAGGACGGGGATGATTTCGCGGGCGACGAAGGGAAGGGTGACAAAAGCGGTGGCGAGCACCATGCCGGGCAGTCCGAAGATGACTTTGACCCCGATCGCGTTGAACCAACTGCCAAACCAGCCCCGATTGCCATAGAGCAACACCATCATCACCCCGGCGACCACAGGGGAAATCGAAAAGGGTAGATCGAGTAAGCTCAATACCAACGATCGCCCCCAGAACTGATTGCGGGCGATCGCCCAGGCGGCGCAAACCCCAAAGACGGTGTTAATCGGTACGACGATTAAGGCGATTAAGAACGTGAGGCTGATCGCGCTGGTGAAATCGACATCCTTGAATGTCCCGAAAAATGGCCCAAATCCTTCATGGAACGCCTGCCAGAACACATTGATCGCGGGGGCTAAAAGAATCAATACCAAATAGCTGATGGCGATCGCGATCAGGATTTTTGGCAGATTGCCTTGGGGCGGGGTGGATTTACTGAGCATAGCGTTTCCCCCAGGCTTGGAGCAGGTTGATTGTGAGCAGCATGACCAGCGAAATCAGCAGCATGACTGTGCCGATTACCGTGGCTCCGACGACATCGTACTGTTCGAGCTTTTGGAAAATTAGTACGGGGGCGACGAGATCTTTCAAGGGGGTATTTGACGCAACCATCACGGTCGAACCAAACTCGCCCACCGCGCGGGAAAAGCCTAAGGCCATCCCCGTCGTAATCGCGGGCAGCAGCGGCGGCAGGGTGACGCGGAGAAAGGTTTGCGATCGCGAAGCGCCCAAGGACCAAGCCGCTTCTTCCATGTCCTGTTCCATTTCGGCGAGAACGGGTTCGACGGTGCGGACGACGAAGGGCAGGGAGGTGAACAACATGGCGATCACCACGCCGAGGCGGGTGTAGGCGAGTTTGATGCCGAGGGGGGCGAGGAGTCCGCCGACCCAGCCCGTTTTGCTGTAGACCGTGGCTAATGTCAAACCCGCTACGGCGGAGGGCAAGGCAAAGGGGAGATCAACAATCGCGTCAATTACGCGCCGTCCGGGGAATTTGTACTTGACCAAGACCCAGGCGACGATCGTGCCAAAAATTCCGTTAATCACTGCTGCGATTAACGCCGTGACAAAGGTGACTTCGTAGGCTGACCGGGCGATCGGGTCGGTGGCAATGCGCCAAAAGTCACTGGGATTGGTGCTGAAGGCTCGACTGAATAGGGCAAGTAATGGCAATGCCAACATCAGCGCTAGATAAGCGATCGTCACGTTGGCGGTAATGGGCAGCTGGGGCCATTTGGGCAAGAACTTGGGGAGGTCGCGGGCCATGGGTCGGGTGGCAGATAGAGTTTAGTAAGATGGTGGGACGATCGATTTAGCGGTGATCAGCTTGGTGGTAGTTAGCTTAGCGACGATAGATTTGGTCGAATCGCGCCCCTTCCGCAAAAAATTCTTTCTGAATTTTGCTCCAGCCGCCGAAGTCTTTGACGGTGGCAAGTTCGGCGACCTTAGGAAAACTCGGTGCCGCGGCTTGGGGCCGCTGGGTGCGGAAGCCCACTTTGGCGAACTCGATCTGGGCTTCGTCGGAAAACAGAAAATTCACAAAGGCGGTAACAACTTCGCGGTTGCCATGTTGATCGACGTTGCGGTCGATGATCGCCACTGGCGTATCGATCGAAATATTTACGCCCGGAATCTGGTAATCCAGCGGTGCGCCGCGATCGCGGGCCAATAAGACTTCATTTTCATAGTTCAGCAGCACATCGCCTTCGCCCTGGCGGAAGAATGTGCTGGTGGCTTCCTGGGCATCGCGGGCGAGGACGGGCATCCGGCGATATAGGGTTTGCGTGAAGTCGTTGGCGGCGTTGGTGGCGGCATCGTCGGTTTTGCCTTGGGTGACGCTGTTCCAGAGCGCCATGAAGATCCAGCGGGCGACTCCAGAACTGCGCGGATCAGCGGTGATGACCTGGACATCAGGCCGGGCTAAGTCTTGCCAGGATTGAATATTTTTGGGGTTGCCGGGGCGGGTGACGATCGCGACGACCGATTGGGCGACGACGGACTTGTTCGGAAACTCCTCGGCCCATTTGTCGTCGATCAGTTCGGCTTTGACAATTTTGTTGATGTCCAGCCCCAGGGCCAAGTGCGCGACATCAGCTTCGAGGCCATCGACGATCGCGCGGGTTTGGGCCCCGGAGCCGCTGTAGCTTTGGTTGATCGAGACCCGCTGCTGATGTTCTTTCCACCATTTTTCTTCAAACTTCGGAATAATCTGTTGATAGGCGGCTTTGGTGACGGAGAAACTGGCAAGGGTCAGTTCTACGGTGTTGTTTGAAAAGCCGAACTGACAGCCTGTGAGGGCCAAGGCGACGCAGAAGCCAACGATCGCGCTCCAGCGATGCCGCTGTAATCCCGAGCGACCTGTCTGCCGTTGCCAATGCCAAAGTTCCTGAGCCATGTCGAATGTTTACGTCTGCCTGGTTGAGCGTCGAACCCAAAATCTACAGTTTGCCGATCGGAAAACTGGACTAATTATCTAACAGATTGGCACCCAACCGATGCGCCGTAGGGCGTAAGTTATCGCACTCGGCAGGGGTTGATTGAGGAATTGATTAATCTGATCCTTGGCGTTCCTGGGTAACGGTGAAGTGTCGGTGAAGTTTGGACGGATACGCTGGGTGCGGTGAGATTTTCCCCCTATGTTGGGAACATGCAAAAATTCGACTGACCAATGCGGCTGGGAGTTCTGCTCTGAGGCGGTTTGGCTCCAGGTGGGTTTTGCTGTGACAAACTGATCTGAGTATCTTGGGGGCACTTGATAGAGTGCCTTTTTTATTCGGTGAGACGTTGCCATTGGAGGCCGTGGGTGGGGTGAGATGCCCAGCGCAAAAGATTATGGGCGTGTTGGTTGAGCAGTGCGATCGATTGCCCCATGGCCCGACGCGGCGCGATCGTGGCGAGATTAATCGCCGTTGGAATATCGCAAAGGTGCCATTGGACGAGATTTTGCACACCTTGCAGCAGGTTTAGGGTGGTACCGGAGAGGGTGCCATCGGCGAGGCGGGCGGTGCCCTGGGTGACGGTGATCTGTCGATCGTCCCAGGGATAGCGGCCATCGGGCAAACCCAGGGGCGCAAGGGCATCGCTAACGAGGAAGAGTCCTTGGTCGTAGTGGCTGGCTTGGAGCAGGATTTGCAGCATGGTGCGATCGATGTGCTGACCGTCGGCGATGAAGCCGCACATCACGCCGGGATGGACGATCGCGGCGCCGAGTAGCCCCGGATTGCGGTGGTGCAGCGGTGGCATTGCATTAAAGGCGTGGGTGACGAGGCTGGCTCCTTGGCTGTAGGCGGCGTTCGCTTCGGCGGCGGTGGCTTGGGAATGGCCGAGGCTGACGTGAATGCCCCGATCGCGCAGGAAAGCGATGACTGTGCCGCTGGGGTCGAGTTCCGGGGCGAGGGTGATGATGCTAACGATGTCGCTGTGGTCGCCCAGGATTGCCTGCATTTGGGCGATCGTCAGGGGTTTGAGGTGTTCGGCGGGGTGGGCACCGCGTTTGCTGGGGTTGAGGCAGGGGCCTTCGAGGTGAAGGCCGAGGATGCGGGCTTGGTTGGGGGGATGGGCTTGGCTTTGATAGGTCTTGATTAAGCTCAGGCTGCGGTGGATGTTGGCGATCGTGGTGGTGACGATCGTTGGGCAGTAGGCATCGACTCCGGCTTGCCAGAGGTATTGGCCGATCGCGGTGAGTTGTTCCAGGGTCTCCGGTTGTAGTTCGGGAAAGGCGAGACCCAGGGCCCCGTTGATTTGCAGGTCGATGCCGCCGAGGCTGAGCCAGTCGCCGTTCCAGTCTTCGGTGGGGGCGGTGGTTTGGATCTGAGTGTGGATTTGGGGGCCGATTTTGGTGATTTGCCCTTGCTCAATCAGGACTTGTTGGCGGCCATTCATGCCGGGGATGCGGACGTTTTGGAGGTGTTGGTGGAGATGTTGCATGGCTACTTGTCGATCGGATTTGAGGGGGTTTGGGATTTGAGCAGGATGGGCGGATGGAAGCAGGGGAAGTCGATGACATTAGCGGGGGTGCAGGTGGCGGCGTTGAGTTCACTGTCCAGAACCCCGGCGATTTGCAACGATCGGGTGACGAGTTCGGAGCAGAAGAGCGCATTGTCGTCGGCTTGGTTGAGCTTATCCCAGCCGAGGGCGGTGAGGCCAATGCCGATCGCTTGCTTGAAGTCATAGGGCCGCTTTTCAGCTTCGGTGAGTTGGAGCCATTGTTGCATTTTGCTGATATTTCCGGAGTCGAGGGTGTCGCGCAGGGGGAGCCACCAGATCGGGCCGGGTTTATGCTGAAGCCGATCGTCGAGCCATTGGAATTGCACCCCGAGACGGCGATCGCCTGTGCCGACACTGGGGAGACTGAGGTCAATGTGGGATTCGGCCAGGAGGATGGCGTTGTTTTGGGCGGCACGCTGATCGACCCAGACGACGATCGCGACATGGACGTACTGCGACTGAGTGGCAATTTTCACGACCTTAGAAGGCAATCCGTTACCCGAAAAGGCAAAGACATCACCGGGTTTAACGGCAGCGCGCATTGCGCTACAAGCTGATTCAATCAGCATGAGGACTCCTCAGTGACGGTTGCTCGACGGTGTTGGAGGATGGGCTATTCTCCCATACCGTTCCTAGTCCAGAACACCCCATAATTTGTCAATGGGTACAAATTGTCCGGATGAATCAAAATAGTTCGCCTGAATCATTCAATCAAACCTAGTGGTTTCCGTATCGATCGCGATAATGTGATTTCTTTTCTAAGTATAAACACGTATTTGATTAGATGGATGACGCGGGTTTTCAACATGGGGTAGAAATTAAAAGTCCTTAGATCAGCGAGATTGCCTGATCTTCGGGCGATGGTTTGTGGAAAACTTCCGGAAGACTACTGATCACAAAAAATACATTTCGATCCGTGGAAGAAAAGATCGAAAATACTGCAAAAACAGATGTGCATTTTTTCAAACTTGATGCAAAATATTCCAGAGGTGGCGCAGGTGACCAACGATGATCCACAAATTTGGATCAATCGACTCCTGTTCGAGCCGCGACTGAATGGGTGCACATCTGATCTCTACTAGCTTATATAACTGCTCAGTAAGCCCAAGAATGATGGGTGGGTGCGACCTATGGAACTTATGCTGAATCATCCGCTTGTGCGCTTTTTGAGCGACGAGTTGGCGTTGCCTCAGAACTCCATAGCGCTAGCAATTCAACATGCTGAACAAACGCCAAGTTTGCTGCCGATGATTCTTTGGCAGTATGGTTTGATTTCGCTGGCGCAGTTGGAACAAATTTTTGATTGGTTGGAGCATCGTAGTGTTCAACCGATCGTGGCAACGTACGAATACGAATACGAGCAAGCGGCTTAAAATGCCCGATCACCGTTCCCTTGAGATTTGTTGAAGGTGTGATGGCTGGAAGGTTTTGGCCTTTTGGCTGGCGTTAGAATGACCCGTACTGACCCGGCTGATTAATGCAGGGGTGAGTGCGGGTTATTTGTTTGGGTATGAATTCGAGATGCAAATGGTTTTGGGCATGACCCGCCTTGAACTCAAGTTCATGGCTAACAGCGAAAACCCATCGAAATGGGTTCATAATACCTCTATTGTGTTGTATTGATGCGGTGTTTAGTCCGTTTTAACGGGCTTGAGCGATGAGCCTCGGAGTTTACTCCGGGGCGGTTTACAGCTGTAGTCTTCAAGTTGGCATACAACCCAAAAGAAACCCGCAGAACCGAAGTGCTGCGGGCTTTGAACTATGACTATGGATTGAATTACAGACTTGATTCAGCGGCGGTCTAGGGATCAGTTTGCAACATTTGCGGCTTCAGGACGCTGACCATTTGCTGTACGCCCCGGTGAATCCGGCGAGTCACGGTCATTGGGCTAACCCCAATCTTTTCAGCCACTTCCTTGCGGGACAAATCATGCAGGAAGACATACTCGATCGCTTGACGGGTTTTGTCTTCCAACTGGTTCAACGCCTTTTGCAGTTGCTGACGATCTTCTTCAAGATTCATCATTTCGAGGTGGCGCGAGTCGGAAATCGTGTCACCCAGGGTCATGGGCGAATCCAACTGCTGACCGACGGTAGCATCGAGGCTTAAAGGCAGGCGATTCTTCGCGGCCAATTTGCTATCGCGCCATTCTTGCAACGTTACACCGAGTTCAGCGGCGATTTCGTGGTCAGTCGGCTGGCGATTCAAGATCGCACTGAGGGTTTCGCGCACCCGTTGACCTTCTTTGTTCAGTTGTTGCCAACGGCGGGGAATCTTAACAGTACCCGAGCGATCGCGCAGGAAGTGCAGCATTTCGCCCCGAATGTAGGGCACTGCAAACGAGCTGAAGGCGCAGCCCTGATGCGGATTGAACCGTTCGATGGCGCGAATCAGACCCAAGTAGCCAATCTGTTCGAGATCTTCGTAGGGTTCGGCACATTGATGGCTAATCCGATGGGCAATTTTGCGCACCAGACCCGCGTTCATTTTCACGAGCTTATTGCGGACGTTGACGGAAGGGTTTTGGTGGTAGGCAACTAGGAGTTCCATGCCACGGGAGCGAAGGTTGGTTGGAGTAGCCATCATTATCTGTAAATCAAATTAATCAATCACCGTTGCCCCCATTCTGCGCGGATGACCTACGGACAACCATGGTCGATATACGGTAGTGTGCGGGGTCTGACCCCCCAAGCCTGCGTGATGTTACGGAGTTTTGATCGGGCTTGTGACTGTATAAAATCTAGCAACAAAATATAAAGTCACTACGGAGAAAGGCTTTCCGGGGTTGACGCGATCGCGAATGGGCGATCGCGAAACTGACCCCGCCACGGTGGACATTGGGTAAAAATCGATCGATTTCGTTAAAAAATTGCGACGGATTGCTGAGAAATCGATAAATCAGTGATCTGAGTCACCGGTGATAGTGTCAGTAATCACTCGGATTGGGTGGTGCGATGAGCCTTGGAGGGTAAATCCAGTTGGGGTGAAGTCACTGTTAGGGTGAAGCCCTTCTCCGTAATGTGAGAATCTGTGATTTGTAATGTGAGAATCTGTGATTTGTAATGTGAAAATCTGTGATTTGCAGCGCTAATTGTTTGTATTATTACTATTCATTGAGCGACTTTCAGTATGCTGGGAACCCAGTGATATAATATGAAACGCTCTATGGATAAAGTCGCTTTGAGTCGATTGTTCTAGCTCGTCTCAACAGGTCTTAAATCTCCTTTTGATGAAGAATCCTTCGATTTGAAATTTAGACTTGAAATTTGAACTTGAAATTCGCCCCATTAGACAGGCTTCCTGTGCTGAAGCCGATGGGGTGCCCCCGATCATTGTCATAGTTGATTTACGAGTTCTACTCGAAGTTGGGTTTAACTCAGAGTTATGCTCCTGAATGTTGATTGAGTAGGTTTTACGTACTGACTTCTATGAATTCGCAATCCGTGTTGAAACCCCTCCTCAAGGTCGGGGAATTGTCCAAGCGTACGCAGGTGACTGTGGGAACGCTGCGCTACTACGAGTCTTTAGGTTTATTGGTGCCAGCACAGCGGGCGAAGAGTGGCTATCGCTACTATGCGACAGCCGCGATCGAGCAGGTGCAGTTTATTCAAAAAGCCCAAACGGTTGGGTTCTCGTTGCCAGAGATCCAGCGATTGATGGGGGTGCGAGTGCCCGGTGCCTTGCGACGACTGGTGCTGCATGAATTGCTGGATCAGAAAATTCTGTCCTTGGGATCGGAGATTCAGCGGTTGAGTCAGTTTAAGCTAGCGTTGGAAGACTATCAGGCGCAGGTCGCGATCGATGCTTCGCCGGACGACTATTGCCAGGGATTGTGTGAGTTGATTGAGCGGTCGGATTTGGTGCGGTGAGTTTGCGGGCGCGTTCCTAGCGGATAATAAAAATGCGCCATTGCTGGTGCTCGTGTCCAATTCCGAGCGTTTATGAGTTTCTATATTGCACCCCAGTTCTTGAACCAGTTGGCGGTTCACATTACGAAGAATTATCTGGATCTGCCGCTGGTGAAGGTGCCGCTGATTCTGGGAATTCACGGCCGCAAGGGTGAGGGCAAGTCATTTCAGTGCGATCTGGTGTTTGAGCGCATGGGCATTGAAGTGGTGTACATGTCAGCGGGGGAGCTGGAAAGTCCTGACGCGGGCGATCCGGCCCGGTTGATTCGGCTGCGCTACCGGGAGGCGGGGGAGCTGTCGCGGATTCGCGGCAAGATGGCGGTGCTGATGATCAACGACATTGACGCGGGGGTGGGCCGGGTCGATGCGCTGACGCAATATACGGTGAATACGCAGCTGGTCCATGGGACGCTGATGAATATTGCCGATAATCCGACGAATGTGCAGTTGCCGGGCAGCTATGACAGTGAGCCGACCCAGCGGATTCCGATCATCGTGACGGGGAATGATTTTGCGACGCTGTATGCGCCGTTGGTGCGCGATGGGCGGATGGCGAAATACTACTGGGAGCCGAGTCGGGCCGATCGGTTGGGGATTGTGGCGGGGATTTTTCAGGCCGATCGGGTGGCGGCGCGGGATATTGAGCAGTTGATCGAAGCATTCCCGGAGCAGGCGATCGACTTTTTTGGGGCGCTGCGATCGCGGTTGTACGACGAGCAGGTAGTGCAGTTGATTCAGACGATCGGGATTGACAAGATTTCGGCGCGGGTGGCGAATGGCAAGGAAAAAGTACCGGAGTTTCAGCCGCCGGATTGCAGTTTGGATAGGCTATTGGCCGCAGGGCAGGCGATGGTGCGCGAACAGCAGCGGATTCAGGAATTGCGGCTGGTTGAAGAATATAATCAGTCGGTATTTCAGAATCGCGGGTTGGGGGATGGGACGAAGAAGGGAAATGGCCGCGATCGGCAACGGTTCGCTGCGTTTGATTCCGCGTTGGATACCTCAAATCCCTCACCCCAAAGCTATCCGGGCGATCCGAATTCGACCCGATTAACGTCGGAAATGGTGAGTGAAGTCAATCAGATTTTGAGCCAAGGCTATCGATTAGGCATCGAATACGTGGACGATCGGCGTTTCCGCACGGGGGCTTGGCAATGCTTTGCGACCTTCGAGGGCGATGCTGCCACTGCGCTGAATGCGTTGGACGAATGTCTGACGGGCCACGATCGGGATTATGTCAGGATCGTCGGCATCGAGCCGCAGCGACGGCAGCGGATGATGGAAATGATCGTCCAGCGGGGAACGCGGTAGCATTTAGCCCCGTGTTTAGCCCAGTCAAGCCAAGTCAAATAGCAGGATTTCGCTAGGTGCGCGACCGATGACGGTGAGTTGGGTCTCGGCGGTGAGGGCGATCGCGTCGCCTTGATCGAGGTCAGTGCCATTGGCGTTGACCGAACCGCGTGCGACTTGAATCCAGTAATGCCGATCAGGATTCAGCGCTTGGGCGATCGCTTGCTCCGGCTCCAGCAATGCGGCGTAGAGATTCATGTCCTGGTGCACGGTGACAGAATCGTCGCGGCCATCGCGGGAGGCAATCAGCCGGAACTGCCCTTGCTTGGTGGCGGCGGGAAAGGTTTTTTGTTCGTAGCTCGGAGTGATCCACTGGGTTTCGGGTTCAATCCAGATTTGCAGCATGTGGGTGGACTGCTGGTCGGCGGGATTGAATTCGCTGTGGGTGATGCCTGTGCCGGCACTCATGCGCTGGACATCGCCGGGGAGAATCGTGGAACCGTTGCCCATGCTGTCTTTGTGGGCGATCGCGCCATCCAGAACGTAGGTGATGATCTCCATATTCTGGTGGGGATGGGTGCCAAAACCTTGACCGGCGGCGATCGTATCCTCATTGATCACCCGCAACTCCCGGAATCCCATGTGATTCGAATCGTAGTAACTGGCAAAGGAAAAACTGTGATAGGACTCTAACCAACCGTGGTTGGCGTAGCCCCGTTCGAGCGATCGGCGGACTGTTAGCATTGTGATATGGTGCGCGATAGCGTAGGGTAAGGAAAATCTTGAGCAGCTCAAGTATCTGTATATCAACTAACTAAACCCAATTAATTGATATGTCAGACAACTAATTTTCAGTGTAGACCGAAGTTGCTAAAAGTTTGCATTCAAACAATCGGAAAACCGATGGCTGACTGTGCGTTATTCCCTACTGGTTACTGGGGGGATTGATTTTGAATTGAGCGATCAGGCTGGCTAGCTCGAGCCGTGGGTTAAGCTAAGAGCAGGCTTTTGTCCGTTAGCGCGAGGTTTCGAATATGCGACCGATCGGGCGAGTAGGCGTGGGATTGGGGCTGTTTTCGTTCGGCTTGGGGGGCTGTGCGATGACCGGGTTGGTGGTGGAATGGCTTGATCCGCAGCCCGATTCACCGGCATCGGCATCCTGGCGGTTTTCGCCGGACGCGATCCTTGAGCTTGAATCGGCTGCGCCAGTGCGATTTCCCCAGTCCCGGCCATTAACCTGTGCCCCAACGCGCGGTCAGCCCCAGGCTTTGGTGTTTGGGGGTGGCGGTGCGCCGTCCTATAACGAAATCGCGATCGAGAAAAATGTGCGGTATTTCCAGCGGACGCTGAAGACCTTGGGGATTCCGGCGAGTAACGCCTCGATCTATTTTGCCAATGGTAATGACGGTGCGAAAACGGTGCGCTACATCGATCCGAAAACTGGGAAAGAACAATTCAAAGCACCGGAAATTCAGGGAGTCTTGGGTGCCGCCACGATCGCTAATCTCGATGCCGCTCTCGCCACGCTCCAGCCCAAACCGAAGACCGTTAAATCTAAAACTTCTCAGTCTCAAACTTCTAAACCTCAAACGCCTAAACCCCTCTTTTTCTACTTCACGGGCCATGGCAATCGCAATCCTGACAATATCGATAACAATTCGATGATTTTCTGGGATGAAGTTGATGTGTCGGTGCAGGACTTCGCGACGCGGCTCGATCGGTTGCCTGTGGAGCAGCCAGTCGTGACGGTAATGGTGCAGTGCTATGCGGGGGCCTTTGCTAATTTCATTTACCAGCAGGGCGATCGGCAACGACCCGTAGCGCTGCAAACGCGCTGTGGGTTTTTTGCGACGATTAAGCAGCGGCCTTCGGTGGGCTGTACGCCTTCGGTGGATGAGGCGGACTATGAGGACTATAGTTCGAGCTTCTTTGCGGGGTTGAGCGGGGTCGATCGGGTCGGAAAGCCCGTGGCCAGTGCGGACTACGATGGTGATGGGCGGGTGTCGTTTAGCGAGGCCCATGGGTTTGCGAAGGTGGATGAACGGGCGGAGGATTTGCCACTTTCGACTGCGGAGGCTTGGTTGCGGGATGGCTTTGATGGTGCGGCGGCGACGATGGATCGCCCGATTGCCCAACTGCTGGCGACGGCGCGGCCAGAGCAGGCCCATGTGCTGAAAACCTTTATCCAGACGTTTGAGCTGGATGTGAATGAATCCTTTGCGACGAATGTCGATCGCTTGCCCCTGGCCCGTCAGATGGGGGAATGGAATCAAACGCGGTTGACGCGGTTGCAGTTGGAGCTGATTAATATCGCAGCGGAGCAGGCGGTGCGACAGCGTGGGGATCAGGCGGAATTGGCGGTGCTCGATCGGTTGCTGAAATGTGAGTCGGGGTCTTGGCGGTAGGCGGGTTGGGGTTGCTGGACAGGCTATGGGTAAACCCGATAGAGTCAGAAGCGATCTGTCGTTGGGATTCCTGCCATGCCCCGTGCTAAGTCTGGTGCTAAGTCTGATGCTGCCAAGGCGAAACCGGCATCAACGCTGGTTTATGAATATCCAACGCTCTATAGCGGTCGCCTCCTCAAACGCTACAAACGGTTTTTTGCGGATATTGCGCTGGATTCGGGGGAGCTGATCACGGCCCACTGTCCGAATACGGGGCCGATGACGGGGGTTTGTGCGATCGGCAATCGGGTGTTGGTGTCGAAGTCGGACAATCCCAATCGCAAGCTCGCCTATACCTGGGAATTGATTGAATTGCTGGATCCCGCGCCAGTTTGGGTGGGAGTGAATACCAGCTTGCCGAATCGGGTGATGCGGAATGTTTTAGAACAGCGGGTAATTACGGAACTTGGGGACTATGAAATTGTCCGCCATGAGGTGCCCTACGGTCAGGAGAAGAGTCGGGTGGACTTCCTGCTGGAAGGCGGTTCTCAACCGATCTATGTCGAGGTGAAGAATACGACTTGGACAGATGGGACGTTGGCGATTTTTCCCGATACGGAAACGACGCGCGGCCAAAAGCATATCCGCGAAATGATGACGCTGTTGCCAGAAGCCCGATCGGTGATGCTGTATTTCATTAATCGGGGCGACTGCGATCGGTTTGCGCCGGGGGACGATCGCGACCCGAAGTACGGTAAACTGCTGCGCGAAGCTATGGCGATGGGTATGGAAGTGTTGCCCTGTCGGTTTAACGTCACCCCGGCGGGCCTTGAATATCAAGGTATTGCGGCGCTTGACTTTGCGGTTTGATGTATGGCTCGTAGCATGGAATTCTGGTGCGGAGATTTCTTGTTTTGACAAAATAAAGAAATACTTAAACTGTGTAAAAAATGATGCTATGTTGATTACCACTTAAATCGACTTTTCTTCATGTTCGATTCTTCAATATTTCTGTAAATGTCCCCCGAAGATGCGGGTTCGTTAATTTCACGGATGTGTTTGGCATTCGTTTTTCGGTTGTAGGTTCTATTCTGCAAGCGGTCGATAGCTCTGTTGATTTTCTTGTTCCATTCCGAAATATCTGTGCTTAAATGGCACGTAATTTGTACGAACTTGCGGCTAAAAATCAATTGCTTTTGTTAGAGAGTTGCTGATGCCATTCGGTTTCAGCGATTACTTTGGCTTGACGTTCAGCAGGGAAATTATCACGGTGACCAACCCATTACTCATAGGTGGATTGCAGTCTCTTGCAGCGGTTATTCGCTCAAATCGCTGGAGAGCAATGGCGCTGTTAAGTGGTCTAACGGCAGCATTTGTTTTGTTTGCCCAGCCCTGGATGGGTGCGATCGCGTTTGGCAGTAACTGGCAAAATGCGTCGTTCCCGGTGGAGAACTTCCAGGCTTATACTTCGGCCTTTGGGAATCGCACGGTGCCTTACACTGGGTTTCATCGGGGGCTGGATATGGCGGCACCGGAAGGGAGCTACATTCGAAACTGGTGGGCGGGGAAAGTGGTTGAGGTTTCGGATAACAGTGCTTGCGGCACTTCGGTGATTATCCAGTCCGGCGAGTGGGAGCATATCTATTGCCACATGCAGGGCTATGTCGAGCGCGACTCGAATGGTCGCCCCTATATGATTGACCAGGGTGGTGGGGTGCAGATTTGGGAAGGTCAAACGGTGCCTGCGGGGTCGCGGATTGGTCGGGTTGGGATGACCGGGCGGACGACGGGGCCGCATCTGCACTGGGGGCTGAAGTATGCCGGACAGTGGGTTGATCCAGCGTTGGTGTTGCGGGCGATGTATGCCCAGCAGGGTAGTCCGGCACCACAAGTTCCTCAGATTTCGAGCCGGTAGTTTCGGCTGTCGCTCAACTACCTGGTTGATCTGAATTTGTTGATTGATTGGAATTGAATGCTTGGTTTGTTGCCTCTGCTGAGTCGATCGGTGGGGGCTGTTTTTTGTGGCCGTGGGTTTCGGCTGACGCTCAACCCACTGGATGGCGGGTTGGGGTCGATCGCCGAGGGCTGAGCGATGCCGAAGCCCGACGCAATAATAGTTCACCCACCAACAAGGGCTGAGCGTCAGCCGAAGCCCGCCGCAACAAGCGACAATCCACCGCAGGCTGAGCCCCGCCGAAGCCTCAGTTTACGGCAACCGGAATATTGTTGCGTTCTTGGTAGGCGACGACGAGTTTGCGGAAGTCTTCGCCTTCGATCGTTTCAGCTTCGATCAGTTGATCAACAAGTTCGTCGATCAAGTTACGATATTCGCCCAATAGCTTCAGTGCGTCCTGATGACAGCGCTTAGCGATCGTGCGGACTTGCTGGTCAATTTTACTGGCGAGTTCTTCGGAGTAATCGGTGTTGCTCAAAGACCCGCCGCGACCGGAGAACAGTTCCCCATCGGCTTCAAAGGCGAGGAGGCCAAGTTCTGACATGCCGAGTTTGGTCACCATTTCGCGGGCGTACTCGGCGACGTTTTTAATGTCGTTGCTTGCCCCGACGGTGACCTCCGATTCGCCGAAGATGATTTCTTCGGCGGCGCGGCCACCGAGCATGATCCGAATGCTGTCGAGTAACCAGGCTTTGCTATACAGACCGCTATCGACGAGATCTTCGTTAAATGCTTGTTGTGCGAAGCCGCCGATGCCGCCGGAGCGCGGAATAATCGTCACTTTGTTGAGCTTCTCAGCGTTCGGTAGCAAGGTCATGAGTAGCGCATGGCCGATCTCGTGGTAGGCAATCAGGCGTTTTTTCTTGCTGTCGAGTAGGGGTGTGAGTTTGAGGCCGATCGTGATTCGGTCGATCGCGTCTTCGACTTCCTGCATACTCATCGCTTCTTTGCGACGACGGGCGGTGAGGATCGCGGCTTCGTTCAAGAGGTTCGCGAGCTTCGCGCCGGAGAAGCCGGGGGTGCGACGGGCGACGGCTTCAAGTGATACGTCTTCGTCGATTTTTTTGTTGCGGGCATGGACTTCGAGGATTTGTAGGCGGCCATTGTAGGCGGGCAGATCGACGGTGACTTGCCGATCAAAGCGTCCCGGACGCAGCAGGGCTTGGTCGAGGACATCCGGGCGGTTGGTGGCAGCGATTACGATCACGCCGCTGTTGCCTTCAAAGCCGTCCATCTCGGTCAGCATTTGGTTCAAGGTCTGTTCGCGTTCGTCGTTGCCGCCGCCGATGCCCACGCCGCGTTGCCGCCCGACGGCATCGATTTCATCGATGAAGATGATGCAGGGGGCATTCTCTTTGGCTTTTTTGAACAAATCCCGGACGCGCGATGCGCCAACCCCGACGAACATTTCGACGAATTCGGAACCGGAGATGCTGAAGAAGGGCACGCCTGCTTCCCCGGCGATCGCTTTCGCCAGCAGGGTTTTCCCGGTTCCCGGTGGGCCAACGAGGAGGACACCTTTAGGGATTTTGGCACCGATCGCGGTGAATTTCTCGGGCTTTTTCAGGAAGGTGACGACTTCTTGTAGTTCTTCTTTGGCTTCCTCAATTCCGGCAACATCTTCAAAAGTCACGCCCGTTTTGGCTTCCATCTGGAAACGGGCTTTGGACTTGCCGAAGCTCATGGCTTGACCGGGGCCACCGGGGCCATTGGCCGATCGGCGCAGAATAATAATCACGCCACTAATCAAGAACAGCACGACAAATAGCTGAATCAAGAGACCGACCAATTCCCGGTTGTCCGGGGTCGGTTTGGATTCGGATTGGATGGTGTTGCTGGCCCGCAGACGCTCGTACAGTTCAGGATTACTCGCCAGGAGATCGGTGGTGTAGGGACGTTCCTGGTCGTTCTTGGGGTTTTGGTCTTCGAGATAGTAGGTTGCGACCCGGCGCTGCATGTCGATGCGGATTTCTTTGACCTTGTTTTCCTCAATTTTCTTGAGCAAGGTGGTGTAGGAAAGTTTGCGCTCGTCTTTGGCTTGGCCGGTATTGGTGGCGGGGGCGTTATTGCTGGGAGCGGGACTGGTTTGTGCCAATTCGAGGCGGGTGGATTGGGGCTGATCGCTGGCATTGGCGATCGCCGCCTGGGGTCGCATGACTGGCCCAACGACTGGCCCGATGGCTAGACTTAGGGTCAGTAAGGTTTTCAACAATCCGTTGCTCATGCCCGCCTCAATTCACTTCACTCAATGGGAGTCGCGACTCAATAGGAGTCGCCTCAGATCCGGCTGACCAAACCTGAATTACTAGTCTAACCCCGCTTGCTCAGACTGTGCAGGGGATTTCGGGACGGTTTACCCATCTCGTCGCCGCCAGCGCTTCCCCAAAAATAAGGAGGACTGACCGATCGGCCAGTCCTCCTTATTTCAACACGGTCAGCCGAAGCAAATCCGGCCACCAAATTACAGACCCAAGGTCAATGCTTTGTCCACCGGGAAAATCGCCCCAGCGCCCAAGTACAGCGTCACCGCCGTACCGAACAGGAAGACAGTCATCGCCAAAGGACGACGGAAGGGGTTCTGGAACTTGTTCACACTCTCCAAGAACGGCACAGTGAACAGACCCAGAGGCACCGAAGACATCAGTACCACACCCAAGAGTTTATTCGGGACCAAGCGCAGAATGTTAAATACAGGGTACAGGTACCACTCCGGCAAGATTTCCAACGGTGTCGCGAAGGGGTTCGCGGGTTCGCCGACCAAAGCCGGATCCAAAACCGCCAAACCAACCAACGAAGCGATCGTCCCCAGAATTACGACCGGGAACATGTAAAGCAGGTCATTCGGCCAAGCAGGCTCACCGTAATAGTTGTGCCCCATGCCTTGGGCCAATTTCGCACGCAATGCGGGATCCGATAGATCCGGCTTGATTTGAATACTCATAGCGTTTCAGGCTCTCTAAAGGAATCTGTGAAGTTGGCTGTGAATTAGCGCTGGGATTGAAGTGAATCCCAGTACTGATGGGTTGGGACGCTGGTAAAACAAGTTTGCAAACAAATTTTACAGCGGACCCGAAATCCCTTGCTTGCGGATCATCAAGAAGTGGATCAGCATGAACACCGCGATCAACCAGGGCAACACGAAGGTGTGGGCACTGTAATAGCGAGTCAACGTGGACTGACCAACACTTGCGCCACCGCGCAGCAAGTCAGCGATCAGCACGCCCACCACGGGGATTGCTTCTGGCACACCGGACACGATCTTCACGGCCCAATAACCGACTTGGTCCCAAGGCAAAGAGTAGCCAGTCACACCGAAGGAAACGGTGATCACGGCCATTACCACACCGCTCAACCAGGTCAACTCACGGGGCTTCTTGAAGCCACCCGTCAAGTAAACGCGAAAGACGTGCAGAATCATCATCAGCACCATCATGCTAGCGGACCAGCGGTGGATGGAGCGAATCAGCCAACCGAAGTTGACTTCATTCATGATGTACTCAACCGAAGTGAAGGCTTCCGCCACCGTCGGCTTGTAATAAAAAGTCATCGCAAATCCAGTTGCAAACTGGATCAAGAAGCAAGTGAGTGTAATCCCACCCAAGCAATAGAAGATATTTACATGGGGAGGAACATACTTGCTTGTAATGTCCTCGGCAATCGCCTCGATTCCGACGCGCTCCTCGAACCAATCGTACACCTTAGACATAGTCCCAAGCGTCCCTAAAAATGATTGCTGTTCATAAAAAATGTAACACAGTCGTTAGCCGCTGACATCCCTCAGATCGGGGGAACTGGCGCGGTGACCCCTGATATTACGTCACAAAAGTACAGGCTTTTCGAAATCGCCTGTATAAAAAGTTTACTTTTCTTTACTAAAATTAACAAGTTTCGACGATCGGCATTGATCCTGGGGCAAAAAGTGATGCTAAACCGTCCGGTGCAACCCTTGCCATAGATGGATTTCCGCCTAAAATAGAGAACTATGAGAAAGCAATCCAAGAATTTAAGTCGCCTTAAGCTGCATCTTTGGGCCGTCGGTCGATCGCTGCTGGGTGCGGCGCTGCTGCTGTTGATTTGGACGAGTCCGGCGCAGGCGCTGACTGATGATCAGCGGTTGATTAATGAAGTGTGGCGGATCGTCGATCGTTCCTACGTTGACCCCAGCTACAACCATCAGAACTGGTTTGCGCTGCGGGAGAAGGCGCTGAAGAAAGCCGACGATAAGCGCGAGCATACCTATGCGTTAGTGCAGGAGATGATGGGCGCTTTGGGCGATCCGTTTACGCGCTTGCTCAAACCTGAACAGTATCGCAGTCTCCAGACCAGCACGGCGGGAGAGCTCACCGGTGTGGGATTGCAGTTGGCCCAGGATGCCGATCGTAAACAGTTGACCGTGATTGCGCCGATCGCGGGATCGCCAGCGGCCAAAGCGGGCATTCAACCCGGCGATGTGATTATTGATGTTGATGGGAAATCGGCAGCAGGATTAAGCCTGGATGAGGCGGCGGAACGGATGCGTGGCCAGGCTGGGACGGTGGTAAGTTTGACCATTGAGCATGGGGGGCAAGCCCAGAATTATGACTTGGTGCGCGATCGGATTATGTTGAACCCGGTGGTGGCCGAGCTGCGATCGGTCGCAGCGAAAAAAATTGGCTACATTCGTCTGAATCAGTTCAATGCCAACGCCGCCGAAGAGGTTGCGGCTAGCATTAAGAAAATGGAGCAGCAGGGCGCGTCTGGCTACATCTTGGATTTGCGCAATAACCCCGGCGGACTGCTTCAGGCGGGAGTCGAGATCGCGCGGGACTGGATGGATCAGGGCGACATCGTGTTTACCGTGAGCCGATCGGGGGCCTTAGACAGCTACGAAGCGAATGGCAACGCCCTCACCGCCGACCCACTGATGGTCTTAGTGAACAAAGGCACCGCCAGCGCCAGTGAGATCTTAGCCGGAGCCTTGCAGGACAATGGGCGCGGCGTGATTGTTGGTGAACAGACCTTTGGGAAAGGCTTAATTCAGTCACTGTTTGACCTATCCGACGGATCGGGCCTCGCCGTCACCGTCGCCAAATACGAAACCCCCACCCACCGTGACATCAATAAGTTAGGCATCACCCCCGACGTAGTCGTATCCGTCGATAGCCTCACCCCCGACCAAATCGGCACCGAAGCCGACGCGCAATACAAAGCCGCGATCGACCAATTAACCGCGTCGTCATCCTCGTAGGTTGGGAGAAGCAACGCGCAACCCAACACCCCAGAATGCCGCGATCGCCCATCCTCCCCCAAACCCAAAATCGCCCACAAAAAAGGTGCGTTGAGAGCAATCTCCCGGCGCACCCATTGTTTTACGAATCAGTCAAAGTACTCATTCTGAGTACGCCAACGACTTACACCGCCGCCAAGCTCTTCTCAGGACGCTTACTGTGACGAATGTCATGAATTGCCTGTGTATAATCCGGCGCATTAAACACCGCCGAACCCGCCACGATCGCATTCGCCCCCGCTTCCAGCACCTGCCAAGTGTTATTCCCCTTCAAGCCGCCATCGACTTCGATCCAAGGATCAAGTCCGCGCTCATCGCACATCTTCCGCAACTGCTGAATCTTCGGCAGCACCCCCGGAATGAAGCTCTGACCGCCGAAACCGGGGTTCACACTCATGATCAAAATCAAGTCGCAGAGATCCAGTACATATTCCAGCGACTCCAAGGAAGTCCCCGGATTCAACACCACACCCGCCTGCTTACCGAGGTCCTTGATCATCCCCAAAGTCCGATGCAAGTGTGTCGTCGAGCTTTGCTCCGCATGTACCGAAATGATGTCCGCCCCGGCTTTTGCGAAGTCCGCCACATAGCGCTCCGGCTCCACGATCATCAAATGCACGTCCAGTGGCTTTTGGGTGTGCGGACGCACGGCATCGACAATCAGCGGCCCGATCGTGATGTTCGGCACGAACCGACCATCCATCACATCAACGTGAATCCAATCCGCCCCAGCGGCATCCACTGCCCGAATTTCTTCACCCAAACGGCCGAAATCAGCGGACAAAATCGACGGTGAAATGACGGTCTGCTTCTGGCTCATGGCGGCAAAGTCCCACTTAAGATAAAGGTTTAACGGCGATAAAGGTTTGACGGCTTGAGTCAAGCTCAAAGGGTCGCTATTTGGTAGTCAGTTTAACAAATTCTTTATTTCCTTTGATCGTGAAAAAGATTCTTTCTTGAGTAACTTCTGACATCCGGCGGAACTTGCCTCCGCTGAATCACGGGTTTGTTACAAAAACGGTAACCTCACCGCTGGTTGGAAATCCGCCGGATAGTCTGATAACAGCGGTAATAATGCGCCGTTGATTGAGTGGCGCTGGGAGTGAAGGCGATGAAAGGGCAATTGTCAGGACTGAAGCTGCAAGGACTGAAAATCAAAGGATTGAGTCTGTTGATGCTGGTGACGATCGGGGGTTGGTTGACCCTGGGCTGTGGCGTGATTGCGAATCAGTCGCGATCACCAGTTGGGGTTGTTACTCCCGCACCTGTTGTCACCCCCGCACCTGTTGTTACCCCCGCCTCAAAAGTGGCCCTCACCCCGATCAACCACGAATTGAGTCGTCAACAACTGGTCGAAGCCAATACCCGCTTTGGCTTTAAGCTGTTCCAGCAGATCCAGCAACAGCAACCGGATGCGAATGTGTTCATCTCGCCCAACAGCGTCGCGATCGCCCTATCGATGGCCTACAACGGGGCCAATGGCGCAACCCAAAAAGCCATGAATCAGGCGCTGCAACTGAATGGTTTGGATGGGGCGATGCTGAACCAGGCGCATCGGCGGTTGCAAGAATCCCTCGAAGGCTCCGATCCCCAGGTGAAGCTGAAAATTGCTAACGCGCTCTGGGCCAAGCAGAGGATTAACTTCAACCCGGAATTCCTGCGTCAAAATCAGAATTTCTACAAAGCGAAGGTTTCGAGCCTGGACTTCAAAGCGCCGGATTCCTTGGGCCTGATCAATAACTGGGTGAAGCGCAATACGGAAGGCAAGATTCCGAAAATCCTCGATCGGATCGGCCCCGATGATGCGCTGTACCTAATCAACGCCTTCTATTTCAAAGGTGACTGGGCCGTGCCCTTTGAAAACTCCCAGACCCAACCGGAACCTTTCACCTTGCCCAACGGCGATCGGCAAAGTTTCCCGACAATGCGGCGCAGTGGTTCCTTCAGCTACTATGAAACGCCGCAGTTCCAGGCCGTGAATCTGCCCTATGGCAGTGGCCGTTGGAGCCTGTATGTCTTCTTGCCGAAGGGCAAATCGACCCCCGCCGACTTCAGCAAAACCCTGACTCCTGAGAACTGGGAAACCTGGATGCAAGGGTTTCGCAACCAGCTCGGTTATGTGCAGTTGCCGAAGTTCAAAACGGAGTTTAGTACGGCGCTAAAAGCACCGCTGACGGCTTTGGGGATGGGGCAGGCGTTCGATCGGACGGCGGATTTCTCCAGGCTTACCCAGGATGTGCCGCTGATGATCTCCCAGGTGAAGCACAAAACCTTTGTGGAAGTGAACGAATCGGGCACCGAAGCGGCGGCGGTAACGGGAGTGACGATGGTGCCGACCTCGGCGATGGTGTTCAAGAACGCATTTAGTTTGGTGCTCGATCGTTCGTTCTTTTGTGCAATTCGCGACAATGAAACGGGCACCATCCTCTTCCTGGGCACCATCCAAAATCCTGGTGATGCCTAATCCATATCCGAGAGCTTGATGCGTGGATCGACGAACTTGAGCAACACGTCCGCTAGCAGGTTGCCCAGAATTAGCATCGTTGCGCCGACCATCAGACTGGCCATCAGCAGGTAGAGATCCTGGGCCTGTACGGCTTGTAGCGTCAAGCGACCTAATCCCGGCCAGTTGAAGAAGAACTCGGTGATAAATGCGCCGCTGAGCAAACTGGCAAATTCAAAGCCCAGGAGCGTAATCAGGGGGTTGACCGCATTGCGGAGGGCGTGGACATAGATCACGCGATTCTCGGGTAAGCCCTTGGCACGGGCGGTCTGGATATAATCCTGCCGCAAGACATCGAGCATTTCGCCGCGCGCAATCCGTTGCAGGCCCGCAAATCCGGTGATACTCAGGGCGATCGTCGGCAAAATCATGTGCCAAGCAATATCCAGCACCTTGCCCCAGCCCGTCATATCGTTGTGATTGGTGCTGGTCATGTCACTGACCGGGAACAGCGGCGAAGTGTTTTGTGCCACAATCAGCAGCAGCAGCGCGGTAATAAAGCTGGGAAACCCCTGGCCAATGTAGCTCACCACGCGCAGCACTTTATCCAGCCAGCCGCGTTGCTGGACGGCACTGATAATTCCCAGGGGAATGCCGATCGCCCAGGTCAGAATGAACGAACTCAAGGCCAGCAGCAAAGTCGCTGGAACCCGCTCCATGATCAGCGATGTGGCCGATCGAAACCCGTAGATCGCACTCGGCCCAAAGTCCCCCCGCGTCAAAATCCCGGTCAACCAGAAAAAATACTGCGCCGGCCAAGACTTATCCAGACCGAGGTCGGCCCGAATTTGGGCCATCCGTTCGGGGGTCATGGTGGGGTTTTCTTTGTATTGGCTGACGAAGTCTCCCGGTGCTAACTGAATCACGATGAAGCAGAAAATCGAAGCCAGCAGCAGCGTGATCAACCCCTGCCCCAAGCGCTTGTAGATGTAGAGGGCAGTGTCGCCCGTGAATGCGGCCAGGAGGCGACGCACGATCGTTGACGATGGGGAATGGGCGGCTCTGGTCATGGACTTCGCGGTGGCAGACAACTGGCTGGCAGAATGTTGATGCTGTTGATTATGCCACCTAAACCCCGCAGTTTAATATTCGATCAAGGAGACGATCGGGACTTCTGGTAAGGCTTTGCGTCCGTCCAGGAAGGTCAGTTCGCTCAAGAACGCGAAGCCCACGAGTTCGCCGCCGGATTGGGCGATCAGCTTGGCGGTGGCGGCGGCAGTGCCCCCGGTGGCGATCACGTCATCGACGATCAGCACGCGGCTCCCGGTCGGGACCGCATCTTGGTGGATTTCGAGTTTGTCGGTGCCGTACTCCAGGGCATATTCCTCGGCATAGACGGTTGCGGGGAGCTTACCGGGTTTACGCACCGGGACGAAACCGGCATTCAGGTGATAGGCCAGGGGGGCTGCGAAGATGAAGCCCCGTGATTCCATGCCCACGATGTAATCGGGCTTCAGCGGGGCGCATTTTTCGGCGAGCTGATCGATCGTATATTTCCAGCCCTGGGGGTCGCGCAGCAGGGTGGTGATGTCTTTGAAGATGATGCCCGGTTTGGGGAAGTCGGGGATGTCGCGGATCAGGGCGCGGATGTCCATGGTGCCAGTTGTAATGAATGTGGGGCCTCATGGTTTATCGCACAAGATGGGCCCGTTGTCAGCTTGCCCGGTGGGATGACGGCATGGAGCCGATAAAATTTGTGGAAAACCTGTGCAAAACTCCGTCAATTCCGCGTGAAAAACCCGCCGTTTAGCGCTTGTCGAAAGGCTGAAAGTGCTTATGGAGCCTTGCATACCTGATTTCTCCACAAATAAAAAAGTTTTTCAAGGGATCCGACTGAGATACGCTGTTAGTTGAGTGTTGTACTCAAGGTTTTCAGGGCAAGGGTTTTTGGGGCAGTGAGCGCATGAATTCGGGTATGACATTGCAGCAACGCGTTGAACAGCAGCGGGTGAAGCATATTATCGAGAGTTTTCAGTTGGCGGGGCCTGCGGGCGATGACCGCCGGTCGGTCGAAGACCATCGGTTTGCAGCGCGGCTGGATTGCCTGTTTGCGGACTATCCGAGTCGTTGGTTGGAGCTGGCGATCGCCGAGGTGTTGGTGCTGAATTGGTTGGTGGTGCCGTTGCCCCGAGGGTTAGTGCTGTTGCAGCAGGTGCAGAATGTGTTACAGCAATGGCAGCAAAATGGCCTGACGAATTTTTTGAGTGAAGCCGAGTTTCAGCGGATTACGGGGCTTGATCCGACTCCTGTGTTCTATGCATTACGGTTGAATGCGTTACTGGATCTGGAAGTCGATCGGTGTGATTGTGAGTCGGGGTTAGCGCGCTTCTAAGCCGCGATGGCGTTAGGCTGCGACGACGATGCTTCCCCAAACTTGATAGCCATGGGCTGCGAGGGTTTGGGTGGCCATGGCGATCGTCGTGCCTGTGGTGTAGATGTCATCCACCAGTAGGAGTGGCGGTGCCCCCTGGGGAAGGCGGCAACCCCCGATCGCGAAGGCTTGCTCAAGATTCGTCTGCCGCTCGACTAGGCTCAGTCCGTGCTGCGGAATGGTGTCCTGCGATCGTTGCAGCAGATCTGGGGTGAGGGGGAGATGGCTCCATTGGCTGAGGCTGCGGGCAATCAGTTCGGCTTGGTTATAGCCGCGTTGGGCTTGTTTGTGCGGGTGGAGTGGGATGGGGACAAGACTGAGAATCGGCAGTTGATGCTGGGGCCAAAGTTGGGCGAGGTGCTGGCCGAAGAGGTCGGCGATCGCGGGTTGATGCTGATATTTCAGACGGTGCATGAGTTGCCGTAATGCACCTTGGTAATGGCCCCAAACGATCCGCTGCGGGTTGAGTTGCAGTGGCGTGGGGCGTTGGCAGGCTTGGAGTTCGCGGTGGCAGGTGGCGCAGAGTGGTCGGGATCCGAGCACGGCGGATGGCCGATCGCAGCGGCAGCAGGACTGCTTCAGCAGCCAACGGGGGTAGCGGGATTGGGGGTGGGTTAATCCGTGGGTGTGAAAGCGGCGCATGGTGTGGGATAGGGGATTCAGTTTAAGAATTCCCAAGCTTTGCCGTCGGGCTTGCAAAAGCTGATTTAAAATTAGCTTGGCAATGGTTCGTCAAATAAGCTCGTGAATGCCGCACAGACAGAGATTCTTCAGTTAAGCGCACTTCGATTAAGTGGCAAAACGGTACAGACAGCGGCTGTGCCTGAGCAAGCTGAATGGGGGCAAATGGGTGCCTTGGCCGTGCCATTAGGCGCGATCAGTGGAACGGCGGAAATTGCCGATGGCTGGGTGATTCCTGTGTCAGGGTTTATCGCGCATTGTCAGCAAGCGGGGGTCGCCCCGGCGGGGCCGATGCCAGTGACTCCAGAATTTGCCGCGCGTTGTCAAACGGCAATCCAACAAATTGCGCCAACGGCTTGGGTCGAGGCGGTGACCAACGCTTGTGCAGCAGCGGATCTGGGTGTGCCGCTGCTGTTAATTCGGCCGTCTTTGGCATTGCCATTGCGCCTCGCCCAGGCAATGGCCGCGAATGATTTGCTCATGCCTCGCATCTGCGCGGTGGATGAACTGGCGCCGAATTTACTGGGGTTCTGGGCGGCGGTCTTTGCCGCGCCGAATTTGCTTTACTGGCAGTCCATGGGGTTGCGACTGGATGAAATTCCCCTGGCCACGCTGGTGCAGCCCTTGCCAGCGGTGGAACAGTCGGGTCATCTTTGGGTGACGGAGCAGTTGGTGGTAGTCGAGCAGTGGTGGGGGATGCAGTTGCCGGATGCGCCCCAGGAAACCGAGGGGCGCTTACGGGTGCTCGATCGGCGCACTGGTAGACGTTGTGGTGATCGAGCGAATCCACAGCAGGTGGTGCATACGGTGCTGGGCCATTGGCCCCAGGCGTTGCCGCGATCGGGGCCGCTGGTGATTCCAGATAATCAATGGCTGGTGCCCCATGAAATGCCGACCACGGAAGGTGATGAGCGGGGCGATGCAGGACTAGAGGATCAGCAATTCGTCGATTTAGTCGCGGCATTAATGCCTGACTGTCCGCCGCCTTGGCGGGTGGACTGGCATTTTGTGGCAGGGCGGTTGTTGGTGCAAGCGATGTATCCCGAAGAATTGCCGCCGGGGCCACTGTTGGCGGCGGTAGCGCGTGGTCGCCCGGTGGCTCAATCCGTTGACGCGATCGATCAAACCTGGGTGACGGGCGGCATTATGGCAACGCCGGGGGTGGCGGTGGGGCGGGCTGTTGTGGTGCAGGCGAATCGGGTTTTACTGGGAGAACTTGGCCCAGATAGTATTTTAGTCACATCGCATCTGTCACCGGAATGGTTGCCGTTGATTCGTCCGGCGGTGGGCTTGGTGACGGAAATCGGCGGGATGACCAGTCACGGGGCGGTGTTGGCCCGGTCGTTAGGGATTCCCGCGATCGTCGGCGCTACGGACATTACCCAGCAACTCCACAGCGGCCAATGGCTCAAGCTCGAAGCGGGGCAAATCCAAATTCTTGGCCGCAATCAAGCCCTCGAATGGATTCATCACCAGCGACAAAATCCTCCGGTGAGAACGGCCCGATCGGTGGCTCAACCCGCTTTGGATCTCTATGCCATGGTGAGTCAAACCGGTCAGGTGCAGCAATTGGATTGGCAAGCGGGGTGGCGGGGGATTGGGCTGGTGCGGGGGGAGCATTTATTGGCATCGGCTTTAGCCCCCGCCAATCCCTGGCAGCCTTTATCTGATGCTGATCGTTGGCGGCTGAGTCAGGTGCTGTTGGGACAATTGAAATTGATGCTGGAAACGGTGCCGGGGCTGGTCGGTTATCGGGTGGCTGATTGGCGTGGGGGAGATTTGACCCAGGCGGCTCCTCCGGTGCCTGAGCTGAATCCGGCTTTGGGGCGGCATGGGATGCGACATTACCAGGAGCGATCGGATTGGTTGGATTTGGAATTGCAGACGATTGTACAGTTGTCGCCGATGTTGCGATCGCGATTGCGGTTGCTGTTGCCGTTTGTGCGATCGGTGGCGGAGGTGAATTTGGCCGTTCAAGCCTGTCAGCAAGTCGGGGTCGAGGATGTGGCGTTGTGGGTGATGCTCGAAGTGCCCGCGTTGCTTTACCAGTTGCCACAATTGGCAGCGGCGGGGGTGAAGGGGGTGACGATCGGGTTGAATGATTTGTTGCAACTGCTGTTTGCCGCCGATCGGGAACAAGTGGCTTTGAACGGCTTCTTTGATCTGAATGATCTGAGCGTCCAGTCGGTGCTGCGATCGGTGTTGGCCCCAGTGATTAAACAGGCCCGCGAGTTGAATTTAGCTTGTATGATTTGCAGTGTACCGCCGCAACCCGAATTTGTGGCATTTCTGCGTGACTGTGGCGTGACTGGAATGGTGGTGAATCCTGGAGAATTAGCGGCGATGCAGGCGTTGTTGACTTAGTTGCTACTCATTTTGAGGGAAATGACCTTGTGCGATCGGTTGTCAAATGTGTTGCGAAACGGGGAATCAAACCGATGCTGTTAGTGGCACAGATTACGGATACGCATTTATTTGCCGACGACAGTGGGCGGCTGTTTAACTGTCCGACGAATGCGAATTTTGCGGCCGTGATCGACGCACTATCGCGATGTCAGCCGCGCCCAGATTTACTGCTCTGGACAGGCGATATTTCCCAAGATGAAACGGCAGAATCGTATATCTACGGTCGATCGTGGGTTGAGTCGTTGCAAATTCCGACTTACTGGTTGCCGGGAAATCATGACCAAAATCCGACCACGATCGAGCAGTTGAATTTTGATTTCATCCGATCGGCAAAAACCTGCGAGGCGGGCGGTTGGCGATTTATTTTATTAAACTCTGTGGTGATAGGTGAACCGGGGGGCTATTTGGCAACTGAACAATTAGAATTTCTCGAACAGCAGTTGCGCGCCGCTGCGGCTAATCAAATGCCCACACTGGTGGCATTGCATCACCATCCGTTGAATTGTGGCATTGATTATATGGATGGGATGAAATTGAGTAATGCAGAGGACTTGTTTGCGGTGCTCGATCGGTATCCGCAAGTTAAGCTCGTGCTGTGCGGTCACATTCACCATGATTTCACTGTGCAGCGGGGGACGGTCAGCTATTTTGGTACGCCTGCAACATCCATGCAGCTTAAACCGAATCAAGCCGAAATTGATCTCGATTCGGTGCCGCCAGGATTTCGCTTATTGCGCTTATATCCCGATGGTCGATTTGAAACGGAAGTGGTGCGGGTTGCAGTTGCTTGATCTTGTGTACCAGAATGGATCGTCTACAATGGAAGCATCTTTCAGGCAGCGAGAGACCCACGATGCTAGAAATCGACCGGAAACAATTGCCTGCCAGTGAGGCACTGCCGCCGGGTGAAGAGCTGCCCTGTTCCGACGATACGCCCGTGGATAACGAGAACCAGAATTTACTGCCGAATATCCTGCTGTTCTTGTTGGAATTTATTTGGCGCGATCGGCAGGATTGGTTTTTTGCGGTCGATATGGGGGTGTATCACACGACTGGTGCGAGTCCTCGTGTGCCCGTGGTGCTGGACGGATTTTTATGTCTGGGGGTTCCCCGCTGGAAGTTTACAAATTGGTTGATGGCAATTACGAGCTGCAGTCGGGCGAACCGGTTTGGATGCCGGAGATTGGTTTAGGGATTGGGCGCTGTGTGATGAGTAGTGATCCGTTGCAGCGGCAGGTTTTGGTTTGGTTTGATGAGCAGGGGGCGCGGTATTTGAGTCCGGAAGAGCAGGCCGATCGGGAACGCCGAGCGAAGGAGGAAGTTGAACAGCAGATGATTCAGGAACAACAGTCGTGGGCACGGCTGGAAGCTTATCTGCGATCGCAGGGCATCGATCCAGATCAAATTGCTTAAGATCGATCGGGGCTTAGATCAGGTCTGATTTCGACAAACGGATAAAGTCAGGCAAAGCGGTCAGCATGTTAATCCCACAATGCCCCATATGCCACGGCGGATCGCTATAATTCGTCTCAAGCTAGTCTAGCGAGGTTCTAGGAGCGATCGCCCATGACGACAACCGACCTTTCGCAGCTCACGACTTCGCCAGCCACAATCAAACGCTGGACAGTGACGGATTACCATCGGATGAGCGAACTGGGTATCCTTCGGCCGCATGAGCGGACGGAACTGATTGCCGGACAAGTATTATCTATGGCGGCTAAAGGCACTCCCCATGTACTTTCCCTGCGCCTACTGGCGCTGTTCTTGGATACACAATTCGCGGATCAGCCCTACTTCGTCAGTACCCAAGACCCCATCCAACTCGACAATTCTTCCGAGCCGGAACCGGATTGCGCGATCGTGCGCGGCAATGCTTTGGATTACGTCGCGTCACATCCAACTCCCGATGATGTGCTGCTCGTGATTGAGGTTGCGGATTCGACTTTGAAATATGATACCGAAGTCAAAGATAAGCTCTACGCCCAATCTGGCATTGCTGACTACTGGGTACTCGACCTCCAAAATCGGCAATTCCATATTTTCCGCAACCGAACCCCCACGGGTTATACCAGTGGCTTAATCCTGAACGAGCCCAATCAAATCAGCCCGATCGCGTTTCCTCAGATTAATTTGAACTTGACGGATCTATTGCCGCCGTTCTAGTACCTGCAATGAACTGATGTGCATGTTGAGGACGGAATCGAAGAACCGTCAAGATTCCTCGATTCCCTGTGCTGGATGAATGAGGTTACGCTTCTTCCTTGACCTTCGGCTTGTAGGTCGAAGCGACTTGCAGTTCTTTCATCTGCTTCGCATCAACATGGTTCGGGGCATCGGTGAGCAGACAACGGGCTTGCTGGGTCTTCGGGAAGGCGATCGCTTCGTGAATGGATTTCCCACTTGCCACCCCAGTTTCTTATCTATGCGATTTCGGGAGAAATTAAGGGGTGAGCTGATTTCGCAGTTCTTGCGGGGATAAGGCTCGAATTGGGGAATCCAAAAATCCTTTGGGGTCACGGGTGACAATCGCATTTAGATTCTGGTTCATGGCACAAGCAATCTGTACCGCATCTTCAAAATCGCCCAGTTGCAGTGTGATGGCTTGCTCGATGACCGATCGATTGACAGGGCAAATATCCATCAGGGTTAACAACCCGTCAATTGCTGAAGCGGCGATCGCCTTGCTCTTAGTTTCTCGACGTACCAGATAGTAGACATCGGTAATCGTCGTTGCCGAAACAAAGCCCTGAATCTGTCCAGTCTCGGCTGCTTCAAACAAGACTGCTGCTTCAATGGCAAAAGGCTGGCGGTCTAGAATGCATCGAGTAAAATATTAGTATCAAACAGAATTCGCATTATAAATATTTCTCGACCAGTCGCTCGTTTAATATGACCTTTACTTCTTCATCGGTTGGGGCAGGTCGATTAGTTTTGGCGATTCCCACGAGCCTTGCCGTAATGCCTTTAGGTAATTGCTTCTGACGGCTAGCGTGAGTCGTAGAATCAGAATTCAGATGACGCTCAATGCACAATAAGATGGCACTCGCATAGGCGCGAAGATCGGTAATCAGCAACGAATACTCAAGGTCAGTCTCAAAATATTCCTCAATGTTTCTGCTCGATAGCGCCATGGCAGTTTTCGCGCCATCGCAGATTCGCTTCAACTCTGACTGCGAGAAAAGTTCGACAAACACATCAATCACTTGAGCCAAACAACGAAACCCTTGAACGGTGCGTTCACTGTCTGTAAGTTCCTCACCCGTTTTACCTTCATTGATTAATGACAGACTATGGCACAACTCCGTATAGGCCATGGAATAGTTAGTAAAATGATGAAGCGAACGGATTAACTCGATCGCCCTCGGCTCGTTGCGATAATGCTGCCATACCTTCAACCAGGCTTGCGTAATCTGGTTGAACGATTCGCATTGCTGTTGATATGTTGTCGCTGATGCTAGTGCCGGAGCAAGTAAGACATGTGTTTCTTCGATTAGATTTTCAACGACTAATTGGTCAGATTGCTCAAGACATTGTGCAAAAGTTAGTCTGATCTTTTGAATGTCTGTGAGCAAGATTTCTCCGATCGTGCTCTGAATACCCTCAATTCGGATCGTTTCGGCAACAGCCATGAATCAAGCGCTCCGTAAGTCTAAACAGGAAAAGCAGGTCACTACTTCAATTATAGTGACCCAGCAGGGTGATTGATTCGCGTTTGATAATCAGGAGCGCAGTAATACTGGCTCTGAAAGTATCCCTTACGCTGCAAATCCATCTCAAATCGATTCCGATTCCTTGACCTTCGGTTTGTAGGTCGAGGCAACTTGCAGTTCCTTCATCTGCTTCGCATCGACATGATTTGGGGCATCGGTGAGCAGACAACGGGCTTGCTGGGTCTTCGGGAACGCGATCGCGTCACGGATCGATTCCTCACCCGCGAGTAACATCACCAAGCGATCGAGCCCAAAGGCGATTCCACCGTGGGGTGGGGTGCCGTACTGGAAGGCTTCGAGCAGGAAGCCAAATTTGCTGTTCGCTTCTTCCGGGCTCATGCCGATCGTTTCGAGTACCTGCGATTGCAGTTCCGGTTGATAAATCCGCAGGCTGCCCCCACCGATTTCAAAGCCGTTGAGCACAATGTCATAGGCCATAGCGCGGGCGGTTTTCAGGTCGCCTGCATCTTCGGGGAACGGCGCGGTGAACGGGTGGTGCAGGGCTTCGAGGCGCTGCTCGTCAGCGTTCCACTCAAACATCGGGAACTCGGTGACCCACAGCAGGTTCATTTGCTCTGGGTCAATCAGGTTCATTTCCTTGGCGACACTTTGGCGCAGACGATCGAGGGTTTTATTCACCGTCACCTCAGTATCCGCTGCGAACAACAGCAGGTGGCCCGCTTGTGCTCCGGTGCGCTGGAGGATTTCGGCTTTCTGTGCCTCGGTGAGGTTGTCTTTGATGGCACCGATCGTGTCGATTTCACCGTCTTCGCGCACGCGGATGTAGGCGAGGCCCTTGGCCCCGGCTTCGGCGGCGGATTTGAAGAGGTCACCGCCGGGTTTAATCCGCACATTGGAAATCGCATCGTTGCCGTTGGGGATCGGCAGAATCTTGATCACGCCACCCCGCTTCACCGCATCCGCGAAGACCTTGAAGCCGGAACTGCCCAAGACATCCGAAACGTCGGCGAGTTCCAAGCCGTAGCGGGTATCGGGCTTATCGGAACCGTAGCGCCCCATCGCTTCGGCATAGGTCAGACGTGGGAAGGGCCGGGGAATGTCTACGCCTTTCACCGCTTTGAATACGTGGGCGACTAGCCGCTCGTTCAGGTCGATGATCTCGTCCTGGCTCATGAAGCTCATTTCCATGTCGAGCTGGGTGAATTCCGGCTGCCGATCGGCGCGCAGATCTTCGTCCCGGAAACAGCGGGCGACTTGATAATAGCGATCGAAGCCCGAGACCATCAGGATTTGCTTAAAGAGCTGTGGCGACTGGGGCAGGGCAAACCATTCACCGGGGTTGACCCGCGACGGCAGGATATAGTCCCGTGCGCCTTCGGGGGTCGATCGGGTGAGAATCGGGGTTTCGACTTCCATGAAGTTTTCTTCGTCTTCGAGGAAGCGGCGCACGGACTTGATCACTTGATGGCGCAGTTGCAGGTTCTTGGCCATGCGTTCGCGGCGCAGATCCAGGTAGCGGTATTTCAGGCGCAGTTCTTCCTTAACCGATTCGGTTTCGGAGAGCGACACCTGGAACGGGAGCTGCTTGCGGACTTCGCTCAGGACTTCGATCGTGTCGGCGTAGATTTCGACTTGGCCCGTGGGAAGTTTGTCGTTGAGCGATTCGGGGGGACGCTGGCTGACC
>JBJORF010000028.1:0-43429 GCA_046049545.1 Cyanobacteriota bacterium | reverse complement strand
CCAGGTAGGTTGGGTGGAGCGTAGCGTCATCCAACAATCCGAAGATGTTGGGTTTCACGTTGTTTCACCCAACCTACAAGTTTTCGATGTGATTGAATCCACGCTCCTAAGAAGAAACCCCCGATTTTCCAGAGAAAATCGGGGGTAAGGGTGTGAGGACTTAAGGTATTACTTCAGTTTCAGTTTGAACTTGAAGTTGCCGTAGGCAGTTGCTGGTGCGCCAGCGGCGGTGGCATTGGTCACGTCATTCAACGGAACAACGATCGCGCCGGAGACATTTTGAGCCGTTGGGTTACTTGCCGTGGCTTGGCAAGCGGCGGGAACCGCTGCGCCTGGAGCCAGCACCTGTACCGGAATCACCGTACCGTCGCCAAGTTGGGCACTGGCGGAACCCGGAACGATTTCCGTATTGGCTGGGAGCAAGTCGCACAGTACAGCGTTGCGGGCAATCCCGGTGCCATCCGAAAGGAAGTAGCCCGTGTATTCGATCGTGCTACCGGCTTTCAGATTATTCTGCTGGGCCGCAACCTGGGAACCTTGGTAAGCGCCTTTGAGGTAGGCACTAATTCCCGAAGCCGCATCGATCGGGCCAGGCCATTTCGCCGCATTATCATCATCCCGGCCCGTAGCGGGGGTGAAATTAAATACACCCGCAATTGCTGTGCCGTCGATCTCCGTAATCCGCTTCACAAACCGCATCCCTGGACGGACGATCGATGTTCCAGTGACGTTCAACACCGCGCTGATGTCGCGGGTATTTGTCCGGCCCTCAGCGGTTTTTAGGGAACCTGTGGGAATGGTATTCGTGTAGGGTTGGGCGGTCAGTGCCGTGACATCAACACTAATCGTACAGATACTACTCGGCACCATCGTCCCGGCCAACAAGGTCACCTTGTCACTGCCTGCGGGCGCGGTCAAATTCCCGCCGCAGGTATTGGTGACATTCGGTGTATCGGCAATCACCATCCCATCGGGGAAGATGTCTTGCAGTTCGACGTTGGTCAGCGGTGTGACGTTGGCGTTGACCACTTTGAGCAACAGTTTCGTTGGGTTACCAGCGGCAACATTGTCGGGGACAAATTGCTTGCTGACCGTCGCGTTACCCCGTGTGGTCAGAGTCACGGTTGAAGGCTGGAGGTTGGTACCGCCTTGGGTGGAGGTGACATCGCGGGTGGCAATCAACAAATCACGGTTATCCGAAGTCAAGCTCGTCACTTTTAAGTTGAACGTGCAGCTTGCGCCCGGTGCCAAACTAATGCCCGTGACACTGTATTTTGTGTCTTCTGCCGCTGCGGTAATGGTCGCGCCAGTGCAGTTCCCCGGATTTGGTTGCGGTTGGCTATAGACCAAGATATTCGCGGGCAGGTTATTTAGATAACCGACATTCGTCAGGGCGATGCCACTTTGGTTGGTCAAAGTAACGCGCAGTTCAGCGGGTTCGCCCCCGGTAATGATCGGCTGACCATTATTCGGGTCGCCCGGCGTGACGTTAATCACCTGTTGGTTCACCGGAACATTTACGGGCACCAAGTTCAGGCTAGCCGAAATCGGGGTGCTGTTTTTCTGACCAGCGGCGTTGATCAGAGAATCCGGCGGAATCGTGTTGGTGATTGTGCTGGGTGTGACCGGGTCGCCGGAAGCCAGCACTTCATATTCGATTTCGCAGAAGCCATCATCACCCAGACCTTGAGCGCCACCCGCCGCCGGAATGGTGGCTCCGGTGAGGTCGAAAATATCGCTATCGGCAACGAGATTCAGCGTGCCACCGCAGGTATTGGACAATGCGCCGCCGACCAGCTTGAGGTTACCCGCTAACCGGAAATTCAAGCGCGTGCCCGCACTGGCCGCCGCCGCATTGGTCAAGCGCAGGCGCATTTTGGCCCGATTGCCCGCCGCCGAAGCCGCGATCGTGGTCGGCTCAAAATACTGTTCAAAGTTGATTTGATCCAGGACTTGCAGATTGCCCGCTGCGGCTCCGTTGCTCCGATTTTCATTGGACACAAAGCTGTTGGCGATCGTGTTACCCGTGTAGGTGCCCACCAAATCGCTGACCACGGAAACATCGACGTAGCAAGATTGTCGCCGATCGAAGGTCGCACCACTGAGCAGTAGGGTATCTGTCCCTGTCACACTCGGCGTGCCATTCGCACAGGTCGTCGTCGGATTCGGGACAGTCGCCAACCGGACGTTGGCCGGGAGTTGCACCCCAGCGGCCCCAAACCCCACCCCGGAAAGCGGAATCCCGGTATTGTTGGTTAAATAAACCCGCATCCGGGCTTCGTTGCCCGCTGAGATCTGGTTCGAGGCATAGAATGCGCCATTCATGCCGCCGAAGAACTCAATCCCTGTATCAATCCCAACACCACCGCCAGCAGTGATATTAACGACTTGTAAATTAATGTTGGAAGCATTGAGGTTGTTGCTGGCTTGGGTGTTACCGATCGTGTTCACCGCAATGTTGTTTGCATACGTTCCCGCAGCGGCAGCCGTCACATTAACACTAATTTCGCATTCGGATAGGGCCGTTGCCGTCGCCGCAGGCATTGTCCCCGTATTAAAGCTAAAGGTGGGGGCACCGGGGTTGGCGGTGATCGCCATGCCTGTACAGGTCGAAGCCGCATTCGCAACGTCCGCAATCACCACGCCCGCAGGCAGCGTGTGATTCAGGTTGAGGTTGCTCAAAGCCCCGCCCGCATTGCTGAGCTTCAGGGTGAGACGGGCCGTTTCACCTGTGAAGATTTGCAGGGTTTCGCCTTCATTTTTGGTTTCGGGGATGGCGCTGGTGCGCGACAGACTTTGCTGTACCCGCAGCCCTTGCTGAATGGTCAGACTGCCGCTACCCGCATCATTGGAAACAAACTGATCGGTTTCGATAATGCCGTCGGCAAAGCTGTAGTTGAACTGCTGCTGGCTGGTGCCGCCCGGCAAGTCGCCCTCGATCGACCAGCTAAATTCGCAACCGCCTGGGGGAATCGTCCCCCCCGTGAGCTTAAAGCCTGTGGGCGGTGGGTCGATCGTCGGGGCAACGGGGCAGGTGTTGCTGATCACGGTTGTCCCACGAATCCTCAAATTCGCTGGCAAGAGACTGGCGAAGTTCACCCCCGTCAGGTCAATGCCGTTGGAATTGGTCAATCGCACGGTCATCTGGGAAGCGCCGGGCTGGGGAATTAGCGTGGGGCCGAAGGTGATGACCGTGCCGATTTTATTGAGGCCCGCCACTTGCAGGGTAGCATTGGCAGATTGGGTATTGGTGGCGCTGGCGGTGTTGCCCGTGACGGAACCCACGGGAATCGTCAGGGTTTGGTTGCCACCACCGATGCCGATCACTTCGAGGGTGATTTTACATTCCCCATCCATGCCGCCCGTGAGCGCGGCAATATTACCGCCTGTGAGGGAGAAGGTATTGGTTAATGGCGCGGCAGTGAGTGCGCCGTTACAGCCGTTGCTAACCACAGGCGTAGTCGATAGGCGCATTCCGGCAGGTAGCGTAATCGTCGCGATCGCCAGATTAGTCACCGGCGTAATGCTGTTATTACCCAAGGTAATCGTGACCTGGGACTTACTGCCCTGGGTGATATTCGTGGGATTAAAAATTGCACTGGGAGTGACGACCGCCAAGGCCGCCGGGGCCTGGAAAATAATCGCGCCACCCATCACCATCCCGGCCAGCCGCAGCTGGGGAGATTTTAATTTACGTAATTCCTGAAGGGGCTTCATGGGCTTCCTCTGAAGTCTGGATTTTCGGTCGGGAAATGAACAACTCATAACGGGGCGATCGCCAATTAACAATTCAGACTTGGGCGATCGCCGCTGCATTACCAAAGCTGCGGTAGTCCGCGCGGTGTTGGCTTAGGTCGCACGGGTGGCTCAACGCGGATTGGTGCGTTTTCCTGGCGTGGTGCTTCGACCACAGGAATCTCAACCGCTGGCGTTTCAACTGCTGGCGTTTCGATCGCAGGTGTTTCGACCGCAGGTGTTTCGACCGCAGGCGTTTCGACCGCAGGCGTTTCGAGCACTGGCGTTTCCGGCGCAGTGATTCCGGCTCCGAGCACTTCCGAAGCGGGTTTAGCCCAGTTCTGCGCCCCGAAGCCTTGGAACAGGTCATTCAGTTTCAACGCCACGCTCAGGTAAGGCCCACCAACGCTGCGATCGCCATCACGGAAGTCACGATCGACGGCCCGACCGAAGCTGTAGCCCCCGGCAACGCGCAGATTCGGGGTGAGATAATAGCCCAATTCTGCCGATAGACCCGTTTCGCCGTAGCTCGCACTGGATTGGTTCAACCAGCGGGCTTCCCCGGTGATGTCCCAGGCTTTGGCAAAGCGGTAGCTGGCACGGGCTTGAGCCAAAGTCACGGTGCTGGTGCCGACCAAATCGCTGGCCAGGTAGGAGGTGCTACTCCGTAGCGCCAAACGCCCGAAGAATTCCCACTGCCAGTTCGGCGCATAGAGCGCTTCCAAACCCAACACATGTTGGTTATTGCCCGTGCCATTGCCGAGGAAAACGGTATCGGGAATGCTACCGGGATTGCGACGGTATTCGTACCGCAACAGGGCGGTGAATTTGTCGCTTTCGGGATTGCGATAGGCCAATCCGGCTTTCAGGTTCAGCGTATCCTGAAGCCCGTTAATCGTTTGATTGGACGCATTGGCTTGGGTTAATTTGACCAAGCCGCTCCAGCTCTTGCTGAGTTTGCCTTGGGCGTTGGCCGTGAGGACTTGGTTATTGCCGATCGAGGAATTGCGCCGTTCATAGCGGGCTGCCGCTTGGAAGCGATCGCCATCGACGTAGTTCAGGCCAATGGTGTAGACATCGCCGGAAGCCACGCCCAAGGCCGCTGCACTTTGGCCAACCGCAAAGGGCTGAAGGAACTGCGTACCAGCGGCGGTGGAACCGAATAGATTACCAAAAACGCGCTCGTAGCCCAGATCCATTTTGAAATTATTCGAGAACTTAATCCCTTGGTTCACCCCGATCGCCCCTTGCATGGACAGATCATCCGCCCCGCCGAACAGCGTGTAACGCGATCGGAGCTGGGTGCTGGGGGTGAGGTTGTAGTCCCCGGTGACGTTCAAGCTGGTGATCTGACGGCCCGCATATTGACCGCGATGGAAAAACTGCTGCGCCACTTGCAGATTAATGCCGGGCATTAACCGCCAGTCGAGACCCAAAAGCGTCCGATCGTTGTAAATCGGATCGACTCGCCCGCCCAACGTCGTTTCATTTTGGGCGATCAAACTCAACCGCTCGTTCAGCGGCACACTAAGTCGCGATCGCAGTTGGTTCGAGCTGCCATCGAGGATTCCGGCATTCAGACGATCGTCGCGATCGCGGAAATACCAATCCACGGACAAATCGCTATTTCCAATTTTCTGCAACAGCCCCGCTGTCACCGTGGTCAGCGAGTTATCCACCGCCGTACCGGGCAGCGCTTCCTGGCGCGGATTAAATAAATCCACCAGGTTATTAATCGGTTGCGGCGCGATGCCACGATTTAATTCGTGATCGACTTGGCCGCGCAGCGTCGTCTTATCGCCGACCTTCGCACTGGCTTGAATCCCGTAGCGGGTTTGACCGGGCACGAAGCTCACCGTGGCATTATTCGAGAAGCCGCTGTCGGCTTGGCGATAGTAGGCACGGGCATCGACCTTGGGCGTGAGTTGACCGCCCGCTTCGATCCGCACCGCACTGCCGCCAATGTCGCCCCGGAATTCGGAGTCGCTGTTGGACTTCGCATACTCGGCGATGATGTTCGCCTTTTCCCCGAGGCCGATGTAAGCATCCGCCCCGTAGATCTCAAAGTTGCGTGCGCCTTGGTTTTCGCGGGTGTAGGTACCGCCGATCCAGGCTTCCCGATCGCGCTCCTTCGACAGGTGATAGCGGGCGCGGGCACCGTAGAGGCGATTGCTCGCTCCGGCCTGCTCAAACTGGTAGCTCGCCACAATCCGGCGCACCAAGGGTTCCCCGGTGCTGCTGACATCGGTACGGCGCACAGGTTGAGTAAACCGCAGCGAACCGCGATCGTAGTCCACCACATAATCCGGCCCCCGGAACAATTGCGTCCGTTCCAAAACAGTGCCGGGGCGATTCAGTTCTTCCGTTTCTAGGAAAATACTTTCACTGCCTTCGATCAGTTCCCGCTTCGATAGGAAATAGAAGCCACTCGTCCCATCGGGCACCAGAGCATCGCGCTGGAAACCTTGGATATTATTCGCAAACAGCGTCGAAATCTGCAATGGGCCGAAGAAATAGTTGCCCTTAAAGCCATGCAATTCGCGGTTCATCGCCGTAAATTGCTGCGACTTGGTGCCAAATTCCTCGGTGCGATAGTCGCCCCACATCAGATAATCCCGCGCCCCCGGTGCGAAGGCCGCATTTTTTTCTAATTTGAAATAAACGCTGTCGATCGAAGGCGTGAGAATATCCGACTGAGAATTATCACCATAAATTGGATAATCGCGATCGCAGGGCTGTTCGACGCGGAACAGGCGGCTGGTGTCGTCGCAGCTTCGGTTCAGCGTGTCGTTGCTGTTCAGCGCTCCGGTCATGAGCCAATTCCCAACTCGGCCCATCGCAAACACGCGACCGCTCAGATCAGCGGTGAAGCCGTTGTCGTCATTAGCGGGGAGGAAGTTGCGCAGGCTCCCGTAGTAGTTATTGCCGCGACCGCCCAGACGCAGATTGATCGAACCCGTGGCGATCGAGGGCCGCAAATTGGTTTCAAAGGCAACCTGAGTAAAGGCTTCCATGCCGTTGGCCCCGGCGCGGATTTGCACCATTTTCGGGTCCACGTCCGATCGCAGTTGGGCGGTAAATTGACCGTCCTTGGCGAGAACTTGGAACCCACTCTGGAGCGGATCAGCGTCCGACCCGATAAAATCCCCACCATTACTGGCGAGGGTCACAATCAGCTCGTCCTTCGCCAGATTGCCCTGGGCATCGAGCACTTGGCCCTTGATATTCACCGCTGTTTGCGCATCGGCGGGAACGCGCGATTCAACCGTGGTCAGAGACAGGCGCTTCGGCGTGTCGCGCACTTGTACCGTTGTCGTTGCCGTTTCGCCGTCATTGGCCGTCGCGGTGATCGTGTTATTCCCCGGCTTCAGCGGCACCCCGTACCAAGTTTGGGTGACGCGCTTGCTTTGGCGATCGGTTTCGCTGCGGCCCATTTGGTTCGCATTCACCAATTCACCATTGACCCGCAATTCAACGGTTTTACCCTGCTTGAACTGCATGATCACGATGCCCGCAGGTGCATCTAGGACTGCCGCCTCCGTGGGACTCGATACCTTCAGAGTCAATTGGCAATCGCATTCGACTTCGCTGCCAACTTCTGTGGTCGTGACTGTACTACTGGTTGTCGTCGCCGTTATTGCTGCATCCGCTTGCGCGATCGCTTTTGCGTCCAGGGACTGTACTTCCGCGATCGCTGAAGTCTTCGATCCTGCATTGCCCGAATTAACCGTTTCCGCGTTGACTTTCCCATGACCCGCAACGAACAACAACGAAGTCATTGCCAGCAGCTTGAGATTGAAATGAGCCGATTTGAGCATAGTTAGTTGCAGTTGCATGGTTTCTCCTCCTTCGCTGCGGGTGTGACCGCGAAGTTCATCCGCACCAGACCGCCGGGGGCCAGGTTGACCAACCGCGATTGGCTATTACGTTCGCGGACACGATCGTTCGGGGCCAGGGTGTAGCCACGTACCGAAGTGGCATCGAGCACGCCCGTGCGTGGGCCAGCCAAGACGTTCGCAACGGAATACATCCCGTCTTTGTCCGTCGTAATCCGATTCCCGTCATCGAGAATGACCACGGCGTTGGGAATGCCCGGTTCGCCCGGTTGCTGTTCGCCATCGAAGTTTTTGTCATTGAAGACGCGCCCGACGATCGTGCCGCAGTCGGAAATCAAGCCCGATCGCACCCGGACGCGGTGGGTCGCGGGGCCGTCCTGAACCCGCGACCCGTTATCGGCCCGCTGCCCGAAGACGCTGGCGATGTTCTGGCCATTGCCGCGAATTGCGTCAGGAGTCAGCTGGGCCGCGTAGGCAATATTCAGCACTTGGCCTTGATTGCTCACACCGGAAGGCAGCGTCACACCAGCAGTTTGGAAGGTGATCGTTTGACCGTTCTGGCTCGTGGTGACGGGCACGGGTTGACCCGCGAGTTCCGCCCGGGCCGAATTGGCCGCAAACCGGAAGCCCTTCGGCAGAATGTCGGCCACCGAGAGATTCGTCAGCGCGGTGCTCGATAGGTTCCGAATTGACAAGCGATAGATAATCGTGTCGCCCGGTTCCGCGTTGGCCCGATCGGCGGACTTGGTAATCCGCACATTCTGGGCATCGCAGGTGCCAATGCTAAAGTTCAGCACCGCGAGGGACAGCCCCGTGGCCTCCGCGTTGGCAATCCGAAGGCTGCCATCGACCGCAGTTTCGCCCGTAGTAGCGCTCAAGGTGCGACCATCGACCGCAGTGGCCGTGTAGCTAACAACATTCCCCACTTGGCTGTTGATCGTAATCCGCACGCGCCGCTGGGCGTAGGGACTACCCTGGGGTGGATTAATCACGATTAGGTAATTCCGCCCGATCGCCAATTGCCCACGACCTTGGTCAAACAGGAAGCTGTAGCGCCCGTCATTCTGAACAAAATAGGGGTTGGCGTTGGTGCCGTTGGGGGCATTGCCGCGCGGAATATTATTATTCGGGTTATCCGGCAATTCCGTCGGCGTGAGGGGCACGACTGCGCCGAGGTTCAGCCCCGAGGCATCGGTGTCGAGAACGCTCACCGTAAAGCCACGATAGTCGGGCAACAGTTCGCCATTACAACCCGTAATGATGCCAAACGGGTCAATCAACGGCTGCACAATTTGGTTGGTGCGCGCATCGATCGTGATCCCACCGGGGGCGTTGTAGGTAAACGCGGCGGTGTTAGTTAAATCGGCGGGTGGCTCGGTGGTTTGAGTGAGGCCGACCAGCGGCGTGCTGAGTAAGCTCAGCGTACTCGCACAGCTGGTTACGGCGAACCGTCGCCACCAACGCGAGAGGGGACGTTGGGAAGATTGCATAAGTTCAGTAATTCAGTGAAAGGGTCATTCTGAGCGATGATTTAGCGGCGGCTATTGCACCTGCACTTGGTACTGCGCTGTGATCGTGCTTTGGGGTGCGATCGCTTGTTTTAGCTGAATCCGCAGGTGCGTGTAGGCACTGGCCGGAGCCGCTTGCGCTTTACCTTTGACCTGAATCATCGGTTGGGCCGTGAAGGTTTTACCCTGGTCAATGCTGTAGGTGACTTGACCGCTGACGCGATCGCCGAAGGTCACCGAATTACCGACAAATGCCGTCCGGGGCGGAATCGGTTGGGTCAACACCAAATTTCTGGCACTGCCATTGCCGTGATTTTTCGCGGTGAGGCGATAGCGCAGGACATTACCGGGCACCACAGCGGCTTGCTTCGCATCCAGCGCTTGCCATTGCGATGCAGTTTTGGCGGTGGCGGGAATTTGCCGATCGACGCTGAGTTGCAGTTTGAGCTGTGGTTTGCCGATCGCGGATTGAACCAGCTGACCACCCTTTTGCGCCGCCTGGGCCAGCAAAGGTTGGCCGTTGAGGGGCAAGATTGCCACGGCACCCGTGAGTGCCAAGCCGATTAAACCAAGTTTTTGAATTTTCATCTGGGTTGGCCTCCTTATTTCTTGCTGATTTGGCGACGGAAGGTGAACGTCCCACTGTCACCGGGGTTCAATGTCGGAACGCTCAGTTGGTAGGTCTGAATGTCACCATTGGTCGGCGTGACCTGAATCGTGGCATTGGCATCGCTGGCGATCGCCGAACCATTCGTCTGCGTCGGGAAGGTCGCATCCTTGGTGCTGACAAACCAGTTATTCGGAGCTGCCGCGCCGTCATCCACCAGGACAAAATTCGTCGCGGGCAAAATCACGTTATTGTTGCCGTTGCCTTGGCCCACGGATAAATTGGTGTAGGTCAAACGGTATTCGACAAAGCGGCCTGATTCGGCGGCCCCACTGAGCCGAGCGGTATCGGTGGTAAATGGAATCACCTCCGTTGTGCCATCATCTTCAATCACCCGCGCTTCCTTAGTGACGCGAATAAATCCGGTATAAATCCGGTCGATCGTCACGTTGCCCGGATCATTCGCGTCATAGCCCGGTGTGCCCTGATCGACGAAGGCCAGGATGGGCACGGGGTATTCCTGCATTTGCCCCGCACTCGGCAAATCAACCGTCACGCCATAGCTACCAGTATTCGTATTGGCGGGATCAAGCGTTAACGTCACTGGTTGCGTTGCCGTAGGCCCGCCTGTGCCACTCACGAAGGTAAATCCATTCGCTTGGTTGTAGCTGTAAGTCGCTGATTGCCCATTCGCCGGATTCGTCACGGTGACGATCGTGCCATCGGGCAGGGCCGTCGGGGTAGCCGGAGTCTGCGGCAAGAGCGAAATTACCTGGGGAATCGCGCTAAAGCTCTGCACGGTGTTCGTAAAGTTCACCGGGGGCGTTTGCGCATCGTCGAGCGGCTGCGTAATCGGCAGGGCCGCAGGCGGCGCAAGGACGATATTCGTAAAGTCATCATCGGTATCACGCGGGCCAACGGCACCCGCTTGGCTGTTCGGGCCATTCGCTGGTGCAGAGACGATCGTTTGCACCACGGTTTCACCCCCAGCGGGCTTGCTGCCAGCAGTGGTGCCGCTGTTTACCCCTTGGTTGGTGTCATTCGCCGTGGGATTGAGGCCAGGGCCAGGATCGCTGCCGTCTAGGGCCAGATCCGCCGGACGCGCCATAATCCCGCCATTATTTTCCGCTGCGCCTCCGGTCTTCGGATCGGGGTTAGCAATGCCGAGACCGTTATTCGGATCTTGGTCGCCGGATTCATCGTAAATTAGCTGCGTGGCAGTATCTGGCACAGGCGTGCCCGGTGTGGACTGACCAAAGAGCTGGGCAATATTCACAATTTGCCCGCCATTAAAGCCCGCGATCGGCTCCACCACAAAACTAAACCCGGAAATCGTTGTGTCCGTGGGAATGCAAGTATCGCGCAGGAAGCCGACTCGGGTAATTTGATTACTCACAGCGGGACGATTAATGCTCCACAGCGCTTCATTTGCCGAAAGCGTCAGGGCACTGCTGGTATAAACCGTTGTCCAATTGCCATCGGTGCTAGCGATCGGGTTAGCCGCACTCAAGACCGTATTCGCCGGAATCGCATCGCTGATTAAGATCCGATCGATTTGCGCGCCATCAAGATTAATACTCGTGGCACAAAGCGGCGACGGCACCGCATCGACCACCCCCGCAGGCAAATCTTTCTCAATTCGCGTTGCCAGATTATAGGTAATCCGATCGTCGCTAATGGTGCCGGGCGTGTTGCCATTATTGTAATCCCGCGCCAGGAGAATCGTCCCGAGGGATTGCAGCCTCGCGCCGACGGTAATTACCTGGCTCGTATCCATCGCCTCATGCTGCCCATTCGCAGGCAAGCCGGGGGCTTCACCCGGTGCGCCACCGTCGGGAATGTTATTGGTGTAAATGCTGCCGGGATCGTTGGTGTAGGGAATGTTCTGCCGATTCGGCGGTGCTGCAGTATTCCCCAGCGAAACAATCACGCTGTCATTTTTTAGGGCTGTGGCCGCAACGGTGAGCGGCACTCGCACCTTAATCGTTTCGCCCGCATTGAGCACACCGCCATTTGGTAAGGAATTGGTCGGGAAGTTCCCGGAATTTTCACCATTGGCGGGTACGTTCACTGGCGCGGGCAACGGCGCGCCCGCAAATTCCACGATTTGAATTGTCCCCTGGGTAAAGGCCGCGCTGCCTGTGCGGCCCGGCGGATTGGCTAATGTTGCCTGTCCGGGAATAAACACAAAGGTTGGGTCATTCCCCACATTTGTAATTACAAAATCAGCGGTGAGATTATCGTTTGGATCAGGGTTGGCTTTACTGGGAGCCTGGGCCTGGACGGTAATCCCTGCAACTTCACTGATCTGGAGTACCACTTCGTTGGAGCTGGCATTCAGGGCAGTGCCGTTATCGTCTTGGAAGGTACCTGTGAATGTATTCTTAATTTGATCGCCAATTTGGGTCTGTGCCAATAGCGGTAGCGCGATCGACAAGCTACCACCTGCCAGTAGCAACGCTACGGGCAATTGGCGATATGACCAACGGTTCCGAGAAGTCATACGCGCTCGATTGAATTACAAAATTAGGGGCAAAACTAAAAAGGGAACGCAGGAAATATGGCGATGCAAAATATTGCGTCCCAACATTGCCAACGCCGTGATTGCTCACGCATTAGCCGGAAAGTCCGCCGAGCTAGAATGCTCGATCGATGCAATTGGGATTCAGCAAAAATTCCCTGAACATGAATTGCGGCTCATCAATGAGCAAGATTCCAGCACCGCACAAATACGGAGTAGCGCGTGGAAGTCTTTTTTATCATGCCTCAAATAACACTGCAAGACTCAGTGAAAACACTGAAGTCGCCCGTGATAACGCGGGTTTTCGGACATTTCTGGTGGCATTCAAACTGGTTACTTTTAAGGAAGAAACCTTGGAAATTAGAATTATGTTTTGGGGGCTGATCAGCGGCATGATTTTTTCCGGTGGCACTATTGGCCTGGATGAGGAAAAATCGAAAAAACTATGCTGCTGACAAATTAAAATGCCGATCGATTAGATCTGTCGATCGGCTAAGTTGTGGATTATTTGCCAATTAACGAAACATCCCGCAGCATCCAGAATCCGGCAAAGCGATCAGTGTTCGGATCAGTTTGCAAGGCAATGAAGTGAACATTCTGCGCGGTCTGCTTTGCCGTTTCAAAGGCTTTGGCTTCGGCTTGTAGTTCGGCGGTGGGCAGCGGGGTCAAGATCCAGCGATCGGTCACGCCTGTTTCCAGTACCAAGCAAGGTCGTCCTTCCGCATCAAAATTCACCGCTGCAATTTCTAAGCCCGACATCCAAGCAGCCATGGCGGTAGCGCGAGGGGAATAGATGATTAAGCCGGGGATGAGCGTCGTGGGTTCGATGCCCGCACTTTTTAGGGGAAACGACTCGCCGAAGTCGATCGACCATTCATTCCAGTCGTCAAAGGCACGGGCTTCGAGGCTGACGATTTGCCACTTTTGGCCTTGGAGTGCGTCGGGGAGGCGCTGGGGAGGCGTGGTGGGGAACACGACGGCGGCATTGCTGGCAGCATTGTAGCCGGGATGTTCGGGGTACACCGTGGTCATTCGTTCTTGGAGCCAGCGGGAGACCTCGAAGGTGCGGCGACTGGGTTGGGCTTTGAGTGAGGCATCTTCGCAAGCCTTAGTGATCATGTTGTTCATCGACTGGCGGAAGAAGCGAATCCGATCGGGGGTTTGGCCCGCTTTGGCGATCGCACGTTGAAGGGCTTCGGCGATCCAGAGCGAGTTGACGTTGGCATTGTCGCAATATTCGGCGTAGCGGAAGGGTTCTTCCCCCGCACTGACAATGCCAGTCAAACTTTCACAAATCAGCAATTCCCAGAGCTTCTTGCCGTTGTCATCCAAAATTGGACGGGAGTAGAAATCGAGTTCCCAGATAGTGGCCATGTGCGCTATGGAGGTTTGCTAAATGTGGTTTAAAAAATTGCTGTCTATTAATAGAGTAAGGCTTAAGGGGATTCGGCGACGAAAGGATTTGGGCGCGATCGTGATGCAGGCGATGAGCAATTGAGGATACGTAGGATGCGTTATCCCGCAGGGTAACGCATCGCCGCCGATCGCGCATCACGACCGATCGCAACATTGGCAGATGGTGCGTTTTCGGGTTGCGCGAAACACACCCTACGATCGACTACCCATCAATGTCGTCCGCGCCCGATCGGCGCGATCGGCAGCTTCGGCAATCACTTTCTCCCCACTTTCGAGCATTTCACCGGGGAAACTCTCAAAGTGCTTCATGGTCAGGGCAATCCGACCTTCGCCTTCGTTCAAATCGGCGATTAAGGCCGGAACGGTTTGCCCGACGCTGAGGATATTCGCGACATCATCGACCCGCTTGTTGCTGATCTGGCTCACGTGCAGCAAGCCGGAGTTGCCATCAAATTCGACAAATGCACCGAAGGGCCGAATTCCGGTGACTTTTCCTTCAATCAATTGCCCAATCTGCAACTGACTGAAGCTGGCGGCGCGGGTTGCCAAACGGTTAGACAACACCACGCGGTTGCGGTCTTGATCCATATCCAAAACCACTGCGGACAGGGTTTGCCCCTTGAGTCCTTCGATCGCGCCGCGCTGGGCCACGTGCGATCGCGGAATGAACGCCCGAATCCCCATGGCATCGACGGCTACGCCGCCTTTATTAATGCCAGTGACTTTGACCTGGAAGCTTTCGTTGTTGGCTTTCATCTCCACCAGCCGATCCCAGACTTTGCGCGCTTCGAGTTGGCGCAGGGAGAGGGTGACTTGGCCATCGGCGTTCTGCTCGCGGATGATCAGGAATTCTCTGGTTTCACCCAGGGGTACGATCGCCGAGAGGTCATTTGTGGCGTAGACCGAGGCTTCGTCTTTGGCAAGAATCGCGGGCGATTTTCCCCCAATGTCAATCAGCGCCACGTCGCTCTCGTAGGCGACGGCTTTGCCGTTGACGATCATGCCTTTGGAAAATTCGTAGTCAAATTGACCGAGGGCTTTTTCAAAATCCTCCATGGTGAAGGAGGCGGCGGAGTTACTCATGAGAGGCAATTAGCTCAACTTAAAACATTCTGGCACGAAAGCTGCGACCCCGAGACATCCTGGGATTGGCCGGGAATCGGCTCCGATTTTTGGTGCCTTTGCCAGTTTAGCCCGTCTGGTCGGTCTTGAGTGTGGCAAATAATTCCCTTGTGTGTTGCCAAGCCTCGGTCGCGGCGGCGGGGTTGTAATCCGATCGCCGATCGCAGGCAAAGCCATGGCCCGCCGCATAGCGAAACACCCGATGGCCCTGGCTTGCAAAGGCGGCCTCGATTTCATCGACTTGATCCGGGGGAATAATCGGATCCGCCATGCCAAAGAAGCTATAAATCTGCCCTTGGATTTCCCCCAGGCGTGTTAGGGATGGATCGCCGCCGCCCGGAGTCAGGCGGGCAATACCACTGGGATAGAACAATGCGGCGACTTGAATCTCGGGTTGAGTTGCGCCCAAGAATGCGACATGCCCCCCAAAGCAAAAACCGACGATGCCGATTTCGCCAGTAGTTTGGGTTTTGAGATAGGCGATCGTTGCTTGAATGTCGCTGATGATCTGGGGTGCGGTCATTTGGTCTTTGTGCGATCGGCCCAGGGCTAGTTCCGCATCGCTATAGCCCACTGCAAACCCCGGTGCAGTACGCTGAAACATCGCCGGAGCGACAGTAACGTAGCCCCAACTGGCAATCTGGTCGCACACCGATCGGATGTAATCATTCACCCCAAAGACTTCCTGAATCACAATCACAGCGGGATAGTTTCCAGGATTGATGGGGCGTGCTTGGTAGGTGGCGATCGCGAGGTCACCATTGGCGATCGTCAGGATTTGAGCATGGGTGGCTTGAGGGGTTTCCATGGGTGCAGTGGGCATAATGAAAAATTTGCACAAAAAACTTTACAGTACTGTCATAAGTAATTGTGCCAGTTATTGGTTGCAGGATGTATAACGGAAAAAGCGCCGTTAAGCAGGTTGTCTATGCCTGTGACGGCAAGCTACGGGACAGTTCAACGCTGACTTGAGGTTTTCGCATCGTGCAATTTACGATCCAGGCGGAAAGCGATATTCCCGCTTCCACCCAGCTCTACAACCAAATCCTATTCGCGATCGCCTCCCGGCAGTTTCCACCGGGGCATCGTCTCCCCAGTACGCGCCAGTTAGCGATGCTCACCGGACTGCATCGCAACACGATCAGCAAAGTTTATCGCCAGCTTGAAGATGCGGGGGTCGTGGATGCCCAGGCGGGTTCCGGCATTTATGTGCGTGATCAAGCCGCCGAAGGTGCGGCCCGTACCAGCCGATCGCCCCTGCTCAGCCAATTCCCCGAAGCCCATAAGCTCATTCAGCACACCGTTGATGAATTGCTTAAACAGGGTTGCTCCTTGGGGCAAGCGCGGGAAGTCTTCCTCGCCGAAATCGATTGGCGATTGCGCTGTAGTGCCCAGGTGCTGGTCGCCGCACCGAAGCATGACATTGCCGCCGGGGAAATGATTCTGCGCGAATTGAAAAAAGCGCTGGATATTCCCATGCAGCTTGTGCCGATGGAGGAACTGGAGCAAGTGCTGGATCAAAGCCAATCCAGTACCGTTGTGACCAGCCGTTATTTCATCGCCCAAGCGGAAGCGATCACCACGCCGCGATCGGCGCGTGTCATTCCGATCGACATCTACAATTTCGAATCCGAAATCAAGCTGATCCGGGAATTACCCAAAGGTCATAGCCTCGGTGTTGTCAGTCTCAGTGCGGAAACCGTTGGCGTTGCAGAAGTGATTATTTATAGTATTCGCGGTGAGGATATTTTATTGCTCACGGCGGCTTCTAGCGATCGCTACAAGCTCGATGCGATGGTGCGGAATGCGCAGACGATTATCTGTGATGAGGCGAGCTACGATACGGTAAAATCGGCAATTCTCGGCGCGCGGGAAGATATTATTCGTCCGCCGCAATTGATTTCGTTTGAGAATTTTATCGATGCGAGATCGATCGAATTGCTGCAACGGGAATTGGGGTTGGAGGCTTAAATGCATGAGCGATCGGGTTGGGGTTGCTCATTGGAGGTGTTGGGTGATAACCAACCTACGGCGTTTCCCAATCCCGATCGCTGATTGAAATCATTCAATTAATGCTTTCCGGCGCGAATTCATTACGACATCACGTCATCAAATTCCCGTTCCAGCATTTTCACTAGCACAGCATTTCCCTGCGCCCGTGCAACTTCCAGCCGATGCTCAATGTTGTGCTGAAGGTTGGCGCGGTGGAGCAAGCTAATTTGCGGTTTGAGCGTATCGAGAATTCGCCGTGCGCGAACCCGATCGCGCGTCGTGACTGTAACCTTCGGCTCGATTTCACCGATTGTATAAGGTACACCCCGATACTTCAGTTGGTACAGTGGCTGTGGTGTAGGGGCTTGGGTTGGTACGAACCGATGCCAGAATTGGCCCCGATATTTTCCCCCAATGCCAGCATCGCGCACAGCGGTTGCGGCTTGGGCGACATAAGGCACACCACGGTAAGTCAGTTTCATAAATCGCCTCGAATGTGAAGTGAAGTGGACACAAGCGGGCGCGTTCCTTCGGAGCTGATCGAGTTGAATGAGTTCCCTGAAGCGAGGGTATTCAATCGATGTCCTACTTCCGTCTCGATGACCGCGCATCGAAAGCGTGATCGAGATGAACGATTGGGATCGCAGAGAACTTGAATTTGATATTCAACCTCCACTTCTGTATTCTACGATACGATTCCGCGATCGTTGTGGAAATTAAAGAAAATTTATGGATCGGTTGGCATGGGTTTCGGTTGACGCTCAACCCACTGGGTTGTCGGTGCGGCGGTTTGTGTGTCGTGGGTTTCGGCTGACGCTCAACCCACTGGATTGTCGGTGGGGCGGTTTGTGTGTCGTGGGTTTCGGCTGACGCTCAACCCACTGGATTGTTGGTAAAGCAGTGCGGCGCTCCAATGATTCCTTGGAGCGCCGAGCATCAGAGCGCTGAGCCACGCCGAAGCGCGGAAGCTAAATCTAGCCAACCCGATCGGTAGCTGAGCCACGCCGAAGCTAGCTCAGCCAGCGGGCGGCATCTTTGGCGTGGTAGGTCAGAATCAGATCTGCGCCCGATCGCTTAAAGCTGGTTAGGGTTTCCATCACGATCCGCTGCTCGTCTACCCAGCCGTTTAGGGCTGCCGCTTTGACCATGGCATACTCGCCGGAGACGTTGTAGGCGGCAACGGGAAGATTCGAGGCTTCCTTCACTTGGCGGATGATGTCCATGTAGGCCAGGGCCGGCTTCACCATGAGGAAATCCGCGCCTTCGTCAATGTCCAGTAGCAACTCGCGGGTGGCTTCGCGGGAATTGCTCGGGTCCATTTGGTAGGTGCGCCGATCGCCAAATTGGGGGGTCGATTCCGCTGCATCGCGGAACGGGCCATAGTAAGCCGAGGCGTACTTCACCGCGTAGGACATGATCGGAATATGGCTAAAGCCCGCTGCGTCCAAGCCTTCGCGAATCGCACCCACGAATCCATCCATCATCCCCGAGGGCGCAATAATGTCGGCCCCAGCTTTGGCCTGGGCGACGGCGACTTTTTTCAATAGCTCGAGGGTGGGATCGTTCAACACGCGCCCGGTCAGGTCGCCCACTTCCAGGTAGCCGCAGTGACCGTGGGGGGTGTACTCACAAAGGCAGGTGTCATTGATTACGATCATTTCGGGGATCGCTTTTTTCACCGCTTCTGTGGCCTTTTGGACGATGCCGCAATCATGCCAAGCATCCGTCGCTTCGTTGTCCTTATCCGCTGGAATCCCGAACAAAATCACCGCCGGAATCCCCAGATCCCAGACTTCCTTGGCTTCATCGACGATTTTATCGATCGACAGCTGGTAGACCCCTGGCATGGAGACCACTTCCTTCGCGAAGCTCGACCCGGGCACGGCAAACAGCGGATAAATTAAATCATTGGGGGTTAAAACGGTCTCCCGCACCATGCGGCGCATGGTTTCACTGGAACGAAGGCGGCGCGGGCGGTGGGATGGAAACATGGGCAGGAATTGCAAATAAATGTGGATTAAATTGCTTCCTAGTCTAAAACGAACCCCGCAACGCCGGGAGCTGCCGCCCGATCGCCGCAATGTTTCTTTACAATAAAAAGCTCTCAAACCCTCTGTTTACAATACTTCTAGCTTTTGGGGTGCGCGCTAGTGTTATATGATTTGAAGCATAGTAAACGCCAGTCAAAAAAGGTTTCAAAAACATGAGTCAAGATCAGAAACCCACCGTGATCATCACCGGAGCCTCCTCGGGCGTGGGACTCTATGGTGCAAAAGCCCTGGCCGATCGGGGTTGGTATGTGGTGATGGCTTGCCGCGATGGCGCGAAGGCGGAACAAGCCGCCCAGAATCTCGGTATTGCGCGTGATAACTACCGGGTGATCAAGATTGACCTGGGTGATCTTGAGAGTGTGAAGCAGTTTGTGGATAATTTTCGATCGTTGGGGCGGCCCTTGAATGCGTTAGTTTGTAATGCGGCGGTCTATCTGCCGCGCTTGAAGGCGCCGATGTACAGTCCCCAGGGCTACGAAATCAGCGTCGCCACGAATCACCTGGGCCATTTCTTGCTGGCAAATATGATGCTCGAGGATCTGAAAAAGTCTTCGGCGACGGATAAGCGGTTGGTGATTTTGGGCACGGTGACAGCCAACTCGAAGGAACTCGGCGGCAAGATCCCGATTCCGGCTCCGGCGGATCTGGGGGATTTGTCGGGGTTGGAAAGCGGCTTTAAGGCCCCCGTTTCGATGATCAGCGGGAAGGCGTTTAAGCCCGGCAAGGCTTATAAAGACAGCAAGCTCTGCAATATGATTACGACTCAGGAGCTGCATCGTCGGTTCCATGATTCGACGGGGATTGCGTTTACGTCGTTGTATCCGGGTTGTGTGGCGGATACGCCGCTGTTCCGCAATGCGCCGAAGGCGTTCCAGAAGATTTTCCCCTGGTTCCAGAAGAATGTGACGAAGGGCTACGTGTCGCAGTCGTTGGCCGGGGAGCGGTTGGCGGATGTGGTGGCGGGGCCGAGTTTTGCGAAGTCGGGGGTGCATTGGAGCTGGGGAAATCAGCAGAAGGCAGGCCGGGAGGCGTTTTCGCAGGAGCTGTCGAGTAAGGCGACTGATCCGGAGACGGCGCGGCGGATGTGGGATGCGAGTATGAAGTTGGTGGGGTTGGGGTAAGGGTTGGAGTTATCGCAGGTTTTACGCATGTTGCCCTCGTGACTGCTTGGATGTTTGTCCAATGCAACTGCGGGGGTTTTTGATTGGGAGTACATCTTCGGGCTTTTCAGCGTCATCACCCAAAAGGGTGAGATAAAAATTCAAAATCTTGGGTTCTATTAGAAAGCAGATCGTTTTTCCGGGTTTTTCCAGAATTCGCTGTACATACTATCGCCTACATGAGTTTTTATCTGTAACCCTCGTTCTATGAATCAAGACGTATTGCTACAGCAAGCCAAACAAGGCAACCTCAAGTCGATCGCAGCCCTGATTAATCGCTCCCTTGAGGCCAAAGGGATTCGGAGTACGATCGATTCGCCCGTCGCGGGACAGCTCGATATCACGCTGGATGCACCGCAGGTACCGCAAACGGAGGTTGCCGATTATGTGTTTCGAGGGTTACAAAAGCTGGCACCACAGATGATATACGAGGCGATCGTGTATGGTCGTCAGCAAGGTCAGGTCTTTTCCGCATGGAGTCGGCGTTACACCTTACAGGAACGGCCATCGGACTGGGTGCCAGATTTGGCGGGGGATAATTTTACGGCGATGGATTCCCGTCCCGTCATGGTGCAGTTAGAAGATGGTGAAACGCTCAAGCTCGATATTGTGCAGTTAGCAGGTTTTGGCGGTGTGGCGGCATTGCTGATTGGATCGTTTAGTCCGATCGTCAGCTTTGGCCCGATTTCCTATACCTTTTTCCAACAGGGCAGCTTCGAAGGGATCGTCCTGTTGCTGTTGACGATCGCCTCTGGCATTCTGCTGGCCCGAAAAAACTACATTTGGCTCTGGGCAACCGCCGCCAACGCTGGCCTATTAGTGGTACTTTCCTTTCTCGGCAGGCTTTACATGCTGGAGGAAGCCAAACGCAAAGCTGCGATCGAGTTAGCCGATAATCCATTCCGGGAGTTAGCCGATTTAGCCTTACAGAGTTTACAGCTTCAGTGGGGTTGGTTCTTCCTACTGGGCGGTGCAGTTTTGCTCCAAGTTGCTTTGTGGCGGCGATCGAAGCGTCCGCCCCGAGAGGCTTATATTGCCACCGTGGTTGTTTTGGGTTTGGTAATCGCTTCAGTAATCGCTACGCCAACTTTGCAGTCAGTTGGGCAAGGCAATCAAGCAAACCGGGCAAAGGAAAGTGAAGCGAAGATGTACGTCGGCACTGTGAATCGAGCGCAGCAAGCGCATTTCCTTGAACATCAAAGATTTGCGACAACTTGGGGAGAACTGTCTTCGACATTGATGTCGGACTCGAAGAATTATGACTATTCACTGGATGTCCAGGGCGAGACGGCGGTGGTAAAAGCCAGTGCCAAACAGGGTGGGCTGAACAGTTTCACTGGTACGGCATTTCACTTCAAGTCTGCCGAAGTTGATGACATGACCACAGCCAGCATTGTATGTCGATCGAAAAATAATACGAAAGAGGCACCCGATGCCGCAACATTGGATGGCAACCAGCCAAAGTGCAGTGGTAATTCTTCAGAAGCCTCCTAGACATTCTTGCCCAGCGGTAATTAACTTTAGCTATTTTGTAATTTTTTCAGTGAGCGACCATGACCCAAAACAATCCGACCGCTGATCTCAAGCAGCAAGCGCGTAGCGGCCAACTCCCCGCAATTCGCCAATTAATGACCCAGGTTCTCCACAGTCAAGGCATCCGGGTGCAAATTAGCCAAAATGCGAATGACCTCAAAATTTTCCTAGAAGCCAAAACACTGCCTGATCAGGTATCGATTACCGATATTCTGCAACGAGGAATGCGCGATTTGAAATGCCCGAATATTAATACGTTGAAGATTCTGGCCCGATCGTCGGCAGCCCCTGATCAACAATGGAGCCAGGAAGTTTATCTGCGCATTCACAGTGATGCCGGATTTGCACCGCAATTGATGAATCAGGAGCAAGTGAATCGTCTGGTCGATACGGGTACGCAGAAGACGCAGGCATTGGCCGCAAGTTCCAAGCGTGTTATCCAGGGATTGCCCCTCAAACGCATTGCAAAATTTTCGGGTATTGGGGCGATCGGGGTTGGCCTACTGGCTGGCGGTATCTTCGGTGCTCGCACGGGATGGGACTTTTGGCAGCATCGTCAGATCTTGACTCAAGCCGACCAAACGATCGCCGCAGCGGCGAATCCCGAAACCCTCAAAAGTGCGGCGGGAATTCAGACGGCTCAGACCAATCTGAACAAAACCAAAACCAAATTAGCCAAACTGACTGCGGTATCCGGTTCGAGCGGCAAGCAGGCCAAAGCCAAAGTCGCGAAAATCGATCAGCAACTCACTGTACTGAGTCAGCGTTTGACTCAGGAAAATAGCGGATCAGACGTGTTATCACGGGCCAAGGATGTGATTATGTCAAATCACCAGTTGCTGCAAACGAAGCCGCATGTAATCGCAAAATGGGAGGCAGCCCAGGAAGAGAGTGAACAAATCACCAAGGAACTGAAGGTAATCCCCCCAGAAACAGCAGTGGCAGCAACGGCAAAAGCATCGCTGACCAAAATCCAGGAGCAGGAAGTGCAAATCGACAAGGCGCTTCTTCTTGAAGAAAAAGCATTTCAAGGACTGATTGCGGCCCATCAAATTGCCCAGAAAGCGGAGGAAGCTAGCAAGAAAATTGGCTACCAAGCGGAACTGGAGGAATTCCAAAAGGTTTATTCACTGTGGCAGCAGGCAGCGGAAGAACTGAAGAAAGTTCCGGCAAAAAGTGGGACGGCCACGTTGTTGGGTGAGTATCGATCGGTCTACGAGGCCAATCGTGACGCGATCGGGGCTGGGGTGAAGAAACTCGCGGAATGTGAGGAGAAACAGCGCCAGTCGAAGGATGACGTACTGACCAGCTATTCCAGTTGTTCGTATACTCTGTCTGAGTTGGTTTCAATTCCCGATCCAACGGCATCATCGACCTATGATGGTCAGGCTTCGGCTGTGGAATAGGCGGGATCAGACACATGATTTGAGTTGGCGTGGAATGAGGGTTGCGGGATAATGGGTGTTGCTGGGTTGTGGTGTTGGGTTTCACGTTGTTGCACCCAAACTACGCATTGTTCTTTTATCCCGTTTGATTATGCTGCGCCGATTTTTGACAACGCTGTTCGCGATCGCGACGATCGCGCTGTTTACTTTCGTGACTCCGGTTTGGGCTTTGGGTGGGACGTTGCCGCCGATCGATGCTCCGGCTCCGCAATTCACGCTGCCGACGAATACGGGGGATGGGGCAATTGCCCTAGCGGATCTGAAGGGGCAGTGGGTGGTGGCTTATTTCTATCCGGCGGATTTTACGCCGGGTTGTACGTTGGAGGCGCGCAAGTTTCAGGAAGATTTGCCGAAGTATATTCAGCGCAATACGCAGGTGATTGGAATTAGTGCGGATGATGTGGAGTCCCATGCGGAGTTCTGTGATTCGGAGGGGCTGAAGTTTCCGCTGTTGACGGATGAAGGCGGTAAGGTCAGTAAGGCTTATGGCTCTTGGCTCGGGATTCGATCGAGTCGGCATACGTTTGTGATCGATCCGGAAGGGGTGATGCGGGCGGAATTTACGGGCGTGAATCCGATCGTCCACAGCAAGGAAGTGTTGGAAACCCTCGATCGGTTGCAAGGTGCGGCTTGATTAGGCTTTGGGGGCGCTGAGAGAATCATACCGAGATGGCTGTGGCATGATGGAATGAACGATTCCACCCATGAACCGATATGGTGCAAACGATCGCGGCGGAACAATTGACTTTGTACGATCTGGAGCAGAAATTTCAGCTTCAGCGAGTTCACGATCGGCAGTTTTTTCCAGAGTGCCAAGTGCTTGGGCCGGAGCTGACGATCGCAGAGCAGGCACAGTTGGCGCGGGTGCAGCATTATACCCATTTGGCGACGAGGCCCCTGTTGGAGGGGATGGTGAAGATGGTGGTGGTTTCGCCATTGTTGGATTTGGCGGGATTTTTTGATGCGCCGTTTTACTCGACGAGTGAGGCGAGTATGAACTTGATGGCGAAGGATGGGAAGTTGACGGTGCGCGGCAAGATGGATGTGCTGGCGCTGTTGGAGCAGGTTTGGGTGCTGGTGATTGAGTCGAAGCGGGCGGAGTTTTCGTTAAAGGTGGGGATTCCGCAGGTGTTGGCCTATATGATGGCAGCACCGCAGGGTTCGCAGCCGATTTACGGCATGGTGACGAATGGAAGTAATTTTACGTTTTGAAGCTGGCGATCGATGCGAGTCCGCAATACGCGCAGTCGGATGTGTTTGATATTGAACGCGGGGATGATTTGGTGCGGGTGTTGCAGATTTTGCGGCAGTTTAGTCAGGTGGTGAGTTCAAGGTGACTTTCTGTCACGTTTGCTAATTTTCATTGTGGACGTTCTCTCGATTGAGTAATTCAAAATTAGCTTTACTTGACATCGATTCCTCTATTTTTCCAAAATTCAATACGCTCTTGATTACGGTGCTCAATCTTGGCCTGCCTCAAATTTTCATTTAGTATGTTTGCTACCTGTTGACTTATGAAGGTATTGTAATTAGCTGTAACCTCCTGCGTGGGCTGTAAAAAGCTGATAATTTCTGCGCCTAAATATTTCCACCAAGTATGCTGTTGAGAAGAAAGATTAATCCCATAGAGAACATAGTTGGCAAAATGTTCGCAATTGTTGATTGCAATGCTATAACTGGCAGCGGACATGAATTTTTCAACACGTTCAAGCTCCTGTGGCGTTATTCTAACTAATCCTCGGAGTTCAAGGCCAGATGGCCCCCAACCTAAAGAACTATGGAGATTCGCCTTTTCAGCAAGAAAATAATGGTCAGCCAAACCGAAAATTTGTTGAATCGGAATTTTGCAAACCTTCAATACACTAGATTCTACAACTTCAAACCCCATACTATGCTTTCCAATTGAAAAGTAATTACAGATAGGATGCCCCACAAAATTCAAATACTTCACGAAGCATCTAATCAGCAGCCTGATAAATCATTAAACGGTCATGAGGTGTTCAAGTTGGTTCTGACATTGAAGTAATATTTCATTGAGTACCGCGAATAATTTGTCTAGTTCTTGAATTGTGTAAAAAGTCGCATTGAGCGTAAATGTTTGGTCGATCAGTTTGCCAAACTGCCACCGATCGCCATTGGATGTAATGCCAAAAACAGTCATTGGTAATTCATTGAGCCTTTGTGCTGCCACCATTTCGGCTAAACACTGTCCCCAAGCCGCATCAAAGTTATCTTGCTTCGCTTCAACCAGAATAAAGTAAGGCTGATCAAACACAATTTTGCCCAAGGGCGATCGGCGGGCCAAGATATATTCAGGAAACCCCGCTAGCGTTTCATCATAGGTCAGTGATTGATGGCTCCACCAGAGGAACTGTTGATGATAAGGTTTCCAGACTTCTTTTAAGACTGGATAAACCAAATTTTCACAGATGGCAAATTCGGAATTGTCAACGACTCCCTCACGCATCATAAATTCCAGATCGGCACGGAAATTTTCGGAAACGGGGAAACTGCTCCCGGTCAAAAAGTTCGTCTGATCATAGGTGATTTGAAATGCCTTGAGCGTTGTGGCAAGGCTTTTGTAGCTGCTGAAAGACATCGCCCAACTCGCATGATGGTCTAAGGTTTCCCTATGCTATCAAAATCCTTCAAATAAAGCATCCGGAGGGGGCACCGCTTCTGGATGAGGGCTGATTTCTGATCGCTATAGCGGACTCTGAGTTGGAACACCGATCGCGCGGGGATAATCCGCTGCGGTTTTCGCGACTTTAGTAATATATGCACAGGCCCGCATTCCCTTAGAAAGCGGCGTCTCAAAGAGTTCCACCCGATCGAGTTTGCCGCCGAGTTTGACCACAGCCCCTTCGCAGGCTTGAATGTCTTCGTCGTTCCATTGGCCGCGATAGAGAATGGCGGTGCCACCGATTTTTAATAATGGCAACACATATTCAGCGCAGATCGATAAACCCGCAACGGCCCGAATCGTCGCGAGGTTATATTGGGCGCGATAGTATTTTGAGTGTCCCAGTTGTTCTGCCCGATCGCTCAGTCCAGTCACCCGGCTCAGCCCCATGTCATCGGCGGTCTGCTGGACAAACTTCACCTTTTTGCGGGTCGAATCCACCAGCGTTAATTCCCAATTCGGCTTGACGATCGCGATCGGCATGCCCGGAAAGCCCGCTCCAGTACCGATGTCCACCAGACTGAAGGCTTCTTCACTATCGTCGTCGCTGCTGGGTTCGTCCTGGCCCAGCCATGCCTGAATGCCCCGGAGCGAGTCCCACAGATGCTTTTCCCAAAACTCCGTCGGTTCCGTGATGCGGGTCAGGTTGAGGAATTTATTGGTCGTGACGATCGTTTGGTAGAGCTGCTCAAACTGGGCCTGCTGTGCCGCTGAGGGTTGCCAGCCGAGGGTGTCCTGCCATTGCTGGGTCATCTCCGGCAAGGGCGGAAGGCTGTCTGGGGTGGGCTGATCCGACGACATAGCTGGGCGACCGATGAAAGGGACTGGGTGGATGCAAGGAACTCAGTGCGGGAAATGCTTGTAAACCGCAATTCAAAATTTTACGTCACAGACTGCGCGAATCGTTGCTGCATTTCAGCGGGGGCTACGGGGGTCATCTCACCGCGATCGATCGTCCAGCAGCGATCGGCGATCTCGACTAGCTCCGAGGCATCGTGGGAAACCACCAGCAGCGTCCAATGTTCCTTCAGCTTGGCGAGCAGATTCACTAACTGTCGCCGCATCGACCAATCCAGCCCCGCTGTCGGCTCATCCAGCAGGAGCAAATTCGGTTGGCGGATCAGTTGGACGGCGAGGGCGAGTCGCCGCTGTTGGCCGCCGCTGAGTGCATTGGGTGACGTATAGAGGGAGAGCTGTTCGAGTCCGACTTCGGTGAGGGCAGCGCTGATGCGATCGCTGCCGAGTTCGGGGTGCCCCAACCGCAGTTCTTCTAGTACCGTACCGCCACAGAAATGCCGTTCGGGGAACTGAAATACCAGACCACAGAGCTGCTGCATGTGCAGATAAGTCAGTTCCTGCTCCCGCCAAAAAATCCCGCCGCTGGTCGGTTGGGCCAAGCCCGCCAGCATCTCTAGCAAGGTGCTTTTGCCCGAACCGCTGGGGCCGACGATCACACCGAGTTCCTGAGGGGCAAGTTCGAGGTTGATTTGCTTGAGGATGGGAGCGGCGGCGGCGGTGGGGTGATAGCTGAGGTTGCGCAGATATAGCATTTGATTCTGGTTCCCCCAGGATTGTGGGCTAGGGGGCGATTGAGGATTGCTACGTCTAGCCTAACCCTCAAATCGATTAGCAGTCCGGAAACTTTTAGCAAGCAGTCCGGGAACTTTTAGTCCCTGGCGGATATCTTAAAGATGGCGATCGAGCTGTCATGCGTCGCGATCGACTTTCCCACGTGCAAACGGATTACCCAGGGCCATGGTCACAAAAGTTTTCTCTACTGCCTTATCGACGGTTGGTTTGAGTTTGGTGCTGTGGGGTAGCGTCAGCCCGGCAGTTTGGGCCGGGGATCCCTTCCGCAGCAGCAACCCTAAGGCGATCGGCAATCAAACTGAAGCGGCGTTCAAAGCGCTGTTCAAAGATGGCAACTATACCGAAGCAAAGCGCTTGGTGCAGCAGGCGGAATCGAGCGAGGCAAATGAGCCACTGCTCCACGCATTGAAGGCTTCCCTGGCGTTTAATGATGGCGATCTGGCGACCTTTACGGCGGCGGGCACTGCGACCCGTGAAAAAGCCCAGCAGCTCTTGGCAACCGACCCGATGCGGGGGAATTTGTACCTGGCGGTGGGGAATTTCCTGGAAGGGGCGGCGATCGCCAAAAAAGATGGCTTAGTGCGCGGCGCGGTTCCGGCCCTGGGTAAAGTCCAAGAAGCCTTCAAGAGCTTGGATGCGGCGGAGAAAATTGATGCGCAGGATCCCGAGTTGAATCTGATTCGGGGGAATATCGACCTGATGCTGGCGGTGAATGTCAAAATGCCGCTGTCGGATTCCAATAAAGCGATCCAAAAACTTGAAGCGGCGGCAGCACCCCGCTATATCGCCGATCGCAGTTTGGCTTGGGGCTATCGGGATTTGAAGCAGTTGGATAAAGCGAAGGTGGCGATCGATCGGGCGCTTGATCAAGCCAAGAATAATCCCGAGCTGCAATACCTCAAGGCTCAAGTGCTAGTGAAGCAAAAGGACTATCCGGCGGCGGTGACTTGGTTTGATAAGGCATTGAAGAAAAAAGCCCAATTGCCTCGGCCACTTGCTGCTCAGATCGAGCGTGAGCGGGGTTGGGCGAACGATAAAGTTAGTCCCGCAGCGGCTCCAAGTCCAGGTTCTGCTGTGCAACCTGCGACTAGCCCCAGTCCCGCACCGAGTTCGAATCCGGTAATAAAATAGCGATCGCCCAATTCGTCAACTCAAGGCGGTACACTGTTCAAGCACGATTTTCCCGTGTGATGTTGCTGGTTGCCGCCTGATTTTTGCTGCTTTAGTTGATGAGTTGTTATGCAAGTGAGTTTTCGTGAATTCGATCCGTTTGATGTTTGGTTTTGGATTGAGTTTCCGCTGATGCCGAGCGATCGGGAGAAGCAATATGTGGAAGAGGTGTTTGATTCTTGGTTTTTCTTGGGGAAGCTGGGGGGGTTTAATGCGGAGAATCTTCAGGTGCAGGATACTGGCTTGGAGCTGAGCTATCTGACCTACGACAACGATCGTCAGGATGATACCTATGTGTCGCTGATGCACAACATGGGTGAGTTTGAGTATGAGGCGAATTGGGGGCGTTGTTGGTTTGATTTGGGGACGAGTGATGCGATCGCGATCGATGTGTTGATCAATGCGTTGACGCGGTTGAGTGATGATTTTGTCCAGATCGCGCAGTTGATTGTCGGCGGTGAAAATGAGGACTGGCGGGTGCCGGAGCGGGAGAACCCAGATTTTGTGACGGATGAATGGAATTAAGTCCGCTTACGTCTTGGAATGTTCGTTGTCCCTGCGGCGATTTGCTCACGCAAGGTTTTGCGATAGCGGAAGTTCGATCGGAACATGATCCAAAAACTCATCCGAACTGGCCAAAACTTGAATCCACGAATCAGAATTGACTGGCGTTGAAGGGTGCGGAGAATGTCCGCTCTAGGCTCTGTCGGTACCTGCGGTTCATAGCTCTATATGCCCGATGATCAGACTCATAAGGAGAGGGGATAGTTGCCAGAAGATAGCAACTATAATTCCGAGAACAACGTTCGGGATGCGTTGAAAAACTCGGGCGAGTTTGATTTGCAATGGGGTAAGTGATTCGGCAGATTGCATCGGTTTTGAAATAGGGCGATCGGTTATGGCTAGGATGCCCCAATCTGCGCCGAAATCCTAGGCAAACACTTCTGCTAAGGTCTCCAATACGGCTTGCTGCTCTTCGGGACTGATTTGGCCGAGTTTCCTGACCATACGAATTTTATCGATCGTGCGGATTTGGTCGAGGACGATTTGACCACTCTTGCCTTGAAACTGACAATCAATGCGACTCGGATATGACTTGCCTCGGCTCGTCATGGGCGCAATGATTACAGTCGCGATATTTCGGTTCATTTCATCGGGTGAGATGATGACACAGGGCCGTGTTTTCTGAATTTCACTGCCAATGGTGGGGTCAAGCTGAATTAGGAAAACATCAAAACGCTTAATTACCATTCCCATTCGGTTTGATCCCATTCGGTTGGTTCAGCCTGATCCAGTAGCTGGTCGTCTTGGTTGGTCGCCATCGTGGCGAATGCTGCGTCCCACCCAGCGCGGATGTCGGATGCAGTACGAATAACTAATTGGTCGCCTTGGACTGAAATTTCGATGTCTTCTTGAATTCCGGTCTGCTCAAGGAGAATCTTGGGAATCCGAATGCCTTGAGAGTTGCCGACTTTGATGAGGCGGGTGCGGATGGCATTGCCCATAGGGATGAGGATTGGTGAATATGAAGAGTGATTACATTGTAATTACTCCTTCTGCGGGTGTCAATTGGCGGGTGGTGATGGTGATCGGTGTTGGGCGGTAAACAGCCCCGTCGGTTGCGGTGCCCAACCGACGCGTCGTTATCGGAACATACTGCTGACGGAGCTTTCGTCGTGGATGCGCGAAATGGTTTCGCCGAGCATGTTGGAGACGGTGAGGATTTTCAGTTGCGGGAAGCGATCGGTCTCTTCGATCGGGATCGTGTTGGTGATGATCACTTCTTCGAGGCAGCCACTCGATAACCGTTCGATCGCGGGGTGCGAGAAGACGGCGTGGGTGGCGCAGGCATAAACTTGCCGCGCGCCCTGCTGCCGCAAAATTTTCGCGCCTTCGGTGATGGTGCCAGCGGTGTCGATCATGTCATCGACGAGGACAGCAGTTTTGCCGCGAACGTCACCGATGACGTTCATCACTTCCGCGACGTTGTGGGCCGATCGGCGTTTGTCGATGATGGCGAGGGGGGCATCGTCGAGGGCTTTGGCGAAAGAACGTGCCCGCGCCACGCCGCCCACGTCGGGGGAAACAACGACGATATCGGAGAGCTGCTTGCTCTTCAAGTAGCTGACCAAGACGGGCGACCCATAGATGTGGTCGAGGGGAATGTCGAAGTAGCCTTGAATTTGGGCGGAATGCAGGTCGATCGCGAGTACCCGATCGGCCCCAGATTTGGCGATTAGGTTGGCTGCGAGTTTGGCAGTGATTGATTCGCGTCCGGCGGTTTTGCGATCGGCGCGGGCATAGCCGTAGTAGGGCAGTACCGCAGTGATCTGGCGGGCGGACGCGCGACGGCAAGCATCGACCATGATCAGCAGCTCCATCAGGTGATCGTTCACCGGACGGCAGGTGGGCTGGATCAGGTAGACATCGCTGCCCCGAATCGATTCCAAAATTTGAACGTAAATCTCGCCGTCTGCGAAGCGCTTACGAATAATCGGGACTAAATCAATCCCGAGATATCGTGCCACTTCTTGGGAAAGGGCGGAGTTCGCTGATCCAGAGATCAGGCAAAGTCGATTGGTCTCGGAAATAGACGCCGGGGTGACTGGCATGGTCAGAGTTGCGGAGCTAATCACGGCAAGCCCTCAAACACGTTCTAGGCAATCTTATCACTGTGCATCCCACAATTAGGGCCGAGATTGCGAAGTGAAAAGCAATCGCATTGAAACTTTAGTCCGGGCATTGATTATTGAACCAGATCACGGTGCCATTCGCTGTTTTCAGATTTTGTGGATCCTTGATTTTTGGAAAATTCAGTGAGCAACTCGCGGCGGCTCGTGGTTTAGACTGTATCAGCTTTAGATTGTGGCAAGGGCAGAACTTAGGTGTGCAAAACTTAGGCGTGCAGAACTTTAGGCACGCAGAACTTAGGCACGCAGAACTTAGGCGTGCAGAACTTAGGAGTGAAGCAATGGCGTTAATTGACACGATCGGCGAAGCGATCAAAACGGCGATGAAGGCCCAGGACAAGCTGCGGCTGGAAACCTTGCGGAGCATTAAAAAGGTACTACTGGAAAAGGAAGTGGCGGTACGGCCCACAGGGCAGACGGCGTTGACTCCGGAGCAGGAAATTGAGGCCCTGTCGCAGATTGCCAAACAGCGGCGGGATGCGATCGAGCAGTACAACGCGGTTGGGCGGCCCGAAGCGGCGGCTCAGGAAGCGGCGGAGCTGAAAATTATTGAGGAATTTTTGCCCGCGCAGCTAAGTGCAGCCGAAATTGCGGCGATCGTCGCTGAAGTGATTACCCAAGTGGGGGCAACTTCTGCCAAAGATATGGGCAAAGTGATGGGGCCCGTGATGCAAAAAGTCAAAGGTCAGGCCGACGGAAAACAGGTTCAAGCGGCGGTCAAAGCGGCATTAGGTTAATCGATCAATGTAGACGTAGGGTGCGTTGCCCTGAAAGGCAACGCACCGCCCCCACCGTGCGATCACGCATAGCCCACCGTGCAATCGCCAATGAATCATTGTCCCGATCGGTGGGATCGATGTTTTGATAATGTCTGGGAGGGTGCGTTGCCTTTCAGGACAACACACCCTACGGTGATCCTAAAAATTTGTTCAAGATTCGGCACTAAATTTCCTATGCAAGCCTCGATCGCGTCCGGCACCGTTATCCAAAACCGCTACCGCATCCTCAGTGTGCTGGGGCAAGGGGGCTTTGGGCGAACCTATTTGGCGGAGGATCAGAGTCGCTTTAAGGAACTTTGCGCGATTAAGGAGCTGATTCCCCCGGCAGCGGGAGACTATGCCCTGCAAAAATCGAAGGAGCTGTTCCAGCGCGAAGCCCAGGTGCTCTACCAGATTCGTCATCCCCAGGTGCCCCAGTTCCATGCGACGTTTGAGCAGGATGGACGGTTTTTGATCGTCCAAGACTACATTCAGGGCAAGACCTATCGCGAACAGTTGGAGCAACTGCGATCGCAGGGTTATGTGTTCTCTGAAGCTGAAGTCCAGCAGATGATTCAGCAATTGCTGCCGACACTGAGTTATTTGCATGGGCAAGGGATTATTCACCGGGACATTTCGCCGGAGAACGTGATTTTGCGGGAGCGCGATCGGCTGCCTGTGCTGATTGATTTCGGCGTGGTGAAGGAATTAGCCACTAAAATCCAAGCGCCGAATCAATCCCAAAGCATTCAGGCGACGACGGTGGGGAAAGTCGGGTTTGCGCCGTCGGAGCAGATGCAGACGGGTCGGGCGTTTCCCAACAGTGATTTGTACGCGCTGGCGGTGACGGCGATCGTCCTGCTGACGGGCCGTGAACCGCAGGAGTTGCTCGACGATCGCACGATGCAGTGGCATTGGCAGCGCTGGGCGACGGTGAGTCCGGGGTTTGCGGCGGTGCTGAACCGGATGTTGAGTTTTGCGCCGGGCGATCGCTATGCCAGTGCGATCGATGTGCAACAAGCGTTGCAAACCATGAATCAACCCGGCATTCCCGTTGCGCCGCAACCACCGGCTGCCGCTGCGCCTGCTGCGCCGCCGCCCGTACCGCCGACGCAAGCGACGGTGGCGGTGGTGGGTACACCGCAGCGCGCCCCTGTCCGCCGCCCGCCGGATGAGACCGATTTTGCCCGATCGGACGCGATGGTGCCTCGCCGCTCTTCCCTGTGGGATGATCCGTTTGCGATTTTGGCGGTGGGATTGGGGTTGATGTTTATTGCGGGCATCGGCACCTGGGCGGCATTTAATGCCGTGAATCAGAACCGGACTGCCCCGCCAGTACCCACCCCGATCGCGTCGGCAACGCCGACCCCGACCCCGGAGGATCAGCCGCAGGTGTTCTCACAACCCCTGGATCTGACACCGGGTAAACTTGCGACCCGATCGGCGAAGTTGAAAGCTAACGAAACGCTGAACTTCACGTTCTCCGGGAAAGTGGGGCAAGCGCTCAAAACGACTCTCCTCGGTGAAGGGGTGCTGCTGACATTGCTAGGGCCGGATGGTCAGCCCTTGGGTAGCGGGGCGAAGCGGGTCGCATCCTGGCAGGGAGAACTGCCGGAAAGTGGCCGTTATACGATTTCCTTGAGTGTGGTGCAAGGCTTGCCGGAAGGGGATTTTTCCCTGGAAACGACCCTGACTAATCCGGTGAAGCCTGCGCCCACGCCGACTCCCACGCCGACCCCGACCCCCACGCCCGATCCCACGCCGCCTTCACCGACCCCCACGCCCGATCCATCGAAGCTCGATACGAAGCAAATTCTGATTCCCCAGGGTGAAACGGGCGTGACTGAGCGGGGTCAAGTGGCCGCAAATCAAACCCAGCGATATCTGGTGGGTGCACGCAAGGGGCAGATTTTGGAAGTGCGGGTGGATAATGCGCGACTGAATCTCTATTACCCTGATGGTACGCCCGTTGATAACGGGGCTGGGGTGAAGGGTCGATCGCTGCAATTGACCCAAGATGGGGACTATATCATCGATGTCAGCAGTGCGGAAAATGTTGAGTTTCAACTCAAGGTGGATGTGACGAATTAGGCGACGCGATCCAACTGCGGTCGATCGATCTAGGGTAGATTGGGATCAATCCCGTGGAATCGTGAACCATGCTACTGATCGCAGGCACCGACACTGACGCTGGCAAAACTTTGGTCACTTCGGCCCTAGCGGCTTATTGGGTGAACCATTTCGATGCCAACACCCTATCGATTCTCAAACCGTTGCAAACGGGCATGGGCGATCGGGAGCATTACCGTCGATTGTTTCAGCTCAATCAAACCATTGAAGAACTGAATCCGATTCACCTTGAAGCACCGCTGGCCCCGCCGCTGGCGGCGGATTTGGCGGGTCGCCGGATTGATTTGGCCCCGGCTTGGCAGACGTTTGAAGTGTTGCGGCAGCGATCGCAGTGGCTTTTAGTGGAAGCGCTGGGAGGAATGGGGTCGCCGATTACCCATGAACTGATGGTGGCGGACTTGGCGCGGGATTGGCGGTTGCCGACGGTGCTAGTGGTGCCCGTGAAGCTGGGCGCGATCGGGCAGGCGGTGGCGAATGTGGCTCTGGCGCGGCAATTTGGCGTGAACTTGCGTGGGATCATCCTGACTTGTCCCCAGCCTTGCAGCGCGGTGCAGATTGAACAATGGGCCGACCGCGCATTAATCGAATCGTTCACCCGCCTGCCGATCTTCGGTTTGATTCCCTACCTCGATGACCCCACGAATATTGCCGCCCTTAGCCAAGCGGCGGCCCAGCTGGATCTCGATGCGCTGCTGCCGCTCCCGGCACGGGTTCCGGCTTGATTTAATGCGGCGAAGATCTCACAAAACAGCGATCGGGGTAATGTGAACCCCGATCGCCTTTGAGCGAATCGCTTGAACCAATTAGCGCAAACTCAAACGCCTTTAGTTCTTCTTGTCGCCAGTCACTTTGTCCTTGGCTGCGCCTGCGGCTTTCCCAGCGGCATCCTTGGCGGCCCCAGCGGCTTCGCCAGCCTTACCGGCTGCATCCTTACCCGTTTCGAGGGCTTTCTTCGCGCCATCGACAGACATATCCTTGGCGGCAGCACCTGCTTCTTTCGCCGCTTCACCAGTCTTAGCCGCAGCATCGCCTGCTTTGTTCGCGGCATCACCCGCTTTCTTCACGGCTTCACCCGCTGCGCCTGGGAGTTTACCCGCTGCATCGCCTGCCGCAGTTCCGGCTTTCTTCGCTGCGTCGCCCGCCTTACCCGCTGCGTCGCCAACCTTACCCGCCGCTTCGCCCGCTTTTTGCTGAATCGCTGCCGGAGGAGAGGGTGGATTAACGGCTTGCTCACCGCCACAAGCGGCCAAGCTCACTGTCAGCGCAGCACTGGTGATCGCCAAACCCAAAACTTTCAAGCTTTTCATGATGCTTACCTACGAATATCGTCAGTTTGATTGATGGAGGAGCGGGGGCCGTCAATTGGCACATGCCCTGCTGATATAGGATACGGTTCTAGCGCCGATTTGCAATCTTTTTTCGATTTTTTGTCCCGATTGCCGCCCATTACTGCTCAATTTACTGCCAAGTGGATGCCGATCGTAGTTCCGGCGGGATTTCACTGTCGGGGTCAAACTCCAACTGAGTCTCGCTCAGGCCCAGATACCCCGATTCCATAAAGCTCAGCAACATTCGATTCAGCGCAAACCAAACTTCGGGTTCATATTCCCAGTCGCGCTCCCGCATGGCCCGCGCCGCAATCGATCGCAGCGCCCAAAAGTAGCTATTGCGTACCACTGAGCCGCCCTTTTTGTAGGGCGGCACATCTTCGGCGTGGATGTAGAGAATGCCGTTTTCGATCCGGACTCGCATGGCGGTTGAGTTCTAGTAGCGCTGACGCGGGCGGAGACTGCCTGTGGCCGGTGCGCCCTCCTTGGGCTTGGCTTTGTTCGCTTTCAGCTCGCGGCCCATCCATTCTGCGCCGTTGAGATCTTCGATGATCTTATCTTCGTCCACTTCCGGGTCCATATCAATGAATGCAAAGCCGCGCGGTTTACCTGTTTCGCGATCCATCGGGAGTTGCACCCGCTTGACTTGACCATAGGCCGAAAAGACTTCGGTGATTGCATCCACTGTGACGGCATAGGCCAGGTTGCCTAAGTAAATACCCATTTGACGATCGTCTCCAAGCAGTTAGAAATTCAACAGTTTGACTCTATAAGGTAACATGATCAAGCCCTGATGACCGTGTGATTCACAAGACAATCGGCGGCAGATTGGATGAGAATTCCGCACCCATTGAGCGTTAGAATTCTTAATAATTCTTCTGGGGGAAAGGTCTGGATGTCAGCACAATCAGTCATGGATGGTGGGGCGATCGGTCGTTATGGAGAATGGCGATCGCCGATTAGTGCTGATTTGATTGTGGCGGGGACGGTGGGCTTGGGGCAAATTGCGCTCGATGGCGATCGGGTTTACTGGAGTGAGTCGCGGCCCACGGAAGGGGGGCGGAATGTGATTGTGGCTTGGAGTCCCGACGGCAGCACCACGGAAATCAATCCCGCACCGTTTAATGCCCGCACGCGCGTCCATGAGTATGGTGGTGGGGCATTTCAAGTGGTGCAGGGTCGAGTATATTTCTCGAATTATGCCGATCAGCAGGTTTATGTGGCGCAGGCGGGAAGCGAACCACAGGCGTTAACTGAGTCGGGGGCGCTGCGCTATACGAATTTGATTTGGGATGGGGGGCGCGATCGGTTGATTGGGGTGCGCGAAGATCATCGCTTGGCTGGTCAAGAAGCGGTGAACACTCTCGTGAGTATTGATGCCCAGGGGACGCAAACGGTTCTCGCCGCAGGTCATGATTTCTTTGCTTCGCCCAATCTCAAGGCCGATGGCAGTCAGTTGACTTGGCTGACTTGGGATCATCCGCATATGCCTTGGGATGGGACGACGGTGTGGGTGGCCGATGTGCAAGCCGATGGCCGTTTGGCGAATCTTCAGGCGGTAGCAGGCGGCCCGGACGAGTCGATTTTCCAGCCGCAGTGGGGGCCGGATGGGTTGCTGTATTTTGTCAGCGATCGCAGTGATTGGTGGAATTTGTATCGTTGGGATGGTCAGAGCATTACGCCGATTTGTCCGAAATCCGCTGAATTTGGCTTGCCGCAGTGGGTGTTTGATATGTCCACCTATGGGTTTGCGGACGATCGGACGCTAGTTTGTACCTACAGCGAGGAAGTTGGGAAGCTAGCGACAATTGATTTGCAAACGCTGGAATTAACGGAAATTCCAATACCTTACGATAGCGTCAGTGGCTTGCAAGTGCGGGATGGCATTGCGGCGTTTATTGGCGGCTCGGCGTTGCAGCCGAGTGCGATCGTGCGGCTGGATTTGGCGACGGGGCAAATTCAGGAATTGCGCCGATCGACGGATTTGGCGATCGATTCTGGTTATTTGTCGAAACCGAAAGTGGTCGAATTTCCCACGGAAAATGGCTTGACTGCCTATGGTTTGTATTACGCCCCGCAAAACCAAGATTATCAGGCACCGGAATTGGAACGTCCGCCGCTATTGGTCAAAAGTCACGGCGGCCCGACGGCCTCAGCTTCCGGTGATTTGAGTTTGAAAATTCAATATTGGACGAGTCGCGGGTTTGCGGTGTTGGATGTGGATTATGGTGGCAGTACGGGTTACGGGCGGGCCTATCGGCAGCGCTTAAATGGTAATTGGGGGATTGTGGATGTTCAGGATTGTGTGAATGGGGCGAAGTATTTAGTTGAGCAAGATCTCGTTGATGGCGATCGGCTCGTGATTGCGGGCGGCAGTGCAGGCGGCTATACGACGCTTTGTGCGCTGACTTTTTATGATGTATTTAAGGCCGGAGCAAGTTACTACGGCGTGAGTGATCTGGCGGTTTTGGCGACTGATACGCACAAGTTTGAGTCGCGTTATATGGACAGTATGATCGGGCCGTACCCGGAGCAGAAGCAGATTTATTTTGACCGATCGCCGATTAATTTTGTCGATCGGCTCTCTTGCCCGGTAATCTTTTTCCAAGGCGATGAAGATAAAGTGGTGCCACCGAATCAGGCGGAAATGATGGTCGATATGCTGAAGCAAAAGGGCTTGCCTGTGGCCTATGTGCTTTATAAAGGCGAACAGCATGGGTTCCGAAAAGCGGAAAATATTAAACGTACTTTAGACGGTGAGTTTTATTTCTATTCCCAGGTGTTTGGTTTTACGCCTGCGGATGCGATCGAGCCATTAGTGATCGAGAATTTGGTTAAGCGATCGGTGTAGTTGTGGGTGCGATAGGCAAACGATAGTGGGTGGATTGGCAATCAGAACTTAGAATATGTTCTATTGCTGATACTCTCAGGAACATAGTAAAAATATCATGTATTTTAAACGGCATCGTATGAGTCTTTTTAGGAAATCCTTTCCCCTTGCGTTGCTAATTTTGGCTACTACAGCCTTACCTGCAAAGGCTGATCCGCAGTTTTGTATGTATGAAAATCCGGAGAACCCGGAGGAAAATCTACGCTATCGTGGTAACTTTCGTAGCAAGTATCCAGCAACTGCGCCAGGTTGCATAATTATTTCAAGTGGAATGCCGAAACCTGGTGGGACAGCTAAAATTTTGTGGCCGGATGGAGTAACTACTGAGATTGTAATGCAGACTTTAGGCAAAGTCCGTTTTGGCAAGTTGGAGGGGACAGCCACTGTTGATGGTGAAATAGCTGATATGGAAGCAATAGAGGAATATTGCTTTGTAATCCGCGAAAATCGAAAGAAAATTTGTTACTAATTTGCGAATATCGCGTTGGTGAAGCGATCGGCGTAGTCGTGGGTGCGATCGGGTGGTGCTGAGGGCGTCGGACTGGGGGAATCGCCATTAATTGCGCCAAGGGCTGATGACTGAGATCATCTGATTACGATTTTTGCGATAGATCTGAAAATCACTATCCAGTGTAAACATCTGGTGATCGGCATAGAGTTCGGCCATTCTGACTAGCTCCGCGTCCGCTAGAGAAGCTGGGACGGTAGAATACTGCTTCAGAAGTTTTAAGACGCTGGACAACTCCGCCGCCAAATTAAATTGCACTTGAATTTGTTGGTGTTCAAGCAGTTGAGTTAATGTGGTGCGACCATTCCTGACGCGGGCTAACAAAAACCAGGCTTCCGAAATGACAGCTTCACAGGTTAGCATCGGTGGCGTAATTTGCTTCAGTTGTTCGCTCACCCAGGCGTGATATTGGTCGCGGGAGTCAATCAATGCGACGAGGATACCTGTATCGACGATGACTGACGATCGGGTCATTGGCCATAACCCTGCATGTAGCCGGGATTGGTTGAAAGGTCGCCGGGGCCTTCGCCTGCTCCGATCGATGCTTGGGCAACGTCAAAAAATGAGGGGGTTTCGTCCAGGTTTGATTTGATTTGGGTGGGCGTAGACAGGTTCGATCGTAGTAGGGTCAATAGTGCCCGCACGACTTCATCGGGGGCGGATTCTAGTTCATGCATGAGTTCTTCGCGGACAGTCATGGCATCCAACCTCAGTTGTTTGAGAATGCTTTGTCTATTCTACTCGCTGACTCAACCGATTGCGCTACTGGGGTGCTCAATCGGGCATCGATCGCGTTGGTGAAGCGATCGGTTTAGTCGTGGGTGCGATCGGGTGGAGCTGGAAGCGTTGGACTGGGGCTTGACGTTGGTAGGGGCTTGACTCCAGATTCATGGATACAACTGCTACACTGATAGAGCTAACTGCCCTTGACAAGCTATGCCGACCTTAATCGCCACAGAAGTCACGCTTGCCCAGTTGCGCGATCGCTTTGGGCTAACGCGATCCGATGACCCTGATTTTTTTCCTGAATCGCAACTGGCTGATTCAACTGTAGCGGCGGGTCAAATCACAGCCGCTGAACAAATCGCCCTCGATCGTGTCCAACAAAATTATCTCAGTCAGCTCGAAGTTCAATCCCTCAACGAAGCCACAGTAAAAATGGTGGTGGTTTCGCCGCTGTTGGATATTGCGGGATTTTATCGGTATCCGTTTACGATCGATTCGGAAGTCGCGATCGAGATTCAAGAAACAGACGACACTGGGCTATTGTTAACTGGACGAATTGACACCCTAATTGTGCGTGATCAGTTGTGGATTTTGGTAGTTGAATCAAAACGGACGCGCTTTTCTGTACAAACAGCAGTCCCCCAGGCGCTGGCCTATTTACTTGCGCGATCGCAAACAGCACGTCCTGCCTACGCCCTGATCACCAATGGCGGTGAATTTTTATTTGCTAAACTTCAGAACCAGAATCCTGCTATCTATGATCTTTCATCAACATTTTCGGTTCTCAATCGCGGTAATGATTTGTACTTGGTTCTCAATATGATTAAGCAAATCGCGATCGCCCTTCAGGCGTGACAGATATTCTTAATTTATCGCTGTGTGAATTACTTTGCCTCGAATAATTTGATTCAGCAAATGCGTATTTTGGGCCGTGGATAAACTTTGCCGATCGACAAGCCATTCGGCGCTGGAGTCGAAAATAATATATCCCTGCGTTCCCGGTTCGATTGCTGAAGTTTTTTGCTGAATGCAATTTGCGGCTTGATTGCTGAGTGCGCGCCACAGTTCGATCGCGCTGAGTTGACCGGATTCGACCAACCCTGACCATAGTTGTGGTAGCGCAAATGCTAGACCCAAAGCCCCATTTGGGGCTTCGCCAAAAGCGACGGTTTTTTCTTCGTAGGTGTAGGCGCAGTGATCGATCGCGATCGCGTCAATCACCCCGGTTTGAATGCCATCAATTAAGGCTTGGCGATCGGTTGAGTTCCCCAATGGTGGATTTAATCGCAAATTTGGATCATAACTGGCGAGATCGGTGGTGTCGTGCAATAAGTGCAGCCAAGTTGTACTGGCGGTAATTGGTAATCCTTGGGCCTTTGCTTGCCGAATTAGAGCGACCGATCGCGCTGTTGAAATCTGCATTAAATGCACCGGGGTGCCAATTTCTGCAATTAGCTCGATTAATGTCGCCAGCGGTGCTGTTTCAGAAAAAATCGGTTGACCCGCTAATCCATAACGCAATGCTTCCACACCATCGCGGGCGATGCCGCCACCGGCCAGATCGCGATCGTGGGGCCAAAGGGCGATCGGTTGATTCAGCGTTTGCGCATATTCGAGTAAGCGTCGTAGCAGGTTGAGATTGCTTAGGGGTTTGCCGTCGGCGAATCCGGTGATTCCGGCTAGCGCTAATTCCCCGAGTTCGGTTAGCTGTTCACCCGCTGCGGCGACCGTAATTGCGCCCCAGGGTTTGAGCTGGACGGGGGAATTGGGATGGTGCTGCTGGAGCCAGGTGACAATCGCGCTGTTGTCGATCGCGGGTTCTGTAGTGGGCAGCAGATTTACCTGCCGAAAGCCTCCGGCGAAAGCGGCGGCGGCGAGTTCGACCAAGGTTTCCCGCGACTCATGGCCGGGTTCGCTCGATCGACTGTACAAATCCACCAACGCGGGGCCGAAGACGAGGTTTTCGCCTACCGTGATTTTGGCCTCGGGGGGCGGCGTGAGATCAGGGCTGATCGCTTGGATCACGCCGTTTGCCAAAATGACATCGCAAGGGCGATCGGTATTGGCAACGGGGTCGATTACCCGGATCTGCTGAAGGAATTCCATGGCTTGAGACTCCATCGGGTTAAAGTGCGCCTGCCGCTGTGCGATCGAGGACACCGCCGAGGTGGCTGGTGATATTTGCGGCCCGAATCATCGGTGGGGCCTTGGGGCCATAGTTGTAGTCAATCACGCTGACGGCGCCGTTCCCCTGTTTGAAATTCCAAAACGAGGCAGCAGGTAAGCCTGCGAGATAGCAGAGAATTGCCTTATTAATTGCGTCATGGGCAACGACCAAGGTAGTGCTGCCGGGTTTGGCTTGTTGGACGATCGCGTTCCAGCCTTCGACGGCCCGCCGCCAAACGTCATCGAGGTTTTCGCCTTCGGGCATTTGTACCGTTTCGGGTTGGGATTGCCATGCCTGCAAAAGTCCCGGATAGCCCGCTTCGATTTCTGCTTCGAGCTTGCCTTCCCAGAGGCCGTGGCTGATTTCCCAGAGGGTTTCGGTGGTTTGCAGGGTCACTTGCGGGTGGTGAGCCAAGATCAGCTCGGCGGTTTCCTTCGGGCGGGCCATGGAGCTGCTGACGGCGGCATCGATCGGCACATTTTTGAGAAATTCCCCGGCTTGGCGGGCTTGGTTGCGGCCATTGTCGTTGAGCGGAATGTCGATTTGGCCTTGGAAGCGGCCTTCGCGGTTCCATTGGGTTTCGCCGTGGCGCACGAGGAGGAGGCGAATCGCCTGGTTGTCGCGCATTTTCGGGATCGATTCGCCGAGGTGGGCGGTGAGGTTGATCGATTCGAGCTGCACCGGGTCGCCGAAGCTGCCGGAAAAATTCAAGATGCTAATGCAGCAGTTCGATTGGTCGAAGGTTTGGTAGGAGGCGGGGCCAAGGCCGATCGCGGTATTGATCAAGGCGCGGTTAATCCCACTATGGCCGACGACGAGGATGGTTTTGCCCGAATTGGCTGGGAGGACGTTTTGCCAGAAGGTTTTGGCCCGATCGTACAAGTCCTGGGCGGGATAGAACGTCTGACCGTCGGCTCCGGTCATGGTGAGTGCAGCGGGGTCGCGTCGCCAGTTATTGTATTGCTCGGGGTGCTGCGCCATCACTTCCTCGAAGTTCAGCCCTTCCCACTGGGGCAGGTTGATCTCTTTGATCCGATCGTCGGTTTGGAGGGCCGGGGGATTCGGTAACTGGGCCAAAATCTGGGTGGCGGTTTGGTGGGCGCGCTTGAGGGGGCTGCTGTAGGCCGCATCGATCGGTAGTCCCGTCAGGGCTTGGCCGACCTGCACCGCCATGGCCATCCCTTTTTCGGTGAGCAACGATTGATCATCCAAATGCCCCTGCACCCGCTTGGCGACGTTGTAGGTGCTCTCGCCATGACGCACAATGATTACACGGGTGGCTGCCACGATTCAAATCCTCTGAAATTTTCAGGCTTGATCTTATCCTGTTAGGGGTAGCAGTGGTTTGGCTGACTGCTCGATGTAATTGTTTTGTTCTGGACGATCGTATGACCCCGAAACGCTTAATCCTTGGCCTGATGACCTTTGCCATGCTGTTCCTGGTGGGAGCGGATCTGGTGTCGAGCTGGGGGAAGCCGCAGTTTGCCAGTCGATTGGGGCTGTATGAGGTCGATCTGAAGTTGCAAAGTGCGGAATGGCAAGGCCAAAACGCGCCGCCGATTCAGTCCGCCCTGGGTGCAGGCAATCCGCAGCAGGAAGCGCTAGTCGCCTATCAAAAGGTGCGCGATCGGGCGGGCAAAACCTTCGCCGAAGAGTTGTCCGAGATGTCCGCGCTCCGAACCCAAGCCATGGCCCCGGAACCGGATGCAGCGGCGATCGCGGCGGTGAATGACCAAATCGATCAGCTCAGTCGCAAAATCGATCAGCAACAATTGGCGATCGATGAAGTCGATCTGCGGATTGGCATTCTCCAAGCGCTAGGGCAACAAATCGATGCAGCCCAGGCGACCTGGGCACCGATGT
>JBJORF010000027.1:0-59757 GCA_046049545.1 Cyanobacteriota bacterium | reverse complement strand
CGCATGAAAACAACGGCGGCACAACGGGCGGGATTGACTCAATCACCTTGGACTTGGCATGATCTCATTACCTATCCCACCATAATTTGACGCACTACCGGCACCCGAAGCCACAGCACGGATGCACCTTGATATCGATCCAATAAAGTGCTGTCATCTGGTTAAAGAACTTGATATCCTAATTCTCATATTCTGCAATACTCCTTAACAAAAGCCAGGTCACTTTCTGTGCAAGAAGACTTTCGATTAATTGTTGACTTGGTGCTAGTGCTGGCTGCCGCAGCGGGCGGTGGTTTGCTGGCGGCGTTGCTGAAGCAACCGGTGTTGTTGGGCTATCTGTTGGCAGGCATCGTGGTCGGGCCGACGGGGCTCGCTCTAATTAAGGAAGTGGTACAGGTGGAGACCCTGGCCCAATTTGGTGTGGCCTTCCTGCTGTTCGCCCTTGGTGTGGAGTTTTCCTTTTCAGAATTAAATAAAGTCAAACGCATCAGCCTTGGCGGGGGCGGACTCCAAATTCTGCTGACGATCGTGATCACCACGGCGCTTTCACTGTTCGTCGGTTGGGTCAATTCTCCGCCCCAAGGGGTATTCCTTGGCGCGATTCTCTCCCTGTCTTCGACGGCGGTGGTGCTCAAGTCCCTGATGGAGCGCAATGAAGCGGATACGCCCCATGGACAGGTGATGCTGGGGATTTTGGTGGTTCAAGATTTGGCCTTGGGGCTGATGTTAGCGGTGTTGCCGGCGTTGGATCAACCGATCGAAGAAATCGGGTTGGCGATCGGTTGGGCGCTGTTACAAACGGCTCTGTTTGCGGTGGGGGCGATCGCGGCGGGGATTTGGGTGATTCCGCCGGTGCTGCGGCTGTTTGCCAAGACTGAAAGCCGGGAGCTATTTTTGCTGGGAGTTTGCGCGATTTGTTTGGGGATTGCGCTGCTGACGGAGCATTTAGGGCTGTCGATCGAGATGGGGGCCTTCGTTGCCGGGTTGATGATTTCGGAGGCGGAGTATGCGGATGAGGCGCTGACCTATGTGGAGCCGATTCGGGATATTTTTGCGTCGCTGTTTTTTGCGGCGATCGGGATGCTGATTGACCCAATGTTTTTGCTGCAAAATTGGGAATTGATTCTGGGCTTGGTGACAATTGTTTTTCTGGGCAAGTTTTTGATCATTACGCCGCTGGTGCGGGTGTTTGGCTATCCGCTGCGGACGGCGATTATTAGTGGGTTGGGGTTGGCGCAGATTGGCGAATTTTCGTTTGTGCTCGCCAGTGAGGGACGGACGCTGGGGTTGGTATCGAAACAGGTTTATTTGCTGATTTTGGGAACGACGGCAGTGACGCTGGTGGTAACGCCGTTTGTGCTGCGGGCGGTGCCGGCTCTCCTGGGCTGGGCGGAGTCGGTACCTTGGCTCAATCAATACCTGAATCAAGCGGATGTGGCGGTGGAAGTGGCGGAAGATGCACCGCAGAGCGGTCATGTGGTGATCTGTGGTTATGGGCGCATTGGCCGCAATATGGTGCGGCTGTTGCAGCAACGTCAGGTGCCCGTGCTGGTGATCGACCAATCAGAAAGTCGTGTCCAAACGCTGCGGGAGCAGGGCATTCCCTACATCTATGGCAATGCGGGCAGCTTGTATGTGCTGGAGAAGGCGGCGGTGGCGACGGCGGCTTGTATGGCGATCGCCCTGCCTGATCCGATGAGTTCACGCCTGTCCCTAAAACGCGCTCTAGAATTAGCGCCAGATCTCGATGTGGTGGTACGCGCAAGCAAGCCAACGGATGTTGACCTACTCTACCAACTGGGCGCGAAGGAAGTGGTGCAACCGGAACTGGAAGCGAGTCTGGAGCTATCGGCCCATGTACTGAAGGTCAGCACAGAACCCGCGATCGTGCAACAGCTAGTACAGGACATTCGTGAGTCACGCTACGAGGGATTGCGCTCCAAAACGGTGATTGAAGGGCTGGCCCGCGATGTCAAAGTCGCTAGCACCGACCTCAACAGTCGTTGGTATCTGATGCCGGAGAGTTCGCCGCTGTTGGGGATGACCTTGGAAGAGATGGATATCCGCCAGCTGACTGGCGCTGTCTTACTCGCAATTCGTCGACCGGGAGGCGGTGAAATCGATTATCCTACGCCCGACAACACCCTCGAACAGGGCGATCGGGTGTTGCTCATCGGCTCTGATGCAGAGATTGCCGCCTTTGACGAACTGGCCAAGGGAGAAGCGGTCGTGCCATCGGGCGACAATTCCTGTCAGTGGATTCGGATTGAGCCAGGTAGCATATTGATCCATCACCCCCTCGATCGACTGAAGCAAGAATTTCCTGAAATCTTGACGGTTCAGGCGCTGCGACGGGAAGGTAAGTTTCTGCGATCGCCGGAACTGAATCAGGAGATTTGCAGCGGCGATCGATTATTGTTATGCGCTACCAGCGAAGTGCTCAAAGCGGTTCAGGTTTGGCTTAACGCCTGATTTGATCAAACAAATAAACGCCTGCCCGATCGTAGGTGAGCTTGAACCGAGAATCCGTTTGGAGCTGATCGATTAAGGCACTTGTCGTCCGATCAGCCGATTCTTCCAGCTGCGCGGGGCGACGTAACAGAATTTGGTCGTACATACTGACATCCATCACGGATGCAACCAGATGCTTCAGGCTATCCACCTGCCGAAAAACATTCACGTATTCACCTTCGATCGGATAAACATGAATCGTCTCGCGCTGACTGATTTGGGGTGCCAGGCTGTGCGTCGTCAACACTTTCCCCCCGGGCCGCACTTGCTGAATCGCCTCGCGGCTGGCCTGAAACTGGCCACTATCAGTATTGTTGCCGATATTACTCGTGGCCAGACGGGCACCAACACCGAGGACAATTAATGCACAGGTCCACAGCACGATCGTCCGACCCCGCTTAATCCAAGTCCGATCAGCCTGCATTGCACTAATCAACGCCACGAAAATAAACACCAGAATCGGTAAATCGTAGTAGTACTTCAAGTCACGGAAATTGGGCTGCACCGCGAGAATATTCATCGCCAGGGTCGGCAGTGCTCCCACCATCGGCGCTAAGTGACGCGGCGACAAACCCCAGACCAACGGGATAATCAGCACCGCCAGATAGCGAATCACCGACTTCTGGAACAGTTGCCCAATCCAGAGATCCGGTCGGAAAAAGATATTTTTCAGGATTTCGCCAAAGCTGCTGCCCAGATAGCCGTAGTTCCGAATGATGATCGAGTCAACAGTGCTCACCGTGCCCGGTGCGACAAACGCGGGCGAAATAAATTTCGATGTAATCACAAACCAAGCAATTCCAGTGACGATCGCGATCGCCCCTGCTAACCGCCGCTTTTCAAAGCCCAACAGCCAAATCCCCAGAAAAATCACCGTCAACGAACTCGCATCCCGACAAGCCATCACCATCGCAATACAGGCAACAAACGCCCAAATCTTACGATCGCGGGCAAAGTAGATGCTACCGAGCAAAAATGGGATCGTCAGCGTTTGAGGATTGAAGTCAAACAGGCTCGCAAAAATCGTGACCGGATACAGCAAGTAAGCCACGCTCAGGCCGATCGCTTGGTTCCGGCTCAGATTACTTTGACGACAAAGGTAATACAGCGGAATCACACCGCCTGCCAGCGAAAAAGTTTGCAAGAAAAATAGAAGATGAACCGATGGAAAAATCTTATAGAGCCAGCCGATCGGATACAGCACCAAACTCACATGGTCGGCCATCATATGCATCCCAATCAGGGATGAGACGGGCGCTTTGCCTTGGCTAATCAAGTACAATGCTTGATCAAAAATGCCGAGGTCATATCCCCCCGACCGCAAAAACCAATGCCGCAGCGAAGCCGCAATGAACAGAACTAAGCCGCCGATCGCGGCAATGATCAGAGGGGTTCGAGCGGCGAGCGGCGATTCGGATCGCCCGTTTTCAGGCAATGTCATAGCCGGACTAGGATTAGGTGAAGTTAGCATAAATGAAGTGATAGGAAGCCTGTGTAAACCAGCACGATGAAGTCGGCGTAGCACTTCCAATTCTAGGCGGCACGATCGAATTGATTCCGTGGTTTCGATGAGACTTCAAACAGACTTCAAACAGACTTTACGGGAACACCAACTCGATTAAGTTAGTTACTTAGAGATTCGCTTACACATTCGCCCAAACAACGATGAAAGCCATGCTGATCAGATCAGCATGGCTTATCATCTTGCTTGCAGCTCACCGAGGCGAGATTACCCTCTAGCGCTTCCGAATCGTCTTCGCCATATCCAGAAAGCCCGTCATATTCGCACCGGGACGACGACGATTACCGCTGGAAATCGGCACTGCATTTAATTCGGCGAAGGTCGGCCCACCCGGCACGATCGCCTCTTCCCCAGGTGCCGGGGTCTTCGGTGCCACCGCTGCCCGAATCAAGTCCAGCGGATCAACCACAGGGGGCGCCGACGTCACAGCTGCCACTGCTACTGCCGCTGCCGCTACGGCCTGCCCCGCTTTCCCCCCTGACTTTTTCGGCACACCGCCTTTCTTCACTGACGCAGTGGCCACAGGTGCAGCGGCAGCGACGGGAGCGGCCACAGGCGCGGCTACAGCCACAGGCGCTGTCCCCGCTGGCAACGGGTCAGCCTGCATATAGAAACCATCTTTACCTTTTTTAGGCTTCGCCGCCTTTGGGGCTTTGGGCGCTTTCGCCGTCGGAGCCGCCGCCTCGGTCACTGCCGCTGGAGCCGCCTTACTTTTTTTGCTAAACAGGCCTGTCACCAGACCAATAATGCTTTTGAAAATGTTGATGATAGCGCCCATTGAACGGTTAGCTCCTACGCGATCGTAATTGAAATGGCAGTTTACTCGGGTCAATTATCGACTGCGAGACCGCCCGTGAGCAAGTCTCACCGCCCGCTTCGTTAATAATCGTTACTTTCTGTTTCAATCGATCGACGCAAGTGACGATTCATCTTTGAACAATCCCAGTAGATAGCCGAGAATCGCCCCAAACACAAAGCCCCCGGCGTGCGCCCAGTAAGCCACACCCCCTTCTTCCATGCCCACATGCGTTCTGGAGGGCGTTCGTATTTTTGTGTAAGCGAAGCTGAAAGTGCTGCTAGGAAGGACTTGATTTTTCATTTACACAAAATTCTGACCACTCTCGCGTTCTGGGGGTGAGTGAGGCGAAGCTATAGAACGCTTGCTGCACAAACCAAATCCCGAGATAGAGTAACGCCGGGACCCTAAACACAAAAAACGGCGGAATCAGCGTCCGAATCGGCGCTTGGGGAAAACGCAGAATATAAGCCCCCATCACCCCCGCGATCGCCCCGCTGGCCCCCAGCGACGGAATCATCGACCCCTGGGAAAACACCCACTGCGCCAATCCCGCCAAAATCCCACAGCCGAGATAGAACACCAGGTACTTCACTCGGCCCAGCTTATCTTCGATGTTGTTGCCAAAGATCCAGAGGAACAGCATATTCCCCAGCAGATGCGACCAGCCGCCATGGAGAAATTGCGAAGAAATCAGCGTCAGAATTTCCGGCGGTTGCGGGCCGAGAACTGGGAGCGCCGATCGAATCGGTTGCCCCGTCAAACTGGCGGTGAATTGGGCTGGAATCACCGCCCATTGCTCAAAGAAGTAGTCCAAGCCCGTGACCGATCGCTGCACCAGCTCCCCTGTCACCGCATTGATCGCCCGACGGCCGGTACCCGGTTCGACATAGGGAATATTGCCGATTAATTGATTTTGCAGAACAACCTCGTAGAAGAAGACGCAGACATTGATCGCAATCAGCGCATAGGTCACATAAGAGCGACTGCGGGTGGGATTGTCATCGCCGATCGGAAACATAGGCACAGCCCCCGTAGACACGTATGCCTCGAACCATAGCGAATTTTCCAGCAAAAAACCTCCCCGATCGAGGCGGTTAAAGCTGTATCAAAAGATCGCGCAGACCAGTCTGAAAGCCGGAATCTAACCCGCCATCCGTCCGATAATTCGCTGCACAATATCGAGGCCCGTAACTGCCTGCCAACCAAACAACCCAACGATCGCCACATTCATCGTGATGTGGGTCAACCGCGCCCATTCCACGCCCTTCTGCATCAGCGGCGTGAGCGAAGCCGACATCGCAATCAACCCCGTCATCGCCAGACCCGCAATCAAATGCGGCCCCACGAAAAGCTTGCCGTTATTCACATAGGTCACAGCCATCCCACCGAGGCTACCGACGACCATCAATGACAGCACCGCCGACCCAATTTGATGGTGCTTGACATTGAACTTACCCTTGAGCAGGGTTTTCTTGACTTCACCTTCGGCACTCCGCGCCCGCCGCCACTGTAAGCCTGTGTACATCGCATAGACGGTCATCGCCAATAGCACCCACATGGTCAACGGATGGGCAAATTGGCTATAGGTTTTGAGGGCTTCCATAGGAGTAACGGGATAGGTGGGCGAGAAGGTAGTGTTCAGTGATTCTCTCTTCATAAAACTTAGCATAATCTGCCCAACCGAATCTGCCCAACCGATCACAATTCAACGGGCCAACGCCCTGCCGGGCAAAGTTTACCTTGCAATTGAGCGACCTGCGCCGCTGTCATCGTATAGGCCCAGGCTTCGGGAATCGGTTCGAGTTCGACGTTTTCGGTGGGTGTCAGGATAGGCAGCCATTGCCGATCGTAGGCCAGTCCCGTCATCACCCAATCCGGATCGAGCTGGGGGTAAGTGGCTTGCAACGCCGCCCGATCGTGCTGTTCATAGTCGTCCAGCACCGCCAGAATCGCGGCATCCGCAAACTGCAAACAGGTGCCATAAACCGGTTGATCACCCCCGGTCACTAAAACGGGATAACCCAGCGGCAAATCGTAAAGCTGACCGTAAACAATCGCAGGGATCGCAAAATGTTCATAGTGCTGACAAAATTCCGTGTAGGCAAACTGCCCCGGCTGCAATGTCCCGTAAACGAAAATTGATGTCAGCATAGGATCCTTAGGTTTTAGAATCTTCAGGGCAAAGGATAGTTCATGCGTGCTAATCTAATCGCCATCCAGCCCAATTCAAACCCGCCCCGATGGGGTTTGGGGAATCACTACGGATTGGGGGTAGATTTTCGGTTTTACCACTAGATGTAGTGAATATAATCGGCTATCCTATTGCCCACGCCGCCTATCCTGAGCGAGAGATTTCACCATGGCCTTTGTTGGTTTACATATCCACAGCGACTACAGCCTCCTCGATGGCGCCAGCCAACTGCCGAACTTGATCGATCGGGCCAAGGAACTCGACATGCCCGCGATCGCGCTGACGGATCACGGTGTGATGTACGGCGCGGTGGAGCTGCTCAAGGTCTGCAAAGGATCAGGGGTCAAGCCAATTATCGGCAATGAAATGTATGTGATCAACGGGGACATCACCAAGCAAGAGCGCCGACCCCGGTATCACCAGATCGTCTTGGCCAAAAATGATTTGGGCTATAAGAACCTCGTCAAGCTCACGACGATCTCCAGCCTCGAAGGCGTACAGGGGCGCGGCATCTTCTCCCGGCCTTGCATCAATAAAGACCTCTTGCAGGAGTACCACGAAGGCTTGATCGTCACCAGTGCCTGTCTCGGCGGCGAAGTGCCCCAGGCGATTTTGCAGGGTAAACCCGAGGCGGCGCGGAAGATTGCCCGCTGGTACAAAGATTTGTTTGGCGATGACTACTATCTGGAAATCCAGGATCACGGCCTGCATGAAGAGCGCGTGGTCAATCCCGAAATCATCCGCATCGCCCGCGAACTCGACATCAAACTCGTCGCCACGAATGACTCCCACTTCGTCGCCTGCAATGACGTGGAAGCCCACGACGCATTGCTCTGTATCCAAACGGGGAAGCTGATTTCCGAAGACAAGCGGCTGCGCTACACCGGAACGGAATACCTCAAGTCCGCCGAGGAAATGCGGGTGCTGTTCCGCGATCACCTGCCCCAGGAAATCGTCGATGAAGCGATCGCCAACACCCTCGAAGTCGCCGATAAAGTCGAGGAGTACCACATCCTCGGCGAACCCCGCATTCCCGACTATCCCGTGCCCGAGGGCTACACGCTCTACAGCTACTTTGAAGAACAGACGCGGCTAGGTTTACTCGATCGGTTCCGGATTAACCGCTACGAAGAAGTCGATCCGGTATACCGCGAACGCTTGGAATACGAAATCAAGATGATGCATGAGATGGGCTTTGATGCCTACTTCCTCGTGGTCTGGGACTACATCAAGTACGCGCGGGACAACGGCATTCCCGTGGGGCCAGGACGGGGTTCGGCTGCGGGTTCCCTGGTCGCCTACGCCTTGGGGATTACGAATATCGACCCGGTTCACCATGGCTTGCTGTTCGAGCGCTTCCTCAACCCGGAACGCAAATCGATGCCGGATATTGATACGGACTTCTGCATCGATCGGCGCGGTGAAGTGATCGATTACGTCACCGAAAAATACGGCAAAGAGCGCGTCGCCCAGATCATCACCTACAACCGCATGGCCTCCAAAGCGGTACTGAAAGACGTGGCGCGGGTGCTGGATGTGCCCTACGGCGAATCGGACAAAATGACCAAGATGATCCCGATCGTCCGGGGTAAACCGACCAAGCTGAAGGTGATGATCTCCGATCAAACCCCCAGCAAAGAATTCAAGCAAAAATACGACAGCGGCGAAATCGTCCCCGGCAGTGCCAACATCACCTACAAAGTCTGGATCGACACCGCCATGCGGATCGAAGGCACCAACAAATCCGTTGGGATTCACGCGGCGGGGGTGGTGATCTCGGCCCAGCGCTTGGATGAAATCGTGCCCTTGCAGAAAAACGACGATGGCGCGGTCTTCACGCAGTACTACATGGAAGATATTGAGTCCCTCGGCCTGCTGAAGATGGACTTCCTCGGCCTGAAGAACTTGACCATGATTCAGAAAACTCTGGAAATGGTGAAGCAGTCCGACAACATCGAGATCGACCTCGATCGGCTCGGCATGGATGACCCCGACACCTACAAGCTCCTAGCACGGGGCGATCTTGAAGGCGTATTCCAGTTGGAATCCTCGGGGATGCGGCAGATCGTGCGCGACCTCAAGCCTTCGGGAATTGAAGATATTTCGTCCGTTCTGGCGCTGTATCGACCGGGGCCGTTGGATGCGGGCTTGATTCCGAAGTTTATCGATCGCAAGCATGGTCGGGAAGCGATCGCCTACGACCACGACATCCTCAAGCCAATCCTGAACGAAACCTACGGCATCATGGTCTACCAGGAGCAGATCATGAAAATCGCCCAGGACATGGGCGGCTATTCGCTCGGGGAAGCCGACTTGCTGCGGCGGGCCATGGGGAAAAAGAAAAAAGCGGAGATGGAAAAGCACCAAAGCATGTTCGTCGCCGGAGCGGAGAAAAACGGCGTACCGAAAAAAGTCGCCTCCGATCTCTTCGACCAGATGGTGATGTTCGCCGAATATTTCTTCAACAAATCCCACTCCACCGCCTACGGCTACGTCACCTACCAGACCGCCTACCTGAAAGCGCATTACCCCGTGCAGTACATGGCGGCGCTGATTACCGCCAACAGCGGCAACCAGGAAAAGGTGCAGCAGTATATTGCTTCCTGTCTGTCGATGGGGATTGAAGTACTGCCGCCGGATGTAAACCAGTCGGGCCTCGATTTCACCCCGATCGGCAAGAAAATCCTCTTCGGTCTGACGGCAATTCGCAACGTCGGGGTTGGCCCGATCGAAGCGATTATCAAAGCCCGCGAAACCGATGGGCCGTTCAAGTCCCTCGCCGATCTGTGCGATCGGGTCGATACCCGCGTCATGAATAAACGCGCCATGGAAGCCCTGATCCACTGCGGTGCCTTGGATTCGATTCAGTCGAACCGTCAGCAGACCATGAAAGATTTGGAACTGGTGATGGACTGGGCGGCAGGACGGGCGCGCGATCGAGCCAGTGGTCAGGGCAATCTGTTCGACCTGCTCGGCGGCAGCGACAGCGGCGCACCCCAAGGCGGCTTAGAAACGGCACCGAAAGCGCCGGCGATCGCCGACTACGCCCAACCGGAACGACTGCGTTTGGAAAAAGAATTGCTCGGCTTCTACATCTCCGACCATCCGCTTAAACCCGTGATGAAACCCGCCCGGATGCTGGCACCGATCAACCTCAGTGATGTCAAAGAGCATGCCGATCGGGCCGTCAGCGCGATCGTCGTCCTCGCTGCCGTGAAAAATGTCACCACCAAAAAGGGCGACCCCATGGCGATCGTCCAGCTCGAAGACCTCACGGGCCACACCGAAGCGGTAATTTTCCCGAAGACCTACGCCCAAATCGGCAGCTTGATCGTCCCCGATGCGCGGCTCATGGTCTGGGGCAAAATCGACAAACGCGACGACGACCAATTCCAATTCATCCTCGACGACGCACAGCCGATCGATCAAGTCCGCTTCGTCACGGTGGATCTCGAACCTGCGATCGCCGCCGATGTCACCCAACAACATCGCCTTCGCAACATTTTGAAAACCCAGAACGGGGACGATCGCAACGGCAAAATCTCCGTTGTCGCTGTGATTAACGGTGGCCCGCAAAAGCACATCGTCCGGTTCGGCAACCAGTTCCGCGTCAAAGACGACCAAGCCACCGTCCAAGCCCTCACCGCCGCCGGATTCCCCGCCCACGCCGAATTGTTGATCGGCGCATGATCGGTAAATCGGTAGGTTGGATGAAGCAACGCGAAACCCAACATCCACAACCCCGCAATCACCCAAAACACAAATAGGCCGATCGGCACAAAATCCGATCGGCCAGCCAACCACAACAAAAGCGATCGACACCAAGACCGATCGCTTGCAATTGAGAATGCATTACTCAATTAATTAATTTGTGGCATGAATCGGGGTGTTGGGTTTCACGTTGTTGCACCCAATCTACCATTCATCGGTTTGGGCTACCGTCGCACTTTTGGCAGACTTGGCCCGCTGTTGCGAAAACGCGGGATTCGGATCATCCAATGACACCAACAACCCTGCTGTCATATCTTCCGGCGCGGGCGATGCCGCCACCTGTTCACGCCGCTCACTCGGCGATTCCGCAAACTGCGCCTGCGGCCCATTCACCAAGGTATTCACCCCAACGATCGCGGCGACCAAACCCGCCGCAGCCGCCAAGCTACCACCAACGATGACCCGCCACCGCGATCGCCGCTCAATTTTCTCGAACACCTGATCGATCGTCTGCTCAATTCGAGGCGATCGCTCCTCCGGCCCCGGCAAATGCTCAAACCCATGCTGCAGCGCCATCAACCGCCGATGCACCTGCTGTACCTTCGGCTCATTCGCTAGCCAAGACTCAACAAGACGACGCTCTTCCGCCGTCACTTCGCCATCCATATAGGCGCTGAGTAACTCAAACCGCTCATTGCTCGTGCGGCGCTCATCGGACTCAGGATTCGAGCCATCGTGATTAAATTCAGGCGTAGGTGAACCGTTCATAGCTGCATCCAGAGGATCTTGTGGCGCGTTCATTGTTTTAGTCGATTGTCCCTCAACCATAGGATACCCAAACTGGAAAATCAAGCTGATTCGTCTGGGGATTGCCATCGATCCCGCGAAAATCAACCCAATGATCCTAGCGAGTCCCCCCATTGAGATAGGTTTGCAATTGTTCTTGCAGGCGGCTGCGCGCACGGGCAATCCTCGACTTCACCGTTCCGAGGTTAACCCCAGTGATTTCGGCGATTTCCTCATAGGCTAGCCCGTCAATTTCGCGCAGGACGATCGTCGTCCGAAACGCTTCCGGCAAATCGGCAATCGCGCTCTGCAATTGCTCATAAAATTCCTGGGTCGCCATCTCTTCATCGGGCCCCGGCCCATCCGCTGGCAACTCCCAGCTCACTTCGCCATCATCAAACGATAGCTTCGCATCCAGTGACAGTGGCGGCGCATGGCGCTTGCGCTTGCGCAGCTCATCGTAGAATAAGTTCGTCGCAATCCGACTCAACCACCCGCGAAACTTCTCCGGCTCCTGCAACCGATGAATATTGCGATAGACCCGAATCCAAACTTCCTGCGTCAGATCCGCCCGATCCTGCCAATCCGGAGCCAGATGATACAGCACCCGTTCGACATGGGACTGATAGCGCCGCATCAACTCTGAGAAAGGCTCGCGACCCGGTTGCGACCCTTCCTGACAACGCAGGATTAAATCTGAATTTTGGAGCTTAGAAACTTGCACGGGCGCAGCTGCAACGGGTTTTGCAACCGTGGGCCAAAAAGCAGAGAGAGAGGAACTCATGGGCTAAATCTCACTAGACGTGATACAACACGCGTGATACGTCACAAAGCGTGAATTTGTAAGCGGCGTGAAGCGCTATAAACCCCAAGACGCAGCCGATCGCGATAAGTTCCCAACCCGATCGCCAAATTGTGAAATTTGGCATCACCACAGTCGCACGTCAAAAAAGACATGACATAAGAATAGCGTTATCCCTGCCCCAAGCGATCCCATCCCCCCAAAAGCCACTACATTGAAAAGGAGCCGTCGGTTCGGCACCGACCAAAACCACAATCACACCAGCCCCCCGCCCGCTCGCCATGGCCGTCATCCCCAAAAAAAATTCGATCGCTCAGCACTTCATGGGTCTTCTGCTCACCACCGGGGCCGTCCTCCTCGCCATGGGCCACCTCAACCAGCGCCCCAGCGATCCCCCAGCCGCAATCACCCCCAGCCCCACCCCGATCACCGACTCCCCCCGGGCCCAAGACACCAAACTTGTCGTCGACTTGAGCGATCGCCGCGTCACCCTCTACCGCCACAACCAAGAAATAGCCCAATACCGCCTCGCAGTCGGACAATCCGGCTGGGAAACCCCCGTCGGCGAATTCAAAATTCAACAATTGCGCGAACATCCCGACTGGCGACATCCGATCACCCAAAAAGTTATCCCCGCTGGGCCCGAAAATCCCCTCGGCACCCGCTGGATCGGCTTCTACTACGGCGAACACATGGCCCTCGGCTTCCACGGCACCCCCAATGAATCCCTCGTCGGCCAAGCCGTCTCCCACGGCTGTCTGCGGATGTTCAACCGGGACATCGAAGCGCTCTACACCCAAGTCGGCACTGGCGTTCCCGTAACGGTGCGACCTTAGCCGCCAAACCTAATTCCCGGCCTAGCGCCGCACTTGTCCTGAAGTCACCAATTCCTGGCTCGGCAACTCCAAATCCGCTGCTTGCAACAGCGCCGGACGCACCGCTGATCCCGGCTTGGTCAACTGCCGCAGCGCCAACCAAATAAACGGCGGAATCGTCTTGCTATAGCGCTTCCACAAGCGACGCGGCTCCTGCACCAAGCGATAGAGCCACTCCAGCCCCGCCGATCGAATAAACTCCGGCGCACGCAATTGCAACCCCGCATACACCGGGAATACGCCGCCTACACCCAGCATCACTGCATTGATCCGACCGTGATAGGCCGCCATCCACTTTTCCTGCTTCGGGCAACCCAGCGCCAAAAACACAACACCTGCACCGCTATCATTTACCTGGTCCACCACCGTCTGGTCCACCGCGATCGGGAACCCAATCATCGGCAACGGCTGAATCCCAGCCACCTTCAACTGGGGAAAGTCACGCCGGATGCGCACATTAATCCGATCAAGCACCGACTGCTCTGAACCCAAAAAATACACGCTAATGCCATCACGCTGCGCCGCTTCACACACCGACAACATCAAATCCATCCCCGCCACCCGATCCTGGGGAGCCCGGCGCAACAACTTCAGCATCCATACCAGCGGCATCCCATCCGGCGTGACCATATCCGCCTGATGCAAAATATGCGTCAAACTCGGATCATCCAGCGCCTCCACCAACATATGGACATTCGCCACACAAACCACTTTACTCAGGCGATTGCTGGCCCATTGCACCACTTGGGCAACCTGTTCATCAAAGGACGCAGCGGTGACCGGAGAACCAATAACATTTTGCGATGGTAGAGAAGAGGGAACGGTCATAGAAAGGAAACCAGAATTTGGATAATTAAGAATCACTGAATACAGCACCCAAGCAATTCCACTGAAACCAGAATTAAACTTAAGAACATCTACGAACTAACCAGCAGAACCTATGCAGAAATCAATTAACCGCCGGCAAAATCATGAAGCAGGAACAGCAGAAACAAGGGGGAAACATTTTTGAAAGCTAGAGCGAATGTCACAAAAAGCACTTAGACCTTCAGGGGAAATGCGGAGTATTCACTTCCATGCTTCGAGCATAACGTATCTCTCCGTATGTGTCTTTAAAGGTTGAGTAAAGTCCTACGTGGGAATATTCATTGATTGTGTAATGCTGGCAAACCGCCCTGCTATCAGCACCTTGGCTGGGACAACACAGTACCCGATCGCGCGCTCCCACAAAACCCACGGAAGAAAGAATCCCATCGGCATAATTCCCCATCCACAGAGCGATCCACAATCGGCACAGGTCTATCTCACGATAGATATACTTATCCCAAGGCAATTACCGTATAAACACGTAGACCGCTTTCTCACGCGAGTATAATTTGTTGCAATCCATCCAAGCGCAATTAAGTAAACCCCAGATCCTGAGCCAGTCGATCGAGGTCTAATGCTGCCAACGGAGCATAAGCGGGTGTCAGCGTCGGCTGGCCCCGGAGCAACCCGATACTTGCGCCAGGGCAGATATGGGTCAACGTCGCAGCGGTGAAGCGATCGCGCAGCTGCTGGGTACTGCGCAATTGACGCGGCCAGTGAAAGGTTTTAGCCGTGCGGAGCGGTTGCGGTAAGCCCTGCCGATCGGGCAACAAATGCCGCCCCGAGAACAAAATGCCACCGTGACTGGGACTATAGAGGCAACTGCTCCCCGGTGAATGTCCCGGTGTCCAGATCGCAGTGATCCCATCGCCCAAGTCATGGGCCCCAAAGTCATAAGTATGTTGAAACGTGCGGGGATTCACCTCGGGAATCAAGTAGGCTTCTTGCTCTTGAATGATCACCGGGCATTGGAGCCGATCGGCGATCGCACCCAAATGACTGCCTATCGCACCGCGATGGGTCAAGAAGAGCCAACTCACCCCATGATCCACCAAAAATTGTTGATTTTCTTCCGTCCAAGCCGGGGTATCGATCAGCCCGTTGCCCAGGGGATGAATTAGCAGATAGGCCGTCCCGCCAAGGGTTTCGCGGTTAGGGGGGAAAGCAATGACGGTGGTGCTGGCATCGCGCAGCAAGGATCGCGGAGACTTTGAAACGGGGGGGGAAGAAGTCACGGGGGATATTTTGCGGGAAAACGCGAGACAATAGAAGCGAGGTTCATTGCAATCGATCCATTGCAATTCTGTCCATTGTGACCAGTCCAGTACGACCAATCCAATGCCACAGTCTCAATTCAACCATGTATCATGCCAGATCTTGATCCGCTGGTTTTTGCAATTTCATGCAGCTGCTTTCGTTTTTACTACTCCTGATTGCCACAGGGATAATGATGTATGTCGTTATCGTCCGTCAGGCAAAAAAGATCACCCAAACACCCGTCTGGATGCTCTGGGCCGTCCTGATGGCACCGATCGTCATCCTCACGCTGTGGCGCATTGTAACTAATGGCCAAAACTTGCATCCGCTGATTTTCTTGGTGCTTTTGCTCGGGAGCTTCTTGGCCTACGCAAAGTTGCTTGTACGGGGGCGGGCTGATCGATCAGCGGAGGTCGATACAGCAGCCCCCGAGCCCGACCAAGCGGCCCCATCTTTATCAGAGGTCGCTCCCGAAACTGCCGTTGAACCAACCCCAATCCCACGGCCCATTAGTGACGAAGAAGAACAACGGCTGCGGGACTGTTTCCCTTGGTCAACCTATTATCTTCAGAATTTTGAATACCGTCCCCAGGCGGTCATTTGCTGGGGACAACTGCGGGCACCAGCGGCGGAAGCCTATAAAAAAATTCAGGAAAACGTGCGATCGGAATTTGGTGATCGGTTCCTCGTACTGTTGCAGGAAGGCCAAAATCGCAAACCGATTTTCGCGATCGTCACCAATCCCCAGCTCACCCCCGCCGGACAATTGTTGCAACAGTCCTTCGATCGGCCCGCTTGGGGCATTGGACTGGCTTTACTCAGCATTGTGACGACGATCTGGGCGGGCTACGAAATCGTCAAAGTTTTGCCCGAGGGCCTGCGATCGGGATCGGTGAGCTTACTCGATGGTGTGCCCTACGCGGCCGCTTGGATGGGATTTTTTGCGGTGCGGGAGTTGGGGTATTACTGGATGGCGCGGCGCTATCGGGTCGCGGTGACGTTGCCTTACTTTATTCCGCTGCCGCCCTTGCCTTCGCTGCCGATCGGCACTTTAGGGGCATTTATCCAATTGCGATCGCCCGTGCCCAATCGCCAAGTGCTGTTTGATATTCGGGCAGTGGGATCGCTGTTTGGGCTACTGCTGGCGATCGGGCTGTTGGCCTTTGGGCTCAATCACTCCGTCGTCGTCGATGCGAAAGCCAATGCCGTTTCCAGCATTTTCGACTTTGAGGCATTGAGACCACAGTATTCACTGCTGCTCGCTTGTCTGAGCAAATGGGCTTTGGGGACGCAACTGACGGCGAATAAATTGATTGCGCTACATCCGATCGCCTTTGCGGGATGGTTGGGCGTATTGTTCTCCGCATTTAATTTGATGCCGATCGGGTCGCTCGATGGCGGGCGAATTGTCCATGCGGTTTATGGGCAGCGGGTGGGCGCAACGATCGGTAACATTTCGCGGTGGCTATTGCTGCTGCTTTCTGTCACCCAAAGTCACTTGCTGCTCTGGGCGTTGTTGCTGTTCCTCTTGCCTGTGGTGGACGAACCCGCGCTGAATGACATCACGGAGCTGAATGGCTGGCGGGATTTTGTCGGATTGCTGATGTTGGTGTTAGTGCTGTTAATCATCATGCCTGCCCCAGCATCGCTGTTGAGCTGGTTAGGTTTGGCGTAGCGAAAGGTAGAACATATGGATTTGAACCAGCCGCAAGCATTCGAGGCAATTCCCAATCCTCAGGGTCTCACGCTTTATGCTGAAGTTTTTCACCCTCGGCCAACGATGGACTGGGTCATTGCCATCGATCATAAGTCGATCGGCGATTACAACGAGTGGTTCCGAGAACTCGCTACGCTCAATCAAGGTTGGCAGGATTATCTACTTAGCGCCATCTTGCTCGATGAAAACCCCTTCAGCCAGCGCATTCAAACCCAAGACTGGGAAACCTTTCCAGCCGTGCTTCAATCGGCCGTTAAACAGGATTTACAACTTTTGCAGCAGGCTTACTGCTTCTCCTGCGATCGGCTCTGCGCGTTAGTTCAGGAACATAATCCCGACGTTACCGTGCTGCCCTGGGCCAACCAACTGCCCGATAGTGGACTATCTCCCGCGATCGTCGAATTGCGCCAACAACTCGAAGCCCTCACCGACTGGGCCGAAGCCGTTCCACTGTTTGCCGACTACTACCGCAAATTTGGCACCGGAATTTTCGCACAGTTCCACGCCTGCCGCTGGGACGGCTCCGAACTTGCAGGGATCGCTACGCCTGACCCGATCGCACTCACCGATCTCGTCGGCTACGCAACCCAACGCGACGCATTGGTCAACAACACCCAGGCTTTACTCGCGGGCTATCCATCGCTCAACGTCCTGCTCTACGGCACACGCGGCAGCGGCAAATCATCGCTGGTCAAAGCCCTGCTGAACGAATTTGCTGATCGGGGTCTCCGCCTCATCGAAGTCACCAAAGCCCACCTCAGCGCCCTTCCCACGATCGTCGAACAACTCCGCGACAAACCCCAAAAATTCATTGTCTTCGTCGATGACCTCTCCTTTGAAGAAGATGACGATGCCTTCAAAGCCCTGAAAGTCGTCCTCGAAGGCGGCATCACCGCCCGACCCAGCAACGTCGTCGTCTATGCCACCTCCAATCGCCGCCACCTGATCCGAGAATTCTACGGCGATCGGCCCCGCCCCAAAGATACCGACGAAATCCACCAGTGGGACACCCTGCAAGAAAAAATGTCCTTCAGCGATCGCTTCGGCCTCACCCTGACCTTTGAACCCGCCGAACAGCGCACGTATTTAGCCATGGTGCAGCATCTGGCCCAGGATTTGGATATCACCCCCGGCGATCTGGAGTACCGCGCTTTACAGTGGGCGACCCAGCAAAATGGCCGATCTGGCCGATCGGCCCGGCAGTTCGTCGATTACATCACAGCGGAATTGGCCTTGCGCCCCGAAGTGAACGCGACGATCAAGCCGTTGCCGGAGGTCGCGCCGTGAATCCCTTTACCTACGATCGTACCGTCCGATTTGCGGACACCGATGCCGCCGGAGTCGTTTACTTTGCCAATCTCCTAAGCATCTGCCACGAAGCCTACGAAGCAGCCTTGATCGAACTTGGCGTGGATGTGCGATCGTTCTTTCGAGGCACCGAACTAGCAGTGCCGATCGTCCATGCCGAAGTCGATTTTCATCAGCCATTACGCTGCGGCGATCGGCTACAAGTCACCGTTCTACCGATTAAAACTGCGGCCAGTGAATTTGAAGTGCGCTATGAAGTGCGATTGTCCGAGCACGATCGCGCCACCAGCCCAGCCCAAACCCGCGATCGACCCGCCTGCCGAGGACTCACCCGCCACGTCTGCATCGATCCCAAAACCCGCAAGCGCGTCACGATCCCCAGCATGTTGCAACCGTGGATTACACCGCAAAACTAACCCCATCAACCCTGCGCCATCAGCCATTCCTGCAAATCACAGCTTCGAGAACTTCAAGAGCGATCGGCCCAGCGCTTTAATTTGCTCCGGTTCAAGTTGCTCAATCTGAGTTCGCAAGTCCGCAGGCAAATCACCCAATTGCGCATAAACCTGCTCGCAAACTAGATCAGCCATACCTTCTTGTCGGCCTTCCTCACGGCCAATTCGTTGCACGCTGGTAATGTATGCCACTTTACGTTCCTGCTCGTAGGTTTTGATTTCTTGCCAAAAGGCGGTTTCCAAAGGTTTCGGCAAGACAAGAAGCCAATCGAGAAAATCGTCATTCGGCGAAGAGTCCGGCATCGCGGGTAACGCGCTGTATCAGGCTGCTACTTGAATTAACATCTTGGGTTGTGGGAGGGGTTTGCCGATCATTTGATAGCCGTAGACTAAATCGGCCAAAACTTCCTGGGCACTTTTCAACGCCTCCTCATAGGTATCGCCATGGGTATGGGCATATTCACCCCATTCCGGAAGGCTGACAACATAGACTTGGTCATCTTCTGACCATTGAATTAGGATGCTGTATTTCATTCAGTGTCCTCCTCAGAAATCTGCTGCAAGTCTTTGATCGCCTTTAGTACGTCTTTCTCCTGATAGAGACGAGCATCCTTGCTGTCTTTCCCAGACAGAATAATTGGATTTGCAAGCAATGGATGCACCCAATAGCTATGACTTCCTTTCGCCCGTTTAGGCAACAAACTGAAACCAGCTTGCTGCAAAATTTGCTTGAGTTCTCGTACCTTTTTAGGCATTTCTTTTACCCAGTTGTAGTTGAACAACTACCAGATCTGGTCATCCCAAGGCTTGAGGAAGATTATTTAGCAGGCAAACTACTTCACCCAAACCTGAAAAACGCTAGGTCTAGCGGCCAGAGTTACCTGACCGGCTTATGAAACACTAGAAATAAGGAAGCGTCAAGTCACACTTTCCTCTTTCCTGCTGATCGTTACTACGATTAGACTATTGCTAGCGTTTTGTCCTGTCTGTAGTGAAGTAATTTATCTGCTGCGCCGAATGGTAACACACCTCGTTGCTGGCATAAAACTTTTTACCTAAAACGCTGAAATTGCCTCTCACAAGAAGTTCTAGAGTATTAGTAAAATTGAAGGATACCGTAATTCTCCGTAATAAACTTGGACAAGCACATCACAATATGTTGTGCGATGCGCAGCTTCACGGAACTAAAAAATATTTTTTGGAAGCAGCCTAATTTTGTGATGGATCCATTAATATGGCTAACTTGCGATTAACCTACCGAGTTCGCCCAGGTCTTGGCCCAGTCGAGGGTCTGATGGACGATCGCTAAGTCCGCTGCTTCACAATACAGACGCAACACTGGCTCCGTGCCGCTGAAGCGAATCAACAGCCAACTGCCATCGTTCAACCGGAATTTATACCCATCATCAGTTTGGCAGCTCACCACCGATCGGGCCGCGATTTCCGTCAGCGGCGCTTGATCCAAACTGGCGACTAATTTCGCCCGCACATCCATGCTGGCCAAAGGCAAGTCAATCCGATCGTAGGCTGCATCAAAGCCCGTTTTTTGTTGCAACTGCTGGTGCATTACGCCCAGGTCGGTGTTGGTTTTGACTAATGTTTCCAAAACGTACAGCGCCGCCAAGAGCGCGTCACGTTCGGGGATGTGGTGGCCGTAGCCGATGCCGCCGGATTCTTCGCCGCCGAGGAGAACTTTCGCTTCTAGCATCCGATCGCCGATGTATTTGTAGCCGATCGGGGTTTCATGGACGCTCAGACCATTGTGGGCCGCAACTTTGGCGATTAGCTCCGAGCCGCTCACGGTCTTCACAACTTCGCCGCTGTAGCCCCGCGACACTAAATGTTCGATCAAAATCGGAATCAAAATTTGCGAACTGAGGAAATTGCCCGCGCCATCCACCGCCGCAATCCGATCGCAGTCCCCGTCAAAAACTAAACCAACTTTCAGGCCATCGGTTTGCAGATTTTTCAGCATCGGCAACAGGTCGGGCAAATATTTCGGTAAGGGTTCCGGTGCGCCGCCTGCGAATAATGGATCACGATCGCTATTAATCTCCGTCACTGCCACGCCGAGCATTTGGCTCAAACCCGTGGAAGCCGCGCCGTGCATTACGTCCACAACAATTTTCAGTTTGCCACTTTCGACCGCCGATCGGATTGCGGCAATATCGACAAGCTGCTGCAAACCTTGGCAGTAGGAAGTCCAGGGATTAAACGTCTGGAACGTACCGGGAGTCGCAGTGGGCAAAGCGGCATTTTTCGCTAAATTCTGCTCAATCACTTCCGTCACTTCCGGCGGCACCGAACCGCCAAAGGCGCTCTTCACTTTCAGGCCGGAATAGTTGCCGGGGTTATGACTCGCGGTGATGACGATCGCGCCCAAAGCACCCATCTGCTTCGCCGCCCAGCTAAAGGCCGGAGTCGGCGCAAAGCATTCCGAAAACACAATGTCAAAACCCTGCTGGCGAATCGCTTCCGCCGCACTGCGGGCAAATTCTTCGGATAAAAAGCGCCGATCGTAGCCGACGATTACGGTATTACTCTGGCCTGTGGTTTCGCCATAGAACTGCCGCAACGCCAGCGCCGCCAAGGGAGCCACCTGCAAGACCCGCTCAAACGTAAAGTCAGCGGCGATAATCCCGCGCCAACCATCCGTGCCGAATTTAATCGGATTGATTTGGGTAATCACCGCAGCAGCGCCAGCCATATCTATGCCTCAGGAAAAAGTCGCCGTTACAGTGTACCTAAATCCTGAGGGAATATAACGTGCGGGATGGACGCTCAGCAATGCGAAATCCAAACGGCGGCGCAACTGCCCCGCCCTGAACTCAAGTTCAGGGCTAATCGCGAAAACCCATTGAAATGGGTTGAATGAACCGATTTCAATGGGCTAGTTTGAGTCCTTTTCAAAGGACTTGGGCTATTAGCCTCGGAATTAATTCCGGGGCGGGCTAGTGCATCGTCTTCACAATTGACTGCTAGTAAGCCGAAGCCGCCGTGGTCTTGCCGGAATAAACCACGCCGCGTTGCAGATCGAGGGTGACAATCTCGCCTTCGCGAATCACCGAGGTCGCATTTTCCACGCCGACCAACACAGGAATGCCCAACCGCAAACCGATCGTGGCGGCATGACTGGTCAAACTATTGTCCTCAACCACCAACCCCGCCGCTTTTTTAATCGCTTCCACATGTTCAGCCGTCGTGCTGTTCGCCACGAGAATTTCGCCCGTGCTGAAATGATTCGGCTCGCCACCCGTGACGACGCGGGCTTTGCCGCTGACGCTGGTGCCTTGCCCGATCGCGATGCCTTTACCGCGCACTGCCGTGACAACTTCGACCTTCACTAAGTCTGTCGAACCCGCTACGCCTTGCAGCGTTCCAGCTGTTTGAATAATCACATCGCCTTCGCTGACCAAGCCACGCTCTTGGGCCACCCCGACCGCCGCCTGGAAGGTCTGCCAAGCATTGTTCAAATCCAGCATCAGGATCGGCTTCACGCCCCAAACGAGCTGAAGCTGACGGGCCACGTCCATGTGCGGCGTGACGGCCAGAATCGGTGTGCGGGGACGGTACTTCGACACGTTGCGGGCGGTGGCCCCGGTTTTAGTCAAGGTCATGATCGCGCTGGCATCAAGCTGCTGGGCAATCTGGCCAACGGCTTGGCTGATGGCGTTGGTGATCGATTTGCTGTCGGTGCGGTTGTCTTTTTCCAGCGGTTCTTGCTCGATCCGCATGGCGATCGTGGCCATGGTTTCGACGGCCTGAACCGGGTACTTACCCACCGCCGTTTCGTTCGAGAGCATGATCGCGTCGGTGCCATCGAGAATTGCATTGGCAATATCCGAAACTTCCGCACGGGTCGGACGGGCATTGCTAACCATGCTGTCGAGCATCTGCGTCGCCGTGATGATCGGAATCCCCAGGCGATTCGCCGTGCGGATCAAGCGCTTCTGCAAAATCGGCACATCTTCAGCGGGCAATTCCACCCCGAGGTCGCCCCGCGCCACCATCACGCCATCGGAGAGCGAGAGGATTTCTTCCATTTGCTCGATCGCTTCATGCTTCTCGATCTTGACGATCACCGGGGTCGATTTCCCCGCACTGGCAATCAATTCCTTAATCTCGATCACATCCTGGGGATTCCGCACAAAGCTCAGTGCGACCCAATCCACCCCTTGATCAAGCCCAAATACGAGGTCTTCGCGATCCTTCTCCGTCAGCGCCTTCACCGACAAATACACACCGGGGAAGTTCACCCCTTTGTTATTCGACAAAATCCCGCCCACGACCACGGTGCAATGCAGTTCACCCGCTGCTTTATCAACCCGATCGACCTTCATTTCGACCTTGCCATCATCCAGCAAAATCGTCGCGCCTTCCGGCACTTCCTGGGCCAAGGGTTCGTAGGTAATCGAACTCATCGTCTGGGTTCCCGGAATCTGCTTGCTGGTCAGCGTGAACGGGTCGCCTTTCTTCAGGTCGATCGCGCCGTTTTCAAACTTACCGAGTCGGATCTTCGGGCCTTGCAAATCCTGCAAAATCGCGACGGGGCGGTTCAATTCATTCGCCACCTGCCGGATCGATCGAATATTTTTCAGATGGTCGTCGTAGCTGCCGTGGGAAAAGTTGAGGCGCAGGGTCGTCGCTCCCGCCAGAATCAACTCGCGCAAAACTGCTGGGTCGCTGGTCGCCGGGCCGATCGTCGCCACGATTTTGGTTTTACGTCGAGAATACAGAGGTTGCATGGATTGCATGAACGAGACTGCCTATGCCGATTCTAAGTGTTTACAAATCGAAGCAAAAGGGATAGTACCACGTTTAGGCAGCCCAAATATGGGAGAGCAACTGGGTTGCATCCACGCCGATTCAGGCCACCTAGAATCCCTGCCAGACTAGCGGAACAGCTTGCGCAGACGTTTCCCAGGCAACGGTTTTGCCGTTTGAGTCGCGGCCACATTTGCCCCGGTCAACTGGGCACCCGTACCGCCATCGGCCCGATCGAGGAAGGGCTTCAGGTTGATACCCCGGCTGGGTGAAGACAAGATAGGCACAGGCCGATTCGAAGTCGCACCCAACAGACCCCCCACATCAACCTTCAACGCACCGCTCAACTGATCGAGCAATTGTCGATCGTGGCCCTGCTGATAGGTAAACACACCAGCGGTCTGCTGGCCCGTATCGGCAACGGCTAAATTTTGGAATACCCGATCGCGGGTCGTGGCCGGATCCTGACCGCGCGGCACCGTGAACACAATTCGACAACTGCCATTGCTATCGGTGGTGACGCAAACCGTGTTGTAGCCATTTTCCGTCCCCGTCTGCATCTCTACCAAACCCTCCGGGCGATAGCGCTCCAAACGACTGCTGATTTCTTGGCAGCGACGCTCAGGACTCCAGCCGCCACCCATTTGCTGCGGCACGGCCCAGGCAAAATATTTCCCCGGCTGGCTTTCGGGCTGATACATCACCGTGTATTGGCCATTGTTTTGGCGACAGGTGAAGCGGACGGCACTGAGCGGAATCCCACCCGTTGTGGGAATCGTCGCGCTGGGATTTGATGTCCCGCTGGGCAGCGTCGCCCCACCCGCACTCCCTGTGGGCAAAATCACGTCTGTTGTCGGCACCGTCGTACTCGCAACCGTGCCGCTGGGAGCCGCTGCACCGGGAGCCGTCTGCGCGATCGCCCCGGCAGCGGCAAACCCCAATCCACTGATTGCCCCAAGACTAACGCTCACCACCGTTGCGATTGAACGGGAGATGGAACGCAAACTGGCTGATTCGGGGGAGCGTGACATGGTGAGATCCTCGTAAAATCTGGGTCAAAACTCTGGGTGAAAAAATCGGGCTCAAACAACGTCATGCGTTGCATTGAGTCTGTATGACGACCGATCGCGGATCAGATGTTCCCGTGATTTCGCCCGCGCCAAACTGAACTGCCAAATCAAAAAACCTGATTTTTCTCCGCTCAGCCGTAGCATTCCGGGGGAGCATCATGTTTCAATAGAAAAAACTCACAAAACTTTACGCATCTTAATCCCATCCAATTTGGAATGGAGTTGGGTGACAGCCTGATATGATGCGTGAGATTTGCCTGTCTACTCAAGGGGAGTGTCGTGTGATGTCGGAGGCAACGTTGCCCCTGATGGTGCCAAGGGAACTGCTTGGCCCACCTAAAACGTTTTGGAATCCGAACTTGCTAATGTTCTTGGCTTCCGTGACGATCGCGGTGGTCTCGGCCGCAGGGTATTTTGGGCTGCATTGGGCAGGCTGGATCAGCTTTTTAATGAACTTTGTGGCGCTGCATTTGGTCGGCACCGTGATCCATGATGCTTGTCATGGCGCGGCGCACCACGATCGGCGCATCAATGCGGCTTTGGGACATGGCAGTGCATTTCTGCTGTTCTTCTCGTTCCCGGTGTTCACGCGGGTGCATCAACAGCACCATGCCCATGTGAATGATCCGAAGAATGACCCCGATCATATCGTTTCGACCTTTGGGCCGTTGTGGTTTATCAATGCGCGGTTTTTGTACCACGAATTTTTCTTCTTTCAGCGTAAGCTCTGGCGTAAGAATGAGCTGTGGGAATGGGTGATTGCGCGGGGTGTGGTTGTCGCACTGATGGCAGTCGCTTGGCAATTTGGGTTCATCCACTACATTTTCAACTACTGGCTCTCGCCCTTGGCGATCGTTGGTTTGCTACTGGGCTTATTCTTTGATTACTTGCCGCATCGCCCCTTTAAGGAGCGCGATCGTTGGTTGAATGCACGGGTTTATCCGAGCAAGATCCTGAATCTGCTGATTGGCGGGCAAAACTATCACCTCGTCCATCATCTCTGGCCTTCGGTGCCCTGGTATCACTATGAGGCTGCCTACTATGAGATGAAGCCTTTGTTGGATGCGAAAGGTTCACCGCAGTGCATGGGCATTTTGGACTCGAAGGCAGATTTCTGGGGGGTGGTCTATGACACCTTTATCGGGATTCACCTGCATCCCAAGGAGGAGGAGCCCGAAGCAAAACTTCCTGAGACCAAACCCGAACTGGTCGAAACAACGCCAAAGGAAGCAGTCGTTATGCCATTGCTGGTGAAATCCTTCGATCGGCAAGCCAGCTAAATCCATTCGAATCTTCAACCGCTGATCAAGCCCCGTTGGTGCCAAGCTGCATCGACGGGGTTTAAGTTATGGGCGGCGATCGTAGTGGCGGCAATCGTAGTGGCGGCGATCAATGTTACAGAACATGCGGTGAGGTATGACTCTGTGAAGTTTTGCGATGTCCTGCGACGAAATTGCGGCAGGGCGATCTCAAAGCGGGAAATTTGAGATCAACCAACTGCGATCAGCCAGCGGCGATCGCGCTGGCCCGCATTTCCGGAGGGAGCCATGGTCACAACGATTCGACAAGACCGCGCCGTATCAGGTTCCAAGCGATCGACCCCGCGATCGACCCAAGGGCCTTGGTGGGAAACAGCGGTGTTGTACCAAATTTATCCCCTGTCGTTTGCGGACGGGAATGGCGATGGCACGGGAGATCTATTGGGTATTCGCCAACGCCTGGATTACCTCGTCGCCCTCGGGGTGGATGCCCTGTGGCTCTCGCCCGTGAATTGTTCGCCGATGCGCGACAATGGCTATGACGTGAGTGACTATTACGCGATTGATCCGATTTTTGGGACGTTAGAAGATTTCGATGAATTGCTCAGTGCTGCCCACGATCGGGGACTGAAGCTGATCATGGACTTGGTGATTAACCACACCTCCAGCCAGCATGATTGGTTTGTGCAGTCCGCCAGCAGTCGCAACAATCCCCAATCCGACTGGTACATCTGGCGCGACCCCGGCCCCGATGGCGGGTTGCCCAATAACTGGTTGTCCTACTTCGGCGGCCCCGCTTGGACTTGGAACGCAACGCGGCAGCAATATTACTATCATGCGTTTAATCAGAATCAGCCTGACCTGAATTGGCGCAATCCGGCAGTGCGGCAGGCGATCGGGGATGTAATCCGGTTTTGGCTCGATCGGGGGGTGGATGGCTTTCGCCTCGATGCGTCCAGTGTCTACGCCAAGGATGTCGAATTTCGCAATAATCCCTGGAAAATCGGGGCCAACAGCCCCAATCCCTACAACAATCAGCACCACCTCTACGACAAAAATCTGCCGGAAAATCACACCATTCTGCGCGAACTGCGGCAGATTACCGATGCTTATGGCGATCGGCTGCTAATTGGCGAAACCTTTATCGATAGCAATGTGGCCGAGTCGAATGCGTTCTACGGCACCCACCACGATGAAGTGCATTTGCCCTTTAATTTTGAATTTACCTTTAGCCCCTGGCATCCCGGCTACATCCAGCGCGAAATTCAGCAGCGCGAACAGCTCACGCCGATCGGGGATTGGCCAACTTACTTCTGGGACAACCACGACATTCCCCGGCATTTGAGCCGTTGGATTCACCCGGAATCACAGGCCAACCTTAATCCTCTCGCGATCGCCCAGGCAGCGGCAACCATTTTGCTCACGGTGCGCGGCACCCCTGTGCTGTACTACGGCCAGGAAATTGGCATGGTCGATCACAACCAGATTCCGGTCGCCCAACTGCGCGATGCAGTATTTGTCGCCGCCGCTGACCAGATCCCTGAAACCCGCGATGGCGTGCGGACGCCGATGCAGTGGGATGCCAGTCCCCAGGCCGGATTTTCGCATCATGCCCAAACTTGGCTACCCGTCCATCCCAATTATTCGCAGCTCAACGTCGCCGCCCAGCAAGCCGATCACGGTTCACTGTGGCACTTCTATCGATCGCTGCTGAACCTCCGCAAATTCCAGAGCAAAGCCCTACGGCTCGGCAATTGGCAAACCTTGATTGATTATCCCGATCGCTACTTAGCCTATCTCCGGCAATGGGAAAATGAGCAGGTATTGGTCTTAATCAACTTCGAGCCCCAAACTCTGACCCTGCAAGTCGCCTCGTCGATCGACGAGGCGACTTGGACGGTGCTATTGAGCAATTCAACCACAATTCCTGTGGGCACAAACATCGATCGGCCCACCCAGCTCGAACCCCAAGCCATCTGGATCTTGCAGCGATTTGACTAGAAATTGCGTCGCTTAGGGCTTCATGGCTTTGGCTTTTTCTAGGCCCGTCTTGGCGATCGCCTGATTGGCATCCAAGCTGAGCGCTTTTTCATAGGCGGCGATCGCAGCGGTTTTGTCACCGTGGCGGCGATAGGCATCGCCCAGATAGGCATAGCCCATCACTTTACCCGGCAAAATCGCAGTGTAGGCTTGATAAGCCGCGATCGCTAACTCATACTGCTGCGTGTTGTAATAAGCCACACCACTACCCAGCAACGCATCCGCATTCTTCGCGTCCAGTTCAAGTGCTTTGACAAAGGCGGGAATCGCCTCTTGATACTGCTTCAGCTGATTTTGGGCATTGCCAAATAAACTCCAGGCGCTACTGGCCTTGGGATTGATCTGAGTGGCTCGCTGAAATTGCGCGGCGGCGTTGGGATATTCCTTCAGCTCAAAGTAAGCCCCGCCGAGTAGCACCCGCGCTTTGTAGTTATCCGGCTCCAGGCTCGTGAGCTGCACTAAAGGCGCCACCGACTCCCGAAATTGCTTCGCTTGGTAATGCCTGATGCCATTGCGCCAGAGCTGATCCACTTCACTGCGATTACCTGAGGCCGTGGAACGGGCGGGCTGGGCCGCGATCGTCAATGCCGTCTTCGAGAAATTGGCCGCCGCTGGCACCGTTGCCGTACTGGTCGCCGCCACCATCGCCAAAATCACCGCCGAGAGAGGATAGAAATTATGCACAGGGATCAATTTCGGGTTCATGATGCAACCTATTGAGCGAGAAGGGTCTTGAGTGAGAAGAAGTCTCTGATGGTTCTTGACGGATCGCCGCCCGTCAAAGTTCCAAGCCGTCAGTGCCACGGGGGATTCTTTGCTGGAATGGCGCGGTGATCGATTTTGCTGGCATAATGCACCATGGCGCAGCGCTGATCAATGCCGCCGCTCCATAGGCGATCGTGCCTAAGGCAATCAAACCCAAGGCGATCCAACCATCCAGTCCTAACTTAGACCGGGAAAGCCACGATCGCCGACCCTTGCTATGACAATTATCTAGTCGGCATAATCAAATTGTGCAACGGGCTTAATCCGATTCAGGAAAAGAATTCATGGAACTTCAGGATGTCGTCCCTTGGGGGCGCAATCTCGCCGAATACCAACAGATGTTCGCCCTCGAGAGCGCGGATTTAACCCGGCAGATCCTCGGTTCTGGTGACGGCCCCGCGAGCTTTAATGCAGAGATGCTGGCCTTGGGGCATCGCGTCGTCTCGATCGACCCCATTTACCAATTCACCGCTGACCAGATCCGCCAGCGGGTCGAGTCCACCTACGACAAAATCATCGCCCAGGTCAAAGTCGCCCCCCAGTCCTACGTCTGGCGCACCTTTGCCAATCCGGATGCCCTGGGGCGATCGCGGCTCGAATCCATGGAGCGATTTCTGGAAGACTACGATCGGGGTCTCGCAGACGGGCGCTACCTCGCCCAATTTTTGCCCAAGCTGGATTTGCACGATCGGCAGTTTGACCTCTGCCTTTGTTCGCATTTTCTGTTTCTCTATTCCCAACACTTAGATTTGGCCTTTCATCAGGCGGCGATCGCAGAGTTGCTGCGGGTTGCCGATGAAGTGCGGATTTTCCCGCTCCTAACCTTGCAAAATACCCGATCGGCCTACCTCGAACCCGTCCTCGCCGAACTCACCGCCGCTGGCCACCAAACGGAAATTGTCACCGTCGATTACGAGTTTCAGCGGGGCGCGAATCAAATGCTCAAAATCATTGCCCACCGCTAGGGCAAGACGGCAGACTTAGGCCGGATCATCGGGCAGCTTGACCGGAATCGCCAGCGCACTCGACAGCACCCGAATCTGCGCCAGAAACATATCTCCCTGGCTCATCTGCGGCACCACAGGCAACAGTAACCGCAGCATTGCCAGAAAGTAGGCCCGCATCCGCACAGGGCGGCGACGGTAGGCGATATTGACCTCATTTTTGAGATCATCCAAGTAGACCTCAGCGATCGATTTCCAGTCGTCGGGCAGTTCCGCGATGATCAACTGAATGGCTTGAATGCTCTCGCCGACCAAACCATAATCACTCACATCCACCCCCGTGGCCGCCGGAGCCGTCGCTGCTGGCGCCGTCACCCCTGAAGCCGTTACAACTGGGGCCGCCGGAGCCGTACCGCCGCTCATCTGGGCCAAAACTGCCTCACCTTCCGGAGTCAGATAGGCTCGCACCACGACAAAATCCCGCAGTTGATTGTCGTAGAGTCGGGCGGCTTTGATATAGCCGTCATCAACCATTTGATTCATGTAATGGCTGAGCATCTGCATCGATGAACCGAGGGCATCAACGATCGCCGCCCCAGTGGTATGGCCGGAATGAATCACTTGCAGAATTTTGAGTTGTCGATCGCCGATGGCCATAACGGTTGAGTTGATTGCGCGTTCAACGGTGAAAAAGCCCAACTATAGTAATCGATCATCGGAAAAGCGCACCGCCCCCGCCTGACAATCCCGCAACCAAAGTTTTGCGGCCTGGGCGATCGGGCCAAGGCTACTTTCACGCGGCGGGGTCAGGGGCGCAGCACTGCGGGGATAGTTACCCGATCGGGTATAGCTCTGCACGATTTGCCAGCCTTGACGGGTGGGCGCTAGCAGTAGCCAGTGAAACTGCTGTCGTTCCGAGAGTTGGTCGCCCACGCGCTGCCGCTCTAAGGTCGTGAAGAAGAACTGCTGCACCGACGGATCACTCGCCCCGGCTTCCGCCACCACGGGCAATGGCTGACTGTCCGCCTGACCCGCCACGACGATCGACGGCAGAAACTTCATTTGCTCCGCCGTCTGGTTCCGAACAATCACGCGATTGGCATAACTCGGCAGATCGCGCAGAAAAGCTGGCGCAAGGGCCGCGATCGTCGTTGGGCAAGGCCGGGGGCGATCGTTGGGTCGCGTATTGGGCGGACGGGCAACAGGTGGGGCAGGCGGCAAGATTGAAGGCGGGGATTCGGCGGACGCGGTGACGGGCGATGGCGCTTGAGCAATCACCGGAGCAATCACCGGAGCAATCACCGACGGCAGTGTGGGCGGCAGCAATAGCATGGCATTTAGGCTCCAGCGGCGATTTCGGCACCGATCCGATCGAAGGATGCTGCGGGGTCAGATGCCGCCGTGATCGGTCGGCCAATCACCAGATAATCCGCCCCCGTGGCGATCGCCGCCGCAGGGGTCATCACCCGTTGCTGATCGCCTTTGGCTGACCAGTCGGGCCGTACACCGGGACAGACCAGAAGAAAATCCGGGCCATATAGTGATCGAAGCGCGGCCGCTTCCTGGGGCGAACAAACACAGCCCGCCAACCCACTGTCGCGCGTCAACCCCGCTAAATGCTGGGCATATTCGGTCACCCCGATCGGCACCCGCAGTTCATCGGCTAGCGTCGCCAGATCGATGCTCGTCAGGACAGTCACCGCGATTAACCGTGGGGCAGGCAGGCCGATCGCCGCTGCGGCCTGGGTTGCCGCCTGCTGCGCCTGCTGCAATCCCACCGTGCCATTCGTCGCATGCACCGTAAGCAAATCCACCCCATACTTCGCCGCACTGGCGGCGGCCCCAGCGACGGTATTTGGGATGTCGTGGAGTTTTAAGTCCAGGAAAATACGTTTCTGGCGCTGTTTGAGTTCACGCAGCACCGTCGGGCCTTCACTGATAAACAGTTCCAGACCCACTTTCCAGAAGCTGACGGCGGGAATACGATCGACTAAGGCGATCGCCGCGTCTAGTGTCGGCACATCCAGCGGCACAATGATTCGCTCTTGGGGGGTTAGATCTTGGGGGGTTAGATCCTGAGGCGTTAGAGCTTGGGGCACAAGCGAACGATCGGTCATGATGTAAAGCGACTGATTAAACTATCGGCCATCCTACAATAGCGCCAACCGCGCGACCTTAAACCGCTGTCCGCCAAGCGGTTATGTGTTACCCGCTAGACTGCTGCCAGTATACCCATCGTCATCACGGGATTGGCACGCGCCGCCGTCCCCGGAATCTCGCTGACCACATCGTAGTGGGTATTGTCTGGTTTATGGGCGAAGAGGGGGGCCATTTTAGCCAGGATTGCCGCATGGAGCTGGCTTTGGTTCGCCTGCATCGCAGCCTCGCTCTGCCACAAAATGATCGAAAGGCCCCGATCGGAGCTGCCTTCCCGCAGCAAATACGCCCCATCAAAGCCGTCAGCATAGGTCGAAACCGCTTCATGGTAAAGCTGTTGCGCTTGCTCAAATTGACCGGGCTTAAATTCACCGATCGTCACCTGGGCGATTTTGTGGGTCAAGCAGTCATGGAAATCACTCATAGCATCCGTCCTTCATTGCGGCGTGGGTTATGTTTAACCTACTGTTCAAGCTAGCGCCAGCACCGCCCCCAAAACCGCACTCTCGGCTATTTCTTAATCAAGCGTGAAATTCTGTTACGCGATCGGCCCCGACCCGCACATTCCCGCAATGCCAATCCAACACTGGAACTCCGATCGGCACAATCGCGTCGTTCAGATTAAAGTTTCCGCGCTAAAATTTCAGCGAATCATTGCACGCTAATACAATTGACCGAGCGCAATTATTCGGGTATCTAACGTCTTCACCAATCCGATTTATAAAGGTTTAGCCGCTATGTCGAATCAGGGTTCCACTGCCAAAATGTTGCTCAAATTCATGACCGCCCTGCCCCAAGGGTTTCGATCGTTGGCCCTGTCCGGGGTAGCCGTCGGGATCGGGCTGCTGTTGGCCTTCGGGGAATCCCCCCGGCTGATCGCCCAATCGCGCAGCCTCGGGGTGAAGCAAGTTGCTCAGATCCCCGCCGGGGCCACCGTCCTCTACGTCAATCCCAATAGCGGCAGCGACGGTGGCGTTAGCACCGCCGCCACCCCTTTCAAAACCATCACCTACGCCCTGAGCCAGGTGAAACTCGGACAAGCCACCGTGATCCAATTGGCCCCAGGTCGCTACGCTGCTGAAAATGGTGAAACCTTCCCGCTCAAGCTCCCCAAAGATGTGACCTTGCTCGGCGATGAAGCCACTAAAGGCCAAGGCATCGCGATCGTCGGCAGCGGCAAAGGCTCAACCAAAGCCCTGGGTATCCAAGAAATCACGATCATCACAGCGGCCAACTCCGTGATTCGCGGCCTCACCATCACCAACCCCCAGAGCCGAGGCACCGGGATCTTAGCCGAATCGACCAGTCCCGTGATCGCCAACAACACCTTCACGGGCACCGGACGCGAGGGCATTTATCTGATGGGCAAAGCCAACGCGATCGTCGGCAGCAATGTATTTATTAAAAACACCGGGAACGGCATTTCGATTTCGCAAACCGCCACGGGCACCGTCACCGACAACCTCTTCCAGGAAAACGGCTTTGGGCTGGCGATCGGCAACACCGCCACCACCGTGATCAGCAACAACCAAATCAGCCAGAACATTTCCGGCATCTACATCAACGGCGATGCCACCCCCACCCTCCGGGGCAACACAATCACCGCCAACCGCGAAAACGGGGTCGTGACGGCCACCAACAGCAACCCCAACCTGGGGACAGCGACGGATAATGGGCGCAATATTATTCGGGGCAACAACACGGGTAAAATCGCTGGCGCATTCGATCTGAACAACGCCACAAAAAACACGATCGAAGCCGTAGGCAACGACGTGGACAAAACCAATGGGGCCGTGAATCTATCGAACGTGGTGATCCCGACTCCGAGTCCGATGCCCACACCAACCATTCCGCCTAGCCCCAGCCCCACGCCTAGCCCCAGCCCACTGCCCACACCCAGTCCGACTCCGACGCCTAGCCCGCTGCCAACGCCCAGCCCACTGCCAACGCCCAGCCCACTGCCAACGCCCAGCCCACTGCCCACACCGACCCCGCCGCCCGCTGCATCCGCCTTCAAGGATGTGCCTGCCGATCACTGGGCCAAGGGCTTCATCGAAACCTTGGCCGCAAATGGCGTAATCTCCGGCTTTGCCGATGGCAGCTTCAAACCGGATGCCCCCGTGACCCGCGCCCAATTTGCGGCGTTGATCAACAAAGCCTACGCCCCAGCGGCCAAACGCGAAGCGATCGCCTTCAGCGATGTTCCATCCAACTACTGGGCTTTCAACGCGATCCAAGTCGCCTCCAAGGGTGAATACATGTCCGGTTACACCGGCGGTCTGTTCAAGCCCGAGGAAAACATCCAGCGGGTGCAGATCGTCGTGGCGATCGCCAACGGCATCGGCTACGGACGGCAACCCGCCGACCTCAGCAGCTTGAACAAACTGAGCGACGGGGCCAGCATCCCGAACTACGCCAAGAACTCCGTCGCCGCTGGGCTTCAGCGTCGGCTCTTGGTCAACTATCCGACCCCGGCTAGCTTCAGCCCAACCAAGCAAGCGACCCGCGCCGAAGTCGCCGCACTGATCTATCAATCCTTGGCGGATCTAGGCCGTGTTCCCGCAAGCAACTCGCCCTACATCTTCAAGCCATAGCCACTGCAAGCCATAGCCACTGCAAGTCTCCGGCACGGCAAGTCTCCAGCACGGCCCAAAACCCAAAGGGGAAGACATCCTAGGATGTCTTCCCCTTTGTCTTATCGGGATTTGTTCCAGATGAGAGCCTTTATCAAAACTTGGCGCTCGTTAAATCTTGATTTAAAATTCTCACGGTTTAGAACCAAGCCCAGAGTTCATTAGGATTTCTTTAGATTCTTGTTTTTACTGGGTTTAGGCGGCTGGTAAGTGGGCGCTTTATTCGTCAGATTGCGGGGGTCACGGCCCGCCGCCATTTCGGCCTGCACCGCTGCGATCGCGGCCGTTTTTGCCTTTTGTTCGCGCAAGTAGAGCCAGGTCATGAGGGCAACGACTCCCGCATTCACCGCGAAGTTCGGAATCGCCGTTGCCAAGTCCCGTCCGGCTAGAATCCCCAGGAAAATAATCACGCCACCCACGCCCGCCGAAACCACACAGCTCCCATAGATAAACATCCGCAAACTGCGAAAGGGCGCTTGGGCTTCTGCTGTTAGCGCCGCGAACTTTTCGGGATTGGTGTCGCGCAGGGAATTATTCATGGAACTTTGATGCTCATGTATGGCGTTTGGGTTTGCCGATCGTAACGCATAAGCCCCTCCCTTGCCTAGTTTCCAGGCTTCGACAGGAATTCTCAATTCGCTTGCTTGCATCGATCGGGTGGGATGATGGGGTGATCCTGGGTTGGCGTAGGCTGTGGACGTGGGATGCATGCCCCTACGGATCACCATCGCGGCATGGATGGGATTGGGGCAATGATCGATCCCTCCCCCGTACGGGCGCGTTTTCCGCGCCCCAAATTTCGCAACGCCACGATTAAATCCTGATCGCCCGTGGGAAAATTGTGAGCTGGGAATTGCTGCCGCTTCGACAAACCCCCCAGCACGATCGGCACAAGTTCTGCTATATTAAATTTTGTATGCAGCCACGCCGGTATAGCTCAGTGGTAGAGCACCTAACTCGTAATTAGGGGGTCGTCAGTTCAAATCTGATTACCGGCTTACACCGTCTTCGACGGTTTTTCCAACCTCTATCTCAGGGAACTTCTGCTTTTCGTATGGTGAGCCATTCACACCGCTACGACACGCTCATCATTGGTGCGGGTGCCGCTGGCCTTGCTGCCGCCAAGGAACTGCAAACTGCTGGACAACAGGTTTTGATCCTAGAGGCGCGCGATCGGATTGGCGGTCGCGTTTGGAGCGATTATGGTCTGGCTACGCATCCCGTCGAATTGGGCGCGGAATTTGTCCATGGGGAAGTGGTGACGCGGGATTTGGCGGCGACCTATGGGCTGAGATTACAGCCCGTCTTGGCAGACGATCGCGGCTATGTCCACAGCGAAACAGGATTGCAAACGATCGCCGACTATACCCAAGGCGAAGCGGCGATCGCCCGCGACGTGATGCAGAGCAATGAATCCGCTATCTGGGAATGGGCCGACAGTTGGGTGCGGCAAGGCAAACCCGACACCGATGTGGCCACGTTAGTCAAAGCTCAGGGCATCGAAATCCCCGCGCCAGTGCAACAAATCGTCAGTCACACCTACAGCGCCGACTATGGCGTGTACTGGGATCAACTCGGGGTGCATGGTTTGGTCGAAAGCACCTATGAAGGCGATGGCTGCGCGGAATATCGGCTGGTGGAAGGGTATGGTGAACTGTTCGATCGCTGGGCCAGGGATTTGAAGATTGCCTTGAACCACGCGATCGCCCGGATTGATTGGCGATCACCGGACTATGTCGAAGTCACCACCACCGATGGCCTGCGATTTCAGGCCGATCGGGTCGTCATTACTTTACCCCTCGCAATTTTGCAGCGGGAAATCGTCGAATTTCTCCCGGCCCTGCCGGATTGGAAACAGCAAGCCATTAATGGCTTAGGCTCCAGCTCGATCATCAAACTGATCTTGAAATTCGATCGCCCCTTCTGGCCCGCAGACTGGGAGCATTGCCACACCCATTTATCCAGTCAGCTCTGGTGGCGACCGGGCTTTGGCGCAGCGGATGAAGCGCCGATCGTCACCGCTTTTGTAGGTGCAGCGGGGGCCGAATGGCTGCGATCGCTCGGCGAACTCGGCGCAATCAACGTCGGCCTCGCCCATTTAGCCAACATTTTCACGATCGAGGAGCAAATTCTGCGCGATCGCTTCGTCAGCGGCAAACTCGTTGATTGGTGCGCCGATCCCTACAGCCAAATGGGCTACTCCTACACCCCCGTCGGCGGCACCGGACTCCGCGCCCAACTCGCCCAAGCCATCGACGATCGCCTCTACTTCGCCGGCGAAGCCACGTCGGTTCTCCGCCCTGCCACCGTCCATGGCGCGATCGCAACTGGCATCGCCAGCGCCCACCAGATTTTAGCGGGGCTAAATTTTAATTAAGGATTCGAGAACGAATTAATTCGCCCGCCGCCGATCGAACTTCCCGGCGTATTTCTGGGGGCAGAGAACGGTGGCTCATCGATCGCCTGGGGCACCGCGATCGGCGCGGCATTCGGCGAATAGGTCGCTGTTCCCGGCGGCATTTGCATCGAACCAGCCGGCAAAGCAGGCGCAAAGCTCGGTCGATCGCGGATCGGCGATGCCACTCCCGGATTGCGACTTGCAGGCAATGCCACACCACTATCCGACGCATAAGGCACCGCCCCACTGGTCAGCCCCGTATAGGAATTCATATTGTCTGGCGACGACAGCAGGGCCGGATTGATCGCACTTGCTCCCGCGATCGGGCTAACCGTCGGCAACCCCACCGCATTTGGCAGATAATCCCGATTGCCCGCGATCGGGGCAGTGGTGGTCACGGGAGTCGGCGTGACGCGCGGTTCACTCGGCATAACCGGGAATGGGGATTGAGGATTCGGGGTCGCAGGGCTGTAGCGACTCATCGCGCGACTCAAAGGACTACCGTTCCGCTGGCTATCGGTCATGGCGACATTGCTGCTGCCCGATCGGTTCAGACTCGACAAACTGCCATTCAGACCGCCATTCAAACTGCCATTCAAATTAGCCAACCCCGATGCAGTTCCACCCGGCGTGCCCAAGCCACCATTGCCTAACCCCGCCGCACTTTTCGGTGCGCCGCCCAGCAGGGATTCTAGGGAAGGAAGGGTGACATTGATCGGATTGGCATTCTTCGCCTTGTCATCTTTACTAGGAGATTTAAGCCGATCGCCTTCCGGCGCAGAAGTGAGGCCCAGCAGGGGTAAACCGGGATCATTCACATCTAGCGGATCGCGTTCCGACTGCGCAATCGCGTCGGTTTTACTCACAGTCGCAGGATTAAAAAAGCTCAAAAACGCGCGATTCCATTGCGGATTTTGCTGCACTTGCAGCCCGATCGCCACCAAACCCAAAATTCCCGCCCCACTGAACAGCGTCATCGGCGCAAGCAAAACCTTAAACCAGCGGGGCGATCGGGAAGAATCAGAACGGGGCATAGGGCAACTTCATCCTCATCAACTAGCTTCAATCACTTCATCCTAAAAACGATCCGATCGCCTTGCCCACAGCCTCATCGAAAAAACATCAAGCGCCGCGATCGATTCCCTGGCTTGAATTTAGAATTCCCGCGATCACATCCGAGGCGACGATCGGGAAATAAATTCGATCGCCCCTATCGCGAAGCCCGCCGCAACAACCATCCCCCCAAACCCAATCCCATCAGCATCGGCATCCAAGCCGCCAAAATCGGCGTTAACACCCCCAACAACCCCAACGAATCGCACACAAACGACAACAAGTAATACCCAAAAATAATCCCAATACTCAACGCAAAACTCGTCCCCTTCCCCGATCGCTGCGGTCGCATCCCCAAGGTCGAACCCACTACGCCGAACACCAAACAAATAAACGGAATCGCCAACTTTTGCTGAATCCGCAGCCGCATCTTATAAGCCTGCTTTTCGTCCCCGCTATTGTTCGCTGCATCCAGAGCTTCGCGCAGCTCGGCAATGTTCATCTCCATCCAGTCTTGCTTGCGATTGGCAAAATCCAGCGGCGATCGGGGCAACTGCATTTTCTGTTCATCAAACCGCAGGGTTTGGGCATTGGAGCCATCGGGAGCGATCGCGTAGATCGCCCCTTTGGAGAAGATCCACAGCCCTTCTTTCGGGGCCCAAGTTGCTTGATTCGCGGCAATAATCTGGGTGAGGCCGTCTTTAGAAAAGTCGAGAACCGTTAAACCGGAGAAGGCATCCCCATCAAATTTATTGGCGTAGAACAGCCGCGACAGATGGCGTTCAGTTTTGCCGTCGGCGGTTTTGGTTTCGCTGTATTCGGGGAAGTTGATATTTTCTTCTTGGAACTTCTTGGTGTCTTCCTTGAGCGCCGTTTCCAGCGTCGTCGTGGCCCGATAGTTCGCCGCTGGCACGATCGCTTCGTTGAACACAAAACTCGCCGCCGAAATCATCAAGCTCAACATCACAGCGGGCATAATCAGCCGATACAGGCTAATCCCAGCACTGCGGAGCGCAATCAGTTCACTGTCGGTTGAGAGGCGACTGTACATCATCAGCGTCGCCAACAGCGTCGACATCGGCAGGGCATAGCTGATGTACAGCGGCATCTGCAAGAAAAACACCTGCAATGCCACTTCAAACGGCAAGTTCACCGTCGTCATCTTGCGAATCAAATCAAACAGCGCCCCCACCGAAATCCCAAGGGAGGAAAACGCCGCCACCCCAAACATAAACGGCAGCAACAACTGCTTCAGCAGATACCGATCGAGGATCGATATCCCGAAGGGTGACCAGGGCAACGCGGGAACAGCAGGTGGATTAGAGGTGACGGCCATGATGAATAGGGAAGTTAGAGGAGCAACGGGAAAGACGGTTTAGGGCTGGAAGTTCTCGCCGAGGTAATATTGCCGCACCAGGGGATTGGCGTACAGTTCGTCGGAGTTGCCTGAGGCGAGGATTTGGCCATCGCGCATGATGTAGGAGCGATCGGTAATAGCGAGGGTTTCGCGCACATTATGGTCGGTGATTAGGATGCCGATCTGCCGATCGCGCAGTTTGGCAATGATTTCTTGGATTTCGGCCACAGCGATCGGATCGACCCCCGCAAACGGTTCATCCAGCAATAGAAACTTCGGCCCATCTACCCCACAAGCTAAGGCCCGCGCCAGTTCCGTGCGCCGCCGTTCCCCCCCGGACACCTGAATACCGAGGTTCGTCGCCACTTTTTCCAACCGAAATTCCGTCAGCAATGCCTGGAGCCGATCGCGCCATTGACTCGCTGGCACCTGGGTCTGCTGCAACACCAGCAAAATATTGTCCTGCACGCTCAAGTACCGGAAAATGCTCGCTTCCTGGGCCAAATAGCCGACTCCGTTCATCGCCCGCTCATTGATCGGGGTGGTGGTGATATCGCGATCGTCAAACAGAACCTTGCCGCTATCCGGCTTTTCCAGCCCCGTCGCCATGTAGAAGGTCGTCGTTTTACCCGCGCCATTTGGCCCGAGCAGTCCCACCACTTCCCCCTGACTCACAGAAAGATTCACACGGTTGACAATCTGCCGACCGTTAAAGGACTTGTGAACATTTTCCAGAACCAGTTTCAAGCGGTTTCTCCAGAAGGTTGGGCGGGGCCTTAGGGTGGCTAGGGGCTAGGGGACGCGATCGGGAAGGGTTGTTTCGTCGAGGTCACGGGCGCGACGGGCGCAGGGGCAGTCGGAGCTTGGGCAGCGGGGACGGGCGTAGTCTCCGGCGGCATGATATAAATCGCTTCGACCTGCTGACCCGCTTGGGGAGTCGCTTCAAAGCGGCCTTCGTTCAAAAGGTACGTGATCACTTCACCCCGCAGGCTGTTGCCCTCTTGCAACACAAAGACATTACCACTGAGGACCATTCGACCTTCGCGGCTGAAGTAGGTAGCTTGGGCGGCAGTGGCTTTAATCGATCGGGCCGGGTAGTCAATCTGGACATTACCGCTGGCCACGAGTACCCCCGTTTTCGCATTTGCTTGGGTGGAATTGGCCCGGAGCTGAAGGGCTTGGGGATTGCGGGCTTGGGCAATGACTGTGCTTGTACCGCCGAGTAACAATCCCGCCAGCAGGATCGGCAGCGTGAATCCAATGCCCTGTACCGATCGCCGATCCGACGACGTGCGCCGACACAAATTACGCCAAGCTGGAAGGTTCATAGGAAATGTTGGATTGAGCAGGACAACCGCGATCGAACGGGATAGGGCCGATTCTAGTCTATCGGACGATGGCTCCGCCAAGAAAGTGCCGTGGGACAGTTGACAATCATCAAGAATTTAACCCGTCCAAAGCATCCAATCTTAATTCGATTCACCGAGAATGCCACACTTTCTGGAAGTTATGGTTCTGGAAGTTATGGTTCTGGAAGTTATGGTTCTGGAAAGTTATGGCTCTTGCCCGCTATGACGACAGCAGGCGGATCGTCAAGGGGTTCTGCCAAGTGAATTCGGCGACCCGATCGGCCCCCAAATCCTGAAGCTGGGTAAGTAATGCCGCCGCATCCGATCGCAACTGCCCCAAATCCATCTGGGCAAATTCATCGGGATAATGCCGCAGCCGATTCAGCCCTTCGCCGAGCAAAATCACCGCCCCGCGCCAGTTCAAGTTGCCCAGGTGATAGATCGCCACCGCAATTTGGATAATCCCCTGATAAAGCGGCTTTTCCGGCCCCACACAGGGAATCCAAATCGCCTCCAAAGTGTCATGGCAATCATAGAATTCGCCACGATTAAACTGCGCCACCCCTTCCCAAAATTCGGGGGGCAGGTCATCCGCCGCAAAGGATTCCATCAGCATTTATCCTCCGATGGGGCAGGGGGGATGGGGGCTTTGAAGGTTTTCTGGGGGGACTGGTCGGGCCGATCGCTGTCCCCCGCTGGTTCCGGCTCGAGGCGATGAATCCGAATTTCCTTGAGCTGGGGGCCGTCGGCGCTGATCAGCGTCAGTTCACAATCGCCATATTGCAATGTTTCACCCACGATCGGGATCCGCTGCCATTGATAGAACAGCAGCCCCCCCAGACTGCGATATTCTTCGGTCATCGGCAAATCCAAGTTGATCAGTTCATTGACTTCTTCCACATCCAACTGCGCCTGCACGATGCAGGTATTCGCGTCGAGCCACTCAACATCCGAGGATTCGTCACTACCGTTTTCCGGGGTTTCACCAATGATCTGACTGATCACATCCTGGAGCGTAATCAGCCCCGCCGTACTGCCAAATTCATCCACCACCACGGTCATATGCTGGCCAGACTTCTGCATCAAAGTCAGCAGTTCATCCAGGGGCGTAGACTCCGGCACAAACTTCATGGGCTGAATCCAAGGGGCGATCGCTTCATCCAGGGTTAACTGACCCAAAACGATCGGTTCGGCCAAGTCCTTCAGCTGAATCATCCCGACAATGTCATCGATCGATTCATCGTAGACCACGTAGCGCGAATGCCGCGATCGGGCCACTTCATCGAGCAATTGCCGCACCGTCGTCACCTGTGCGATCGCGATCATCTGGGGTCGCCGCACCATGATTTCGTCGGCCCGCACCTCGCTAAACTCAAACACATTGGTCAACAGTTCGCGCTCTTCTTCCTCCAAGCCCGAAGCCGCCGTCGAACTGGCAATCATCAATTGCAGCTCCTCGGAACTCACCTGGTTATACCAGCCCTGGCCCCGGTAGCGAATTCCCACCAGGCGCAGCAGGAACCAAGTCGATTGATTCAGCACCCAGATCAACGGGTTGAACAGCCGCGAAATCGCCACGCTAAACGGTGCCACGAACAACGCAATCTCTTCAGCATGGAGCAGCGCCACGGACTTGGGGCAGAGTTCACCGAGCACGATCTGTAGATAAGCAATCCCCAAAAAGGCGATCGGAATGGCCAGGGAATGCACGGCAAAGTGCTGAATATTGGCGGGCAGCGGCAGGGCGAGCAACCAGGACTGCACCATCTGGGCCATCACCTGCTCACTGATCCAGCCCAAAGCCAAACTCGATAGCGTGATGCCGAGTTGCGTCGTCGATAGCAATCGATCGATGCCATCTTGCAACTCTTGGACTGTCTTTGCCTGGACATCCCCTGCATCGACCAACTGCGACACCCGCGATCGGCGCACCGACACCACCGCAAACTCCGCCATCACAAAGAACGCATTAATCGCGATCAGCAGCAAAATCGCCCCGCCCCGGGCCACCAATTCCGTTGTGGACACACTTTGCGACGGCAGAATATCGACCAGCAGCGGCAGTGCCCAGATGATTTCAAACCCCAATCGTTCAAACCCCAGAGAAAACATGCTGTTATTGGATCGGAATATCGGCTAGGCGGAACTGGAGCTTCTGCTCGGGGTAGTCACTCATTTGCAGCGTCACGCTTTTGGCATCCTTGAGGCTGCTGGTAGGCAACTTAACTGAACCGGAGAAGGTCTCGCTGTTATTCGGGATTTCGGAGGGCAGACCGATCGTTTCAGCGGCAACGATGCGCCCCTGATCATCGGTCACCGTCAAAAAGGTGTAGCGGAACTGTACGGCCTTGGTGCTCGTATTTTTAACCGTCATATCGAGGAGCGTCGCATCCCCTTCACGGCGGGTCGATAGCACTTCCAGGTTTACCCCTTCGACATTACTGCTGAGGGGTAACTTCACCAGACTGACGGGATCAGAGGGTTTGTCCTTGGCTTTATCCTTGGCGGCCTGCTCATCTGTTCCGGCTTCCGGGGGCCGTCCGCCGCCCTTAGCTGAACTAGCAATCCGCTCTTTCATCGACTTGATCAGGTCTTCCTCTTTCATCAAGACCATGCCATCGCGGGCCTCGCTACTGCTATTGTTCGCCGCCTTGGCGCGGGTCTTCTGCGGACGCGAATCCGGCTGGGTAATGCCCTTCAGCGCATCCCGCCCGATCGAGAAGCCGCCAAATGCACTGGCAAACCCCGCACCGAGCATTAAGAACAGCAGCACAAAGGTAAACGTAACGGTGGAATTGAGTTTCATGGACGGTGTCGGGGAAAATAGATCCAGGAGAAAATAGCCAAAATCACTCGCAATGCCGCAGTCAGCCCGGCGCAAAAACACCCGAGATCACACCGACAAGTGCTATGAATTTTAATCCCTCTCGCTGAATTTGTCCGATCGGATCAGCTGGCCGATACGGATTGTGGGCGTGGGATGCACGCCCCTACGGATCACCGACGACTGCATGGATGGGATGGGGCGATGATCGATCCCTCCCGTACGGGCGCGTTTTCCGCGCCCCAATCGCGCAACACCAATTTTCAACCCCGATCGCCAATGGATAAACTTTGAATTTGGAATTGCTGATCTTTGGAGGAAGGCCATGCAGTTTTTCGATTCCTGCACTAAAATCAGGATTAATCAAATACCAGGGTTGGCCGAGCGGTTTAGGCAGCGAACTCATAATTCGCCTCAGGCGGGTTCAACTCCTGCACCCTGGATTCACGCATCCTAGATTCGCACACCCTCCATCCACACAGCCTCCATCCACACACCCTAAGTTCACCGCCCCTTGCTGATAGCAAAACCCCCGCTGACCATACGGTGAGCAGGGGAAACATCAGTGTCCAATCATCGATCGTCAAATGCTCGATCGCCGCCCTAGTCAGCGGCACCCGCCGAGGTTGCACCCTCGTCGCTCGTGGTCTTTTCCTCGTCATTGCTGTTCTCATCCTGACGATCGTCCGGACGACGACGGGAATAGCGACCAGTATTCGTCCGCTTGCGGAACTTCCGCGCGTAGGCCTGGTTGCGCAATGCTTTTTCTTTCTTCAAGTTACGGCGCTTTGCCATTGGGTTGACCCCTCTCCTCTAAATTCGTCAACGAGCGATTTTGCAGCCGGATCAGCAATTGTGCAAAAACCTGAGTACAAAATCTTGTAGTGCAAAAAAGTCACCAGTAGTCCAGAGTAGCGCGAAATGACAGTTTCTGAAAAGTAAAATTTCCCATTACGGCGATCGGATTGAGCACAACCCAGCCCCAAAAATCGCTTATCCTAGTAGGCTGAGTTTTTGACCCGATACCGCAAGTCATCATTCCATGGCAGGACATAGTAAATGGGCCACGATTAAGCGGCAAAAAGCCCGCGTGGACGCAAAACGCGCTAACGTCTTCACCAAGATCGCCCGCGAAATCATCGTCGCGGCGCGTCAAGGCGCTGACCCCGCTGGCAACTTTCAACTGCGCACCGCGATCGATAAGGCCAAAGCTGCCGATATCCCCAACGACAACATCGAACGGGCGATCGCCAAAGGCGCGGGCACTTGGAGCGATGGCGATGCCTATGAAGCGATTCGCTATGAAGGCTATGGGCCAGGCGGTGTGGCCGTGATCGTCGAAGCCCTGACCGATAACCGCAAACGCACTGCCGCCGATCTCCGCAGCGCCTTCACCAAGAGCCAAGGCAACTTAGGGGAAATGGGGTGCGTCAGCTTTTTATTTGACCACAAGGCCGTCGTCGAACTCACCTTTGACCTCACACCCGCTGGCCGGGGTCGTAGCAAAACCATGACGGCGATCGATGAAGATGCCCTGCTGGAAGCCTGTCTCGAAGGTGGTGCCGAAACCTACGAACTGACGGATCTCGATGATGAGCACACCATCGGCAAACTTGCCACGATCGTCACCGACATCCCCAACCTCGAAGCCCTAACCCAAACGCTTCAAAACCAGCACTACCCAGTCACCACAGCCGAATTCCGGTGGATTCCCCAGACGATCGTCGAGATCGCAGATTTTGATCAAGCGCGCCTATTACTCAAATTAGTCGATGCCCTCGAAGACCTCGACGACGTGCAATCCGTGACCGCCAACTTTGAACTCAGCGAGGCGCTCCTCGAACAACTCAACGCACAACCCAATTACGGATAACTGCTTACGGATAATGGCCCATGGATAGCAGCTCATGGATAGCAGCTCATGGATAGCGGCTTAGGAAAACTCCAGGTTAGTTTGAGATGCCCCTCCCAAACCGTCCTGGAGCCTGTGCTCTATACGTCCACTACAGTAACTGGCACATTCGGTTCCCCACTTCCCCCGGCATGGTCACCCGATCGGGTGAACCTCGAATTGAGCCAAAAGAAAACTCCGGAACCCACTGAAACAGGGGGCTTCGGAGTAATTGTGCTCTATACTTTCGGCTCTATCCTACGCATTTGAACCCTGGACAGACTTCACCCGATCGGGTGAGACGATCGGGTGATCTACAGCCGATATTGCCGAAAGGCTTCGCTAGCAGCACGGTGCAGCAGCGAATGGCGATACACCAGCGCATCCATATCATCGGTATAGCCACCGCCAATCACGCAGGCCACCGGAAAACCCGCCGCCAGACAAGTGGATAGCACCTGCATATCGCGGCAGTAGAGACCGCTATCGGTCAGCGCCAGTTTGCCCAGACGATCGCCCCCATGGGGATCAACGCCCGCATCGTATAGCACCAGATCCGGTTTAACTTGGCTCAGGAGATCGGGTAAATAGCGATCGAGGGTTTGCAAATACGCCGCATCCTCCATCCCCTCCGGCAACGCCACATCCAAATCACTTTGCTGCTTCGTCCCCGGAAAGTTCACACCGCAATGCATCGAGAACGTGAACACAGCGGGTTCGTCCTGGAAGATATAAGCCGTGCCGTCGCCCTGGTGAACATCCAAATCAACGATCAAAATCCGTTTAACCAATCCCTGATTCAGCAACGTCCGCGCCGCGATCGCCAAATCATTGAAAATGCAAAATCCTGAACCATAGCTCGGAAATGCATGGTGCGTTCCCCCCGCCGTATTACAAGCAAGGCCATATTCCAGCGCCATTTTGGTGGTCAAAATCGTCCCCCCCACCGCAATGCAAGTGCGATCGACCAACGCCGGGGCCCAAGGCAGACCAATGCGCCGCAACGCCTTCGGATCAAGCGTCCCCTCACAGTAAGCATTGACATATTCCGGCGAATGCACCTGTTGCAACGTGTCAACAGCGGGCTTGACCGGGTGATAGAACTGGTCAGGGGTGACGACCCGATCGTAAAGCAGCAGGTCATGAAGTTTCTTGAACTTCGCCATCGGGAATCGATGGGTCGAAGGCAGCGGTGCAGAATAGACAGGATGGTAAACCAGCGGCAGGTTCATGGGATTTTTGCGAAGGGGTCAGGGCTGGTTAAGAGATTGCGGTTTATTAACAGAATTTCTCTGATTATTTCACTTTGATAAGAGTTCGATGCAATTAAATTGAGCCGCTCCTAGACTGTCGATATAGATACCTGAGCAACATCATTGCTTGCTCGTTTAGTTCGTGTTTCGGGCTGAGTTTTTAACTTTGTTTAGTACGTGAGTGTTTACGGTCTATGTCACATGCTGCGGTTTGGGTTGAGTACGTCCGTTTAGCTTCGTTTGCGGCCTGCGTAATCGGCTTGTATGTCCTATACAACGATGCCTCAACCCAGAAAGACCTGGGTGAAGCCAACTGGAATCTCATGGCCTTTGGGTTTGGCTACTGGCTGCTCAACTGCGTCACCCACGGTGTTGAGCAATGGCTCTGCCCAGATTGTTCAGCAGTCTGGCTCAGCATGAAATTTTTGAACCTATTTTCCATGCTCCTCACCTTCTCCTGCGTCTTAGCATTACCACTCAACCAAGTCGCCGCCCGCAATCAGCCCGAAGAGCCGTAGTTGCAACTGGGTCTAATCCAAACCGATTTAATCCAACCGCTCTCCCCGAATTGAACGATCGAGCAATTGCATCGGATGCAATACGGGCGTAGTGTTCCCCTGCAATCCCAAATGCTTCGAGATCTGGACATAGCAGCCAATATTCGCCGAAGCAATCACCTGCGCCCCCGTTTGCGTCAGATTCGTCACCTTTTGCTGACCCAGCTCATGGGCCACCTCCGGCTGCAAAATGTTGTACACCCCCGCACTGCCGCAGCAGAGCGCCGCATCGATCGGTTCACGCAACTGCACCCCCGGAATCTGGCGCAACAATTTGCGAGGCTGCACACTAATCTTCTGCCCATGCAGCATGTGGCAAGCATCCTGATACACCAGCGTCAGCGGCGCTTCCTGCAACGGTGCCAGCGGTGTCGTCAGGCCCACTTCCGCGAGAAACTCCTGCACATCGCGAACCTTTTCCACAAACGCCTTGGCCCGATCGGCATAGTCCGGATCGTTCGCCAAAATGTGACCATACTCCTTCAACGTATGGCCGCAACCAGAAGCATTAATGAGCAAATAATCCACCTGCGCCGCCTCAAAAGCCGCGATCGTCCGGCGGGCAAAACCCTGGGCATCAGCTTCCTGACCTTGATGATGAGACAACGCCCCGCAGCAACCTTGGCTCGGCGGCAGCACCACTTCACAGCCATTCGCCGTCAGTACCCGAATCGTCGCCTCATTCACATCCGGATTGAACACCCGCTGCACACAGCCCAGCAGCAGGCCAACTCGAAACCGCTGAGTGCCTTGGGCGGGAATCAGTTCTGGGAAATTATCCTGCCAGGCGTTCTCGGGAATCGCGGGCAGCATGTCTTCCATCGCCGCGAGCTGGGTCGAAATCTTGGGTAGCAGGCCCGTACTGCGGACAAGCTTTTGGAGGCCGATTTTTTGGTAGAGGCTAAGGGGACGGAGCAAGGCTCGCAGCCGATCGGGATAGGGAAAGATCGCGAAAATCGTTTGACGCAGGAGTTTTTCGATCGGCGATCGCTCGGCATTGCGGGCGGTCTGAGCGCGGGTTGCTTCAATCAATTGGTCGTAGCGCACACCCGAAGGACAGGTCGTGACACAGGCCAGACAGCCGAGGCAGGTGTCGAAGTGACCGATCGTGGTGGGGGTCAACTCCACTTCTCCACGGTTGATGCCATCCATCAGGTAAATCCGACCCCGTGGTGAGTCATTTTCGTTACCAATGACGCGATAGCTGGGGCAAGTCGAAAGACAGAAGCCACAGTGGACGCAGGCATCAATCAGTTTGGGATCCGGAGGATTGGTAACATCGAAGGGCATAGTCGGGAGGATGGGTTGGATGATAGGCGCGAGTCACTATTATATGGAAAATCCTGAAGCCTTTGGAATATGCGCAATTCCAAAGGCTTCAGGATTTATTTATGCTCTATACTTTTGCATTCTGTTGCGTCTGTCCTAGACGGGACAGGAATTGGCAGCCTCACCCGATCGGGTGAATTGGCCCATCTTGGAAAAGTTAGGACTTGAGGCAATGGGGACAAAGTTCGACGATCGTGACGTAACGCTTGAGCGCCGCTCCATAGATTTGCCAATCGGAATCGACCGCGTTGTGGATGCTGGGCCGATCGCCCTGGGATGACGGATAGGCGATCGCGACGGCGACAAACTTGTGATCGCTCGGATCAAATTGTGCAAGGGCCGGGTCGTCGGGAAATTCGACAAATTGTCTTATGGGATGGGGCGTGATGTCAATCTGGGTGCAGTATTTTGGGTTGCCTTGGTTGATTAGCAGCCACTTGAGAAACTTATCGCCGACTCTGGCGCGATTCGGATAAACCTTATTGCCGTACTCGCTGAGGATTAAGCGACGGCGATCGATGACCACAGCACCAGTTTGCTGAAGTGATTGCAGGAATTGTTGGCAGGTCAGGACGCAAGCGAGGTTGGCTTGGGGACAGTCGATCTGGTTTGCGGCGATTAAGACATTGGTATCGATTACGACGTGCATTCGATCGCCTCAGTTGCGGTTTGATTGGCGGCAGCTTCTCGTTGAACTGCGGCTTCTGTCATGGCGACCAGATCTTCCATCTCATTACCGAAGAAATCCGTCGGCCAATTGGTGATATTGCCGAAAGGATCGACTTCGAGCTGCGATATCTGGGATGCGCCATCGTCACCCATTTCGCAAAAGTAGAGGGCGGCATCTTCGGCATTGAAGCCCGACGGATTCAGTCCATTTTCAGCCATACGCCGTTGGAGACGGTGCAGTAAGTGTTCGCTATGGCTTTCGAGGATGATTTGTAAATCGCGGGTTTTAATCACGTCGATGAAGACATCGGCAAGTTTCTGTTGGGCGCTGGGGTGGAGGTGGATTTCGGGTTGCTCGAAGATGATGGTGGAGCCTTGGGGCACGTAGTAGCACAGCACCAGCACGGGCAAAATCTGGGACATCCCAAAGCCAACATCGGTGAGTGGGACGTAGGTACCACCGGGAGCGATGCGAACGGAGGCTTGGTAGAGGCGTTGTTCAGGCGCGATTAAGTCGAGTTTGAAGTCCTTGATTAAGCCCATGAATTTAAGCCAATGAGCGATTTTGGCTTCGATTTCGGGGTCTTGTTTGCGGGCCGAGAGAAGAGCCGCGATCGTATTTTCGCCGTACCGACCGACATCGTGAGGGGTTTCGCCCGACCAACTGTAGAAGCGCTTAGGGTAATCCCGAACCGGGCCAAGGTAATAAATATCAGCGAAGCAATGTTCAAAGCTGGAGTCGAGGTTTCGCCAAGGCGAACCGCCAAAAACTTCTCTGGAGAAACCATAAACTTTCCAGGGGCTTCCTATAGTTACATCATGCCCCACAATTTCTGGCAGTACGCTGGCCATACCAGTACCTACCAAAGAATAATCGCTTCCCTGTTTTAGCAAACAAATTTGAGCTGGCTCCCCTGATTTTGCTGGATAGCTATAGATCATTTGTGCAGCCGCAATATACTCATCGTCAAATTCCACCGCTGCTGAAAACTGCATTTGCGAAACTAGAGCAAATGCAGAAGTAAAGTGATTTTCTCCAACTTGAACATATTCGATCGGCAGCGACAGGTAAGGTAGCCGATCGCCTCTATCCCAAGCTAAGGAAAACTCCAGCCGACTAGGGATTTGCTGCTTGTGGAGCAGGTTTTTGGCGGTGCCTAGGTCAACGTAAGTATGCTCATTGCCGAAGTTCAACACCTGGGTACGATCGTTCGATTCTGCTGTTTGCTTCAACATCAGCAAAAACTGAAGAATGCTCGTCTTACCGGAGCTATTCGTCCCAAAAAAGCCCGTCAATGGCGCAATCCGCATTTCGCCCGTCTCGCGCCAAGACTTAAAATTCTGAAATCGCAGTTGAGTCAGCATCGCCGATTCCTACTACCCGATCGTCTAGATACATAGCGTAACAGCTCCCTCAAAAAAGCGAAGACGTCTGGGACATCTGAACCAATCATCAACTTGAGAAATCGGATCCGAGCAGGCGCAAATTCATCGGCGCTGAATGCTTTTCGCGCCCCAAACAACACCCCCGATCGTGCTCACAACAGTCCAACCGAAGCCCACATAGAGTAAGAAAACCTCCTGATACTGTTGACGCTGACCGGGTAATGAACGGAGTGCATTGACGAGCAAGTCAGTGAACAACGGAACCATTATCAGTAAGGTATACAGCAACAATCCCACGCCACCCGCTACACAGCCCCCAGCAAATCCACCGCAAAACCAACGCAGCGAATCTTTCAGCGATCGCCGCCAACCGCCTTCCCGCAGCGATCGCCACCGCCACCCAAAACGCACCAAGCTCCCCAGGCCAGCCACAACCAAAGCCGTTGAACCCGCCCCAACTGCCCACACTAAGGCCAGCACATACCCGATCGAATGCATCCCTGACAGTGCGAATCCGGCAAACAACAGCACTGTCAGAATCCATGCAATCAGTAGCTTCCCTCGGGTCGATCGGAGCAGGCTACCCATAGCTAACTTGCATCACCGCTAACTTTTCAGATTTTCCGCACCGCTGACGATTTTGGCGGAGATGATTTGGTCGCTGGTGCTGAGTTTGCCGAGCAGTTCATTCCCTTCGGTGACATAGCCGAAGATCGCATAGCGACCATCGAGCAGGTTCACGCCCGCCGGGGTCAGTTCCGGCTCAAACAGGAAGAAGAAGAACTGCGAGGAACCCCCATTCGGTTCATCATTCGGGCGGGCCATGGCCATCGCACCGTAGGAAGAGAACGGCAGAACGGGCTGATCCAGAGGCCGACCGAGGTCTTCAAAGGTAATGCCATAGGTCGGTTCCTTCGCGCCTTGGGCCAGGATTTCCAGGGGGATCGCTCGGTACTGCTTAGTTTTCGGGTCGATGAAGCCTTCTTCGGGGCCTTTGGGATTCCCGGTTTGAACGACGTAAAAGTCCTCCGCGCGATCGATCGGCATCTTATTGTAGAAACCCCGCTTCACCAAGTCAGCAAAGTTGCCCGCCGTCACTGGCGCACTGTAGCCATCGAGCACCGCCGTCAATTTCCCTTGGGTCGTCTCAAACTCCACCGTGGCGCGGCCCTTGAGCTGCGGCAGATTACTGTATTCCGCTGGGACTTCATAGGGGAAGCCCTGCACCATCATCGCTTCGAGTTCACCCACGATGTCCAGCACCCGTAGGCGTTCATCGAGGATCTCTTCTTTTTTCTCGGCTTCAGCGAGGGCTTTGAGATTGGTGGCTCCGGCTTCGATCGCGTCGATCAAGCTCTTTGCCTTCGCCTGCTGATCCTCGGGAATGGAGGCCAAGATCTTCGGCGCTTGGGTCAGCAGCAGCGTGTCGGCTTTTTTAATGTCCGCCACCACTGGCCCCCAACGCCGCACCGCCCGCAGTTGGTAGGAAATGTCCTCGATCGCGCCCTGGACTTTGCGAATCGTCGGATTGTCGATCGGCAGCGAATAGCGCAGCAATGCCTTGGGATCTTTAATCGCATTGCCCTGGGGCAACGCCTGCACCGCTGGTGTCCAAGTCATCACCCCCACCATTAGGGCGGCGAAACCCAACTGCATCAATCGATTCAAAAACGACATGTCAACTCCCAACTCTGCGCTGCAAAATATTTGGTTACGGCTAGCTAGGTTAATTTTGACATGGACTGGGCTTGCTGTCTGTCGAAAAGGTTGCATAGAGCGCTAGAATAAGTTGCCGAATATTCAGCACTTGAGTATTTGACCCAAATTTTTGGTTCGCCCAGACGTTCTACTCTTTGTAAGTCCATGATTTCCAGTAACGATTTCCGCACCGGTGTCAGCATTGAACTTGACGGTTCCGTATGGAAGGTGATCGAATTTCTCCACGTGAAACCCGGCAAAGGTTCCGCCTTCGTCCGCACCAAGCTGAAGAACGTGCAGTCCGGGAACGTCCTGGAAAAGAACTTCCGGGCCGGGGAAACGGTGCCCCAAGCGACTTTGGAAAAGAGTGTGATGCAGCACACCTACAAAGACGGCGATGAATATGTGTTTATGAACATGGAGACCTACGACGAAGGTCGTCTGGCCGCTAAGGAAATCGGCGATCGGGTCAAGTACCTCAAAGAAGGCATGGAAGTAAACGTCATCACTTGGAAAGAAAAAGTCCTCGAAGTGGAACTGCCCAACTCCGTTACCCTCGAAATCACCGAGACGGATCCCGGCCTGAAGGGCGACACGGCCCAGGGCGGCACGAAACCTGCCACCCTCGAAACTGGCGCAGTCATTATGGTGCCGCTGTTCATCACCGTGGGTGAAAAGATTCGTATCGATACCCGCGATGACAAATATCTGGGCCGCGAGAACAGCTAAGATGCTGATGGGTCGGGTGCGCTACATCCGACCCCGCCGCGACTGAGCGACAGCTGAGCGGCAACTGGTAATTGTGTGGCAATCAGTAATCCTGTAGCCGCAGTTGGGTGAGTGTGATTTTTTTGGGAGAGGAGACGATCGTGGCCCTGGATGCGAATCAACTGAAAGACCTACTGCTAACGCTGAACGACACGGACATCTCCGAGTTCACGCTGAAAGAAGGCGAATTCGAACTCTCGATTCGGCGTGGACCCCAGCAAGTCATGGTTTCCGCCCCCGTTGCGGCAGCCGCGCCCGCGCTGCCTTTAGTTGCAGCAGCAGCACCAGCGGCGGTGCCCCTCGCCCCCAGCACCTCCGCCCCGCCCCAAGAAAACAAATACACCGACATCACCTCCCCGATCGTCGGAACTTTCTACGCTGCACCGGCCCCCGACGAAGCCAACTTTGTGCAGGTTGGCGATCGGATTCAGAAGACACAGACCGTTTGCATCATTGAAGCGATGAAGATCATGAACGAGATCGAAGCCGAAGTCGCGGGCGAAATCGTCGAAATTCTCGTTCAGAATGGCCAGCCAGTCGAATTTGGTCAACCATTAATGCGCGTCAAGCCCGCGTAGGGTATCGTTTCTCGCAACGCGAAAACGCACCGCCCGCCCATAACGCCACCCCGATTGCACCCTAAAACATCCCCTCCCGATCGACCACCACCTGACGACCCCGATCGAACAGCTCCTCCAGCACGATCACCTGCGCCATCGGCAACTGCCCATAGCTAAATAAACAAGGCACATCCTCCGGCAGCTGCGCCACCAACACATCAAACACATAGGGACTGCCATACAGCACCAATGCCCGCAGATTCTGCGTTTTCAGCAATTTCTCCAAAATCACCTGCGCCTGTTCCACGCTGCATTGAATGCCCCGCAGCGGATTGCCGCGAATAAACAGTTGCAGCACCGTCGGCAAGCCTGATCGATTTACCCAAGCGGGCGTTTGCCGATCGACGAGTTCCACTTGCCCGAAGCCAAACTGCGGCGGCAGATTCACCGCTGGCGACAACCGCCCAATCAGCCGCGAATCCAGCAACGTATCGGTCAGGATGAGATTCCGGCCTTTGTCTACTGGGGCGATCGGTTGGAAATTGTGGCGCTTGACCGAATTCTGGACGATCGCCTCAGCCGTTGCCGTCGCCCTAGGTTGAGCCAAATTCTGAATTAACTGCGTGGCATCCACCGGAGCCACGGGTTTGATCCCTTGCTTCATGCGTCCGATCCGTACCACAGCCGCTTCGATTTGCGCCCGACTCAACCGCCCCGATTCCACCGCATCACAGAGCGCATCGATCGCCCCCAGCGCATCCGTCGGCATCATCAACATATCCACGCCTGCCGCGATCGACTGGATCACCGATTCCGCATTGCCATAGCGATCGGCAATCGCCCCCATGGTCAGCGCATCCGTCACAATCACCCCATCAAACCCCATCTGCTCACGCAGCAATCCCGTCATCACTTTTTTAGAAAAGGTCGTCGGATTTTCAGCATCCAGCGCGGGCACCTGCAAATGGGCACTCATCACGGAATCCACCCCGGCGGCGATCGCCGCTTGGAAGGGTGCCAGCTCAACCGCCTGCAACCGCGCGAAATCATGGGCGATCGTCGGCAATTCCCAATGGGAATCGATCGCCGTGTCGCCATGCCCCGGAAAATGCTTCGCCGTGGTCAAGCCGCCCTGACTTTTCACGCCCCGAATATAGGCCGTTGTCAGCTCCGTTACCCGTTCCGGCATTTCCCCAAAGGCCCGGACATTAATCACGGGATTATCGGGGTTGTTATTCACATCCACCGTCGGCGTGAGCAACCAGTTAATCCCCACCGCGAGACATTCCTGGGCGATCGCAGCGCCCATTTGCTCAGCCAGCCGGATTGCCAAGGCCCGATCGGTCTGGGCTACTCCCGTCAGCGCCATCGGCGGCGCAAACCAAGTTGCCCCCGGGAAGCGTTGCCCCACCCCTTCTTCAATATCCGCACAAATCAACAGCGGGACTTGTCCCAAACTTTGTTGCGCCCAGCGTTGCATTTCCTGATTTTTCAGGGCAATTTCCGCCGTGCTGCCCCCGAGCAAAATCACGCCGCCAATGCCTTCCACTTCAATCAAGTGGCGCAAAGTTGCCCGATCGACTTCCCATTGGGGATATTGCAATTGGTAGTCAAATAAGAAACCACTCGTCCGCACCACGATCGTCTGGGCCACCAGTTGACGCAAAGATAGGGCAGCGGGTTCAATCATTGCAGGGCATGGGGATGAATTGCCATTTTATTTTCCCATGGATTTACAGCGATGACGGAAGCGCATTAAGACTAGGTAGTGCTTTGTTGTTGCCCGGGCATAGCGCATGCCCACTACTGGGATGGCACCCGTGGCCCAGTCACACAGACAATTCAGCAACTCGTCAGCGAAGTCGTCCCAGCCCAATCAACACCTGAATCAACCAATGGCCATACAGCCAGTTCGCCCCGTCGCGTAGACGCTCGGCCGTCCCTGTGGCACAATAGATTTACGTAAAAAAATGTAAACAATTCTCAGCACCAGGTTCGATATGCGCGTAATTCTCATGACTGGCAAAGGTGGGGTCGGCAAAACCTCCGTGGCGGCGGCAACGGGATTACGCTGTGCAGAACTGGGCTACAAAACCCTGGTGCTGAGTACCGACCCAGCCCACTCCTTAGCCGATAGCTTCGATCGGCCCCTCAGCCATGAACCCGAGGAAATCCGCCCCAATCTCTGGGGCGCGGAACTCGATGCCCTGATGGAGCTGGAAGGCAACTGGGGTGCGGTCAAGCGCTACATCAGTGAAGTGCTGATGGCACGCGGCCTCGAAGGGGTGCAGGCGGAAGAACTGGCGATTCTGCCGGGGATGGATGAGATCTTCGGCTTGGTGCGGATGAAACGGCACTACGACGAGGGCACCTACGATGTGCTGATCATTGACTCGGCTCCCACGGGGACAGCTTTGCGGTTGCTGAGCCTGCCGGAGGTGGGCGGCTGGTACATGCGCAAGTTCTACAAGCCGTTCCAGGGGATGTCCATGGCCCTGCGGCCCCTGGTCGAGCCGTTGTTCCGTCCGATCGCGGGCTTCTCATTGCCGAATAAAGAGGTGATGGATGCGCCCTACGAGTTTTATGAGCAAATTGAGGCCTTGGAGAAAGTCCTGACTGACCCGACACAGACTTCGGTGCGGTTGGTGATGAACCCTGAGAAAATGGTGATCAAAGAATCGCTGCGGGCCCATGCTTACTTGAGTTTGTACAATGTCGCCACCGATATGGTGGTCGCGAATCGCATCATTCCCGATTCAGTCAGCGATCCTTTCTTCCAACGCTGGAAAGAAAACCAACAGCAATACAAAGCCGAAATCCATGAGAATTTCCGACCGCTGCCCGTGAAGGAAGTGCCGCTCTATTCCCAGGAAATGTGTGGTTTGGAGGCCCTCGATCGGCTCAAAGAAACGCTGTACCCGAATAACGAAGACCCCGCTCAGGTTTACTACAAGGAAACCACCTTACGTGTGGTGCCCCAGGAAAATAATCAATACAGCCTCGAAATGTACCTGCCAGGAATTGAAAAAAGTCAGATTGACTTGAGCAAGACGGGTGATGAGTTGAATGTGAGAATTGGCAACCATCGTCGCAATCTGGTGTTGCCGCAAGCCTTAGCGGCACTGCAACCCGCAGGCGCGAAGATGGAAGATGACTATCTGAAGATCCGCTTTGCCGACCCCGCGCGGGTGTAGCCTGCATGGCGTGAAGCGGGATTTATTTTCCGGCTAGGGGCATGAGTAGCGTGACGAAATAGTAAACGAGGGCGGCAGTGAAAACATAGCTATCCGTCCGATCGAGCATGCCACCGTGCCCTGGAATCAGATCGCCGGAATCCTTAAATCCCGCATCGCGTTTCATCATCGATTCGGTCAGGTCGCCCATCAAACTGGACATCCCAATCATCAAGCCCAGCCCAAGCCCAGCCAGAATCGCGCGGGGCCAACCGAGCAGAATCGCCCCGATCGTCGCCACCAATACACTGCCTAAAATGCCAAATACTGCACCTTCTACCGTTTTCTTCGGGCTAATAGCAGTGAGTTTCGTGCGGCCAAACATCCGCCCAAAAATGTAAGCCCCAATGTCCGAGGCCCAAATACACATAAACGTAATCAAAGCGATACTCAAACCCACAGGTAAGGTGGGCATCGCCCACCCCGTCAGTTCCGGCCAAAATCCCGACAGCGGTAAATTCACCATCGCCGCTTGCCCCAAGTCCCGCAGCTTGATCCAAAAACTCGGTAAATAGCCACAATAGAACAAGCCCATCACCGAAGCCGCAATATCCGCGATCGTCGCAAACTTCGGCTGAAACAGCAGATAAAAGCAAATCAGCGTCCCGGCCACAACAAAAACCGCCTCAACCCAGGTGGGATTGATTTGGGCAGTGATGAGTAGGATTTGGGTGACGATCAGGGTAGTCCTAGTCGCGGGGGTGAAGCCCTTAGCGCGGGCCATGTTGAAGAATTCTCTTTGCCCCAGATAAATGATTACGCAGAAGCCGAAGGTGTAGTACCACCCCCCGAGCAAGATCATGGCCAGCGCGATCGCGATCGCAATCACACTACTAATAGTTCGGGTCCAGGGCATTGCGGCGCTCTCACAGGGTACGCAGAATTCGTTAACCTCACTTTAACGGATTCTGGGACGGGAACGAATTGGCCCAATGGTGGGATTTATTAGGACTTGGGTGACAATCGCGATCGAGCCAGTTCCGCATAGCCCGGATCTTGCTCAAAGCCGACGTACAGACGATCACATTGCTGCGCGGCAACCAAGGTGCTACCGCTGCCACAGAAGGGATCGAGGATGATCTGCTGCGGTTGGGTGGTGAGTTCGATGAGCGTTTGCATCAGTTTGACGGGTTTTTGGGTGGGATGGAGGCCCGCTTCCTTGGGGGCAAAGCCACTGCGTAGAATGTTCTCGGGGCGGGGTTCGTGGCGCAAGAAGGCCGTTTCGTGCCAACCGCCGATGCCGTAATTCAAGACGTTATCGGCGATCGTGGTGCCGATCGGGTAGGGTTTGACAAACCAAAGAATTGGCTCAAACGTCGGTTTGAGATTGCCGACACGCCAGCCTTCCCAGATTGCCGCATTGGCCCGATCACCACGCCGATCGAAGATCACACTGAGGCGTTGGGCACGGTGGGGCGCTTTCGGTCGCAGCCAAGCCAGCATATCCTTGTAGCAAAAGCCGCTGTCTTCCAGGGCCATGATGCAACGGTGACTAAACCGTCGTCCCGCAAAGACGATCGCACTACCGCCCGGTTTCAAGATCCTGAGCCAGTCGTCGCTCCATTGACGACACCAGTCGTAATATTGCTGCGGGATTTGTCGATCGGCTTGCGACCAGCCGTTGATCGGTTTGCCCCGGGATTTGAAGATCGCTCCGGCTTGGGTTTGGGCAGGGCTGTGACCGAGGAGGGCACGGTTGGCATTAGCATGCAGCACGTCCCAGTGATCGATGCTGATACCGTAGGGAATATCGCTCAAAATCAAATGCACTGAAGATTCCGGCAGTTGCTTCAGAGCGGTGATGCTGTCGGCGGTGATGATGGTGTTGAGCCTCAGTGCCTCACTCAAGAGAATCGCCGTCCTGTCCGAAAAAACTCGGCTACCATGAACATCGGCAGTGCTCCCACTGAAATTCTTGAAGCTAAATTAATGCTTGAAGCTCGGTTTCTGAAATAGTTGTCCATCGCTGTGGAGAAGTTCGATCGTGCAACGTCAGCAATTTTATCAGTTAGGGTTGGGTCTATCGTTGGGGGCGTTGATGGCTTGGGGCAGCGCTCCGGCGGCCCAAGCGATGCCCTTCCGGCCCAATGCCGCCCCGAAGGTCAAGGCGAAGGCGAAGAAAGCGAGACCCGCTCCGGCCAAACCCAAAGCGCCGATCGACCCCATGGAAATGCCCCAGGATTTATCCGTATTGCAGCCTGCGGCCCAAGCGAAGATCACCCCGCTGAAGATGCCGATCGCGCCGCCGATGCCAGAACCGGAGGTGAGGTCCAAGCCGAATTTAGATTATGAACGATTGCAGCAGTTGATGAAAGCGGGTGAATGGACGGATGCGAATGTGCTGACTTCGCGGATTTTGCTAGCGATCGGGGGCGGGGATGAACTGGGTTATCTAACAGCGATGCAAGTGGGCAAGATGTCCTGTACCGAGTTGAAAACGGTTGATGATCTATGGCGTTACTATTCTGGGGCGCGATCGGGGTTAGTTGCCCAGGCGAAAGTCTGGCGGCAGCTCCAGAAAACAGGCGAGAACAATGCCAAAACCCTAAAGCAGTTTGAAACCCGTGTGGGCTGGCACAAAGACAAACTGACCGCGAATCCGAAGACGGCGCAAATTGGTCATCTCCCGTTCCGGCCTTCCGGCAATGGCGGCAGCCCCGATGCCGCAGGCGGCGGCTGGATACAGGCCATGCCAAAGCGATTGGCGACCTGTGGGTTGATGCCGCAGGTGGTGAAGGCGGTTCCGGCCAAAGCCGCAAAAAAGACGGCTCCGAAGTCAGCCTCCCCGAAATCGCAAAAATAAAGTAGTCGTGGGTTTCGGCTGACGCTCAACCCACTGGGTTGTCGGTGGGGCTGAGTGGCTGGGATAACGAATCAGGGCTGAGCCCTGCGATAAGGAATGCAGCAATTCCAAATTCAAAGTTTATCCATTGGCGATCGGGGTTGAAAATTGGTGTTGCGCGATTGGGGGCGCGGAAAACGCGCCCGTACGGGAGGGA
>JBJORF010000026.1:0-44418 GCA_046049545.1 Cyanobacteriota bacterium | reverse complement strand
GCTGTCGCTGTAAGGAAAATTGTTGGAAATTGTTTAAGCGGGATTGATTGTGTGAGCATTGTCTATTTGTTGGGGGTAGATGAGCAGAGAGCTAATAACCGATTGATTTGGTATTACATGATTTGACGATGAGCTTGCTATTTGAGTTCCGCTATGGATGCAATGATGTGATTACTATGTAATCTGCTGTTGCATCCATAGAGAAAAGTCTAAAGAGCTTGGTTATGGCTCTTCCCAAACCGTAATCAAATCACTGCGAACCCAGCCAGAAGCGCCATTGGGATAGGTGACTTGATACCAGGTATAGCCGGATTCAGACTGTTGCATCGATCGTCCGACGCGAGATTCCCCGACTTCGACTAAATCACCCGCCAGTCCGGTATGCTTAATTCGACTACCCGTATTGGACTCCGATCGAATGTTAATCACATCGCCATCACTGCCACTCAAGGTGCCATACTGTCGATCGCTCTGTTCAAAATTCACAAGCGCAGAAGAAACCCAACCTTCGGTTCTGAGTTGTCCGGTTGAACGCACATAGTACCACCCGCGCGAATCCACGCGCAAAATCTCTAAGGGCGTTCCGGTGGGCAGTCCATCAATTCGACGTGAATTAACCGAAGGGGCCGATCGGACATTCGCTTCGGAATAAATGTAACCGGGTCGTGCCATGCTCGGTAGAGCTGTAGTGATCAGCGTGCCGAGGCTCAATAATCCAACGGTCAGCAACTTGGGGAACTTCATTAACTTAGGGAATTTCATTTCTATGACCTCAATTTCAGGATTAAATCGTAGCGTAGCACCCTGAATTAATCTGGTTGTAATAGAACTACATCACGAACGCTGATCATTCCAGATGTAAAATTTAGGGTTGTGCTGGTTGCTGCTCCTGAATAAAGAGTTCAGCCGCTCTAAATAATGCGTCATCAGAGGCAGTTTCTGCGGCGATCGCGATCGCTTTGCGGAAGTGTGATCGCGCTTCCTTACGTGCTGCTTCGCGCACAGCAGGTGGGATGTCGTCGCAGCGGAAGGGTTCTGACATTAATGATTGCCCTAATCGTAGATGGATTTCGGCGTTAGGTGGAACAGCGGCGATCGCTTCACGATAAACCGTGATCGCGGCGGTTTCGCACCAATAGCCTTCGCTGGCTTCACTGCGATGGGAGGCAGCAAGTTTGAGGTATGGCTCGGGATTTCTCGGATCACGTTGAATTGTTTCGCGCCATTTTGCTTGCTCTTGCCGATATTCTTCCATGCTGAATATCTGGTAAGGATGCGCGTTGGCGGGGAGGATTTGGCTAAGGCCCATCAGCGCAGTTAGTAGACAGACCAAATTCGCCTGTAATAGAAATGACTTAGATTGTTTCGGCATGGTGCAAGATTGATTTGCTTGTTTCGCAGTTAGCTAACCCTTACTCCCCGGCGGCAGTAGCTTATGCAGCTTGAAAGATCCTGCTCATACTAAAGCGCTCTTCCATATTTTGGAAGAGCGCTTTAATCAGTAGCGATGTTGAGGTAACGCTTAGCGAGCGACTAAACCAGTTGCCGATCGAGGCAGATTGCCGATCGTGCCGCTGTTCACCAAGCTACCGCCCTCTTTAAGTCGGAAGCTAGTAATTGTGCCATTGCCCGTATTCAGCGAACTGAGGAATTGACCGTTGCGGCTGAAAATCATATCGATCGGGCCGCTACCGGTTCCCGTATTGGCAGTTAATCCATCGGCATTTAATGCCTTTAATGCACCATTCGACAAAATTTTGAAGCCCGATAGGTTGCCACTGCCTGTATTACTCACGTAGGCGTATTCCCCATCCTGCGAGACCACGACCCAGCAAGCGGCGGTTTGGTTTGTCTTCGCGGCGGGGGTAATTGCCTGTAACCGTCCATTGCGGAACAGATTATAGGAAGAAATCGAACTGCCATTCGGCGCACCGCCTACCGCTTCGGACACTAGCAATCGGCCTTTCAAATCAAAGGCAAAGCCAAAGGGTGTGTTGGCGACGGAAGTATTGCTGATCCGATTGCCCAGATAGCCAAGGTAGCCGCCGTATCCCACGGGAAAAGTGGAGATTTGGTTAGTGCTCTTTTCCGTTACCACCACAAATCGCCCATCGGGGGTAAAACTCACCTGTGCTGGGGCGGTGCCAGTGCCACTGAGTTGACGGCTAGATTGAGGCAATTGTGTCAGTCGTCCAGCGCCATTCAAACGAAAACCAACAATATTATCGCTCCCCGCATTCAAGACATAAACTGTTTGATTCTGAATCGCAACGCTGACCGGGCGGGTACCACCCGAAGCGACTTTATTAACTAAAATGGGTTGACGACCATTAAACCGAAAAACCGAAATCTCGTTACTGCCAGCATTGACTGCCAACATCAAACGCCGATCGCGGGTTAATGCTAATGCCCCTTGATTTCCCAGGCCACCCCCAGAACCTTTGCCGCCCGTGGTTGTGGCTCCGATCGATTTCAGCGATCCATCCCGCATTTGTTCAAATGCTAAGATTTGATTGGTATCCGTCGCATTGCTAGCGGTGTAGATGACGCCGATCGCGTCACGTCCTGGTTGCGCGATCGCCCCTGAAGCAGAAGCCATCAGCCCAAATGCAGTCAGCCCGAGCAAAAATGCACGACGATTTTTCATGTTGTATACCTTTTATGATTTTTTGGCGTTGGTGATCACCTTATTTTGATTACAAATACCAATTTGGTTTTAGATTTAAATTTCTGTAATTTACGTGTTTTTATTTTGATTTTCCGGGGTTTGATTTATTGATTGATGGTTGGTTGGGGTGATGCGTTTTCGCAGGGCGAGAAACGCATCCGACGTTAAATCTGCTGTCCCTGCATGACCATTTCCCCGGCCGGCATTGCATTGCTCTGTTCCGCCTCTAATGTCACGCCCACTTCCACTGCTTGGAGCCAACGATTCGCTGGAATTTGCATCACGACTTTGCCATCTTGCTCCGGTGTAAACTGCACACAGGAGACTTTCTGGCCGTTGACCACAGCCCAGAGATGATAGACTTTTCCTGCTGGCGGTTGGGGTAAATTATCGATCACCATGAGCGCCCGGTTCTGTTGCGGCACAATGTACACCTTTCCGGCGGCTCCAGCGACTGTTCCACTGCCCTGCATGGCCAATGTTCGGCCACTATTTGCTGCGAGGGCCGCCATTTGGGTTTGTTCGCGATTGCCTAAACCGCGATCGCCTACGTCATTTTTCTGCAAACTGGCAATTTCCTGCCTTGCACCCTGCACCTGCTGCTGCAATTGATAATTCTGAACACCCAAAGCCGCAATCATCGCGGCGGCAATACCACTACCAATTATTGTCCAGTTGCGCTGCGGTTTGGCTTCCCGGCGCGATCGGGCCGCTGCTAAATCAATCACTGCTGGTGATGCGGCGATCGGTTGTGGCGCGATCGGTTCTACTCCGGTTGCCGCATTTAATATCCGCTGCTTCAAATTCTCGGGCACGGCGACATCTGGCAAACTTAAGGGCAACAGCGCCAATGTATTTTGCAATTCGGCTAATTCCGTCATTGCATCGGGATGATCCGCCAAATATTGCTGTACCTGGATTACCTCCTCAGAGGAAAGATCACCGAGAACGTATCCTGCCAGCATTTCTGACCAATTCTGTGAATTTTTCATGGCCTTACTCCGCTAAATCCTGGGCTAGGTCTTTTAATAATTCGCGTAACTTTAAGAGTCCCTGGCGCGATCGGGATTTGACAGTGCCCAGCGGAATCCCCGTGCGTTCGGTAATGTCGGACTGCGATAAGCCTTCGTAATAGGCCATCTGTAAAACCGTGCGTTGGGCTTCGGGCAAAACTTGCAACGCTTGACGCATCCGATCGGATAGTTCAGCCAATGAGGCTTGGGCAAGTCCGGGACTGTTTTGGGGTTCCGGTAACGCCATGCGACCAAATCGCTCGACCATATTCTGTTGGGATTTCGCTGAACGGATACGATTTAAGGCCCGCGATCGGGTCATGACCGATAGAAACACCGTCATCGTGCCCCGTTCCGGATCATAGCGCTCGGGCTTTTGCCACAGGGCCAAAAACACTTCCTGGGTCAGATCTGCTGCTGCATCGGGGGTTTTTAGCATTTGCAATGCTAATTTATAAACCAAACCACTGTAGCGATCGTAGAGCCTCGCGAGGGCCGTCGGGTGCTGCTGACACAAGGCAGTCAGAAGTTCCCGATCGGCCAGCGCACGATCATCTGCGGGGGAATCCGTCGGTTCGGGCCGTCGCGTCATGAGAAAAACCATAGGACACCGTCAATCACATAATACGCACCTGCCAGCAACAGCACAAGGCTGCCAGCGCCCATGACCCAATCCGATCGCCCGAGCAGCCACCGACTTTGTTTTACCAAGCCTGTAAATAAACTGGCGAGGAAAATCACTGCCGTATAGCCGATCGCGTAGCTCACCATCGTTAGCCAACTCATCCATTGGGAACCCGTTGCGGCGGCGGCGGCGAGCACCGCAAACAGCACCGGACTGGCACAGGGCGAACTCACCAATGCGAAGGTAAATCCGACCCCATAGGCACCAGGAATCGGCAGATTAATTTGCTTTTGGGGTAAGGGGAGATGCAGCCAGCCTGCATAGCTTGCGCCCATGATCAGCACGATCGCCCCCACCAGCAGATTGACATAGCCGCGAAAATCGACAAAGATCGCCGCCGCCAACGCCGCAAATAACCCCAAAATACTAAACGCCGTAATCGCCCCAAATACAAACCACAGCGCTTTGCCCAAGGCATCCCAACGGGATTTCATCTCCAGGGTGCCAATGTAGCTGAGGTTGATTGGTAACAAACCGAGAATGCAGGGAGAAATGCTCGCAATTAATCCGCCGACAAATGCCGCTGGCAATAGCCATTGTGAGCCTATTCCCTGACTGTCAAACCATTGCTGATATTGATTTTCTAGGCTTAGAATCATGGCCTCTAGGGGGTGCCAGAGGTGGGTGGATTGCCGGATCGTGATGACCACTAGTGCACTGGCCAAGGCTAGCCCCAGCAGGTTAAGGCGGGAGAACTTCCAGCGCTGTGACTTGACTCGCTCAGACTTGACTCGCTCAGACTTTAAATTCTCTGATCCTGGCACTTGCATAATTAGCGCACCTGTTTAATGGCTTGCTTCAAGGCAGACTGATAATCCTTGATATTGCCATTGCCCCGGAATTGCTGAAGCACTTGGCCACTGGCGGGATCAACGATCGCGACTAATCCGGTTTGGGACTTGTTGGACTGCAAGAAATCACTGAGGCCCAACTGTTGGGCTTTATTTTGGGCTGATTTTGTTGAACCCCGATCGCTGACATCAAAGGCAACGAAATTTGCTTTGCTGCCATATTCTTGTTGCAATTTTGATAGAACGGGTGAAACCGTTTTACAAGCCGAACACCAGCTTGCATGGACATTGACCACCACGGGCTTACCCTGCAATTGCTTGGCTAATCCACGATTTTGGGCAACCAATATGGAGGACTTTGGGGACATCGCCATGCTGGGATGTTGTGCCGCGATCGCCATCAAGCTGCCGAGGCTAATGGCACTGACCGCCACGATCGAAAAATAACGATTCATAATGATTCACTTGGGATATTGATGGTCAAACCAGTTTGAAATGTTGCTGGTATTGAAGTTACACGTTGGGTGAGCAAGCGGATTAATCACAGGGCAAATATTTTTGTGGTGTATTGTTGGCACGATCGGGAATCCTAGGGCTAACCCCTCTGCTCTCTCCTACAGTTATGCTTAGTAAATTCACGTACCTGTGCTCCCGTCGTCCATCGCGGCTCGCCCGTCAATTGGGGCTGTGGGTCTTTTTGGGAGTGGTCGGCATTGAGGGGATTATTTTTTTGCCATCGGCTTTTCGGCGAAAGCATGAACAGCTCGATGTCATTGCCATGACGGCCCAATCAAATGTCGCGACCCTGGCAATCAGCAGTCCGAGTTTGCCGCACTTTCTCACGCATTTGCCGAAGCTGCGACAAGATGCGCCGTTGGTTGGTGGTGTGGTGTATCAAATGAATGGGCCGATCGTGCATCAATTTGGCGAAACGGCTGGGGTGAAACTGACCGCCGGTGGACAGCCGCTGACTGCGCTTGAGTCTAAGTCGTGGCACTATATCGTGTCAGTGCCCACGCAAGTGCAGGGGGCGGATTACACCTTGGCGTTGGTTTATGATGGCAAGCTGGTGCGGGATGACCTGTTAGCATTTTCATTCCGGATTCTCGGTTTGGTGCTGATGATTTCGTTGGGGCTGACACTGTTCATGATTTGGATTGTGAATCGGCAATTGATTCGCCCGATTTTGTGGTTGCAAACGGACGTGCAACGATCAGCCCAAGCGATCACCCAAGAACAGCCCTTTGCCGACTTTGCGGCGCTACAGTACAAATCCCAAGACGAATTGCAAGAAGTGATTCAAGCCTTTCATCAGAGCCATCAGCAAATTGTGGACGCGATCGCGCAGCTACGCCATACCCAAGCCCAACTGGTGCATACGGAAAAAATGTCATCCCTGGGACAATTGGGCGCAGGTTTTGCCCATGAGGTGAATAATCCGATTAATTTTATTTCGGCGAATCTTCAGCATATGAATGAGTATGGTCAAAATCTCCTGACCCTAGTTTCGGCCTATCAAGCTGAACTTCCGCAGCCGTCGCGCCAACTGCAAGAAACCTTGGCGGATATGGATTTGGATTTTATGCGATCGGACATGCCGAATCTGCTGAAATCGATGCAGTCAGGGGCCGATCGGATTCAGAACTTGGTGCTGTCTTTTCGCAACTTTGTCCGACTGGATGAAGCCGATCGCAAGGCGGCGAATCTCCATCAGGGCTTGGACAGTACCCTGTTGCTGCTGCAAAACGCCCTAGGCGCGACGGCCCATCGCCCAGAAATCACGATCGCGAAAATCTATCATCCCATTCCCGAAATCATCTGTTATCCGGGGCTGTTGAATCAGGTGTTTATGTATTTGCTAACGAATGCCATCGAGGCGATCGATCGTTTGGAATCTATTGCTGAACCGAAAATTACGATCGAGACAACCACTGAACAGCAGCAAATTCAAATTCGCATCACGGATAATGGCGGCGGTATCCCGGAAGCCATGCGATCGAAGATATTTGACCCGTTTTTCACCACGAAAGACGTTGGCCAAGGCATGGGTTTGGGTTTAACTAATAGTCACAAGATTATTCATGAAATCCATCAGGGTCAATTGACGGTTTTACCGATCGGGAACGATACTACAACTGAGGGGGGGACAACATTGGTCATTACGTTAGATTGTGAATTAAATCAGACCGCATAGAGCGTTATGTGAAATCGAAAATGCATGGCAACAGATCCGTCCGAATCGCCCCCGACCCCCAATTCTGGGGGAAGTCAGAGCCTCGAATCAGGTTCATGTCCTCCCTGAATTGGGGGCTAGGGGCGGTTCAGTGTATTAAAAAACGCTGGCCGTCCCTTCTGCTGGATTGAATTCAAACCGCCGATCGTAGTCCGTTTCGCCATACAAATTAAAGCTGATCGTGGGCCGATCCCCCAATGCTTGAATTTGGTGAATCGCATCGGGCAGAAAGGTGATGATCTCGCCCGCTTGCAATTGATGTCCGCCTGCTTGAACGATTCGATCAGGCAATTCCGCCGTGGGTTCCCGTCGCCAAAAGGTATTCTGCTCGGCCCCACTCAGCAGCGCCACGACACCCCAGCAGGCATGATTATGAATCGGTGACTCACTCCCCGGTGCCCAGGCGACCATTTGTACCGTCAGGGGAAACATCGGTTCATCATAGAGCGTGACCACTTCCCAACCTGTTTCTGGGTTCGGCATGATCGGCATCACTTCCAGCCAACTGGCCTCATCGAGTAACCGTCGCACCAAGGGAGTGATTTTTTGGAGCTGGGCGGTGGGGTTAGCCGTTGATCGCAGCACATCTTCCAGATCCGTGAGCAAGCGATAAAGCCGATAGGGCACATCCAAGGCCTCTGGCTCTGACTCCTGGGTAAGTAGCGGTAAACAAAGCCCCGATTCATCAACTAGCCATTCCTGTGCCATACGATCGCCTTGCATCTATGCCTCAACTTCCAAAGGATAATCGGGAGTGGGATTCAGCGGGCAACTAAATCGATATTTCCCCGGTTTCAGCGTGACCCGATAGTCCTGGCTGACTCCCTTAGTTAAGCCGCCGCCACTGACTTTTGGCAAAGTCGCTTGGCTGATGCCCTCACCGCGAAGATAGAAGCCTAGTTCGTAAGGCACATTCTGATTGGTGACACGAAAGACATACTCGCCCGCCTTGAGCTTGAGCGGCTTAAACCCGGATTGGCGATCGTTGAACGTTTTCGCATTCGTCGTTTCGCAATCTTCTTTACGCGTTGGGGCAAATTGATGGTTCTTGGCCTCGGCTTCTAGGAACTGGCAGCCCGTTTGGGTCAAGCTAATGACTGTGGCGTTGGTTGGTTTCGCTTGATCAGCAGAAGGTGCGGTCGGCGGTTGCGCGGTTTGGGTGCAGGCGACCATTGTGAAGAAGAGTAAACCGCCAGTCATCCACTGACTAATTTGGGTTGATTGCATCTGCTATCTTCTCCTGTAGTATCGGTGATTTCGGCCCTGCTTAGGATTACCCCCCGACACTGGATTTGGATTGATCCAACAATTGGGTCATCCAATTTGCTTGGGAGCGTGTATCTATAAAGGAGTGTATTCTCTTCGGGGGAATACGCGATCAAGTCACTTTCTGAGAGCAACTTCATGAAACTTCAATACCTCACCCACCTCGCGATCGCCAGCACCCTGGGCATGGGCCTTGTTGTGGGTTGTGGGGCAAATCCCTGTGCGGCTAAGCCTCCCGCTGGTGGCACCACGACGATCGAAAAGGCGAATCCCTGCGCATCGAAGAACCCTTGTGCTTCCAAGAACCCTTGCGCATCGAAGAACCCTTGCGCTTCCAAGAATCCCTGCGCATCGAAGAACCCTTGCGCGTCCAAGAATCCCTGCGCATCGAAGAACCCTTGCGCATCGAAGAACCCTTGCGCATCGAAGAACCCTTGCGCATCGAAGAACCCTTGCGCATCGAAGAATCCCTGCGCGTCCAAGAAGTAAATCGGTGCTGCACTGGTGGAAATTTGGATCGGGAATGCCAGCAAGCAACTGTGCAGACACTTTCTAAACCCCGATCGTCAGTTTCCACCAGTTTAATTTCCCTTGATCCCCTGGAATTAGATCCGCAATGCGTAGTTGCCAAGCCCCTCGCGCTTCCTGGCCGAGGAGGAGTTGTAGGGTGGGGGTATTTTGTAGGTCATAGATGGTTTGTAGTTTGGTTTTGCGGCCTAGCGTCCGGCCTTGTACGAGGGCGATCGCCCCGTCTGGTGTGACGAGTTCGATCACGATGTCTCCGAGATATTCATGGTTAATGTCGATCGTCACTTGCAGACTCTTGACCCGTCCGGAATCACTGATATTAATTCGACTGTTAATGCCCGCTTCCGCCCCGTCGGGAATCGCGATCGGTTCATTACTTAAAGCGGCAATCCAACGCGCCACCCGATAATTATTCGCGCGTTTCTGCGCTGCGGCATTCACGGCTTTAAAAGCATTGACCTTACCGTAGCCAAACCAGTCACAGCGTCCGTTCGCTTCATAGCTCCCTTTGCGTAATCCAAACTGGGGATCAGGATTGGGATCGACAATTTTATCGGCGGTTTGTTCGATAATTTGGCGCACTTCGCGGGCGGTGAGCTGAGGATTGGCGGAGAGGACGAGCGCTGCGACTCCGGCGACCAAAGGACAAGCGCTGGAAGTGCCACCAAAGTCCATGGCAAACTGGTTCTGGCTGTAGCCGCTGCTGCCCATGCGATCGCTGGTGACGATGCCCAGGCCCGGAATATCGACCTGAATGGCTGGGGGAGTCGCGACGTAGCCAAGATTCGGCAAGCCGACACCGGGCGGTGCATTATTGCTTGGGCCACAGACCGAAACTTCTGCCCCCCAGTTGCTGTAGGCGGCCTTGCGGTTCAGGCTGGTGCAGGCGCTAATCGTCATCACGTCGGGATGCACCGTGAACCCGCCGTACCATTTGGTATTGCCGCTGAGGGCGTTCTTATCCCAGCCCGCTTCGTTGACGCTGCCGTTGGTGGGACGATTGGCATTCCCGGCGGCGAAGAGAATGACGCAACCTTTGCCTTGACGGCCTTTGGTGGCGGCACGGGTGATTGCGGCTTTTTGGCGGAGCGACAGGGGATAATTCACGGCACTCGGCCCCCAGCTACAGGAAATCACCGCTGCGCCCTTTTGCATTGCCCAGCCGAAGAGATCTTCGATCGTTTCATCATCGAGAAATCCCGTTGTCCGAATCGGCATCAAGGCACAACCCGGCGCGACCCCGACCACCCCAATGCCGTTCTCCTCGGCTACGGCAACCCCGGCGCAGGCGGTGCCATGGTCTTCCCAATTTTCCTGGGGGTCGGGCTGGAAGTCGCGGCCCTTAAAGTCACGCGGGGCGACGATTTTGCCGGGGCCTTGGAAATCGGGGTGGGTCAGATCCACGCCATCGTCCATGACGGCAACGACGATCGATCGATGGCCCCGCGTAATGTCCCAAGCCTGTTCCGCAAAGATATGGGAGCCTCCGGCCAATTCCCTGCCGCCATTGTGATTCAGGTGCCACTGCTGGGCGTAGAGCGGGTCGCGGGGGCGATAGTGCGACTGGGTTGGAACGACGATATTCGGTTCGGCGGTGAGGACTTCCGCTTGCTGCATCAGGCGGTTGGTGATTTTGAGGGGATTTTCTTTGGCGGTGGGTGTGAGGGCCATGACGAAGGCGTTAGGGATGTCCTCGATCGGCTTTATGGTAGTCAGACCCAGCGGTTGGGTGATGTATTCGATCGTGCCAGCGGTGACATTGGGCGCGAACTGGACGGTGATTTGGTCGGTTAGGTAGATGCGGGAAGTGGGGTCGCCTTGCATTTGGTAAACATGGCTGGCGTAGCCGACTTGTTCCATGGCGCGGGCCGTTTGCATTGCGTCGTTTTGGTGACGCGGATCGACTTTGAATTCGGCGATCGCGGCGGGCATGGCCCGAGCGGTGAACTGCGCTTGGAGTGCGGTGGCGAGATCTTCGGGTTGGGGGGTGGTGAGCTGGCCGAGGGTGAAACGATCGTTCAGCTTTTCCAGGACAAATTCCTGGCCGCCGCGTTGGAGCACGAGGCCCCGATTGCCTGCATCCATGGTGCTGTTGCCGGGTGGTTTGGGATTTTGAGCGGCATTGGTCATGGTGGCAAAATACCCTAGCGTAGAGCAGCGCAAGTGGACGTTCTTCTAGTTTATTCAGTTATGCTCAGAGTGGTGCCTCGATGTGACGAAAAAGTTATTTGGAAACGCCCTATGCCTTCAGAAATCACGCCTGCAAAAATTACCAGATCGGATGCGGTCAAAGTTAATGGCGTAATTTACAACGATCCGAAAAAGAACAAAAATATTAGCGCGATCGATCAAATCGGCGATCGGTTGCTCGTCGGTGCGGATGAAGGTGGCAAAATCAAAGTGCTGGAATGGCAGGCGGATCAGTCTTATCAAGCGATTTATGGGATTGAACTGGGCGATCGGGAAATTGATATTGAAGGAATCACCAGTGAAGGGGACACGGTCTACGTCATCGGCTCTCATTCCTACAAGCGCGAAAAGGTCGATCCGGCGGATGCTTATGTGAAAAATCAAACCGCGATCGCCCAGACAACCCTTGATCCGGAGCGTGATCAGTTATTTCGATTTCGCCTTGGGCCAGACCCGAAAATTGACCAAATCAGCCTGCGGGATGTGCTGGAAAATGATGAAATTCTAAGTTTGTTTTGTCAGATTCCGAGCAAGGAAAATGGGGTGGATATTGAAGGGATTGCGGTACGGGAGCAGCAGCTCTATATCGGCTTTCGGGGGCCAGTGCTGCGGGGCAATTGGGTGCCTGTGTTGCGCTGTGAATTTCAGGAGCCACTCAAGCGGGCCAGTCGCCTGTGGGTGAATCTCGGCGGTCGCGGCATTCGTGATTTGACGCGAGTGGATGATGGCTTCCTGATTCTGGCAGGGCCAGTGGGGGATGGGCTGGGCGGTTATCAGGTGTATTTTTGGGATGGGGCGGATTGTTTGCCGGGGGAACGATCGGCGGGTCAACCAGCTCTGGGACAATTGCAATGTTTGGGGGATGTGGCGATCGTCGAAGGCCACAAACCCGAAGGCATCACGATCGTTGAGGAGACCGCGCAATTTTATCAGGCGATCATTGTTGTGGATGGGTCGGTGAATGGCGATCCGCACTATTGGCAAATTGCAAAAGCATCGACCTAGTAGTTAGTCAGTTATTACCGATTGAATCGGTTGTTTGAAGGCTTGGGCGATTGCTTCGAGACAACGACGATCGTAGATCATCCGCTTATGCCAGGGTACCAAAACCTTTTGATTATTGGCGACGCTCACCTGCGAACTCCGGGCGGGGACGATGATTGCGTCCATGGGAGTCCAGATGGAAGTAAACTGAATTTCGGCGAGGCGATCGATGTCGCGATTCAAGTCTTGTAAAAATGGGCTTCCTACGCGCAGTTGTTTCCCCCCCGGAAGCAGCGCCAATTCGGCGATCGTTGTACCGTTGTGTGGGGATGAAACGGTGACAAATCGCTGGACACGATCGAGGCCGCCGAGACGCTGCAAATAGTAGCGGCTGACAATGCCGCCCATGCTGAAACCGAATAGATCGATCGGTTGGTCGGCGACGAAGGTGCTAGTGATGAACTGCTCGAGTTGGGTGGCGAGGACTTCTAGGGGGGCGGTGCCATTGGAGGGGATGAGATCCAGGCTGTAGATTTCGAATCCTTGGGACTCCAGAAATGGCCGCAGCTTTTTGAAGTCGGCAGAACTGTCCCACATGCCATGGACAAGAACGATCGGGTTATGCGGTTGCATGGCGGGACGATCCTACAAGCGTAAACAGATTGATCAGCTCTAATTCTGCCTCAGTGGATTGCGTTAGCGCCCGATCAGGGGACAGTCTTTGATCCGACACAATTCTGAATTGGGTATGCTTTAGCTGTAGACCTTCACGATCGTGCCATGTTTGAAACTATTCTCAAGTCGATTTTAGGCACTGTACTTGTGAGCTTTGGGATTGGGCTGCCGATGCTGTTGTCGGGCGGGCGGGCGTTGGCTTGTGGGCGCGAGGGGCAGGCGGTGACTTGTCGGGTGAATCAGATGGGGGGTGGTACGCTGTGGCGATCGGGAACTCAAATTATTGATAGTGAAGTTTATTCCCATATTCGGCAAGCGAAGATAGCGACGGTGAACGCACAGTTGACGCAGCGTGCCACAAGTACCATAGGCACGCCAGAGGATGTGGTGAAGGATGTGCAGCTTAATCGGTTAGTCTTGGTTTCGGCGACAGGTCAATATCCGATTCAATTATCGTCGGGAGAAGGGACGGATTTGCCTGCGAATATTGCAAATCAAATTAATCAATTGGTGAAAGATCCCAAGGCACCTGCCATTTCGGTTGAGGTTGGGGCTGGGCCTTTGCTGCCGAGGTTTTTGGGGGGTGGGGCGTTGTTGATTGGCGCGATCGTTTTGGTGGATACGTTGCCAAAGGGACGGATGAAGCGCCGCTGATTGTCAACCAAGACATGACGGCCCTGTTCAACGGCGGCAGATAACCTTAGCCGATAATCGAGATTCTCAAACCGCCCGTTGCGACAGGATTGTTATACGTGGCCTAATATTGAGCCGTCTCATATCGCCTGGAGGATGGGATTACAGTTCAATGACAGGTTTCAAATCATAGTACATCGTCCGATAAGGTGTTTCTGGTGGCAGGCTTTCATTAGGATCGACAAATTCAAAGCCCAACTTGGCATAGAACCCTGATGCGTCATAGGGTGGGTCAATGTCACGATCGTACAGCGCATCGACGGTCACAAATCGCACACCCACCATCGGAACAAGCTCTGCCGCGACATAATCGATCGCCCACTCCACGAGATACTTCCCAGCACCTTTAGCCCGCCGATCAACCGCAAGTAACCCAATCTTGATGGCTGGAAATGTTTGATATTTCACGCCCTCCGAAGCCAGGAGAGGGTTCTCAACCTGTAGCTTATCGGCCAGAAGGGTAATGTAGCCAACTAGAGAATCATCAACTCGTAGAATCCAGCAGTTGCAGACATTGGCATCAGATTCTCGCTGAATTCGGCCCTGTTTCCAATAAGTCACAAATTCTCCCCGAACACAACGAAACCCCTTGCCAAGGCTCAGGAGTTCTGGAGTGAGGGATTCGACTGGCAGTTGGGAGAAGTCAATCCCCTCAAATTTACTTTGACTGGGCATTCTTCTCAGCTTTGCGAAGACGGCGATCGGCAATTCGTTTGGCGAGGGCAAGGGCGCGCTCGTTAGTGACGGCTTGCCCGCTCTCGATCGCTTCAATGAGTCGCCTAGCGGCCTCGCCAACCACTGGCTTAGATTCGGTATGGATGGGATACTTCATAGGGGTTAAGGTACCTTGCTTCTTGAGTATAACAAGCCCTAGACTTACTGTCTCTGCCCATGACAGTATCAGCGATCGCATTGTTAGGCAGCGTAGTCCGCCTTAGATACTGTGTTATCCCACTTTGGCGCTCGCATCGTTGCCCGATCGCCTTTCATACTCTGCAAGTTCGTTCTCTTGCCAGCTTATCGATTGTTCCTGTTCTACAAGCAGATCGTCCTGCGAGCTGTAAGTGTCGAAGTAATGGCCGATGAATTGACCAAGAGTTGTTTCATCGATGAATGAGTGCATCACGGTTGTGATTTTTTCGGCACGAGCAATCACATCATTGGAAATTTCTGATTTTTGAATGCGAGCGACACGGACAAGACATTTGAACGCATACGCGGCAATCCGTGGATCGCGATCTGCCAATTGTGCAATTAGGAATTCTTTACTGTCGGGGTAATGATCTGCCAATTCGACGCACACTTTGTGATGCGGCGGCATCTTCCAGCGTGGACCGACCTCCGACTGTAAGACATGTGGACTTTGTTTCCACAAGCCGCAGAGCAATGACCAGTCGTTTTCCAGATTGTCCGTCCACGGGATAGTCATTGTGGGTTTGAAGGATAACTACTTATTGTACTGAACGGTCAAATAATTGCCAAATGAGGTGGATATCCCGAAACTTTCCGCATAACACCCCAAATCCGACAATATCCAGACCATTCAGATAACACCCCAAATCGGATCTTATCCCGAAACTTTCCGCATAACACCCCAGATATCCAGTTATCCAGCCAAAATCAGTATACCTACCCAGCCCATGAGCCAGCCAGAATTCATAGAATCTTAAGCAGATGCAGTCAGGGACTGATTCATCGGCGGCATACGCCCCGCTACCGTCCACCAAACACCGAAAACACCGCCTTACGCAACATCCGACTGCGGCGCGATCGGGCCACCAGAAAATGCTCCGTCCACCGATCGCGGGTACCGAATTTTGACTTATAACCCTCATCCCCGCGCAGAAAATCAAACCGCGCTAAGCCATCACTAATCGCCTGCCGAATCACATAGGCCACCGCCGCATTCCCCGGCGAGAGCTTCTTAAATTGGGGATCATAGCCGCGTTGATAGCCACAAAGGGATTTGTTTTTTGCATCAAAGAACAGCATTTCCCCCGCCACCACTTGCGCGCCTTGCCGGAAAATATACATGCGGATAATGCCATGATTAATCCCCGATCGGGCCAAATCCTCCATTTGCTGGCGTTTATACCGTGACAATTTGCCCCAGCGCAATTGATACACCTGCACAAAATCCGCAAAATCGGACTCAAATCGATCAGGAGTCGTTTGCCCGATCGTCACGCTCGGATCTTCCTCCAGCGTTTTCAGCGCTTTACGCAGATTTTTACGCTGCTTAGTGCTGACGTTTTCAGTCAAGTAAGTTTCCCAGGATGCAGGCAAATCGATGTAGGGACAAATTGCGCCCCGATAGCGATACAGGTCATAGCCCGGTGCATTGGACAACAATTCGATCAGCGTGGCACAACGCGGATCAATCACATCGCGCAATTGCATCACGCCCCAATCGGCTTGCGCCCGCAGATAATTGGCAAATGCCTCAATCACCTGTGTTTCCGCTTCCGGTAAGCAAAGCATTCCGGTATAGTCAGCCTGCGGATTGCCAACCATGCAGAGCTGTCGTTCTAGGGGCAATGAGAAACGATTGGGACGGCCCCATCGCAGGGGGAGTACCCCGATCGGCTGATTTCCTTGGAAAGCCACCAAAATCTGTAACTGCTGATGTTGGATCGCGATTTGTTCCCGCAGCCACGTCCAGGTGAGGAAAACTTGGGCATAGCGATCGGCCTGGTAGAGCATCTCCCAATTCGATCGACACCGTTCAAAATCAGCGATCGTCGTCATTACATCAACACGCAAAGCCGTCGCCGCAATGGACTGATATTCTTGGGTAAACATGGGGTGGGGGAGAAAAAATGATCAAAATCGATGGATGTGACCTGTGGCGCGTAACGGCAATATGCAGGCAACTAACAAGCAGCGTGTAAAATATGGTAAGCAGACCAATAACTCGGGCAAGCGTATAAATTAGACCGTCAGATAGAAGCGTAAAGTCTACTATATGTTGTGATCTTGCCATGGCACGAGCTAAATTAATGCTTTGCATGAGCGTTTTGGCTAATCTTTAAGTAAACTTTAAATATCATTCTGGACTATGATATTGGGCAGTTCCCCATGGAGGTTAAGTGTGATGCCCCGAATCGCTGAAGGACTGCAAGATGACCCGGATAATGACGGTTGGGTTGTCGGCTGGGCGGTCTATCGCTTAGACCCCTGGGACCTCTACGGGGTCTGTCTGTCGAAAAAAGCCGCGCAAGCGATGCTCCAGGAAGCGGGTGAAGGCTACATCATGGACTTTGGTTCCCATCAAGTCGGCACAGAAGATTTTGTCGCAACGCATTCGGCTGGATCGTAATTATCCCTCTATTCGCGAATCTCCCCTATGGCTTATATCAACGGCACGATGATGCAATATTTCCATTGGTATAATGCCGATGATGGCAGCCACTGGAATCAGCTTCAAGCCAATGCAGCCGAACTTGCCCGATCGGGGTTTACGGCACTCTGGATTCCCCCGGCGTATAAAGACAGCTACGGGGGCGTGGGCTACAGCACCTATGACTTATTTGATCTGGGGGAGTTTGATCAAAAGGGTCGCGTTCGCACTAAATATGGCACCAAGGCAGAATTAGTCGCAGCGGTGAAAGCGGCGCAAACGGCGGGGATGGAGATTTATCTCGATACGGTGTTCAATCATAAAAATGGCGGCGATCGGGTTGAGAAGATTGAAGCGATCGCGGTGGCAACCGATAACCGCAATTACAACCTGGGCGGCGTGGAAACGATCGAAGCCTGGACAAATTTTGAATTTCCAGGGCGGGGTGACACCTATTCCAGTATGCAGTGGCACTGGTATCACTTTGATTCGGTGAATCATAATGCGCTTAAACCGAATGACAGCACCGTTTATCGATTTAAACAAAAGCAGTTTGAAACCGACGTGAACCCGCAGCATGGGAATTATGACTTTTTAATGGCCTGCGATCTCGACACCAGTGAACCCCAGGTGCAGGGGGAATTAAAATATTGGGGCGACTGGATTGTGGAAACCCTGGGGGTAGACGGTTTTCGGTTGGATGCGGTGAAGCATGTGCGGGCGGGATTTTTTGCGGAATGGTTGCAGCATGTGCGATCGCGATCGGGGAAGGCGCTATTTAGTGTTGGGGAATATTGGTCGCAGAATATTGCGGAATTACATGACTTTATTGCGCGCACCCAGGGCCAAGTGGCGCTATTTGATGTGCCGTTGCATTACAACTTCCAGCGTGCCAGTCGCGTCGGTAGTGGGTACGATTTGCGCCAGATTTTTGATGGGACGTTAGTGCAGCAGCAGCCGACCCTCGCCGTCACCTTGGTCGATAATCATGATACGCAGCCACTGCAAGCGTTGGAATCCTGGGTTGAGCCTTGGTTTAAGCCCTTGGCCTACAGTTTGATTTTGCTGCGGCAGGCGGGTTATCCTTGCGTGTTTTATCCCGACTATTACGGGGCCGAATATACCGATAAAGGTCGTGATGGCAAAGACTATCCGATCGTGCTCATTTCCCATCGGTTCTTGCTCGATCGGTTCTTAGCGGCGCGGCGGGACTATGCCTACGGGCCGGAATATAGCTATTTTAATCACCCGAACTGTGTGGGCTGGACAAGACTCGGCGATCGGGAGCATCCGAGGGCAATGGCGGTGCTACTGAGTAATGGCCATGAAGGCTATAAATGGATGGAAGTCGGTAAGCCGAATACGAAGTTTGTTGATATTACGGAACATATTCCGGAACCCGTTTATAGCAATCAGCACGGTTGGGCAAACTTCCGCTGTAAAGGGGGTTCGGTCTCAGTTTGGGTGCAGGTTTAAAACGGTCAGTTGTGAGAGTTTTTGGGTTGAATTAGGTATGCGATCGTGCGGCTTCAACCGCGACTACATCATCGAATCGTTCATAATCAATATAGCGATCGCCGTTTTCGGTCATTTGGATCACGTCGGCCATGCGATGATTCCACAGCACATCACCGAGACCGTAAATATGTCGCGCATGGATGGTGTAAGCTACCGTTTCATCTAATCCCATCAGCGAAACCAGAACTTGGGGCAAGCCTTCTTCCCAGCGATCGGTGCCAATGCCATACAGCGGACTGGTCTCATCGATCGGGTGCATGACATTCCAGGTCAAGCTGAAGCGCGGGTTCACGTCGCGCACCAGCTGCAAATCATAGACCCGCCGAAAGCGCATCCCTTCCAGTGTTGTTTCATCGCGGGTGAAATAGACCTTCGCTTGAGCTTCGAGGATCAGATTTTGGCGGCGATTGGCAGCCCGGAACATCAGGGTCGGAACGCCGTTGTGGTTAGCGATCACGGCATAGCGGCTGAAAATAATGCGGGCGGTGGGCTTCGCAAAGCGGGCAAAGGCCAGACCCGTGATCAACGCGATCGCCAACAAACTCAGAATCGCTTCGATCGTCACCAGAATTCCGGCATAGGTCGTCGCTGGCGAAATCACGCCATACCCGATCGAGGCCAGGGTTTGGACACTAAAGAAAAACGCATCTTCAAAGGATCCCGGACGGGCCCCATTCAAACTATTTGGCTGAAGCAGATAGAGGCAAGCAAAAAATGCATTCACTGCAATGTAGGCCACGGCCACCAGCAGGACAAATCCCGACCAGGGAATCGTCAACATCAGGTGGTAGGGATCGCGCCAATAGTCCTGCCAGCGATCGGCCCCTTGCAATTGCAGTCGACCATCGCGGTTCAGGATGGCGACGCGGGCGCGGGTCGAATTCGGTGCCCAATCGCGCCACCAACGTCTGAGTCGTGAACGCCCCATGCCTTTTCACTCCAACAACAATCTCGCCTAAGCTTACCGTTCATCGGCGGCAATGTGACGCGCTTCTTGGGCCAAACTGTCGCCATCGATGATAAAGAGCGTCTGCTCACCCATGGGGGTCGGACGCTTAATCATTTGGCGCGTCAGTCCTACGCCATCAGGATGGGTATCGCGGGGCTGATCAAAACAATCGGCGGGGATTGCCTGGATTTCGGGGAAGTCGGCGACGGGTAGCCCGTAGAGCAAGCCGTCGCCCGCCCGAAACAGCAGTAAATGGGCCGGATCAGCGAGGCTGTTGCCATACAAGCGATGATACAAATCAATTACAATCATCTGCCCCGGTGCCCGATCGTCCGGCGTGGGGGCTAGACCGAGGATCCCGGTAGCACTGTAGGCGATCGGGGGCAGGGTAACGACCTGTTCTAGCTCGGTGAGCGCAAAGGCGAGATGCAGTGTTGGGAGCCGCACGATCATGTGGGGAATCGCTGGGTTGGTGGCAGCTTTGGTACGTTGGGTGGAGCTGGACATAGGGGGTTAGGCGGGAGAGGGTTAGGCGGGAGTGATGGCTTTGGGTAAGACGGCTTCGAGGCTGCGCAGGACATCGACGGCGAGGTAGGGTTTGGTGAGGTAATCGTTCGCGCCCATGTATTGGGCAATTTGGCGATGTTTGTCGCCGCCGCGTGAGGTCAGCATGATCACCGGGAGCTGTTCCTTGGTGTATTGCTGACGGCATTGGCTAAGGAATTCAAACCCATTCATGCGTGGCATTTCGACATCGGAGAAGACGGCTTTGATGTCGGGTTCGCGGGCCAGTTGCTCCAGTCCTTCGCGGCCATCCTTGGCCTGAATCGTTCGATAGCCTGCTTTTTGCAGCGTCAGCGCCAGGGATTGGCGGGTGGTGAGGGAGTCATCGACGACGAGGATGACGGGGGTACGATCGACAGCGATGCCCGTCATCGTGGAGCGATCGCGGATGGCTTCGGCAGAATCGCTGGGTTTGAGACTGGGCGCGGGCAAAATCAACTCCGGCTGGAGCAAGGCTTGAGCATCCAGGACGGGAACGAGGAGGCCGTTCCCGAGAATGGTACAGCCGTAGAAATAGGGCGGCGGGGCGATCGCTGAACCAAAAGGCTTAATCGCCAATTCCTGCTCCTGCAAAATCTGGTCGGCAGCCAGGGCGATCAATTGCCGATCGGCAGCTTCGACCAAGAGCAGGGTGGTCGTGTCTTGATCGGGCAGCGGAATCGGCTTGAGACTGACCGGGAGTTGGCGCGGTAGGGGATAGCTCTGGAGGAACTGGCTGCGGGGGCAGAGCGGCACGGCTTGTTCATCCCAGTGATAGACCTTGCGACCTTGTTGCAGTTGGATTTGGCGTTTGGGGACGACGACGATCGCTTTGAGCGCATCGATCGGCAGGGCCATCATGCAGGACTGAATGCTGAACACCAATAGCGAGGCGACGCTGAGCGTTAAGGGCAACTGCAAAGTAAAGGTCGAGCCCGCGCCAACACTGGAGCTGAGACTGACATTGCCTTTAAGGCCCAGGATTTGGGACTTGACCGCATCGAGACCGACCCCGCGCCCCGAGAGTTCGCTAACTTGATCGGCGGTGGAGAAGCCGGGTGCGAAGAGATAGCTGTAGAGTTCCTGAGGCTTGAGTTTGGCGGCTTGCGATGCGGATACTAAGCCTTTTTCGACGACTTTCTGGCGCAGCCGATCGGGATCAATCCCCCGGCCATCGTCGCTAATTTCGATGTAGGTTTGGTTGCCTCGGTGGAAGGCCCGTACGGCGATCGTCGCTTGGGCGGCTTTGCCTTGGGCAATGCGTTCTTCGGGCAGTTCGATCCCATGGTCAAAGGCATTGCGTAGTAAATGCACTAAGGGATCGTAGAGGCTTTGCAGGATCGACTTATCGACGAGGGTATTTGTCCCCGACAGTTCGAGTTTGACGGGTTTGCCGTAGCGGCTGGAGAGGTCGCGCATCATCCGGGGGAAGCGCTGGAGCAGATCGTCGAGCGGTAACATGCGCGCCCACTGGAGGTCATCGCGCAGTTGCTTGAGGAGTTGTTGCTGTTGGGTTTGGCTGCGCACGGCCTGCTGACTGAGCTGGTTGATGTCGGTCATGCCCTCGCCCATCTGTGCCATCAGCTCCAGCATTTCCTGGGCAAAGCCGTAGAGTTCGCTGTAGGTGTCCATTTGCAGCGGGTCAAAATCGGCTTCCCAACTGTTGCCGAGGGACTGGACTGGGGTGGCAGGGGCTGGGGTAGCAGGGGCTTGGGCAGCAGCGGCCTGTTGGCGGGTGAGTTTGGCGCGGAGTTTTTGGGATTGGTCGCTCCAGTTGCCGATTTGTTTGGCCACGGCTTCAAATTGGCTGAAGCGTTGCAGCATTGCTTGAGCGGTGGCTTGGAGCTGCTGATTGTGCAGGCGGGTGGTGTTTTCCTGGGTGACCATGGTGCCGACGCGATTGCTGATCTGCTCCAGGCGGGCTAAATCCACCCGCACGACATGGTTGCTGTTGGTGGCTTTGCTGTTGGTGGTTTTGCTGCTGGTGGCTTTTTCCGTGGGTTTAGCAATGCGCGATCGGTTGACCTGCTTGTTTGGGTTTGGCGGTGCGGCGCTCCCCTGATAAACGCCCCGGTCAGCATTTTCCAGGAGGGTTTGAATCGTCTGCGCGATCGTGCAATCCGTCGGCAATGCCTGGGCAAGCGGCGGTTCAACTGGCGTAAAGCGATCGCTGAGCGGGGGGAGAACCAGAGGGGGGAGCGCATCCACCGTCGGTGGGATCACCACGGGAATGGGTGCGGCTTCAGTTAAATCGAAGCCATCCGGATCCAAAGCCAGGTCAAAGAAAGCGTCCAGATTGGCAAAGTCATCGTCCGAAATAATCGCTGCATTCAGCATTCCAGGATTGTCTGCGGCTGGAATACTTGCAGTCATGGTTTTGAGCGATGCCGCAGCAAGGTCATCGTCGGGCGGCATGACGGTTACATCGTTGCAATCATGAATCGAATCATCCACTGGATGATGAACTGCATGAGGCATGGAATCATCTGCGGCCAAGAAAAGATCGGCCGGGTCCATTGCTAAGGCGAACAGCTCATCCAATTGTGCTGTCGGAATACTGTCAAAATCAATTGGAACTTCACTATTGGCTTCAAATATGGTGGTTGCACTCGCGATTTGGGCTGCATTTGCCAATTCGTCGATTGGGACATTGTCGAGTTCACCGCGATCGGGTTCGCCGCTATAGGGTTCGCCGCTATAGGGTTCGCCGCTATAGGGTTCGCCATCGGGATCGACGGCAAGCCAATCGAAATCGATCGGATCATCTTCTGCGATTACAGCGGCAAATGCGTCATCAATCTCTGAGGCCGCGATCGTGGGAATGCTCGGATGATTGGCTGATGGAATGCTGGCGTTAACTGTGGCCCCATGGCTGTAGGCCAGTAATGCGTCACTCGGGGTGCCGCCTTGGCTGCGATCACCCGCCAGTACCGCCGCCGCCGCTGCGGTCAAATCCACCAAGGCGATGGCGGCAATTTCCCTGGCGGTGGCCGGAGACTCCTGAAGGGCCGCCAAAATTGCCTTTGCGATCGCCACCCAACCCGGTAAGTTGACCAGTTCCCCCACGCCGACAAATACTTCCGCCTGCGCCCGAATTTCGCCGACTAATTCGTGGGGATTCGGATGGGATAGCACTTGCTCAATCCGCTGAATCCCGTTCTGCACGTCCCCAGCAAAAATTGCCGCGACAATATCAATCCCCAATTCCGCTGAGGTCGGCATTGCGGTATTGACCTGTTCCAGGGCTTCGCCCAGGCGTTCGACGAGGGCGACAAATACGGGCTCTGCCGCCGCTGTGGCTGCTTCCTCATCATGTTCGCCCGTCTCAATTTGCTGCTGCAAGGGGCCTTGCAAGCAGTCAAAGGCTTGCAGCAGGAGGTCTTCTAGTTCTCGATCGACGACCACGGTATCCTGATATAGCGCGCGTAAACAGTCTTCCAGTTGGTAAGCCAACTGCTTGATACTGTTTAGGCCCACACTGGCCGCCCCGCCTTTAATTGAGTGGGCAGCCCGCATGAGTTCATGGATTTTGGGGACGGTGTGGTCTTCCGTCAGATCCATCAAACCAGTTTCGAGAATCTGGAGAAACTCCACCGATTCCTGAATAAAAAACTGATATGCCTGATCGTGAATTTCAGAATCGAAGCTCGGCATAGGACAACTAACGACGGGGAGAAAGTGGCGGGAAAAAGGGGAGTGAGAAAAAGGGGACTGGCAAAAGGGGGCTGATCGCAAATCAACGCATTGTTGTGACCCATCAGGCCCCCAAACCCCCAATTCTGGGGGCTTTGAATTGCTCATGCTCCCCCAGGATCGGGGGCTGGATTTAGCTGACCTTAAACTGGGCCACGCTGACTTGCAGTGCATCGGCCACATCCAGCAAGCGGGAGAAGGACTTAGCCACATGATCGGATTGCTTTGAGCTATCATCGGCGATCGTCGCGACCTGTTCCATCGTCTGGCTGACGGTTTCGTAGGCTTGGGTTTGGACCGCTGTGGCTTCAGAAATTTCCCCAATTAGGCGGCGAATTGTCGCACTGACCGAAGTAATTTCGTTCAGCTTGGCGCGAGTTTCCTCGACCAATTGCGTCCCTTCGACCACCTGTTCGGTACCGGATTCCATCGCCAAGACGACTTCATTGGTTTGGGTCTGGATTTCTTCCACGAGCTGTTCGATTTCGGCGGTTGCTGCCGAGGACTGCTGCGCCAGCGATCGCACCTCTTCCGCCACGACCGCAAAACCGCGACCTTCTTCTCCGGCACGGGCCGCTTCGATCGCGGCGTTCAGGGCCAGGAGGTTGGTTTGGGCAGCGAAGCCATTAATCAGGTTGACCACTTTGGAAATCTTCTGGGAGGCTTCGCCCAGTCGTTTCACTTTCTTCGCCGTTTCCGATACCGTTTCCCGAATCGCGGAAATTCCTTCTACGGTTTTGTCCATGGCGATGTCACCTTCGGCGATCGCGGCGGCGGCGATTTGGACCCCTTGCTCGGCTTCGATGGCGCGGGTGGTCACGCCCCGTACCGATTCTACCGTGGCCTGAACTTGCAGCAGGGCAGCGGTAATGGTCGTCATCTGGCGCTTGGCTTCTTCGGATAATTGTTGCACCGAGGCTTCATTGCTCGAAGCGGTTTGCGCCACTGTTGCCGTTGCGCCTTGTACGTCGAGTACCAACTGCCGCAGCGATCGGATAATCGAATTATAGGAATCCGCGATCGTCCCCACTTCATCCGGCGTGACTTTAGCGCGAATCGTCAAATCACCTTGACTGACTGGATCAACTTCCATTAGCAGTTCCAAGGCGCGGCGCTGCAAGAATTCTTTTTGTTCTTGCTGTTCCTTGGCGCGGTTGTCGGCTTCGTGGCGGGCTTCGATCCGGGCGGTCTCCGTGTACTCCAATAGACTGGCCTGCTCCAGCGCAAATCCCGTTTGCTGGGCAATTTGAGTAAAGAGGCGAATTTCCTCAGTGTCCCACACCCTTGGCCCATCGCATTGGTGAGCGCAGAGTAGGCCGATGAGCTTGCCGTTTTCAATTAACGGTGCAGTGATGCTAGCGCGGATTTTGAAGCCTTTGAGAATGTCATGGTGGCATTCCGCAATTTCCTCAGCATCGACATCGTTCATCGCCCGCACTCGCCCATCCCGGTAGGCTTCGATCAAGCCTTCGCGGAAGGGATCTTGCACCACCCGGCCGAGAATCGATAAATGGCCAGCTTGCAAGGCTTCATGAATCACGGTGCCGTTCCAATCATCATGGAAATGGTAAACAATCACCCGATCGGTCTTCAGGACTTCCAAGCTGGAATGGGTGACATTGGCCAGCACATCATCGCGTTTGAGGGACTGCCGCAAATGATTAACGATCGCATTGACCTGTTCAGCGGTCTGAGCTTGGCGGGTTTGCTGGGTGAGCAGAGTTTGCAACTGTTCGACCATTTCGTTGATGTTTTGGCCCAACCGCCCAAATTCATCATTGCCCGTGACCGCAAGGCGGGTATCTAATTCCCCTTGACCGATTTTTTCCACGGCATCCGTGGCGTTTTGCAAGGATTTAGTCGCACGGGAAACCAGTGCGATGGCGATCGTTGAGACAATTAAACCCGTGGCGATCGTCCCGAGGCCCAGCATTGTGCCGAGGTCACTACTCGCTTTGAACGCTTGCTTTTCATCTTCACTATAGGCGATCGCCCAGTTCAGATTCGGCATACTATTCAGCGGCTGCGTTGCGCTGTAAGCAATCAACTGCCGTGCGGCTTGGCCTTTGGCTTGGGCAATCCGGGTTTTGGTTTCGGTGATGGCAGAGGGTTGGGGGGCATCTTGGAACAGATCTTGGATTTTGCGCGTTGGTAATTTCTCGGCGCTGCTCAAAAAGAGGGTGCCATCTTCGTTGAACAGTTGATAATCTTTCCCGCTGGTTGCAATAATCGCTTTAATTTCGCTTAGGGGGAGCGTTGATCGCACCACACCGATAATCCGTTTGCTGTTCGGTTCGATGACCGGGGCGGCGAAATGCACGCTCCATTCGCTGGTGCCTTCCATCAGTACGGGTTTGCTGATGGTGGGTTGCCCGGTTTTCAGGACTTCTTGGAAATCCGCTTGGTTGCCTTGATTGGCGATCGGGACCCCGGCTGTTTGAGCCCGGGGATTGCCCTGAAGATCGAAAAAGACAATGCTACTGTAAACGCCGTAGGTATTTTTGAAAGTTTCCAGAACGGCTTGTTTCCTGACTTTTCCTTTGACCCCATCCTCGGGTTCGATAAAGACGCTGTCTTTGGAAATGATTTGGATATCGCCGTAGCGTTCAAAAACAAAGCGGTTAACTTTATCGATGCTGTCTTCGGCCCAATCGCGATGCTGTTTATCAATTTTGGTGTTTAAGTTGCTCTTGGCGGTCATGAAGCTCAATCCGCCAACAGTCGCGATCGGCAATGTCCCCAATAAAATTGCCAGGGCCGTGGCTTTGGTGCGCAGACTGAGCTTGGGTGCTAGCGGCGTTGGGGCAGCGGTAGATGAATAAGATACAGGTGTGACGGGTGTTTGAGTCGGGGCTTGAGCGGGCCTTGAAGGAGGTGTTTGAGTGGGTGTTGGCACAGACGTTGGGGCGGACTTTGGGGCGCTGGGTTGAGTCGCAAATTTGCCCACCAATAACGGTGCCACATCCGGCAGGTCAACCTCTGGCGGCTCCATCTTCGGCAGCTCCATCTTCGGCGGCTCAAGCTCCGGTAAGTCAAGCTCCGACAGATCAAAATCGGATAGATCAATCGCGCCGATCGTCGGTTCCGAGGGAAATTCAACGGGGAATTGGGGTGCCGCTGAAGATTGCTTGGCTTGCTTATCGTTGGGTTGCTTATCGTTGGGCGACATCATGGCAACAAAGAGTCCTTGGAAAGTGAACGGTGAATCGTAAAAGTGAGGAATGAAATGGAGCCTTGGGATTGCTTCTTAGCGCTGCTCCGAGCGATCGCTGGGTTGGGCACGCAACTGGGCAATCGCGATCAGCAATTGTTCAATGTCGAGAATTGAACCTGTACAGCCGCCCTGCGGCGCTTGCCAATAGCCTTGGAAATAGCTCGGGAGCGTCAATCGTGCGGTGGGCGGATCAGTCTGCACTTGGCTCGGGTCAATCCAGTGCAATTGCCCGATCGCGCTAACCACAAGTCCAATCGGGCCTTGACTGGATTGGGCAACGACGACCTCATACTGGGGTCGCAACAGGGATTGGTCGCATAGCCGCCCCGCTTGCACAATCACCCCAAAATCCAGCAACCACAGTACTTCACCGCGCCAGTTGCATACGCCCATGACGAATTCGGGGGTACTGGAAATGGGGACGATTGTTTCGGTGGGAATAGCCAGAATTTCGAGCAGTTGGCTGGCGGGAAGGAGTCCTGCAACTGGTCCCTGGGCCGAAAAGCTGAGAAATTCGGCAGTGCCTGGGGCCAGCGATGTGGGGACATCGGATGACGCGAGTGGGAGAGGATTCATGGGGGATTTCGATGGGCTAGACGATTTCAGGGGCGAGGACTTGGCGATTCAGGGGCGGGTTATTTCAGTTGGGTTATTTCACCAATGCCTGCATTGTGCGAACGAGATCTTCGGCGACGATCGGTTTGGTGAGATAGGAGGAAGCGCCTTGCTTGAGTCCCCAGAATTTGTCCATTTCGCTATTCTTGGTTGAACACAAAATGACGGGAATTTCCGCTGTGGACGGATTATCTTTGAGTTCACGACATAGCTCAAAACCACTTTCTCCCGGCAAGACAATGTCCAGCACGATCGCATCGGGCTTTTGCTCATTGATTTTGAGCTTGGCGACCTCACTGCTGTTGGCTGTGATGGTTGAGAACCCTGCCGCTTGCAGCGTCTTGGTGATGATTTCAATTTCGGTCAACGTATCGTCAACGACAAGAATCGTTGCCATGGGAATTTCTCCGATTCAATCACAACATGAATATTGAATCGTTTAAGCAAAAATAGCCGTAACTGCACGCGGGGAAATTTGCTGAAACGATGATTAATAGCGTGATCCGCTTGGCGTTCGATGATCGTGCGCTGTGCCAATTCCCGCGATCGCTTGGCGAAGTTCACCCACTTCGTCCCCACCCTGCACGCATCGGCGTTGACTGGGGTGAGACTTGCGATCGTTAATGAATTGACGCGTAAAATTCCATCCTGTGTTCGATCGATGCAATGAAGCAGCAATGCGCCCTAGATCCTGCTTCAATATTCACCTCTACAGCCAAAGCCTTATTCATCAGGACATTCAGAGATTGCTTTCCGTCCTTGAGATCACGGAAAAATCGTGACATCTAATCTTTATATAGAGAAAGATCCGTGAGGTTACAGAGTGTCACAGGCGTATCAGTGCATCAGTGGCGCGGTGCTAAAAAAAATCGCTTGACGATCCCCATTCGATGATTGGGATGGCCAGGCGATTCGATTGAAATCCAGAATTTGACAGTTGATTACGCTTAGATGACGGCGTAGCCGCTATTCGCCCCAGTGGTGGCGGCAGCCTCGGTACTGCCCAGGTATTTCTGCACAGTTTGCAGCACTTTTTGGGGTTCCGGGGGCTTGCCCAAAAATTCTGATGCGCCGGTGAGTTTGGCTCGCACCCGATCGATCACACCATCGTTACCCGTGAGGATGATAATCGGCGTTTCCTGGAATGAGGTGGTTTTGCGGAGGAAGGTGCAAAGCTCATAGCCATTGGTATTCGGCATCACCAAGTCGAGGAAAATCAAGTCTGGTTTGCGTTCCAGCAAAATGCTGATGCCTTGTAGCGGATTGAGAATCGACAGTACTTCGTAGCCTTGGGGCAACAAAATCGACTCCATGATTTGGCCGATCGCCGGGCTGTCATCAATACAAGCAATTAACTGCTTGGTGGCCGGGGTGGCGATCGGCGGTTCGGTCACGCTGGGCACGGGGCAGGGCAAGGGCACATCAGGAATATTTTGCAGCTCGATAATGCCTTGCCGAATAAACGGCAGCAAAACACGCATCACATCTGCCAACGGACGACGCATATGCAAAGACACATCCCACAGGGTCAATTTGCCTTGCAGTAAGCGAATCATGCTCTGAAAAGTCGCCGCAGAAACTTGAGAAGCTAAGTTGGGCGGGCTTTTGAGGACTGGTGCAAGGTCGGGTGAGAACTGTACCATCCAGTCTTGCAAATAGCCCAGGCCGGAGCCGCGCCACCCTTCCCGCATTTGCTGAGCATCGGCAATGACTTGTTCAACGGAGAGAAACGCACTGTGCTGGGCGATTTTCACGTTGGGTTTCCATTGGCTGGTGGTGAACCGCTGCTCAATCAGTGCGAACATCACTTCCTGCACAATGCTTTGGGTGATCATTTTCGCTTGGGCGGTGCTCAATAGGTTTTGGGCCACCATTTGATTGATAATATCCACTTCCCAAGGATGCTCCGTGGCTTGGGCTTGGTTCAGCCAGCCGCTGTTGAGAATCTCGGGGCAATGCTGTTTCATCGCTCGGTACCAGCGCCGTGCGGAATGTTCCCCGCCCGTGGCGTAGACAAGACGGCCCATGTAGAAATAGAGCTTCCAAGGGGGCACAACATCATTTTTATAGCGGACAATAAGTTCTCCTGTCGCGCGTTGCTGGGACAGCGCGATCAGATCATGGTTCAACTGCGTCATCTCTGGATTCATGGCTAACAGGCTGCAATGGCTTGCAGCACAAGGATGAAAGGGGCAAAATAAGAATCGCAATGCGCGACCGATCGGGAATGTAATCACCCCACCGATCGGGGCAGTACGAATCACGAATTATGCATCCTGGCGGTTTGAGCAAAAGGCGCGATCGTGAGTATTGGGTGGTAGTCTTCGATCGTTAACTTGGTGAAGCCCTGAAGGGATGGAACGGTGATGACAGCACGACTCGCCCATTGGAGCGATGGTCAATTAATTGGACAAACAGCAGCTTGCGGTGCAATCAAGCGTGAACCGTGAGGAATTGGGTGAAGCTCACGGTGCTTTGCCAACAATTGACTGAACTAAAAACCAGAACGGATGGTAATACCCCTTATAGGCTTATCTTCGCTTGGGATTGCGCGGGCCACATCGTTAGGAATGCGGAAGTCAATTTGGCTACGGACGTGATTCTACGGAAACGCATCGCGCGGCGGTTTGTTGGACAGTGTTATCGCAGCGCCAAGCGACTTGACTTGACTTGCACTTGACTTAAATTAGATTTGCTTCAAATTTGTTTCAAGTAGATGCGATCGCAGCGTTTAGTTTCGACCTCGGTGCCGGGTTGATAGCCCGATGTTTCGTAGAGTTGTACCGCTTCGCGCAGGACAGAAGCGGTTTCGACCCAGATTTGCTGGTACCCTTCAGCAGCGATCGTCTGCTCTAACTGGGTGAGTAAATAACGCCCCAAGCCTTGGCCCCGCACGTCAGCGCGCAGGTACATTTTGCGGATTTCGACCGCGCGATTGCCCCGATCGATGGGATAAAACGCCGCCGTGCCAACGATTTCCCCCGCCTGCTCCACAACCCAAAATTGCCCACCTTTGGCCCAGTAAGCCGTTTCAATCTGAAGCACATCCGCATCGGCTCCGATCGGTTCCCAGCCTAAGCCATACTCCGCCAAGGCAACGCGAATCACTTCAGCGGCGGCTTCACGATCGCGCGGCTCCCACGATCGGATTAAAAAGGTACGATAGGCTTGTGACATTTAGCTTGTGACATTTAGCTATGAATGCGCGGTTGGGGATGGAGCTGACTGAGAATTTCGCTTTCGACAGCAGCTAGTTCTTCGAGGCGAGCATTCACCACCGCCCGATCGTAGGATTCATCGGCCAACACCCAATACACGCCATAGTGCCGCGCCTCCGAAGCCATCAAACTGCCGTAAAATTCCGCCAAGTCCCGATCGGGACAATGCTGCGCCAGTAAGCCTAACCGCTCGTGACTCCGGGCTTCGATTAAACCGGAAACCAATAATGTATCCAACTGGCGATGGGGTTCATCCCGCCGAATTTGCTGATTGAGTTTCGCGCCATAGGGTGGGGGTGGGAGCGGGCCGAGGGGAATGCCCCGATCGTGCAGGATTTGGTTGACCTGGGCGAAGTGGGTCAGCTCCTCCTGGGCGATTTCCGTGAGTTGTTGTACCAAGCGCGTTGCCGCCGGATAGCGAAACATGAGGTTCAGGGCGACCCCGGCGGCCTTGCGTTCACAGTGGGAATGATCGAGCAAAATTGTATCAATATTGCCGATCGCCTGCGCGATCCAAGCGTCACTGGTGGGGGTTTGCAGGAAGCGGATGCGAGGGAGAGAGGCGTTCACGGGGAATGATCGGGAGAATTTTGCTTGCTGCTATTTTACGGCGTTTCGGGGCGGTGCTGCGGGTTTTGTGAAGTTTTGTAAACAGCTCAGAAAATGCCACCAGTGCGTCTGATAACTCATTATTGATTGCCGCCGGGAGCGTAGATGGATGGTTGCAGCCGTAGACTATGGTGTCAGACGATCGCGTTGTACAGTACAAGGACGGCCTGTGCTTGCCAGTCAAGGCCAAGCTAGTCAAGGCCAAGCTAGTCAAAGTCAAGCCAGTCGTCTGATTGTTCGTGCTACCCCTGGGCGAGTGCTGCCGATGAATGATGTTTTGGATCAAGAGCTGCGTCAGTTAATTGAGGCGATTTTGGCGCTGCCGGAGGGGGCAGCGGCGCGGCGACGCTTGGTGAATCGCTTTTGTCTCCGGGTGCAACAGTCGCGTAAGCTCTGGGGTGCCCCCGGCGTGTCGCCAGAACTCTATGCCGAAGCGCTATCGGGCTTGTGGCTGTACGTGCTGAAAAATTTTCATAAGTATGAAGCCGATCGCGGTGCGGTGCTGACCTGGATGAATAATCGTCTGAAGTGGGATCTGAAAACCTTGCAAAGTACGGCTTGGACGGAGCTTCAGCGGCGGATGCAGGATTTTGCGATCGATGGCGGTGAGGGCAGTACCTGGGCCGATCGGTTGCGGGCGGAACCCGACAGTCAACTGATGCTGGAAGGCATGTGCAAAGCCTGGTGGGAAGCGCGGGCGATGACCCAATCCGTGCATGTTAAAGGTAAACCCGCGATCAACTGCTATGAGCTATTTCAAGATATGTTGGGGCTGAGCTGTGAGCCAGCCCAATGGCTGGTGCGCCGCGATCGTGACACCTATCGGGCCATGTCAGCGCATTATGGTGCGCCCATTCCGACCCTAGCGAGTTTTTGGACGAATCGCTGTGTGCCGCAGGTGCGGGTGGTGTTGCAGGATTTTGGTTCAGCGGGGCCCTGATCTGAGCCCGGTGTTGCTTTTCAAACGCATTTTCCGCCCAACGCATTCTCCGCCCAACACATTTTCCGCCCAACTCGTCTCTCTCCCAATCCTATGCTGACCAACCGTTCCGACTGTTCTGATATTGTGATCCCGCTGACGGCTGCCGATCGGCAATTGGCCCAAATCATGGCGGACTGCCAGAACGATCCAGCGATCGCGCTTGAGGTGTATCACAATACGCTGGCAGTGCAAGCGCTTCAGACCTATCTGACCTGGATGGAAGTGAGGGTCGATCGGGCGGAAAGCCATAGCCAAAATCACCCCCAGACCCAGGTGGCGGATCTGTATCTGCCGGAACTGGGGCAGCGCTTGGAATGCTGTGTGGTGCAGGGCAGCCATTGCCAAATTGCTGCGAGTCGCCAGCGGGGCCGATTGGGTTATGTGGCCGTACAGCTCGATCCGGCGGGTTGTGAGGCGACATTAGTGGGTTTCTTAACCGCTGTGCAATTACGATCGCGGATCTGGGTGGAAGACTGGGTAGCGGCGGTGCAGTTTGGCCCCTTGGAAACCCTACTGGATTGTCTAGAGCCGTCGCGGCAGCGGCTGAGTGATTGGCTCCAAGGGCAGGTCGCGGCGTTCGGCCAGCAATGGCAAACGGTGCTTTCGTTAGCCGCTCCGGTACCCGAGTTTGCTTGTTTGCCGTTGGTGGAACAGCGCCCTGTTGCCGATCGGGCGGCGGCAGTGGCCCAAGTTCTGCAACAGCTCCGATCGGTCACCGAAGATGACGAAGAGCAGCGTTGGCGCTTAGTCGAACGGCTCTGGAGCTTGCAGCCAGATCATCCCGCTGCGGGGGTACGGCGGGGGGTAGATTTGGGCCTGTACTTGGATGGGGCGGCGATCGCGTTGGTGGTCTCGACGTTGCGCAAACCGAATGATGAGCTGGCGGTGCTGCTCCGGGTGTATCCCACCCAGCAGCAGCATTTACCCGCTGGTTTGCAACTGGCGGGGCGGGACGAGGCGGGGGCAGCTTTTCTCGTGGCGATGGCACGGGAACGCGATCACTATATCCAACTCAAGTTCAGCGCCAAGCCCGAGGAGCGCTTTGCGGTGCAGGTGGCCTATGGCGAGGGTGAGTATGTTGAACATTTTGTGGCCTAAAGGTCTGGCGTGTGCGGCCGGATTTGGCCTTGTAATCCGATGGAAGAACGATCTAAACTGCTGAGGCAGCTTCTTGGTCTAGTGTAGGGATGCGGTGGCGATGCGGCAGCAAGCTGTAGTGATTTTGAAAATTGGGGCAGGTAGTCTGGAGACGGGATTTCCGTTTACCTTACGGGTTTCGCATCCCGATCGGTTCAAGCAGGTCACTTGGGATGGTAAGTTGCCCCCCGCACCCGCTGTGCAAGCCAGTTTTCAGCATTGGACGGGGGTATATGGCAATTTGGGGCAAGGCACGCTGATTCGGATTCCGACGGTGCAGGTGACGAATGTCGATCGCGTCGATGACTGTCGATCGGCGGCAGATGCCCTGGCGGCGGCGATGAATCACTGGCTGATGCAAGGTGCGGTGGTGCAGGCGTTGGTGGTGCCATTGTTGCAGGCATTGCCGCAAGCGAGGGGGTTAAAGTTTTTTGTGCAGACGGATGATCCGGTAATATTGCGGTTGCCCTGGCAGGTGTGGCAATTGTTTGAGCAGGCTTATCCCGATGCGGAGGTAATTCTGAGTTCGGATTTTCGCCCGAATGCAGGACGGCTGAAGTTGCCTGTGAAGGTGCTGGCGATCGAGGGGGATACCTCGGGCACTCAGGCGCAGCTCGATCTCACGGCGATCGAATTAATTCCGGGGATGCAGGTGACGCTGCTGAAGCAGCCGACCCAGGAAGCACTGTTAGATCAGTTGTGGCATGCTTCCTGGGACTTGCTGCTGTTTATGGGCCATAGCCGCAGTCAGGCGCGCACCGGAGAAATCTCCCTGAATGCCGCCGAGACCCTATCGCTGGATGACTTGCATGATGCGCTGCAATTCTCGGTGGAGAATGGCTTGAAACTGGCGCTGTTTAATTCCTGTGATGGTGTCGGCATCGCGGCAAAGCTGGCAGATCTGAAAATTCCCTACACGATCGTCATGCGTCAACCGATTCCGGACGTGATCGCGCAGATGTTTCTTCAGACATTTCTAATTAGTTTTTCGCGTGGCAAATCCGTGAATCAATCCGTCCATGCCGCCCGCCGCAAACTCAAGGAAAGCAAAACGCGCCTGCCCTATGCTTCCTGGCTCCCAGTAATTTATCAAAATCCGGCTGCCCCCGAGCTCCGCTATCCGCGTTTCGGGGTGTTGCAGCGGGTTTGGAAATATGGGGCGATGTTTTTTATGGCCGCGATCGTTGCGGTTTTGGGTGGGTTACTCTGGAAGCAATCATTGCCATTGCCAAGCTCGAAGGCGATCGCCCCGCCTACCGTCAGTGCAACGGCATCGGCGCAGGTCTTGTACGAGGCGCGCCATAGTCTCGGTGAGCAGCTCTTAGGCAATTACAGTGCCGACGAACGGGAACAGCTGGGATCGGCCCTCAAAGCCTTTCAAGAACGACGCTACCGAGAAGCGCAGCAGGAATTTTCCGCCTTTGCCCAAACGAATCAAGGCAGTGAATATCCGGAAATTAAAATTTATGCCAATAACGCGAAAGTTCGCCTCGATTCCGCCATGCCCCTAGGAACGATCGTCGCCAGTGTCCCGCTCCAAGGCAACAGTCCGGTGACGGCAGAAGAAATGCTACGCGGCATTGCCCAAGCCCAGAATGAAGCGATGGGTCAAGGGCAATATATTGAAGTGCTGATTTTGGCCGATGGCAATGGGCGCGACCCCCAGGGCAATCCAATCATGCCCCAGTTGGCGCAGACGGTGGTCAAAAATTCAAACATCAAAGCGGTGATTGGGCCCAATGCGTCGGACGCGGCGCGGGATGCAGCCGACATTTACGATCGCGATGGTTTACTGATGGTCACGCCGACGGCATTTTTTGATGCGTTCGCGGGGCTGGGCAGTTCGGTCTATCGGATGTTGCCCCAGCGCCGCGAGTTTATTCGGCCCTTGGCGGAGGCGGTGCGTCAAAATCGCTACGGTCAAGGTATGGTGGCCATTTGTGCCGATCGGCGATCGCGCGACAATCGGGATATTGGAATTGCGTTTGAGAAACTGTTGCAAGCCAGAGCGACGACGATCGAGAATTGTATTTCGGACAGCGATCGCCCTAAAACTGAACGCGAAATTATTACCATGCTGCGCGGCCTTAAACAGCGCAATATTCATACGTTGCTGCTGGCGCCGCATATTGAATATTTGCCTGAAGCCTTTCATATCGCAGAACTTGCCCAAGACTTGGGCTTTCAGCTGTTGGGCACACCGACATTTTATAATTATCGGCTCATCGGTGATCCGGTGCTGGCGCAGAACCTGGATGGGCTGGAACTCTATGTGCCTTGGTTCCCGGAGAAGGCGACCCAAGCGGGTAAAAATCCGTTTGTTAATCGCTGGAAGCAGCATGTCACTTGGCGAACGGCGATGTCCTACGATGTTTTTACGATCATGGCCCAAGGATTGGCTCAGGAAGCATTGCAGAATCGGCAGAGTAAACAGCTCGGGCCACCGACTCGACAGGGACTCCAACGTTTTTTTGAAACCGTGAATCATCGCGGGATTACGGGACAGGTGAAGTTTATTAAGGGCGATCGGATCAACGACTTGCCCTACGGGGAAATTCTCAAGATTCGTCAAAATGCGCTGGGGGTTTGGCAATATGTCCCGGCCGCGAAATTTCCGGTTCAGAAACCCCGCAAATAGGTGGGCCAGGCTGATGAGCGGGCGTTAATGAATGGGTGCGGCATTGCGCGCTGACCCCAGAATTTTTACAATTAACGTGATTTTGTAAAGCCTTTGCATAACTCCTGGGCATTGGGCCGATAGATTTGTTAGACCGGAGTGAGGCCGCGCTGGTTTTTAGCGCCAAAATCGGGCATGATCAATTACCGCAGTCAGGATCATCAGATGGGTCATCCTACCCCACAATCCCCATCCCCCCGCGCCCGCAATCATCACCCATTGCGCTGGCTCGGGCCGTTGTTTGGCAGTATTGCGTTGGTGACTGGTGGCGGGTGGCTGGCCGATCGGACGCGTCCCCCCGCCTCCCCGCCGCCCATCGCCCAAAATCCTGAATTACCGCTGCCGCTGGATCAATCGGCGCAATCGGCTGCCAATCCAGCGATTACCTTACCCACCCAATTTTCCACGGCAAAACCTGTTCCGATGGGCTGTCGAACGATCGCTGGAGAAAAAATCTGCATTACGCTGGTCGACCTGACTGACCCGGAAGTTTTTCTCGATGTGGGACTGGCCCATGATGCCAAACAAGCGAACAACAGCAAAGCCAGCCGAGGCGATGAGCAATTCACCCGCATGGTGCGCCGCCACCGGGCCGCGGTCACCGTCAACGGCACGTTCTTCAGCATGGATAAACAGAAGCGGGTGATGGGCAATCTCGTCTCCGGGGGCCGCTTTCTCAAATTTAGCCCCTGGGAAAACTACGGCACCACCCTCGGCCTGCGGCTGGGCAACCGCCCCGAAATGACCACGGCGCGGGTCGATGGTAAACCTCAATGGGATCAGCATTGGTTCTCGATTACCGCTGGCCCGCGTCTCATCCGTCAGGGCAAGATTAAAATTCAGCCCCAGGCAGAAGGCTTTAGCGATCGCGGAATGACCGAAGGGGCCGCCCTGCGCGTCGCCATCGGCTACCCAAAATCCGGACGGTCGCTGATGCTTGTCACCTTCCTGAGTCCCGTCACCCTCCACAAAGAAGCCAAAATCATGGCGGCGCTGGGCAACCACGAGGCGATGAACCTCGATGGCGGCACTTCCGTCGGCCTTGCCAAAGGCAACAAAATTCTTAAACCAGCGGGGCGGGAATTAACCAACGTGATCACAGTTTATGATCAGCAGTATCCCGCCCCAAAGGCGTTACGCGACTCCTGGCGGACGTTTCAGCGCGGTGGCACCGTCGTCGCCAAACAGCCCTAGGGCCTGTGATTAAAACAATCAGGACTGCGACTCAAAGATTCCGGCGTAGTTGGGAATATACAGGAAGCCTTCTTCCTTCACCGTCACTGGGAGGTTGTGTTGATTCGCGATCGCCGCCGATTGGGCCGCTGCCAACTCACCCTGCGTTGCCAAGGCTTGGGCCAAGTCCCGCAGCACTGCTTCCTGGGCTTGCAACAAGGTTTCGGTTTCACTGACGAGATCGCGAATCAGCTGCTCGATCGCCCGATCGGTGGTGAATTTATTCAACTCATAGGCATCATCCATCGCATAGTTGGCCTGATACTTCGGCTCAAACCCATAGCGGCGAATAAAATCCACCGCCAATTGGTTGACCTGTTCACGATCGTGGGCTCGCCCGATCGAGGCATTTTGGGGGCCAAAAATCAGTTCCTCGGCCAAACCGCCTGCAAGATAAATTTTAATTTTATTCAGCAGAGTTTCGCGAGTGGCATGGATCTGGTGCGGGAAGGTGAAACCACTGGCGTAGCTATCAGCAACTTTGGATTTAAGCTGAAGCGGTGCAAGCCCGAACAGCACCATGTAAGCCACGGCATGGCCCGCTTCATGGACACTGATATTCGTTACCGCATCCTGGCGATTGGTTTGGCGAATCTTATCGATGCGGCCCGTAAACGGTAGGCGCTGCGTCATCGATCCGATCATCGCAATAATTTCCGAAGTCGCAAAATCATAGCCGATCGTCACGGTGCGATGTTGGTTCATCAGCGCCGTAAACAGAAACTTCGACAAATTCGTTTCCAAAATATCGACGATACTGGAAAATACAGGCCGCACGCCCTGAACTGGAAACACACCGTTCTTATAAATCAACTGGTGAATCGTTGGATCAACGGTAATCGCAACGCCAAATTTTTCCGCAGTACGATCGGCGATCGCCTGAATCTCATGGGCAATCAGCGCTTCAAAGTCCGCGCGTTTCAAGCTCTTGTAAATTAAGTGAATATTGCCAAATCGCGCCACTTGCTCCGGGCGAAACTTCCGACTCAGGGCATTTTTCACATCCACCAACGTAATCTTTTCGGTGAACGCATGGAAAATATCGGCATCCACATCGGCCTCCGCCGTTTGATGGGCCATGGCAAAGGCTTCATCCAAGTTGCCGCTAATTAAGATCAGCGTTTGGGCATGGTCGATCGGTTCATGCACTTGCTTTTTCTGCTTCGCCTGCTGGATCTTTTCGATCATTTGCCAGCGGGGCATATCCGCAAGATCAGCGACTTCATATTCCATACCGAGAATTTCCTTCAAATTCTGCGCTTCGTAAAAGCCCAGCATTGGATTTTCTTCGACATCAGTTTCTCCCCGATCGCGCCGCCGCTTATTGTCCTTCTGTTGATACAGATAATCCTGGAGATAATAATCCAGATCAATTTTGCTGCGCTTCGACAGCTTACCGTCACTGAGCAATTCCCAGAAGTCCATGAACTTCGTGGTTTCGATCGGGGTTCCATCAGGATTCAGGGTATTAAACCGCTGGATTTCGTCAAACAGCACGATCGCGGCTTTGCCGTCGTTGATGTTATTGCTGGACAGTACATCGCTCACCGATCGCTGCCAGGAAGTTGAATCAACATTGCTCAACTCAACTTCCGCAAATCGATCTTGAAAATCTAAACATTTCACCAACCGCCGCACCAAGTCAGTCTTCCCCACCCCCGTCATGCCCCAAAGATTCACCACGATCGGGCGCGTCAAAATTTCCGGCATCAAATACCAGATCTGAATGTAGTCAAGTAAATCATCAATGATGTCGTCAATTCCAACAAAATGCTGTTTCAATTCAGCACGAGCATCTTCCAGCGCTTGCTTCCGCGCTTCGATTTGGGGCAAATTAATATCCATCATTCGTCCTTATGCGGGGGGATTACCAGCGCTTATTTTCGAGTTCGCGGACTTGGCGTTCGAGCCGATCGATGCGACCGCGCAATTCATCCACTTCCGATTGGCGGGCGAGGCCCATATCTTGCATAATATTGCGCAATTGCCTTTGAAACTGGGCTTCGAGGTCGCCTTGGTTCATTTGCATTTGACGCATCAGGTCATTGGCAAATCCGGCGGCTTGTTCGGGGTTGAGTTTGCCATCGCGCACCCATTGTTCGCTAACTTCCCGGAATTTCTCAGCGGCGATCGAGGTAGTGCCCACGCCAAGCATAAGCAATTGATTCAGCCAGTTGTTGTTATCCATTGGGCGATCGCGGGCGAGAGGTGAACGTGGTCTACGGGTCGTTGAATGTGACCTATCTTTCATTGTGCCAAACGGAATTCAATCTGGGGTGTGGTAATCCCATGGGGTTTACCGAACGTAATGTTGGATGATGGAATGGCGATTGTAATTGGAGCTTGGATAATGGTGGTGGAATGGTTGGTTTTGGCGGTGCCGGAGGAATGGCACGATCGTTGCTTAGCAGCAGATGCAGCGGTTTGGACGGCATTTTTAGCCAGTTGTCCCGGCTATGTCGATAAACAAGTTTGGGTCAATCCCGCGCAGATAGGGGAACTGATTATGGTGGTGCGCTGGGAATCGCGGGCGCAGTGGAAGGCAATTCCTGTGGCGGAACTGGAGCGCGTGGAGATGGCATTTCAAGCACGGGTGGGCCGATCGTTTGAGATTGTCGCGAGTCAGGAGTATGCGATCGTGGCGGCGCAAAGCGGCTAAGTGTTGGAGTCTTGCTGAATTTGCTGAAGCTGGTCGATCGAGAGTTGGGTGAGGCGGGCAATTTTGTCAATCGGCATACCATCCGCTAACAGCTCTCGGGCAATTGCAATGCGACCTTTGGCTTCACCTCTTGCCTCACCTCTAGCTTCACCTCTGGCCTTGCCGCGCTTTTCACCCTCTTGGATAATTTCTTGGAAAATGACTGACTCTCGCATAATCCCCTCACTGAAGGCTTGCTTGATCGTTTCTTTATTGTACTTCAGACCTGCCATGAGCTGCACGTAGGCTGAAACTTGTTGCCGTTCTTCAATTGGTGCGATCGCGGCAACCCGATCGGCGACCCGTTGGAGAAATGCAGTGGCATTTGACGTTTGGATTAATGTCGCGAACAGTAACAATACCGGATCTTGGAGAAAGATTGCTGGGTCTTGCTCCCACATTTTGATGACGGTAAATTCGTGATTTGTGGATTCGAGCCGGAAGGCAGTTTCGATCGTGGTTTCGGCGCTGGGAGGCAAAAGCACCACGACAACTTGACTAATCGGCAAGCGATAGAATCGATATAATCGCACCCAATAATCCAAGCAGCGCAGCGGCATCGGTGGCTCGGTGGGCCAGTGGGTTTGGAACTCAAAGTGGAGGATGCGCCCGGAGGTGCGGAGAAAAGTGATTGCATCGGCGCGAATCGGTTCGATGCTGAGTTCAGTTTTGAGCAATTCTACGGGTTCAGAAACTTGACCAAAAAGCCATTCAGTGAAGGTTTGAGGATACTTTTCAGCGAGGAGTTTACAAAGGTTGTCGAAGGCCATGGGAACGATCGGACGGCATTAGTTATTGATTAAGCATAGCCAGTCGATCGGTACGATCGTATCTCTCTACGGTTGGATATTTTGAATTATTATTTAATTCAAAGAAATACTAACCCCATAAATCTCTCTTTCAAGTCCATGAAACACGCTGGGTATAATTGAATTAATGAAACCAAAATTCTGATAGGTCAGGAAGGGCGATCGATGGGGCAATGTTATCGCTGTGGCAGTGCGGTCAAATCCACCGATGTGAAATGCAAAGCCTGTGGGGCCGAACTGAAAGCCTTTGGTCATGCGGGAATCGAATTGCATCGCGCCCAAGCGGGAGAATCGCTCTGCCTGAGCTGCGCCTACCACGCTGATGACTCCTGCGACTACGACAAACGCCCCCATGCCCAGGACTGCACCCTCTATCGCAATGTGAACCAACAAATCGCCGCAGTCCAGCGCCCCGGTGCCCGCAAGCCCCGCGCCCCATTTTTCGGCCCCACCAGCATTAATCCCAAAGCACCCGCCCCATTTACACCGGAATGGTGGGACGACCAGCGGCAGGTGTTAGTGATTGTGGGCGCGATCGCGGTATTGCTCATCTTCTCCATCTTGCTGCTGCGCTAGAGCGCTCGCAGCAGTTCACGGTGTGCCTTTGCCGCCTTGGCTAATTCCTGACGTTTCTCACGACTCAAACCGGGTTCCATCGCAATCTGGAGCCAGGTTTGGGTTAGGACGGTGGGATCGTTGGGGAGCTGGGCCATTTCACAGAAGGCTAGCCCCAAATTCGTCGATACTTGTGTCACCTTCGGGTCATAGCTGAGCGCAAAACAGCGTGCGCCTGCTGCTGCCGCCATGATTAAACCATGGAGCCGCATGACGATCGCCAGATCCACCCGATCGAACAGCCGCCGCAGTTCCTCTGGATCTTCCAACTCGATTAATTCTGCCCCCGGTACCTGCTGGGCTAGCCCCGCTGCCAGATCGAAATCCAAGCTGTACTGAAACGGCACCAGCAGAATATGCGCCTGGGTGCGGCGCTGAAATTCGACCAGGGCTTGGGTGAAGGTGGTGAGCCGATCGGGGGTGAGGCTATGGTGCTGGCGGAGATTCACCGCCACCGTGAGCTGGGGCTGCACCGATCGAATCGGCGAATCGGTTTCCATTGCCCAGACCGGATCGGGAGCCAGAGTATGGGGAATTTGCCACTGCGCCAGCAACTCAGCGGAGCCGCGATCGCGCACACTGATTGCCGTACAGCCCGCCAGTACCCGCCGAGTCAGGCGTTTGGTCAGCGGTCGGGTGAGCGGGCCAATGCCTTGACCCCAGGCGATCGTGCGGAGTCCCAAGAGCTGGGCCAGTTGCATCAGCCCGAGATAATACAGCGGACTAATTTGGCTGGAAACATCCTGGATCAAACTGCCGCCGCCCCAAATGAAGAGCTGTGCCCGCCGCAGGGCCCCGAGCACAGCCCAGAAATTCCAACGATCGACCGCTTCGACCTGATAGCGCGCCGCTGTGGCCACCGGCGTTTTGGACAGGACGATCGGTTCGATCTCGGCGGGCAGCATTTGCAGCAGGGTGGCCAGCAGCGCTTCATCGCCGCCGTTGCCCATGCCGTAGTATCCGCAAAGCACGGCGCGTTTCATGGGTCGCTCAAGAGAAAGTTCAGTGCCCTTGAATTCTACGGGGAATTGGCCGATCGGGATGCGTAATTGGGCCAGGGATCTTTGGTAGGATGATGTCCGACCTTTGGGGATGCTGTCATGCACGTACTTTCCATCCCAACTTGGATGATCCATATTTCTAGCGTGATCGAGTGGATTGCGGTGATTGCATTGATTTGGCAATTTGCGATCGTGATGGCGCGGCCTGCTTGGCGGATGCTTTGCTGGGGGATGCTGCCAGCGCTGATCAGTGCGATGTGTGCCTGCACCTGGCATTTCTACGACAATGCCGTGCGGCTAGAATGGTTGGTGACGTTGCAAGCAGCGATGACGCTGGTGGGTAATTGTACGATGATGGCAGCAGCCTGGTGGATCTGGCGGCAGGCGGTGAAACCGGAGGTCAAGGATGTCTAAGGAAACGCTATTCGCACTGTCGCTGTTTCCCTATTTGGGCTTTTTGTGGTTTTTGCAGCGATCGGGACAAACCCCAAAACTAGCACTCTGGGGATTTTATTTACTGTTGCTGTTTGTGGTGGTGACGATTCCCGCTGGGATTTACGCTAAGGTTCGCTTTAATGCAGAATTAGCGAATGTTGACGCATTACATGGCGCAGCGGAGGCGTTTCTCACGCTGTCGAATATGGTGGTGGTGATTGGCTTTGGACAGGCGATTCGTGCAGGGCGAGATGCGGCATGACGATGGCTCAAAAATACGGTTTAGCGATTCATACGGGTAGTCCGGAATTGGGGTTTGCGATTGATGACGGCCAAGGTGATCGGCGATCGATGGCTTGGGATTTGGGTCGTGATGCTTCCAATCAGCTCCATCAATGCTTAAGCGAATTCCTGCCGCCGCAAGACTGGCAGGCTTTGGCTTACATTGCCGTGGCGATCGGGCCGGGGGGATTTACGGGAACGCGATTGGGGGTGGTGTTGGGGCGTACCTTGGCGCAACAGCTCGATCTGCCGCTGTTTGGGGTATCGAGTTTGGTGGCGATCGCGGCATCGATGGCGCAGTCCGATCAACCGATCGCCGTGCAAATGCCCGCCCAGCGAGGCGAACTCCACGGTGGCATCTACCAATTCCACAACGCCGCGAATTACAAAATCCTGCAAGCCGATGGAATTTTCACGCCAGCGTCGTGGGAGACTGCTTTAGCGGCTGTCCCTGAAGTCCTCCGGCATGAAGCCTCGCCAGCGCAGGGACGCTATGCAGCAGCGTTGCTGACGATTACCCGAAACGCTTACATCAGCGGCGATCGTCCCCACTGGTCGACGGTATTGCCCTATTACGGTCAGCAGCCGGTTTGACCGATCGCGCCGCCGATTTAAGCCACGAGTTGTCGGGTTTGGGCGGTGTCGAACACTTCGACGTAATCTGCCCCGTCGATTGTTAGAATCAACCGCGTCACCTGCCGCACCCACCGCGTTTCTAGACCCTGACCATACACCAAAACCACCCGTCCCCGTTGACTGATCGCTAGCTGCGCCACCAGGGAAGCGTCAAATTCCTGCTGGAGGGCAAGCGTCACGCGCTTCGCCAGTCCGGCATGATCATATTCACCGTGAATCCCAACGCGCTCTGGGGGAATCTGCCCCAGCAGCCCAACGGCATGAGCGGATGCGACCGGCCGGGAGTGAGTCGCACTGGCATGCGGTAGTGCCGCCCCGGATCGAGTTAAATTTTTCATATGAATAGCGCTGATATGATGCACGGAATGGAACAAATTTCACCGAGCAAGTTGCCCTGAGCGAGCTAAAAGTGAGCTAAAAGCGAACTCAAGAGCTAAGCAAACCTAAAAATCGAATCTTAATCCTCATTAAATCTTCTCATCTTTCTT